>NZ_NFJC01000001.1 GCF_002159665.1 Desulfovibrio sp. An276
GAGCTCCTCTCAACATATTACGTACGGCAAGAAATAGAACAAGTATTTGATATTGCTAAAAATTACGCCTCACTATTACCTTTGTTTATTGAAAAGGAGGAGACACTTAGAGGACACTTGTTGCTCACATTCATTGCAATTGCAGTGCTACAAACATTACAGTTGGAGATTCGCGCCAGCAAGTACTCTATTGACGCAGTGCTCTCCAACATGGCGAATCAACATGCAAAAATCTTCCAAAGGGTAGTTATCCCCTCTGAGCCGACCAAGGTTCAGAACGACATCTACAAACTCCTGAAGGTTCACCCCGCAAAGGAATACCCCCGCGTTGGAAACTTTTAGGGGGCACGATGTGTGGTGAGAAAATCTACCCGGGAACTCAGGGTAAATGGATCGTATTGCGACATCTTCAGGGTGTATGCGTTGAGTTCCTCCACCACACAGCCAGCACTTGCGGCCCGGCGCTTGAGGTGCTGAACGAACTCGCCCATTCCCGAGCGTTGCGTCGATCGTCCAAAATTTCTCTGATAGGAACGATAGGAATTCTTTTCGATTTTGATTTTTCCAGCCCGTTGGAACAGCTGATTGGCAAGCGTGCCATGATCACGCTTCCTTGTTTCTGCCGTTACGCGATACTGCTCCTTAAGCTTTGCGCGCAAGCGGGCACACCGCTTGCTGACCTTCCATTCATGAACACCTTCCCTGGCTTGTCCGTCATCTTCATAGTTGTCCGGGTTCATGGCTCGCATGGAGCGATCAATCTTGCGCTGCAGAAGGCGTATTTCCTTCCCCTTCATGTCCACATTCGGAGCAACCTCATGGATTGCGGCTTCCTGCGGATGAAAACAGGCAATTTTGTTTGGACCCGGATCTATACCCATGACCTCGGACTTGGAAGCGTACTTGTAGCGCACAGGGGGTATCCCTTCCAGGCAAATCTGCACAAACCAGCGCTTCTTGCCATTAAGGGAACGGCGTACGATAACGGCAATATTTCACCCGTTTGTGGACCGCAAGGTCCGGCTGTTCGTATAAAGCCTCCCTGAGCCAGGGTGTTTCCTTGTAGATGACAGGCAGAGTATGCTTTCGCCAGTACACAACCTGTTTCTCAGGCTTGTAGATTATCTCGTGGTTGTCAGTGCCCTCGATAGTGTTGAGCCCCCGCTTCCGAGACTTGTAGCGCGGTCTTCCGTTTTTCTTGAACAGATAGCGCTCGAGAGCGCGCCAGACAGTTCTCCCTATACACTGGGCTTCATGCGCTCCCAACTGGTCGCGCCCGCTTGCCTTTCTGTGATTGTTGGCAACGGTTTTAAGCCCAAATTCGGTCAGCCCATAGTTGCGCTGGATTTCGCTGAACCGCCTGTTGCGCTCAGGCCCCTTCTCCATTTCACAGGTATCCTTCCAGGACTGGCTATCGCGCATGCGCTTGAGACAGTCCAATGCTGAAGTCAGCGTAGCGTTGTAGAGCGACCAGCCAAATTCGAACGCGTTTTTGAGAAAGCGCTCAAGGCGGTCGTCGACACGCAGAGGCAGTTCAACGATGAAGGTAGGAGTAGTGCATCTCATGGTTGCAGTCGACCGGTTACAGGTTGGAGGGTGTGACTGACCATCAGGCTATCACAAGGCCCTGCGAATGATTTGAGCATGCGGACACACCTTAAAATTCACTTTCCAAACTTCCATTTTGAAAAAAAAGGGGGGGGGTACATTGCTCAATGGATATAATTTATCTTTTTACAGAATAGATTGCAATAAAAATTTTTCATACAAGAAAATATTGTCAGCTCATCAGCCGTAGGAGCTGAAGCAGGCAGCACACGCCTGCTTACCCCACTCTTACGAATGGGGCATACGCAGGCGATGTAAGTTAGGTTCGGTCAAGAGACCCCCGGCTCTTGATGGTAACAGGAACCGGGTCTTGCACGGCGCTTTGGGTGAACGTCCCCCGTGCAAGACTGCCTGCCGAGTTTTTTTGTCTCGTGTCCCCCTTCAAGAGCAAAGAGAGCAGTATCAGCAGCAAAACGAAAAGTATTCGCTTCATTTGGCCCCCCCTATTGAGGGCTTTGCGCCGTCTCTTCCGCAATCTCCATGGGACAGTCGCGCCATCAACCATACCATGCGCGTCCATCCGCCCGGCTGTTTGCCTTGTGGAAGAAAGAAGCGGAAAGCAAACGTGACACCTTGAACTTGCCCATTTTTTCCTTTAGGCTTGTGCCTTGTTGCCATTGATTGTGCAAATGCCTTCCCCCAGGGAAGCTGCCCTTTCATGGCAAGTGGCAGGGGCTAACACCAGGGCTTTCTTCTTTGCGAGGATGGACAGATATGAGAAGCATGACGGGCTTCGGACGCTGCATCATGGAAAACGAGCTTTTTACCCAGCAGTGGGAAATCCGCAGCGTCAACGGCAAAAGGCTGGATATCAAGTGGACCTTGCCCCCCAGTGTCGCCAATCTGGAAAACCGCTTTGACAAGATGGTGCGCAAATACGCTGCCAGGGGACGGGTCAACATCGATTTGAACCTGCAGTTTCTTGCAGCGGATCCGGATCTTCATTTCGACAAGGCCAGGGCAAGGGGCATGCTGGCCTCTGTTGTGGCTCTGGCTACCGAGCGCGGCGACAGTTTCCAGCCCGACTACAACGCCCTTCTTACCATACCTGAGCTGTGGATCTCCTCGGCCGAGGACGTGGATGAAGAGGTGGTCCTCACCCTGGAAAAGGGCCTTGCCCTTGCCCTTGAGGACTGGAACGAATCCAGGGAGACCGAGGGCGCAGCCCTTGGCCACGATCTACTCGCCAGGGTCCTGCGCCTTGAGCAGTGGACGGACATCCTCCGCGAGCGCGCGCCTGCCATCAAGGAAGAGCGTGCCGAGGCTTTGCGCGAACGCATCATGGAAGAGCTTGCCGTACACAATCTGGGCGAACTGGCGGAAACGCGCTTTTTGCAGGAAGCAGTCATCCTGCTCGACCGCCTGGACGTGACCGAGGAGCTCACAAGGCTCAACACCCACCTTGAGCGCATGCGCGAACTCTTTGCCAGCGACGCGGATGTGGGCAGACGCCTGGATTTTACCCTGCAGGAATGCTTCCGCGAAATCACCACCTGCGGCAACAAGGTGCCCGATGTCCAGCTCTCGCGCCTGGTCGTGGACTACAAGAACGAACTGGAAAAATGCCGCGAACAGGCCCAGAACCTGGAATAACTGCCCTGTGGTGAGGATCATCATGCGTCTCGGAACTGCACTTGTACTCAGCGCCCCCTCGGGAGCCGGCAAAACAACCCTGGTGCACAGGCTGCTCAGGGAATTCCCCGATTTCGGCTTTTCCATTTCCTGCACCACCCGCGCCCCCCGCAAAGGCGAGGTCGACGGCAGGGACTACCACTTTCTGACAAGGGAGCGCTTTGCCCAGATGCGCAGCGTGGGCGGCTTTGCCGAATGGGCCGAAGTGCACGGCAACTTTTACGGCACTCCGCTTGCGCCATTGCAGGAAACCCTTGCAAGGGGACAGGATGTGCTTCTCGACGTGGACGTGCAGGGTGCTGCCCAGCTGAAGCTGAGCCTGCCCCACGCAGCTACAGTCTTCATCCTCCCGCCTTCTCTTGAAGAACTCGAGCGCAGACTGCGTTCAAGGGGCACGGACAGCGAGGAGGTGATCGCCACCCGCCTTGGCAATGCCAAAAGGGAAATAGCCGAGGCTCGCTGGTTCGACAGCGTTCTTGTCAACGACAACCTCGACAGGGCCTACGAAAGCCTGCGCGCCCTCTATCTTGCCGCGACTCTTAAAACAGCCCTGAACAGGGCAGCCATCGACGACCTTCTGCACGCCAGGGGGTAAGGAAAAAGCATATGGCAGAACTTATCGTAGCACTGGATTTTTCCGACCCGAAGGATCTTCTTGCCTGCGCGCGCAATCTCTCCGGCACCCTTTCCTGGTGCAAGGTGGGCCTCGAAGCCTTTGTCAAAAGCGGCCCTGCCCTTGTGAACGAGCTTGACGCCATGGGCCTTTCCGTCTTTTTGGACCTCAAGTTCTACGACATTCCCAATACCGTAGCCGCAGCCGTGCGCTCTGCCTGCAAAACACGGGCAAAGCTGCTCACTGTGCATACGCAAGGTGGCGAGGCCATGTGCAGGGCCGCCAGGGCAGCTGCTGACGAGGCAGGCGAGGAAAGACCCCTCATCTTTGGCGTCACTGTGCTCACAAGCTTTGGAGAAGGGAGCATGCCCGGCATCACAAGGGCTCCGCAGGACTTTGCCATGGAGCTGGCAGGCCTTGCCGATTCCTGGGGCCTGGACGGCGTGGTCTGTTCCGGGCACGAGGCAGCCCGCATCAAGTCCGCAACATCCTTGAAGGTTCTCTGTCCCGGCATCCGTCCTGCAGGATCCGCTGCCAACGATCAGGCGCGCGTCATGACGCCTTCCCTGGCCGTTGCCAACGGCGCAGACTATCTGGTCGTGGGCCGCCCCATCACAAGAGCGGACGATCCCGTTGCCGCAGCCAGGGCCATCCTGGAAGAAATCGAAGCCTAGGCAAACCCGTATCCCCTCTTCCCCCACATTCTGCCCCTCAGGGGCAGCCCCAGGGCGCACGCCTTATGGGGCAGCAAAACACCAACGACACAAATCCCTGCGCGTCTTTCTTGCGCAGCGTACGCGTTTTTCCTTTTCAATCGTTTTTTTGGAACAAGAAATGGCTATCTGGTACATGAGACAGGGCCCCGAGCCCAAGCCTTCCCCTGCGCTGGCTGAGAAACTGAACATATCCACCTTTTTGCAGGAACTGCTCTGGCGTCGCAACATTGTCGAGGAAAACGACGTCAACGCCTACCTCGACGCCCGCCTGTCAGGCCTGATCAATCCCAATCAGTGGCCGCAAATCCCCGAGGCCGCAGACTTTATCGTCAAAGCCCTTCTGGAAGGCAAGAAGCTTGTGGTCTGGGGCGACTACGACGTGGACGGAACCACCTCCACGGCCCTTGTGCTGGACATACTTCAGTACCACGGTTTCAGCGTGCTCTGGCACATTCCGGATCGCCATAAAGAGGGCTATGGCATCAACGTGAACGCCATCGAGAAGCTGGCCGAAATGGGCTGTCAGCTTCTCCTCTCCGTGGACTCCGGCATAGCCGACGTCAAGGCCATTGCCAGGGCCAGGGAACTGGGCATGGACGTGGTGGTCTCGGATCACCACCTGCCCCCGGATCCCCTTCCCCCTGCGACACTCTTCTTCAATCCGCGCATGTGCGCCCCGGAAGAGGTGCCCTGCCCCCATCTTGCTGGCGTGGGCGTTGCCTTCTTCCTCATGGCCGCAGTGAACATGCGTCTGCGCAAGCACACAGGCAAATCCTTCAAGATGGACCGCGTGCTCGATCTGGTTGCCCTTGGCACCCTTGCGGACGTCATGCGCCTGACAGGGCAAAACCGCATCCTTGTGCGCGCAGGCCTCGCACGCCTCGAGCGTCCCAAGCGCCCGGGCATAGCCGCACTCAAGGCAGTCTCCGGCATGCACATCAACGCCCCTGTCTCTGCCTCCCAGGTGAGCTTCAAGCTTGCCCCGCGCATCAACGCGGCAGGACGCATGCGCCACGCCCGCGTGGCCCTGCAGCTTTTGCGCTGCACGGACTACAAGAAGGGTCTGGAGCTCGCGGAACAGCTCAACGATTTCAATTCCACAAGGCGCGACACAGAACTCATCATTCTCGACGAGGCCCGCGCCCAGGCACAGCAGCACATAAAAAACAGCGGCAAGTGCGGCCTTGTGCTCTACGGCAAGCAGTGGCATCCCGGCATCATCGGCATTGTGGCCACGCGCATCATCGAGGAATTCCACGTGCCCTGCATCATCATCTGCGATGACAAGGACACCCTCAAAGGGTCCGGCCGCTCCATTCCCGGCTTTGACCTCTACGCCTGCCTTTCGGAAATTCCCGAACACCTCATGGCCTTCGGGGGACACAGGCAGGCTGCAGGCGTGCGCATCATGCCGGGCTTCCTCGAGGCCTTCCGCAAGGATTTCCAGGAGGCGACAAGAAAGCGCCTGCAGGCTCCGGGCGAGGAGGTCATCTGGCTTGACGGCGAGACAGCCCTGAAAAACGTGGGCTCAAGCACCACATCCAGGGAACTCGGGCTCATGGAACCCTTTGGTCCGGGCAACACAGAGCCTGTCTTCGTGTCGAAGCCTGTGGAGATCACAAGCAGACAGACCTTCCGCTCCCGCCAGGACAGCCTCGAGATGAACATCAGGGACCTCGAGGACGGCACCATACTCCACGCCAAGGGCTGGGGCATGGCGGATCGCATTGGCGCAGACCTTGTCGGCAAACCCATACGCGTAGTCTTCACAGTGCGCAGGGAAAACCACTACGGTTTCATCACCCCCGAACTCTCCGTCAAGGACTGGGGGCCCGTGGACAAGGAGATACTCTACCAATCCCCCCAGGGGCCTGCTCCTTGCGAGGATCCGGCAGACGAGGAAGGAAGCGGCGAGGACGAGGAATTCCCCCAGCCCTAGGATACCCTGCCTTGCCTGGCCCGGGCCTTGTCCGTGCGGGGCAAGAAACGTATACTTTTTTCGGATAGCGCTTCCTGCCAAGGTGTGCGCGTCCCGACCCATGCAGGGTCACTGTCTTTTCTGGCACAGCAATTGTGAGGTGTCACATGCCCGACGACAACAAGAAGGAAGTTCTCGAGGCCGAATACGTGGGCGATTCCACGCACGAGCCAGCCCGCAACTACAGTTACGGGCAGTACAATACATACAGTGGAAACGGGCAGCGCGCTGGTGGCGCGAGATTCACCGTTTTCCAGTTCCGGGACAACAGGCTCGATGCCTGCCGGGGCATGCAGCTTGCCAACTTCATCACCATGGTGCTGTTTTTCACCTGTCTTTTCCAGTGGGGCTTTCTCGCAGCCCTGGGCTTTGCCTTCTTCTATATCCTGGCAGCCGGAGCAGGCCTCTACTACAACACGCACCGCCTTCTCACAGGGCACGTGCCCAATCCCTGGCCCTGGCGCATAGGATCCTGGATTGTCTGTCTTGCGCTGGTCTCCTGGCTTGTCTGACAAGGAGTGCCAAAACTGCAACCCTGCTTCGGATGATGGCGCATGGCACGTCTACCTTGTGCGCTGCGCGGACGGAACCCTCTACTGCGGCATAGCAAGGGATGTGGCAAGACGCCTTGCCCAGCACAACGGCCTCCTTTCCGGGGGCGCGCGCTACACGAGGGGGCGCAGACCCGTTGTCCTTGAGGCAAGCCTCGCCTGTTCTTCTAGGCCCGAAGCCCTGCGCCTTGAGGCAAGGGTCAAAAAGATGGCGCGATACGACAAGCTCGCCTTTTTCTCTTCCAGCAGAAAATCATGATTTCAGCACTCACAGCCACGTCCTTCTTCTTCACAGCCCTGCTCTTAGGCTACGCTCCGGGGCCGGACATCATCTTTGTGCTGGCCCAGTCCGCAGTACACGGAGCAAGGGCTGGCCTTGCCACCATGGCAGGCCTTGTGACTGGCCTTTGCGTGCACACAGCCCTTGTCTCCCTTGGCATTGCCGCTCTCATCAAGGCCTCTCCCCTGGCCTTCACTCTCATAAAGTGTGCTGGCGCCGTCTACCTTCTCTACCTTGCCTGGCTTTCGTGGAAGGCAGCTGCAGTGCAGCATCAGGGAAAGCCCCCGGACTTTCCGGGCTACCTTGCACTGTATCGGCGCGGCATCATCATGAACATCACCAATCCCAAGGTGACCATGTTCTTCCTGGCCCTGCTTCCGCAGTTTTGCGATCCCTCAAGGGGCAGCATAGGCATGCAGTGCCTGCAGCTGGGCCTCATCTTCATGGCCGCAACCGTTGTGGCCTTTTCCTCGGTTTCCCTGCTTGCCGGCCGCATCTTTTCCCGCTTCAACCGCACTGCCAAAGGACAGGTCATCCTGAACAAGGCCTGCACCCTCATCTTTGTCACCCTCGCAGTGCTTCTCCTTGTCACGGAACTCTAGGGGGCATCCCCCTGATCCCAGGCAAAGGGCACAGGACAACCACGTTTCACGGAGACGCAACTCATGCCACACAAGAATCCCCTGCACATTCCCCTGCGCGACATTCCCCCGCAGGGGAAGCGCTATGAAGTGAACGAGACCCATGTCTGGGAAGATCCCCTGCAGGAATTCCGCATGGACTGCCGGCTTGTCAGCGCGCCGTGCATGCAGCTGACCATCCTTCCCACGGACGAGGGCTGGCTTTTGTGCGGCCGCATTGGTGCGAAGGTCGTTGTTCCCTGCTGCCGTTGCGCAAAGGACATGGAAGTCGAAGTTGACGAGCCCTTTGAAGACTATGTGCAGGCCCCAGACGAAGGGGAAACGCTTGCACAAAACGATTTTTCCGAGGGCGACGACCATCTTCTGCTTGAGCACGGGGCACTCATGCTGGATCTTGCAGCCATTGCCTGGGAGCAGTTCGCCCTGGCCCTTCCCCCAACGCCTGTGTGCCGCCCGGACTGCAAGGGACTGTGCCCCCACTGCGGAGCAGACCTGAACCAGGGCCCCTGCTCCTGCCCTAAGGACGAGGGGGATCCGAGGCTTGCTGTCCTGCGCGGGCTCAAGGTAGAAAAAGCATAGACAGAAGACAAAGTTTTTGCTAAAGCAGGCTTCTTTGAAAAAGCCCCCGTCATCGGGGGAGTTTTGTCTATTGCATTTTTCCCGCGCCTTCTGCCAGACAGAAACGGCCGGACCATATTCTCAAGGAGAACTTCCAATGGCTGTTCAGCAAAACAAAAAGTCGCGCTCCCGCAAGGGCATGCGTCGTTCCCACGACCGTGTGGCCGTGCCTTCCGTGATCTTCTGCCACTGCGGCGAGCCCACCCTGCCCCATACCGTGTGCCCCAACTGCCACACCTACAACGGTCACACCCTGCCCCAGAACTACGAAGGCCTGAAGACCGTTCTCGGCAGCAAGTAGGGACACCCTTTAGGGACATCCTTTCAGATTTCTTGGAGACTTCTTCCTGCATCTGCCCAATGTCGGACCAGGGTCCGGACAGCGTGCTCGGGAGTATCCGGACGAAGCGAGCGCAAGCATGAGCCAGTCCCCCATCATTGCAGTGGACGCCATGGGCGGCGATTTCGGGCCCTCGGTCATCGTACCGGGAGCCCTTGAGGCTTCCCGTACGAACAATCTCAAGGTTCTCCTTGTGGGAGAAACGGAGCGCATCAAGGAAGTGCTTGCCCATACAGACACTTCCGGCGCAGAGTACGATATTGTTCAGGCCGACGAGGTCGTGCAGATGAACGAACGTCCTGCGGATGTTCTGCGCCGCAAGAAGAAGTCGTCCATCCAGATCGGCTGTACCCTGGTACGCCAGCAGGTCGCGGACGCTGTGGTCAGTGCCGGACATTCCGGTGCGGCCGTGGCCTGTGGCATGTTTACCATCGGTCGCCTCCACGGTGTGGAGCGTCCCGCCCTGTGCACCATTCTTCCCACGGAAAAGCAGCCTGTTGTCCTGCTCGACGCAGGCGCAAACGTGGACTGTCGCCCCTATCATCTCTTCCAGTTCGGCCTCATGGGCGATGCCTTCGCGAGGGACATTCTCAACTATGCCTCCCCCAGGGTGAGCATATTGTCCATTGGCGAGGAAGAGGGCAAGGGCAACTCCCAGGTGAAGGAGGCCTACGAGCTCCTCAAACTGGCAAAGAACCTCAATTTCGTGGGCAACGCGGAAGGAAGGGACATCTTTACCGGGGATTTAGACGTCGTGGTCTGCGACGGCTTTGTGGGCAACATAGTCGTCAAGATGAGCGAAGGCCTTGCCACATCGCTCACCAACATGCTCAAGAAGGTCTTCAAAAGCGGCATCATGCCCATGATGGGCGCCTTGCTTGCGAAAAATGCCTTCAAGCAGTTCCGCAAGACCATCGACTACGCCGAATACGGGGGAGCGCCCCTGCTGGGCCTGAAAAACCTGGCCATTGTCTGCCATGGCAGGTCCAACAGCCGCGCCATCACCTCGGCCGTTTCCATGGCCGGAACCTTTGTGCGCAAGGAAACGGTAGCCAAGCTTGGCGAAACCATCCTTGCCAACGAGGAGCTGACCCGCTTTTCCCGCGCCCTTTAGGAATCACTGGTTCCGCAAAATTTCCGCGAAGCAGGCAGGTGAGGGCCTATAATACCCCTTGCGTGTTTGCTACTGCAGGCCATGCACCCCAATGGGGAGCACGCTCCCCCTGAAAGCCCGTACCCTGGTACGAGGCTGTTCATAATCGGACCGCCATGACAAATCTCTACATCCACTCCTTTGCCCTGCACTCCCCCGAGAAGATCCTCTCCAACGACGACCTGAGCCGTGTTGTGGACACAAGCGACGAGTGGATACGCACACGGACCGGCATCAGCTTCCGCCATGTGGCAGCCGAGGGGGAAAATGCCTCCGATCTCGGCACCATGGCAGCCAGGGATGCCCTGGCCGAAGCAGGCGTTGAGGCAAGCTCGCTCACCCACGTCATCGTGGCTACAGGCACGCCAGACCACCTGAGCCCTTCCCTTTCCTGCATCATTGCCGGAAATCTGGGCGCTGGTGCTGTCATGGCCTTTGACATTTCCGCTGCCTGCACGGGCTTTATCTACGGTCTCTCGGTCTGCCACGCCTTTTTGCAGGCAAACCCGAAGGCCAGAATCCTCTTTGTGTGCGCAGAGGCCATGACAAGGCGCGTGAACTGGCAGGACAGGTCCACCTGCGTGCTTTTTGGCGACGGAGCCGGCGCCATGGTCATCAGCGGCGAGGCCGAAAACGCCCTGGCACGCCTTGAGGACGTGGAGTGCCTAAGCGATGGCAACGGCCGTGATCTCATCGTGGTTGGCGGCGGCACAGCTTGCGCCTACAAGATGGGCGATCCCGTGGACGAGGGCTTCTTCATCCGCATGAACGGGCGCGAGACCTACAAGGCTGCAGTGCGCAACATGACGAGCATCTGCAAGGACCTGCTCGCACGCAACAACTACACCGTCGAAGACGTGGATCTGCTTGTTGCCCATCAGGCCAACATCCGCATTGTGGAAGCCGTTGGCGAACGCCTCGGCATTGCCACGGATCACGTCTTTACCAATCTTTCCCACTACGGCAACACGTCCTCTGCTTCCATACCCATTGCCCTGGCCGAGGCCAAGACACAGGGATGCCTTGCCAAGGGCAAGCTGGTTCTGACTACTGCCTTTGGCTCCGGCCTGACCTGGGGCGGCGCGCTTTTGCGCTTCTAGCGGACAGCAAGCCGTCCACATGGCTGCCAATCCCTGTTCACCGGCATCATACGGAGTTCGATCGTGACTACCCTTTCCGCCACAGCACCCACGGCCCTTGTGACCGGTGGTTCCCGCGGCATAGGCCGCGCCATTGCCCTGGCCCTTGCAAAAGACGGCTACCAGATTCTTCTCACCTATGTGAGCCGTCCCGAGCAGGCCGAGGGCGTTGTCAAGGAAATCGAGGCCCTGGGCGGGGCTGCCCAGTGCCACTGCCTCAATGTGGCTGACGCCGCGGCCGTCGCCTCGTTCTTCCAGAACGAAATCAAGGGCAAGGTCAATCTGGCCTTGCTTGTGAACAATGCCGGCATCACCAAGGACGGTTTCCTCATCCGCATGAAGGACGAGGACTTTGACGCGGTCATTTCCGTGAACCTGCGCGGTGCCTTCGTGTGCACCAGGGAAGCGGCCCGCATCATGAGCAAGAACCGCTCTGGCTGCATCATCAATATTTCTTCTGTCGTCGGACAGATGGGCAATGCCGCCCAGGCGAACTACTGTGCCTCCAAGGCCGGTATCATCGGACTGACAATGTCCAACGCCAAGGAGCTGGCTGCCCGTGGCATTCGTGTCAACGCCGTGGCCCCCGGCTTCATCGAAACGGAAATGACTGCCGTTCTCGGCGAGGAACAGCGCGCCCAGTACACGGAAGCCATCCCCCTGAAGCGTCTGGGCACTGCCGACGATGTGGCAAATGCCGTGGCCTTTTTGGCCTCACCCAAAGCCGCCTACATCACAGGCCAGGTTCTGGCCGTCAACGGCGGCATGTACTGCTGATATTCGGGACACGTATCCCGACTTCAAACCAACACTACCTGGAGGAAAACATGTCTGACGTTGCCGATAAGGTTACCAAAATCATCGTGGACCAGCTTGGCGTGACCGCTGACGAAGTGAAGCCCGAAGCCAGCTTTGTCGAAGATCTTGGCGCAGACTCCCTGGACCTGACCGAACTGATCATGGCCATGGAAGAAGAGTTCGACATCGAAATCGCCGATGACGACGCCCAGAAGATCCAGAAGGTCCAGGACGCCATCAGCTACATCGAAGCCAAGCAGGCCTAGTTCACTTTCCGTTTTTTTCGAGGCAGGGCCATCATGGCCCTGCCCCTGTTTCAACGAGCAAAAATTCATCAGAATGGAGGAGGAGCAATGGCTCGACCCCGCGTCGTTATCACCGGTCTTGCCGGTCTCTCGCCCCTTGGTCTGGACATGGCTACAACATGGGACCGTATCAAGGCTGGCGAATCCGGTATTGGCCCCATTACGCTTTTTGACGCCACCGAGTACGACTCCAAGGTGGCCGGAGAAGTGAAGGACTTCGATCCGACCAGATATGTTTCTGCCAAACAGGCAAGGCATATGGATCGCTTCACCCAATTCGCCTCTGCCGCTGGCTCCATGCTGATGGAAGACTCCGGGTTTGTGGTCACCCCGGAGAACGAGCACAGCACCGGTGTCATCATGGGTGTGGGCCTCGGCGGTCTGCGCACCATTGAAATCTACCAGGAAAAGCTGCTCAAATCCGGCCCCAACAAGATTTCGCCCTTCATGATCCCCATGCTCATTTCCAACATGGGACCAGGCGAACTCGGCATCAAGTTCGGCATCAAGGGCCCGAACTACGTCACCACCTCGGCCTGCGCCTCTGCCAGCCATGCCCTGGGCACAGCCTATTCGGAAATGGTTCTCGGCCGCGTGCGCGCCTGCATCTCCGGTGGCTGCGAAGCAACCGTGACGCCCCTTGGCGTTGCCGGCTTTACAGCCTTAAAGGCCCTTTCCACCCATTTCAACGACAATCCCACCATGTCCTCCCGTCCCTTCGACAAGGATCGCGACGGTTTTGTCATTGGCGAAGGCTGCGGTCTGCTCATGCTGGAGCTTCTTGAGGACGCCCAGGCACGCGGCGCCAAGATATACGCGGAAATCGTCGGCTACGGCGCTTCCTGCGATGCCTACCACATGACCGCTCCCGAGCCCGACGGCACAGGCATGGAATGGGCCATGCGCAACGCCCTGAAGGACGCAGGCATTGCTCCCGAGGCCGTAGGCCACATCAATGCCCATGCCACCTCCACCAAACAGGGCGACGTCATCGAGACGCGCGCCATGAAAAAGGTCTTTGGCGACCACGCCAAGAACCTGCATATTTCCGCCACAAAGTCCATGACCGGCCACCTTCTGGGCGCAGCCGGCGGCATCGAGGCCTGCTTCACGGCCCTTGCCCTCAAGGAAGAGATCATTCCGCCCACCATCAATCTGGAAAACGCGGACGAAGAGTGCGATCTCGACTACACGCCCAACAAGGCCAACCATGTGGCCTGTGAGTACGCCCTGTGCAACTCCTTCGGCTTTGGCGGCACCAACGCCAGCATTGTCCTGAAGAAGTGGACCGACTAGTCCTGCAGGGCACAAGATTTGCCTGAGATATTCGCAGCCTTTGCACACAAGCAAGGGCTGCGAGTCTTTTTTTCTGCTGCAGGCCAAGGCCCAAAAAAGCCTTTTGTCTGCCAAA
Source organism: Desulfovibrio sp. An276 (assembly GCF_002159665.1). Taxonomy (GTDB): domain Bacteria; phylum Desulfobacterota; class Desulfovibrionia; order Desulfovibrionales; family Desulfovibrionaceae; genus Desulfovibrio; species Desulfovibrio faecigallinarum. The sequence goes on from NZ_NFJC01000001.1 coordinate 13,784, forward strand.
CAGCCCTGCCCAAGGCAGGCGACAATCCCAGGAGCCTCCAATGGACGAAATCCTCTTTGAAGATCCGGAACTTGCCCGTGTCATTGCCCTGGAGAGCGAGCGGCAGCTGACAAAGCTCGAGCTCATTGCCTCCGAGAACTTTGTGTCTCCGGCCGTGCGCCAGGCCCAGGGCAGTGCCCTGACCCACAAGTACGCAGAAGGCTATCCGGGCCATCGCTACTACGGCGGCTGCGAATTTGTGGACATGGCAGAGAACCTTGCCATCGAGCGTGCCCAAAAGCTCTTTGGCTGCGAATACGTGAATGTGCAGCCCCATTCCGGCTCGCAGGCCAACATGGCCTCCTATTTTGCTCTCATCAAGCCAGGCGACACCATTCTCGGCATGAATCTTTCCCACGGCGGACACCTGACCCACGGGTCTCCGGTGAACTTTTCCGGAAAATTCTTCAAGGTGGAATCCTACGGCGTGGACAGGGAAACCGGCCGCATCGACTACGATGCCCTGGAGGAAAAGGCAAAGGCCTGCCATCCCAGCCTGATCGTTGCCGGCGCCTCTGCCTACCCCCGCATCATCGACTTTGCCCGCATCCGCGCCATTGCCGATGAGGTGGGCGCAAAGCTTCTGGTGGACATGGCCCACATTGCAGGCCTTGTCGCAGCAGGCCTGCACCCCTCTCCCGTGCCCTACGCCCATGTGGTCACAACCACGACCCACAAGACCCTGCGCGGCCCCAGAGGCGGCATGATCCTTGCGAGCGAGGATCTGCGCAAGCCCCTGAACAGCCAGATCTTCCCCGGCATCCAGGGCGGCCCCCTCATGCACGTCATAGCAGCCAAGGCCGTAGCCTTCGGCGAGGCCCTGCGCCCCGGCTTCAAGACCTACAGCAAGCAGGTCATAAGCAACGCCCAGGTGCTCTCCAAACTTTTGCTCGACGCAGGCTTCAAGCTCACCAGTGGTGGCACGGACAATCACCTCATGCTCATGGATCTGCGTGACAAGGAGTACACCGGCAAGGACGCAGAACACGCCCTCGACGAGGCAGGCATCACCGTGAACAAGAACACCGTGCCCTTCGAGACCAGATCTCCCTTTGTGACCAGCGGCATCCGCATTGGCGTTGCCGCCCTGACCACCAGGGGCATGAAGGAAGAGCACATGAAGACTGTGGGGAACTTCATCGTGACCGTTTTGAACAACATTGGCGATGCAAACGTGATCGCCAGGACACGCAAGGAAGTGCAGGACTTCGCAAGCTCCTTCCCCATCTTCACCTGGTAGGCAAATCCCGGCCCGGCGCAAGACGCAGCATATTTTTTGACGACTTCTTCCAGGGGGGAGCCTTTGCCCGCGTGGCAAGGGCTCCCCCTTGGCGTACAGGGGCCATGGCGGCCGTTTTCCCCAATTTTTCGGGAAAATGGCAACTTGTTTTCGCTGCCTGCAACGTGTATGCTTCTTTGCTGCACGCCGGCAGCCTCTTCCTTTGCAACCTGCTGGCACCTGCCTGTTTTTTGCCTGCCGCGCAGCATTGCACGCGGCAGGCGACAAGAAGGATACCCCATGCAGACCATCCCGGATCCCCTGGCCTGTGCGGCCCATAGTCAGCGCATACCATGGCCTGTCTATTTCATGCGCATTGCGTATATGGTGAGCACACGTTCCACCTGCCTGCGCCGCAGGGTAGGCTGCGTCCTTGTCAAGGACAAGCGCATCCTTGCCACCGGCTACAACGGCGCACCGGCAAACACTGCCCACTGCCTGGATACAGGCTGCATGCGCCAAAACCTCGGCATCCCCTCGGGCCAGCGTCTGGACATCTGCAGGGCCATACATGCAGAGCAGAACGTCATAGTCCAGGCTGCCGTGCACGGAGTCCCTGTTTATGGAGCAGACATCTTCTGCACCACCCATCCGTGTTCGCAGTGTTCGAAAATGCTCATCAACTGCGGGGTCAAGACCATCTACTACTGCGAAAGCTACCCGGACGAACTCTCCGCAGCTATGCTTGAGGAAGCCGGCATACGCATGGAGAAGATGGAAAAGCCATCTCTCGACTTCGAACTGCCTGCCCTCTAGGCAAGGCTACGCACCGCGCACGCGGCTTTCACAGGATACAGACAATCGGCCAGCCCTTGTGAAAAAACTTCTCCTTTGCACAAGGACAGTGTGGCCGAGGCATAGCAGGCCATCATGCATCCGCATGGGTGTGTGAGCGCACAGGGCCTGCGGGCAACGACGCATTTCAAGGAAAAGATCATGAGCAGTACCCATCGCTTTGCCCTCCCCATGAGAGAGGCCATTCTTGAAGCCGGCAAGGGTCGTTTCGACACCTACCCCAATCCTTCCGTGGGAGCCGTGCTTTTGCACGACGGTGTCATTGTTGCCAGGGGGCACCACAACCATGCCGGCGGCCCCCACGCGGAAGTCGCCTGCCTGCAGGATGCCCAGCGCAGATGTATTTCCCCGCGTGGCTGCACCATGGTGGTCACCCTTGAGCCCTGCAATCACCAGGGCAAGACCGGTCCCTGCACGGAAGCAATCATCAAGGCCGGTATTTCCCGCGTGGTTATTGGCACACATGATCCCAATCCCAAGGCCCAGGGCGGAGCCCAGAGGCTGCGCGAGGCTGGCGTGGATGTCATCGAGGGTGTGCTCGAGCCCGAGTGCCGCCTTGTGGTTGCCGACTATCTCACCTGGCTTGAGCAAAAGCGCCCCTTCGGCATGCTGAAGCTCGCCTCCACTCTTGACGGTCGCATTGCCACCCGCACAGGCAACTCCCGCTGGATCACCGGCGAGGAAGCCCGCAGCGACGTGCACCGTCTGCGCTCCGGCATAGGCCGGGCAGGTGGCGCCATCCTCATTGGCGGCAGCACCTTCCGCAAGGACAACCCCCAGCTGACTGCCAGGGGCATCCATGCTGGCGGACGTCAGCCCAAGGCCATTGTCTTCACCACCACCCTGCCCGACTCTTCTGCAGAGTACCATCTTCTGCGCGAAAGGGCCGAGGACGCCATCTTCTTTGTCAACTGCGAGGAAGGAAAGAGCGACAGGGCAAAGGCCTTGCGCGACATCGGTGTGACTGTGCTTGCCAGCGAGTTTGGGCCGGACGCTCCCGTTGACGACCATCTCCACTACCTCATGAAGGCCCTCTACAGCATGGGCATGCCCTACCTTCTGTGCGAGGGCGGCGGCCGTCTGGGCCTGAGGCTCATGGAAGCAGGTCTTGTGGATCTCTTCTTCCTGCATATGGCCAACACCATCATAGGCGACAGGGAAGCCCGTCCCCTCTTTGACGGCAGGACCCCGGACACCCTGGACGAGGTCTTGAGGCTCAAGAACGTGGGTACCCGCCTGGTGGGCCTCGATATGGCCATGGCCTATCTGCCGGCCAATTCCTGGCTTGCGCCCAGCATTGGCGAGCTCTCGACCCTGCACGGCGAGTCCAGCCTGTGGCTGTGCGACGAAAACTTTCCCCAGATTCCCGGCCAGCGCCAGGACTAGCCCATGTTTACGGGTCTTGTGCAGACAGCCGGCGAAATAGCCTCCATAGCCAAATCAGGCCAGGAGTGCCGCCTGACCATCCGTACGGAACTTGCAAGGCAAACCCTTGTCCACGGCGAATCCATTGCCGTGAACGGTGCGTGCCTGAGCGTTGAAAGCTTTGACGCTGCCTCCTTCACGGCCTATGCCTCGGCGGAAACCATGCGCCGCACCAATCTCGGACGCCTTTCCCACGGCTCCCTTGTCAATCTCGAGCGCGCCCTGCGCCTTGGCGACCGCCTTGGGGGACACATTGTGTCCGGACACGTGGACTGCCAGGCAAGAGTTGTGTCCATAGAGCCCGCAGGCCAGTCCCTTTGCTGTGTCTTCCACTACCCGTCCGAATTCGCAGCCGAGGTCATCCCCAAGGGCTCTGTCTGCCTCGACGGCATAAGCCTTACCATCAACACCTGCACGCACGAGGAATTTTCCGTCAACGTCATCCCGGACACACAAAAGCGCACCAGCATGCGACTGTGGAAACCCGGCTACATGGCCAACATGGAAACGGATGTCCTTGGAAAGTACGTGCGCCGCTGCCTTTGTGTACAGGGCAGGGACTCTAGCGACAGGCAGGACGAAGACAGGGCAAGGCCAGGCATCAGCATGGAATTTCTGGCCCAGCATGGCTTTGTCTAGAAATTCTACCATCCAGAAATAACAAATTTTTCCCCATATCTTTCAAACAACCTTCAAACCAGTCTCCCGGACCGGAGGAGAACATGCCGCACATTATCGAAGGGCAGATGACAGCCCAAGGCCTCAAGGTCGCCATTGTTGCCACCCGTTTCAATGATTTTGTGGTTTCGCATCTTGTCAGCGGAGCCATGGATTTTCTGACTCGTCACGGAATGAATGCGGACGATGCCACCATCATCCGCGTGCCCGGCGCCTTTGAGTTGCCCATTGCCTGCAAGAAGGTGGCTGCCTCCGGCAAGTACGACGGCATTGTGGCCCTTGGCGCAGTGATCCGCGGCGGCACCCCCCACTTCGACTATGTCTGCAGCGAGGCTGCCAAGGGTCTTGCACTGGTGAGCCTTGAAAAGGACATCCCCTTAGGCTTTGGCCTTCTGACCTGCGATTCCCTGGAACAGGCCATCGACAGGGCCGGTGCAAAGTCCGGCAACAAGGGCGTGGAAGCTGCTTCCGCCATGCTTGAAACCATCCGCGTGCTCGAGCAGATCTAGGGTGCGGACGGAGCGCATAATGGGCAAAAAATGCAGACACAACCACAGGGAGATAGCCTTCCAGGTTCTCTACAGCCTCTATTTTCGCAACGCAGAAACACTTTCCGAACTGCAGGACCTCTTCCTCTCTTGCCTTGACGCGGCAAGAGATCCCGAAACCAGGGACGCAAGGGAAGTGAAAGACGCAAAACCCGTGAAGGAAGGCAAATCCGAGAGCGAAGCACCAGCACCTCGCCCGGAGCGCAAGCCCGAGGGTTTTGGCTGGCAGCTTGTGCGCGGTGTGTGGGAGAAGCAGGACAGGCTCGACAGCATCATTGCCGAATTTGCCAGACGCGGCCTTGACCGCATCGGCAGGACCGAGCTTGTGATCCTGCGCCTCGGCGTCTTTGAGCTTCTGCAGCCCGAGGCCATTGATTCGCGCATCATTCTTTCCGAGGCCATTATCCTTGCACACGACTTCGGAGACGAGAACTCCTACCAGTTCATCAACGGCATCCTGCACAGCATTGCCAATGCCGTTGAGGAAGGGAAGCTTTCCCCGTCCTCCCTCTGATCAAAAATCCTTGTTTGCAGGGGCAAAAAGGCCCGTGCCACCGAAAAAAAAACATGAAAAGATACAATCCCCAGGAAATCGAACTGAAATGGCAGAAGCGCTGGGAAGAAACCCATGCCTTTGCCTGTACCCACGAGAGCAGCCTGCCCAAATACTATGTGCTCGAAATGTTCCCCTATCCCTCGGGCAATCTGCACATGGGGCATGTGCGCAACTACTGCATAGGCGATGTTTTGGCCAGGGCCAAGAGAATGCAGGGCTTCAACGTCCTGCACCCCATCGGCTGGGACGCCTTCGGCCTGCCTGCCGAAAACGCTGCCATCAAGCACAATACCCATCCTGCCAGCTGGACCTATTCCAACATTGCCAACATGCGCGGCCAGATGAAGCGCCTTGGCTACAGCTACGACTGGGCAAGAGAGCTCGCCACCTGCCGTCCCGAATACTACCGCTGGGAACAGCTCTTCTTCATCAAATTCCTGGAAAAGGGCCTGCTCTACAGAAAGGCTGCCCCCCAGAACTGGTGTCCTTCCTGCCACACCGTGCTTGCCAACGAACAGGTCGTGGAAGGCTGCTGCTGGCGCTGCGACACGCCCGTTGAGCAAAAGGACCTCACCCAGTGGTTTTTGCGCATCACAGCCTACGCAGACGAGCTTCTGAAGGATCTGGAGCTTTTGAAGGGTGGCTGGCCTGAACGCGTCATTGCCATGCAGCACAACTGGATCGGCAAATCCGAGGGTGCAGAAATCGTCTTCCCGCTGGAAAAGCCCGTGGGCGGCGAAAAGAGCATCTCCGTGTTCACCACAAGGCCCGACACTGTCTTTGGCGTGAGCTTCATGACCATGGCACCAGAGCATCCCCTGGTGCAGGAAATCATCAAGGGCCTGCCCAACGAGGACAAAATCCAGGAATTCATCGACAAGGTGCGCAACATGGATCGCATCGAGCGCCAGTCCGAGACCCTGGAAAAGCAGGGCATTGCCACAGGCGCCTACGTGCTCCATCCCTTCACAGGCAAGAAGATCCCCATCTGGCTCGGCAACTTTGTCATCGCAAGCTACGGCACAGGCGCTGTCATGGGCGTTCCCTCTCACGACCAGCGCGACTTCGACTTCGCGCGCAAGTACAATCTGCCCATCACCCAGGTGGTCAGCAAGACAGGCGAGATCGAGGACACAGCCTCCTGGGAATGCGCCATGACCGAACCCGGCATCATGGTCAATTCCGGCGAATTTGACGGCCTTGCCAACGAGGAAGGCAAGAAAAAAATCGTTGAAGCCCTGCAGGAAAGGGGCCTTGGCAAGGGCACAACACAGTTCCGCCTGCGCGACTGGAACATCTCCCGCCAGCGCTACTGGGGTGCTCCCATCCCCGTTGTCTACTGCGACAAGTGCGGCATTGTGGCCGAAAAGGCAGAGAACCTGCCCATCATGCTGCCCCTGGACGTCAAGACCTTCCCGGACGGCAAATCGCCCCTGCCCGCCACCGCATCCTTTGTGGAATGCACCTGCCCCAAGTGCGGCGGCAAGGCCAGGCGAGAAACCGACACCATGGACACCTTCGTGGAATCGAGCTGGTATTTTACCCGCTACACCAGTGCCAGAAACGAGAAGGAAGCCTTCGACAAGGACGCCCTCTCCTACTGGATGCCCGTGGACCAGTACATCGGCGGTGTCGAGCACGCCATCCTGCATCTGCTCTACGCCCGCTTCTTCACCAAGGCCCTGCGCGACCTTGGCTTCTACCCGGACAATCTGGACGAACCCTTCCAGCGTCTGCTCACCCAGGGCATGGTCCTGCTTGACGGCAGCAAGATGAGCAAATCCAAGGGCAACATCGTCAATCCCGAGGAGATGATCGACAAATACGGTGCTGACACCGTGCGCCTGTTCTGCCTCTTTGCAGCCCCGCCGGAGCGCGACTTCGACTGGACAGAGTCCGGCATCGAGGGTGCAAACCGCTTCTTGCAGCGCATCTGGCGCCTGTTCGAGGACAGCCAAAACCTGCTCCTTCCCGTGCCTGCAGCCTCGTCTACGTCCGAGGACGCAGTGGACGCTGAGGCCAGGGATCTGCGCTGCAAGGAACACTCGACCATCAAGAAGGCAGGCGAGGACATGGGCACACGCTGCCAGTTCAATACTGCCATTGCCTCCATCATGGAACTTGTGAACGCCATGTATCTCTACAGGGCCAAGATGGGCCAGGACGAGGGCAGCCGCAGGGTGTTCTCCTCTGCCATGGCCACAGTGCTCACCACCCTGTCCCCCATTGCTCCCCACATGTGCGAGGAGCTGTGGTCCGTCATGGGTCAGGAAGGGCTTGTGTCCGCCCAGAGCTGGCCAAAGTACGATGAGGCAGCCCTTGTGCGCGACACCCAGACCATTGCCCTGCAGGTCAACGGCAAACTGCGCGGCACTGTGGATCTGCCCACCGGCGCTGACAAGAAGGCCCTGGAAGAGGCAGCCCTTGCCCATCCGTCCGTGCAGAAGTTCACAGCCGGCCTGAATGTCGTGCGCGTCATTGTCGTTCCCGGCAAGCTCGTCAACATCGTGGCAAAGTAATGGCCCAAGCCGCCCGTCAGCGTGCTCAGGCGCAGTCCCAACGCCCGGGCTTTCTCTTCCTTTCCTGCCCGGATTCGCAAATCCTGCTGGAGGAAGTAGAGGCCAGGGCTAGGGCCTGGGCCCCTCAGGATGGTCCCTTCAAGAGACTCTGCTTTTGGGGGGACGAGCCTCCGGACAACAGCTTCTGGGAGGCCCTGAACCTGCGCGATCTCTTTGGCTCCGTGCGCCTTGTTGTGGTCCGCCAGGCCCATCTGTGGCACGCGGATGTGTGGAAGCTTCTGGACAAGATGCTTGCAAGGCCCCTGACTGGCTCCTTCCCCATCTTCTGCCTGGAAAATGCCCAGGACGGAAAGGGCAAGATCAAGGTCCCCCAGGTCATAGACAAGCTCAAATGCATGAAGTTTGCCACCAAGATGGGCTGGACCTGGGGTGACGCAGGCCTTACGGACAAGAACATCAGAACCTACGTGACAGCACAGGCAAGGGCCCGCGGGCTAGCCCTCGACAACATGACCCTGAATGCCCTGTGCGAGAACACGCCGCGCTTTGCCGGTGTGGTGGCAGCGGAACTGGACAAGCTGGCCCTTCTGGCAAAGCCCGGAACCTCTGTCACCCCCAACCTTCTGGGAACAGCGGACTGGTCCGCAGAAGGCCAGACCTTTTCCTGCCTCAACTATCTCATGCAGGGCAAGGAAAGGCTTGTGTGGAGCGAGCTTGCCAAGATAGGCGATCTGGATGATCAGGCCTTTCTGATCCTTGGGCTTCTTGCCTGGAATTTCCGCACCCTCTGGCTGCTCATGGTGGACGGCTATGTGGGAAGACCTGTCTACTCACTGAACGCTGCCATGGCCAAACGCATAGGCGCAAAGCGCCTTGCCCAGTGCATGACCTGCGTTCTGGATGCGGAAATCGCCATCAAGACCGGCACGCAGCCAAGGCAGAGCATGGAGATAACCTTTGCAAGGCTTTTCTCCATCCTGCACGGCAAATAGGCAAAAAACGCAAAAGAACAATGCAAAAGGCCATGCTCCCTGTCCGGGGGAGCATGGCCTTTTGCATTAGGATGCGCATATAGGCGCGATTATTTCTGCAGGGGTATGCGGCAGGTTTCCAAAAGCCCCTGTGGCGGATCTATGACTATCGGATCCTGCAGGGAGACAATAAACTCCTCCCTTGCAGGAAAGAGGTACTCCCATTCAGCGTCGCGCAGGGCAAAGAGCATCTGGCCGGCAGGCATTTCGATGTGGTGCAGGACAGCGACCTCGGTGCCGTCTGCCAGCACAACCCTCCTGCCGAAGAGATCCTCTATGTAGGCTTCGTTGTCCGAAAGTTCCGGGAGACTTTCCCTGGCTACACACACCTGCACGCCACGGAGGAGTTCTGCGGCATTTCTGTCATTGACGCCCTCAAGGCAGACAAGCAGGCCGTTCTTGTGAGGTCTCCAGGACCTCACTGCAAACGTCCTTGCGCTGCCATCGGGAAATTCCAGAAATATCTCGCCATCGAGGTAGGCCGTGTCCTCGGCATACCAGTCCACGCAGACTTCGCCGCGCACTCCATGGGGCCTTGTAATCTGGCCAAGACAGATGTGTTTTGCCACTTATTTGGAAATCTCCAGGGTCATATGTCTTCCCGATTTGTGTGAAACTGCCCGCAAATAGGTGCGCAGGGCACGCACAGTGCGTCCCTGACGGCCTATGAGCTTGCCCTGATCCCCGCTTGCTACGCTCAGAGTCAGAAGAACGCCGTCCCTTTGAGCACTCTCCCTCACCCGAACTGCCTCTGGATGATCCACAAGCCCCCTGGCAATTTCCTCGAGAAGTTCCTTCATGGTTTTCCGCCAAAAGCCCCCGGAGGTTGCGCGCAATCGGGACTGTGCTCCCGACGCAAGGCCCCCTTGAGGGCCGGGAATTTCCAAAAGGGATGCTGCGCGTCCACGTACTGTCCGGGTACGGGGAAGTCAGCATCCCTTCCTGATCGAAATCGTTTCCTGCGGCATGGGCCGCAGATACCCTAGGCCTGTTCGGCAGCGTTCAGATGCTTGCTCAGCAGGGAACGCACGGTGTCGGTGGGCTGGGCGCCGCGGGCGAGCCACTTCTTGATGTTTTCGGCATCAAGCTTCACCTGATGCGGATGGGTCATGGGGTTGTAGTAGCCAAGGAATTCCAGGGGACGGCCATCGCGGGCGGTCTCATCGTTGGCTGCAACCACACGATAGAAAGGATGCTTCTTGCTTCCAAGACGGGTCAGTTTGATTTTAACGGCCATTGGCTGTTTCTCCCTATTTGGTTGATAATGCTTCGACGTGCGAAGGAATATACGTATTTCCACAAAATGGTAAAGCAGGATCTGGTGGCCTACTTGCGGCGGGCCTTGCGGCGATCCTTGCGTTTTTTCTTCTTGTCCCTGGCAAGCTTGTCAAGCTTTGCCTGGGAGAGCATGGCCCCTTCGGCGCCCTCGGGCATGTCCTGGGGCATTCCTCCGGGAAGTCCGGGCATACCAGGCATGCCCGGCATGTTCGGCATGTTCGGCATCCCCATGGGCATGCCGCCGCGGCCCAGGCCCTTCATGGCCTGGCCCAGCCCCTTGGGCATCTTGCCCTTGCCGCCCATCATGGTCTTCATGGTCTTGCGCATCTGTTCGAACTGGCGGACCAGATTGTTGACCTGCTGGACTGTGACGCCGGCACCCCTTGCAATACGGGCCCTGCGGCTTCCGTTGAGAATATCGGGGTCGTGGCGCTCTTGGGGCGTCATGGACTGAATGATGGCTTCTACCCTGGCCAGCTCCTTTTCCGGCAGATTGCCAGCCTCGGCCAGCTTTTCGCTCAGGCCGCTCATGCCGGGAATGAGCTTCATGATGCTTTGCAGACTGCCCAGTTTCTTGACCCTGCGCATCTGCACGAGAAAGTCCTCCAGATCGAAGGTCGCCTTTCTCATCTTCTTGGCCAGCTCTTCGGCTTCCTCTGCCTTGATGGTCTCCTGGGCCCTTTCCACCAGGGTGACCACATCGCCCATGCCCAGGATACGGCCGGCTATGCGGTCAGGGTGAAAGACTTCCAGTTCGGAAAGCTTTTCGCCCATGCCCACAAACTTGACCGGGGCTCCTGTCACGGATTTGATGGAGAGTGCTGCACCGCCACGGGCGTCGCCGTCCATCTTGGTCAGAACCACGCCGCTTATGCCCAGCTTTTCGTTGAAGGTCTCGGCAACTGTTACGGCATCCTGACCAGTCATGGCGTCTGCCACGAAGAGGATTTCCTGGGGATTGACCGCACTCTTGATGTCCGAGAGCTCGCGCATGAGCACTTCGTCGACATGGAGCCTGCCCGCGGTATCGATGATGACCACCGATGCCTGTTCCTCGCGGGCCCTTTCCATGGCCTGCTTCGCAATCTCCACAGGATTCATGTCCGTGGTGGAGGGGAAGTAGGGCATGGCAAGCTGCTTTGCCAGCACAACAAGCTGGTCAATGGCCGCGGGGCGGTAGACGTCTGCCGGCACAAGGTAGGGGCGCATCTTCTGCTTGCGCAGGTAGTTGGCAATCTTGGCAGCAGATGTGGTCTTGCCCGAACCCTGCAGGCCGACCATCATGATGACTGCCGGAGTCTGTCCCTGCAGGGAGAGAGCAGTGGTATCGCCGCCGAGAAGCTCAATGAGCTGCTCATTGACTATGCTGACCACCTGCTGTTGCGGAGAAACGCCGCGGATCACCTCCTGGCCCAGGCATTTCTCGCGCACCTTCTCAATGAAGCTGCCGACGACCTTGTAGTTTACGTCGGCCTCGAGCAGAGCCAGGCGGACTTCGCGAAGCCCTGCCTTGACGTTCTCCTCATTGAGTGTGCTTATCCCGCGAAAGGAACGGAATACGTTGCTGAGTCTGTCGGAAAGACTTTCAAACACAACTGATACCCTACATGCGTTTGCTTGGGATGCGCCGTATGCCTGCCCTGTTGAGGGCATGAGGGGCAGACGGTTGGAAAAAGGCAAAAGTCCAGCTCTTCCCTGCCCGGCGAAAAGCTGGGGCAAAAGAGGGAAGTACTGGAGACACAAGGAAAGACCCCATACACGCAACTTGGCTCGCGGTCAAGATCTTTTTCCCGGCAAATCCGCACTGCAGGCCGGTCGGGCGCTTTTTGCACGCCCCTCTCCCGTCCTTTCGGGGATGCTCTCCAAGCCTCTCTCCCAGCCTGCCTCTTGCCTAACGAAAATTGCTGCTTATCTATGACAAAAACTCCCTTATCCCCTCCATGCCGTCCTGCGTGCCATCCTTGCATGGCATTTCTTTAGGATGCGCGGGCAATCACTCCCAGGCCCGGACCATGCGGGGAATATCGAGGTTTCACCAGAGGTACCTATGTCTGACGAGAAAAAGGATCTCTCCATGCCGGCCGAAGACAAGCCCGACGGGCAGACTCCGGAACAGACCGTGGACGAGGACAAGAAAGATACGAATACCCTGCGCGTGCGCAGGGCCAGGGTGCATACTCCCTACCGGATGGACCGCAAAAGATCTCCCAGGGAAGAGGCCCAAAAGAGGGAACGCCCGCGTTCCGCAGGGCCCTTTGATCCCAGGGAACAGCAGGACCCTGCGCGCGATCTGCCGGACGTTCTGCCTGTCGTTGCCCTGCGCGATGTGGTTCTCTTCAATTTCATGATCCTGCCGCTCTTCATCACCAGGGATCGCTCTGTTGCGGCCATTGAAACAACAGTGAACGGCCCGCACTTTGTGCTCGCCCTGACCCAGAAGAACGAGGAGGACGACGATCCTGCAGAAAACGATCTCTACACCACAGGCACTGTCGTGCAGGTCCTGCGCATCCTGAAGATGCCAGACAACAGGATCAAGGCCCTTGTACAGGGTGTTGCAAGGGCAAGGGTGCGCAAGCTGACAACCACAGGCCCCTATCTGAAGGCCGAGGTGGACTATGTCACTGAGCCCGAGGTCGAGCACGATGCCACTGTCGAGGCCATGCTGCGCGTTGCCAGGGAATTGTGCGAGAAGGTTATGGCCCTGCGGGGCGTGACCTCCCCCGAACTTGTGAAGCTCTTGCAGAGCGTGGACGAACCCGGGCGCCTTGCGGACCTTGTGGCTGCCAATCTGCGCATGAAGACCGACGAGGCCCAGAAGCTTCTGGAAATCCCGGATCCGGTCGAACGCCTGCGCCGCGTGACAGAGAAGCTGCAAAGCGAGGTCGAGGTCGCAACAGTCCAGATGCGCATCCAGTCTTCCACCAAGGAAGGCATAGACAAGGCGCAGAAGGACTACTATCTGCGCGAACAGCTCAAGGCCATACGTCACGAGCTCGGAGACGCCGAGGAAGGCGGGGCCGAGGAGATTGAAAAACTCAAGGAAGCTCTCGAGAAGGCTGGCCTTCCGGAGGATGTGAAGAAGGAGGCGGACAAGCAGCTGCGCAGACTCTCCCTCATGCACGGGGACGCTGCCGAGGCCAGTATCATCCGCACCTACCTTGAGACAGTGAGCGAACTGCCCTGGCAAAAGCTCTCTGACGACAATCTCGACATCAAGAATGCCCAGCAAATCCTGGACGAAGATCACTACGGTCTTGCCAAGATCAAGGACCGCATTCTGGAATACCTGAGCGTCCACAAGCTCAATCCCGACACCCACGGATCCATTTTGTGCTTTGTGGGCCCTCCAGGGGTTGGCAAGACCAGCCTTGGCAAATCCGTTGCCAGGGCCCTTGGCCGCAAGTTCGAAAGGCTCTCACTTGGCGGCATGCACGACGAGGCGGAAATACGCGGCCACAGGCGCACCTACATAGGAGCCATGCCTGGCCGCATCATCCAGGCCCTGCGTCATGCGGGTACAAGGAACCCTGTCATTGTCCTTGACGAGATCGACAAGGTTGGCACCGACTTCCGCGGAGATCCCCAGTCCGCCCTGCTCGAAGTGCTGGATCCCGAACAGAACAACACCTTCAGCGATCACTATCTGAACGTTCCCTTTGATCTTTCAAAGGTCATGTTCCTGTGCACGGCAAACCAGCTCGAAACCATTCCGGCTGCCCTGCGCGACCGCATGGAAATCATCCGCCTGCCTGGCTACACCATGCAGGAAAAGAAAGCCATTGCCGAACGCTATCTTGTGAAAAAGCGCGTCACAGACAACGGCCTTGCCATGGATGAGGTGAACATCGGTTCAGACGCCCTCGAAGGCATCATCCTGAACTACACCCGCGAGGCAGGCGTGCGCGAACTCGAGCGCCAGATTGGGGCTGTGTGCCGCAAGCTTGCCCGCAGGAAGGCCGAAGGCGAAGAGCCTCCCTTCTCTGTCTGCGGAAAGGATCTGAAGGAGCTTCTCGGGCCTGCCATCTTCCTGGACGAGGAGTTCGAGGACACCCTTCTCCCCGGCATGGCCTACGGCCTTGCCTGGACAAGGGCAGGCGGCGAGGTTTTGACCATCGAGACGGCTGTGGTGGAAGGCAAGGGCAAGGTCCTGCTCACAGGCTCCCTTGGCGATGTCATGAAGGAAAGCGCCCAGGCTGCCATAAGCTATCTGCGCAGCCACGCACCGACCTTCGGTCTTGATGCCGGCTTTGACGACAAGCACGACATACATGTGCACGTCCCGGATGGGGCTACCCCCAAGGACGGTCCCTCTGCCGGCGTCACCCTGACGACTGCCCTGCTCTCTGCCCTGAAGGACGCGCCTGTGCGCTCGGATCTGTGCATGACAGGCGAAATCGACATCAAGGGCAGGGTGCTGCCTGTTGGCGGCATCAAGGAAAAGCTGCTCGGAGCCATGGCCCGCGGTCTCAAGAAGGCCATCATCCCCTGGCAAAACGAAAAGGACCTTGTGGACATCCCTGCAGATCTGCGCGAGAAGCTGGAAATCATTCCCGTGCGCTACTACAGCCAAATCTACGAGATTGCCTTCAGCGAAGAGGCAAGGGCAGCCAAACCGAAGCCGCGGACAAGGTCAAAAAGCACAAAAAGAAAGGCGCAAGGCTCGGAGGTCGCAACAAGCGAGACCGAACAAGCCGACAACGCCTAAGCACTGATTCATTGAGGAGTGGGGGCTGCCCTCTTGGGTGGCCCCCGTCTTGTACATGGAAGAAAGCATCAGAACCCTTCTTGCAGGGACAACTGCCCTTCTTGCGGGCCACGTGGACAATCCCCGCCTTGAGGCAGAGATACTTCTTGCCCATATCCTTGGGAAGGATCGTTTGTTCCTTCGCCTGCACGACAGGGACAATGTGGAGGGCGAGAAGGCATCTTTTCTGCAGGACCTTGCAGGTCGCAGGCTATTGGGCGAGCCCATAGCCTACCTGACAGGAAAAAGGGAGTTCTTTGGCAGGGAGTTTGGCGTAGCAAGGGGTGTGCTCATTCCCCGCCCGGAAACGGAACTCATGGTCGAGACAGCCCTTGAGCTTGCAGGGGAACGGAAAAGCCTTCTCATTGCTGACCTTGGCGCAGGAACGGGCTGCATTGGCATAAGCCTTGCCCTGGAAAGGTCGGGGGTTGCAGGCTATCTTCTGGAAAAATCGCCCCTGGCCATTTCGGTTTGCAGAAAAAACAGGGACCGATTGGGTGCGCAATCGCTTGTGGTCCTTAAGGCAGACATGAAGAACGTCCCTCTTCCCGATGCCTCCCTCGACATGGTTCTTGCCAACCCACCCTACATTGCGAAGGATGATCCGGCAGTGGAGGAAGGGGTGCGCAGATACGAGCCGGGATCTGCCCTCTTTGCGGACAACGCAGGCCTTGAACTGCTCGAGGCCTGCGTTTGCGAGGCCAGAAGGCTCTTGAAAAAGGGCGGCTGGGTTCTTCTCGAACACGGCCTTGCACAAGGGGAAGCAGTGCGACACATGCTCGCCAAAAAACATTTTTGCGAATTTTTTACAAAAAAGGATCTCGCAGGGCTTGACCGATTGAGTATTGCGCGTGTATAAGTCGCACGCAATCGGCGCATGGCGGCCAGCAAGGCCCAAATGTCACCCGGATGCAAAAAAAATTTTGAAAATTGCAAAATTTTGCTTGCCAAGCCCGAAGTTTTTGGGTAAATACATCGACTCGTGTGCTGGCGTAGCTCAATCGGCAGAGCAGCTGATTTGTAATCAGCAGGTTGTAGGTTCGATTCCCATCGCCAGCTCCATTCTGCCAAACAGCTGCCCGACACAAGACCAGGGATTTCCCCTCAGTGCCTGGCAGCAGAACATACGAATTATGTGGTGGGGTTCCCGAGCGGCCAAAGGGAACAGACTGTAAATCTGTCGTCAGTGACTTCGGTGGTTCGAATCCACCCCCCACCACCAGCAGCCCTTCTCGGGGTTCTTGCAAAACTGCCTTGGCTGTAGAAGACGAAAGTCGGTGACTACGGTGCGGTAGAACTCCTTCCAGACCGTTTGGGGTCTTGGAGACACGATCCGGCGCCTGTATGCGGGAATAGCTCAATGGCTAGAGCATCAGCCTTCCAAGCTGAGGGTTGCGGGTTCGAGTCCCGTTTCCCGCTCCACACTACTTTCCTCACACAACTTTCTTCTGCACTCAAGTTATCCCTGGTAGTCAGGGACGGTTTATGCAAACGCCCGCAAAGCTGCACGCTTTATACGCGGGCTGTTTGTCTAATCGGATTTCAGCACAAAATCAATTTCTTCATTTCCAGGGAGACATTAACATGGGCAAGGAAAAGTTCGTCCGCAGTAAGCCCCACGTAAACATTGGCACCATCGGCCACATCGACCATGGCAAGACCACCCTGACTGCAGCCATCACCAAGGTTGCCAGCCTCAAGAACGAGGGTTCCTTCATTTCCTATGACGAAATCGACAAGGCCCCCGAAGAAAAGGCTCGTGGTATAACCATCGCCACCGCACACGTCGAGTACGAGACCGAGAAGCGCCACTACGCTCACGTGGACTGCCCCGGCCACGCTGACTACATCAAGAACATGATCACCGGTGCTGCCCAGATGGACGGCGCAATCTTGGTGGTTGCCGCTACCGACGGTCCCATGCCCCAGACCCGTGAGCACATCCTGCTCGCCCGTCAGGTCGGCGTGCCCGCCATCGTGGTCTTCCTGAACAAGTGCGACCTCGTGGACGATCCCGAACTTCTCGAGCTCGTGGAAATGGAAGTGCGCGAACTGCTCTCTTCCTACTCCTACCCCGGCGACGACATTCCGATCATCAAGGGCTCTGCTCTGAACGCTCTGAATGCCGACAGCCTCGACGACCCCGCAGTGAAGCCCATCTTCGAGCTTCTCGACGCAGTTGACGACTACATCCCCGAGCCCAAGCGCGAACTCGACAAGCCCTTCCTGATGCCCATCGAAGACGTGTTCTCCATCTCCGGCCGTGGTACCGTTGTGACCGGTCGTGTGGAGCAGGGTGTCATCAAGGTTGGTGACGAAGTGGAAATCGTGGGCATCCGTCCCACCACCAAGACCACCTGCACCGGCGTTGAAATGTTCCGCAAGCAGCTCGACCAGGGCGAAGCCGGCGACAACATCGGCGCCCTCCTGCGTGGCACCAAGCGTGACGAAGTGGAGCGCGGCCAGGTTCTCGCTGCTCCCAAGTCCATTACTCCTCACAAGAAGTTCAAGGGCCAGGTGTACGTCCTCTCCAAGGAAGAAGGCGGCCGTCATACTCCCTTCTTCTCCGGCTACCGTCCCCAGTTCTATTTCCGCACCACCGACATCACTGGTGTCATTCAGCTTGCTGAAGGTGTCGAAATGGTCATGCCCGGCGACAACAGCGTCTTCACTGTTGAGCTCATCGCACCCATCGCCATGGCCCAGGGCCTCCGCTTCGCTATCCGCGAAGGCGGCC
Organism: Desulfovibrio sp. An276; assembly: GCF_002159665.1. GTDB lineage: Bacteria > Desulfobacterota > Desulfovibrionia > Desulfovibrionales > Desulfovibrionaceae > Desulfovibrio > Desulfovibrio faecigallinarum. The sequence continues at coordinate 31,416 of NZ_NFJC01000001.1, forward strand.
ACACCGTGGGTTCTGGCGTGGTGACCGAAATCATCGAGTAGTACCATGCGAGTCAACATCACCCTCGCCTGCACGGAGTGCAAACGCAAGAACTACGTTTCTGTAAAGAACAAGAAGAATACCACTGAGCGCATCGAGCTCAAGAAGTATTGTCCTTGGGAAAAGCGTCACACTGTGCATCGCGAAGTCAGATAATTACATATTCTGTCCCCGGAACCTGCTTTCCGGGGACTGTGCAGGGCAGTAGCTCTAACGGCTAGAGCGGCGGTCTCCAAAACCGCAAGTTGGGGGTTCGAATCCCTCCTGCCCTGCCATTTTTTTCACCTTCGAGTATTAGCCATGGCCAAAAAGACCGCACAAGCCCCGAAAGCGCAGGAACCCAAGGTAGAGCAGCCCAATCCCGTGCAGCGCTTCATGCGCTATGTGGAGGACTCCAGAGCCGAGCTGCGCAAGGTGACGTGGCCCACCGTGGCCGAGACGCGCAAGGCTACCTTTGCCGTCCTTGGCTTTGTGGCCGTCATGGCGGTGATTCTCGGCCTCGTCGATCTGGGCTTGTCCTCCATCATCAAGTCCTTCCTCTCCTGATTCCTCTTGTAAAAGCGTGACAACATGGACGACGAAATCATCATTGATGACATAGAGGGTGCCGAAACTGGCAAACGCCCCCGTTGGTATCTTGTCCATACCTACTCAGGATTTGAGCAGCGCGTCGAAAAGACGGTCAAAGAATACATGAGGACTGGACAGGACCACGGCCAGATACTGGACTGCGTTGTTCCCACCGAACGCGTCATAGAACTTTCCAAGACAGGTTCAAAGAGAACAACGACACGCAAGCTGTATCCGGGCTACGTCATGATTCACATGATCATGACCGAACATTCCTGGAACCTTGTGCAGAACATTTCCAAGGTGACCGGATTCCTTGGAGGCAAGACAAGACCTGCCCCCATGAAGGAAGAGGAAGCCGAGCGCATCCTGTCCATAGTCGAAACCCGCCAGGACGATCCAAGGCCCAAGTTCAGCTTTGATCGCGGCGAGGAAGTTCGCATCATGGACGGCCCCTTCTCCGGTTTCAACGGCATTGTGGACGATGTGAACTACGACAAGGGCAAACTGCGCGTTTCCGTGTCCATTTTTGGCCGCCAGACCCCGGTGGAACTCGACTTCGTTCAGGTCTCCAAGGGCTAGCGAAAGCCGCGTTCACTATTCCAAGTTCGTACAGACAATATCCAAGGATACTCTCAAATGGCCAAGAAAGTTGTTGCCAAAGTCAAGCTGCAAATCCCCGCCGGAGCGGCCAACCCCTCTCCGCCAGTGGGTCCGGCTTTGGGTCAGCACGGTTTGAACATCATGGGCTTCTGCAAGGAGTTCAATGCCCGCACCCAGGATCAGAAGGGCATGATCATCCCTGTGATCATCACCGTGTATGCAGACCGTTCTTTTACCTTCATCACAAAGACTCCGCCTGCCTCCGTGCTCATCATGAAGGCACTCAAGCTCGAGAAGGCCTCCGGCGTGCCGAACCGCAACAAGGTTGGCGTGCTTACCCTGGCCCAGGTGGAAGAAATCGCCAAGCTGAAGATGCCCGATCTCAATGCTGCTTCCCTTGAAGCTGCCATGAAATGCATCGAGGGCACTGCCCGCAGCATGGGTGTTGATGTGAAGTAGTCCCCCAAAAGGGACCTGTTATCAGTTGCACTGCCCTTGAACAAGCATTTGTCCAGGGCAGGAGATACATAAAGGGAAACAGCAATGCCCAAGCACGGCAAAAATCTGAACAATGCCCGCAAGGACATCCGCCCCGAGGATCGCTTCTCGGTGCAGGATGCAGTCTCCAAATCCCTTGCCGCATCCTTCGCTAAGTTTGACGAAACAGTAGACGTCGCCATCTGTCTCGGCGTCGATCCCAAGTACTCCGACCAGATGGTCCGTGGCGCCGTGACCCTGCCCAATGGGCTTGGCAAAACCGTGCGCGTGGCCGTGTTCTGCAAGGGCGAAAAGCAGACCGAGGCCCGCGAAGCCGGTGCAGACGTGGTCGGTGCAGAGGATCTGGTCAACAGGATCAAGGACGAGGGCTTCCTCGACTTTGACGCAGCAGTGGCTACCCCCGACGTCATGGCCCTGGTCGGCCGCGTTGGCCGTCAGCTTGGCCCCCGTGGCCTCATGCCCAATGCCAAGACCGGCACCGTTACCTTTGACGTTGCCAAGGCCGTTTCCGAACTGAAGGCCGGTCGCGTGGACTTCCGCGTTGACAAGGCCGGCGTGCTGCACGCTCCTCTCGGCAAGGTCAGCTTCGGTGCAGAGAAGATCCTCGGCAACCTGAAGGCCCTGCTCGAGACCGTTGTGCGTCTCAAGCCCTCTGCTGCCAAGGGCAACTACCTTGTGTCCATGTCTGTGTCCACGACCATGGGCCCCGGCTTCAAGGTAGACATGTCCCAGGTCAAGAAATTTCTCGAAGGCGCTGCCTAAGGCACCGTCTTCTGGTACGGCAGGAGTATTCCTGCCTGGTTATGGAACAAGGAAATCGGGTCGAAGATGGCCGGTAGGAAGTATTTCCGTAAACCCTGCCTAGACTTTGGCTCGACTTCCCCCTGGCACCCCTCTCAAAACGTGAGGTGAATCACGTGAATAGGTCTGAAAAAGCAGCGATTATCAACGGCATCAAGGAAAGAGCTGATGCTGCTTCCATCGCTGTCATGACCGAATTCAAGGGTATGACAGTGGAGGAGTCGACAAATGTGAGAGTGGAACTGCGCAATGCAGGCGGCGAATATCACGTCGTGAAAAACACTCTCGGTCGCATCGCCTTCACTGACGGAAAACACGACGTTGTCAAGGACCAGTTCCACGACAACACCGCTGTTGCCCTTGGTTTCGACGACCCAGTGGCGGTGGCCAAGGCGCTCAGCAAGCTTGCTAAGAACAGCAAGACCCTCGTCATCCGTGGTGGCAGCCTCGACGGCAAGCTCATGACGGCTGACGATGTGGAAGCACTCGCCAAGCTGCCTTCTCGCGAACAGCTCCTGGCTCAGCTGCTTGCCACCATGAACGCCGTACCCACCAACTTCGTCAGCCTCTGCGCCAACGTTGTGCGCGGTCTCCTCTATGCCCTGAAGGCCATCGAGGAGAAGAAGAGCGGCGAAGCTGCCTAGTCAACCTGCAAACAAAGCCTGCGATTTCCACGAAGGAGACATCACCATGGCCGTTACCAAAGAAGAAGTCATTGAATTTATTTCCAACATGTCCGTGCTCGAACTCTCTGCCCTGATCAAGGAGCTCGAAGAGAAGTTCGGCGTGTCCGCTGCTGCTCCCGCCGTTGCCGTTGCCGCTGCTGCTCCCGCAGAAGCCGCTCCTGCAGCTGAAGAGAAGACCGAATTCGACGTTATCCTGAAGGACTGCGGTGCCAACAAGATCGCCGTCATCAAGGTTGTGCGCGCCCTGACCAGCCTCGGCCTCAAGGAAGCCAAGGACAAGGTCGACAACCTGCCTTCCACCATCAAGGAAGCCGTGTCCAAGGACGACGCCGAGAACGCCCGCAAGCAGCTGGCCGACGCCGGTGCTACCGTCGAAGTGAAGTAGGTTCAAGGACCGAATTTTTTCGAGGGGCAACCATCTGGTTGTCCCTCTTTTTTTGTGCAAATTTGTTCTTGCCATTTTGGACATTTGGGTATATGGGTTTCAATCCAACTTTTGCACGGCATATCCCTATCCTCAGCACGGGATCCCGTATCCCGACCAGAGGTCATACCCAGGAATTGACACTTTCCTTTCACATGTCCGGCATTTTCTAGAGTACCGACTCCAGGCCAGCCTTATTCTCCCGAAAAAAAATCGAGGGGACAAGGCTAGGCTTGTTTTGCGCTTTTTTTCTTCTTGCCTGTATTGCCTCACTGATCAAGGCAGCCTTGTCTCCCAAGGTAGCACAAACCAGAGGATCATCGCATGGGACAACTCATCAAGCAGTTTGGTAAGATCAAGGTCTCCGCTCCCATACCCCACCTGCTCAATCTTCAGATAGACTCGTACAGCAAATTCCTCCAGGAAGGCGTTTCGGCCGAGCAACGCGACCCTGAAGTGGGTCTGGAAGGTGTCTTCCACACAGTCTTCCCCATCCAGGATTTCAACAAGACGGCCAGACTCGAATTCGAGAGCTACGAAATTCAGGAGCCCAAGTACGACCAGGCCGAATGCATTTCCAAGGGCCTGACCTACGAGGCACCCTTGCGCATCAAGGTGCGCCTTGTGACCTATGACGTGAGCGAGGAAGGCGAGCGTACCCTGCGCGACATCAAGGAGCAGGATATCTACTTTGGCACCCTGCCCCTCATGACCGACAAGGGTACCTTCATCGTCAACGGTACCGAGCGCGTCATCGTGAACCAGCTGCAGCGCTCGCCCGGCATCATCTTCGAACACGACAGCGGCAAGACCCACGCCTCCCGCAAGGTTCTCTACTCCTGCCGCATCATTCCCATGCGCGGATCCTGGCTCGACTTCGACTTCGATCACAAGGACATCCTCTATGTCCGCATCGACCGTCGCCGCAAGATGCCTGCCACCATCCTCTTCAAGGCCATGGGCATGTCCAAGCAGGACATCCTTGACTACTTCTACCCGAGAGAGGATCGCGAGACCTACTATCTCGAAGTGCCGGAAGATCTGCGCGGCCGCCAGGCCTACATGCCCGACGCCCTCTTCTGGGCAGTGAAGCCCGAGTATGTGGACAAGTTCTACCGCAAGGAACCCGCCTACTCCAACATCTACGATCCGGAAGGCAAGATCCTGTGCGAGGCAGGCAAGAACATCACGAAGCGTGCCTGGCGCAACATCTGCAACAGCGGCATTTCCGCCATCGAAATCAACCCCGAAAACATCGAGGGCACCTTCTTTGGCGACGACATTGTGGATCCCAACACAGGTGAAGTTCTGGCCCAGGCTGCGGACGAGGTCACTCCCGCCCTGCTCAAGACCCTGCGCGAGGCTGGCGTAAAGAGCATCAGCCTTCTCCACACCAAGGGCCCCAATGTCTCTTCGAGCATCCGCGACACCCTGGTGATGGACAAGACCACTGATATGGTCAAGGCCCAGGAGGAAATCTACCGCCGCCTGCGTCCGTCCTCTCCGCCCACTCCCGAGATTGCGGCCTCCTACTTTGCCAACATCTTCCGCAACCTCGACTACTACGACCTCTCTCCCGTGGGCCGCTACAAGCTGAACCAGCGCCTTGGCTTCAAGGATGAAGAGACCCTGGTGGACGATGGTCACGGCCACATGGTTGCCAGCCGCACCCTGACGGACAACGATATCCTGCGTGCCATCTTCGAGCTGTGCAAGCTCAAGGACAGCAACGGCCCGCCGGACGATATCGACCATCTGGGCAACCGTCGCGTGCGCCTTGTGGGCGAGCTGGTGGAAAACCAGTACCGCATTGGCCTTGTGCGCATGGAGCGCGCCATCAAGGAGCGCATGAGCGGCCAGGAAGTCTCCACCCTCATGCCCCACGACCTTATCAACCCGAAGCCCGTGGCCGCAGTCCTGAAGGAGTTCTTTGGCACAAGCCAGCTCTCCCAGTTCATGGACCAGACCAACGCCCTTTCGGAAGTGACCCACAAGCGCCGTCTCTCGGCCCTTGGCCCCGGCGGTCTGACCCGCGAGCGCGCAGGTTTTGAAGTGCGCGACGTGCACACTTCGCACTACGGCCGCATCTGCCCCATCGAAACCCCCGAAGGCCCGAACATCGGCCTTATCGTCTCCCTGACCACCTACGCCAGGGTCAACGATTTCGGTTTCATCGAAACGCCCTACACAGTGGTGCGCGACTGCTGCAAGACCGACGAGATCATCAGCTTCGACGCCACCCGTGAAACAGGCGCCCAGGTCGTGGCCCAGGCCAATGCCCGCGTGGACGAGGCAGGACGTCTTCTCGATGAATTCCTCACTGTCCGCGCCCGCGGCGAAGTGATGGTCGCACCCAGGGAAGACGTGACCCTCATGGACGTGGCTCCCGGCCAGATGGTCTCCATCTCCGCAGCCCTCATTCCCTTCCTCGAACACGACGACGCAAACCGCGCCCTCATGGGTTCGAACATGCAGCGTCAGGCAGTGCCACTTCTGCGCAGCGAACACCCCATCGTGGGTACCGGCATGGAAGTGACTGTTGCCAGGGACTCCGGCGCCTGCATCCTTGCCAAGGCCGACGGTGTCGTGCGCTATGCAGATGCCGAGCGCATCATTGTTCACTACGACGAGGAAGTGGAGGACGGTGGCAGCATCTTCCACCACAAGAGCAGGGTTGTTGCCTACGATCTGCAGAAATTTCACAAGTCCAACCAGAACACCTGCTTTGGCCAGAAGGCTACCTGCATGCCCGGCCAGCGCGTGCACAAGGGTGATGTCCTGGCCGATGGTCCGGGCATCGAGGACGGCACCCTTGCCCTTGGCAAGAACCTCACCGTGGCCTTCATGCCCTGGTGCGGCTACAACTACGAAGACGCCATCCTCATCTCCGAGAAGGCCCTGAAGGAAGACACCTTCACCTCCATCCACATCGACGAATTCGAGGTGGTGGCACGCGATACCAAGCTCGGACCAGAAGAAATCACCCGCGACATTCCCAATGTCGGCGAGGAAATGCTGCGCAACCTTGACGACAGCGGCATCATCCGCATCGGCGCTTCCGTGAAGACCGAGGACATCCTTGTGGGCAAGATCACCCCCAAGGGCGAAACCCAGCTCACCCCGGAAGAAAAGCTCTTGCGCGCCATATTCGGCGAAAAGGCCAGGGATGTGAAGAACTCCTCCCTCAAGGTTCCTCCGGGAATCGAGGGCACCGTCATCGACGTCAAGGTCTTCAACCGCAGATCCGGCGAGAAGGACGAGCGCACCAAGGCCATCGAGGAATACGAGATCAAGCGCATTGATCAGAAGGAAATCGATCACACCCGCGTTCTCGTGACCCAGACCCGCGAGCGCCTTGCTCCCATCGTTGTCGGCAAGCAGGTTGCCCAGACCGTCATGGGTGGCAAGAAGGGCAGCGTTCTTGTGAATGCCAATGCAGCCCTGACCAGGGAACAGCTTGACCTCATGCCCGTAGACAGGCTGGCAGGCCTGTTCAAGAGCCGCGAGGTGAACGATCAGGTTCTCCAGATCCTTGAGGAACACCAGCGCCAGATTGCCTACGTGCACGCCATCTACGAGCAAAAGCGCGAGAAGGTGCAGGAAGGAGACGATCTGCCCCCTGGCGTCATCCGTATGGTCAAGGTCTACATCGCCATCAAGCGCAAGATCTCCGTGGGCGACAAGATGGCAGGCCGTCACGGCAACAAGGGTGTCGTATCCATGATTCTCCCCGAGGAGGACATGCCCTTCTTTGCCGATGGACGTCCGGTTGACATTGTGCTCAACCCCCTGGGCGTGCCTTCGCGCATGAACATCGGCCAGATCATGGAAACCCACCTCGGCTGGGGTGCCAAGGAACTGGGCCGCCAGCTCGCCAAGCTTGTGGAAAGCGGCACTGCCATGCAGGTTGTTCGCGACGATGTGAAGAGCGCTTTCAATTCTCCGGAAATAAGCAAGCTTGTGGACAGCATGGACGACGAGGAATTCGCTGCGTCCGTGCGCAAGCTGAGAAAGGGCATCACCACCAGGACACCTGTCTTCGACGGCGCAACCGAAGAAGAGATCTGGGGCTGGATGGATCGTGCGGGCCTCAACAACGACGGCAAGACCGTTCTCTACGACGGCCGCACTGGCGAAGCCTTCAAGAACAAGGTTACGGTGGGTGTCATGTACATGCTCAAACTCCACCACCTTGTCGACGAAAAGATCCACGCCCGCTCCACTGGTCCATACTCCCTCGTGACTCAGCAGCCTCTGGGCGGCAAGGCACAGTTCGGTGGCCAGCGCCTTGGTGAAATGGAAGTCTGGGGTCTGGAAGCCTACGGCGCCTCCTATCTCCTGCAGGAATTCCTGACCATCAAGTCGGACGACGTGACCGGACGCGTGAAGATGTACGAGAAGATAGTCAAGGGCGACAACTTCCTCGAAGCAGGACTGCCCGAATCCTTCAACGTTCTGGTCAAGGAACTCATGAGCCTTGGCCTCAACGTGACCCTGCATCAGGAAGAAAGCAAGAAGCGGCAGCGTCCGCTTGGTCTTGTGCCCTTCAACGAAAGATAGTTCCGCCTGCCCCGGGATTCATATCCCGGGGCACATGCAAGCCTCAGGCAGGCTTTTTTGAGGAACAATGCTTTTGGTTCAGACCTTCATGCAACTAAACGCTTATACGGTCAGCCCGTATCAAAGCAAGGAACATACAGCATATGAGCATGGATGATCTCTATTCCAACCGTGGAACTTCGGGCAATGCCACCAATGTGCGCAACCTGAAGGCCATACAGATTTCCATAGCCTCTCCGGAAGCCATACGCGAATGGTCCTACGGCGAAGTAAAGAAACCCGAGACCATCAACTACAGGACCTTCAAGCCCGAGCGTGACGGCCTGTTCTGCGCCCGCATCTTCGGCCCTGTGAAGGACTTCGAGTGCAACTGCGGCAAGTACAAGCGCATGAAGCACCGCGGCATTGTCTGCGAAAAGTGCGGCGTTGAAGTCATTGCCGCCAAGGTGCGCCGCGAGCGCATGGGCCACATCGAACTTGCTGCCCCCGTTGCCCATATCTGGTTTTTGAAGACCCTGCCTTCCAAGATCGGCACGCTGCTCGACATGACCATGAACGACCTTGAAAAGGTCCTCTACTTCGACAGCTACATCGTGCTCGATCCAGGTCAGACCACCCTGACCAAACAGCAGGTCATTTCCGAGGATCAGTATCTGCAGATCATTGAGCACTACGGCAGCGAGGATTGCATCAAGGTCGGCATGGGCGCAGAGGCCATCCGTTCCCTGCTCGAAGAGATCGATCTCCCGACTCTGCGCGCCGAACTCCATAAGGAGGGCGACGAGACCAAGAGCCAGACCAAGAAGAAGAAGATCACAAAGCGCCTCAAGATAGTCGAGGCCTTCATCGAATCCAACAACAGGCCCGAGTGGATGATCATGGAAGTCATTCCTGTCATTCCCCCGGAACTGCGTCCCCTCGTTCCCCTGGATGGCGGCCGTTTCGCCACCTCGGATCTGAACGACCTCTACCGCCGCGTCATCAACCGCAACAACCGCCTGAAAAGGCTCATGGAACTCGGCGCTCCGGAAATCATCATCCGCAACGAAAAGCGCATGCTCCAGGAAGCGGTCGACGCCCTCTTCGACAACGGTCGCCGCGGCCGCGCCATCACCGGCACCAACGGCAGGGCACTCAAGTCCCTGTCCGACATGATCAAGGGCAAGCAGGGCCGTTTCCGTCAAAACCTGCTTGGCAAGCGCGTGGACTACTCCGGCCGTTCCGTCATCTGCGTGGGCCCGTACCTCAAACTGCATCAGTGCGGTCTGCCCAAGAAGATGGCTCTCGAACTGTTCAAGCCCTTTATCTACTCCGAACTCGAGAAAAGGGGCCTGGCCTCCACCATCAAGAGCGCCAAGAAGATGGTCGAGCGAGAGGAAGTGGTGGTCTGGGATATCCTGGCCGATGTGGTCAAGGAATACCCTGTCATGCTCAACCGCGCACCTACGCTGCACAGGCTCGGCATCCAGTCCTTCGAGCCCCTGCTTGTGGAAGGCAAGGCCATCCGTCTGCATCCTCTGGTCTGCACAGCCTACAACGCAGACTTCGACGGCGACCAGATGGCAGTGCACATTCCCCTGTCCGTGGAAGCGCAGATCGAGTGCCGCGTGCTCATGATGAGCACCAACAACATTCTTTCGCCCGCAAACGGCGGCCCCATCATTGTCCCCTCGCAGGACATGGTCCTTGGCCTGTACTACATGACCAGTGCCAAGCGCTTCGAGCCAGGCGAAGGCATGGTCTTCTGTGACACATGGGAAGTCGAGTCCGCCTACGATCAGGGTATCGTGAGCCTGCAGGCCATCATCAAGGTGCGCATCAACGGCAAGCTCGTCGAAACTACCCCCGGCCGTGTGCTGGTTGGCAACATCCTGCCCGAGGGCATGGACTTCTCCCACGTGAACCTTGTGCTCACCAAGAAGAACATCGCCAAACTGGTGGACGCCACCTACAAGACCTGCGGCACAAAGGCCACTGTTCTGCTCTGCGACAAGATCAAGAACATGGGCTACGAGTACGCGACCCGTTCCGGCATCTCCATCGGCTTGAAGGACATGCTTGTTCCCCACAGGAAGGAAGAGATCCTTGCCAAGAGCCAGGCAGAGGTGGACGACATCGAGGGCCAGTACCGCGACGGTATCATCACCAAGACCGAAAAGTACAACAAGGTCGTCGACGTCTGGACCCAGGCTACCCAGAGCGTCAGCCAGGAGATGAACAAGGAGATCAGCCACGAATTGCGCACGAATCCCCTCACGGGCGAGACCGTGGAGGACGTGAGCTTCAACCCGATCTACATGATGTCCAACTCCGGTGCCCGAGGCAACCAGGACCAGATGCGTCAGCTCGCAGGCATGCGCGGCCTTATGGCCAAGCCTAACGGCGAAATCATCGAAACCCCCATCACGGCATCCTTCCGTGAGGGTCTCTCGGTGCTGCAGTACTTCACCTCCACCCACGGCGCACGCAAGGGTCTGGCAGATACCGCTCTGAAGACCGCAAACTCCGGTTACCTTACCAGGCGTCTGGTTGACGTCGTGCAGGATGTGGTCATCTCCATGGAGGATTGCAACACTGTTGACGGTATCGAGCTCACGGACATCATGGAAGGCGGCGAGGTCCGCACCCGTGTGTCCCAGCGCGCCATTGGCCGCGTGCTCCTCTACCCTGTGCGCGATCCCCAGACCCAGGAGCTCCTGCTCAAGGAGAACACCGAGATCAAGGACGCCGAGGCCAAGATTCTCGACGAGCACGGCGTGACCTCCATCACCGTGAGATCGCCTCTCACCTGCGCTGCTGAGCACGGCATCTGCGCCCGCTGCTACGGACGCGACCTTGCCCGTGGTCACATGGTGAACATAGGCGAAGCAGTGGGCATTATCGCAGCCCAGTCCATTGGCGAACCCGGTACCCAGCTGACCATGCGTACCTTCCACATCGGTGGTACGGCATCCTCCACCATCGAACGCAGCAAGATCGAGGCCATGGGCTCCGGTCAGGTCAAGCTGGTGCATCTGCACGCAGTGCAAAACCCCGAAGGCGAGCTGGTCAACATCGGCAAGAGCGGTCAGTTTGTCATCGTGGACGCCAGCGGCCGCGAGACCCAGAAGGACAACATCCCCTCCGGTGCCCGCATTCTGGTCAGGGATGGCCAGGAAGTGAACAAGGGCGATGTGATGGCCATGTGGGAACCCTTCTACGAGCCCTTCATCGTCGAGGAAGACGGTATCGTCCAGTTCAACGACCTCATCGAGGGCAAGACCGTGCAGGAAAAGGTCGACGAGACCAACAACAACATTGCCCTCACGGTCATGGAATTCCGCACCACGGCCTACAAGCCCTCCATCAGCATCGTGGATCCTGTCACGGGCGCCAAGAAGATGCGCCGCCACGGCACCACCGAGACCGAGGCGACCTACTCCCTGCCCGCAGGCGCCATCGTCATGGTCAAGAACGGTGACGAGGTCAAGCAGGGTCAGACCATTGCCCGCCGTCCCCGCGAAACTTCCAAGACCAAGGATATCGTGGGTGGTCTTCCGCGCGTTGCAGAACTCTTCGAAGTGCGCAAGCCCAAGGACATGGCTGTTGTTTCGGAAATTTCCGGAACCGTCACCTACGGTGGCGACAGCAAGGGCAAGCGCAGGCTCATTGTCACGCCCGACATCGGCGAGGCCAAGGAATACCTGGTACCGCGCGGCAAGCACATCACTGCTGCCGACGGCGACTTCGTGGAGGCAGGTGAAACCCTCACAGAGGGCAGCCCCGAACTGCACGACATCCTGCGCACCAAGGGCGAAAAGTATCTGGCAAGCTACCTTGTGAACGAGATCCAGGATATCTACCGCTTCCAGGGCGTTGCCATCGACGACAAGCACTTCGAGACCATCGTGCGCCAGATGCTGCGCAAGGTCAGCGTCATCGACTCCGGCGGCACCAGCCTTCTGGAAGGCGAACAGGTGGACAAGGGCGAATTCAGGGCCATCAACAAGAAGGCCATTGCCGAGGGCCGCAAGCCTGCCACGGCAGAGCCCATGGTGCTCGGCATCACCCAGGCATCGCTGACCACCTCCTCCTTCATCTCCGCGGCTTCCTTCCAGGAAACCACCAAGGTGCTCACGGAAGCAGCCCTCAAGGGCAAGGTGGACCACCTGGCCGGCCTCAAGGAAAACGTCATTGTGGGCCGTCTCATCCCCGCAGGCACTGGCCTTCGCCAGTACATCAACGCGGAAATTTCCGTGCCCGAGCAGAAGGAAAAGCCCAACAAGTTCCTCGATACCCTTGAAGAACCCCTGTACCAGGGCTAGTCCCAAGGTTCGGTAGCCGTATTCAGGGACCGCCTTCCCCCCTGGGAGAGGCGGTCCCATTTTCATACCCTTTTTTTGCCCTGACAAAATTGTGAGCAGGCCTTGTTGGTCCCCTTTTGCAAAAAACAAGGGCCTTCCCTGCAAAATCTCCTTTCAAGACATTGAAATTTCAATGTTTTTACAACAAAAGCACTATATAGCAGGGCATGAAAAAAGGGTGTTTGTACCCCTTCCGAAAAAAACGTTTCTTTGCTTTTTTCTCAAAATTGTTTAAGGTATTGGTCAGCCAATTTGGCCCGATGCAAAGCCGCAAACTTTCGTTTTTGCGATTTGATGCGGCAAAACAGGCTCTTACAGCAATATTCAGCCCTGGTCGTGGTCGCGGCACAAAGCTGTCTTCCATGTGCCTGAGGGAAAAGACAGCAGGCTTCAATTCCGCATCGTGCGAATCGCAGACCTTGCGCGAACATAATTCACGGGCTTATGCCCAAACCGGAGTAGACGCATGATTACACTCTTTTACTTGCTGGGGTACCTCGCACTCATCGGCTGTGCAATCACATCGTTTCTCAAAATCAGAAACTATATGAAAAAAACGCCGATGCATGCTCGCTGGGAACTCTACCCCATTCCGCATGAAGGTGCCAAGGCCAAACACGGTGGCAGCTACATGGAGGATACCGACTGGTGGAAGCATGAGCACAAGCCCAACCATCTGGGCGATCTCGGCGCTCTTCTGATGGAAGTTCTCTTCCTCGAAGCCACCTTCAAGCACAATCGTCCCCTGTGGTACCGCACCTATCCCTTCCACCTTGGCCTCTACATGCTCATGGGCGGAGCCATCATCCTGATCTTCACCGCCATCCTGCGCATGTTTGGCCTTGATCACGAGACCAGCACCCTGATCTGGCTCATCTACGGCCTCATCGATATCATCTCCTTCGTTGGCTGCCTGTGCCTCATTGGTGGCGGTGTTGGCCTTATCATGCGTCGTGTCGGTGACCCCGGACTGCGCACCTTCTCCACCCCCGAACACTTTTTCGACCTGGGCCTGTTCGCCTTCTTTGGCCTGACCGGCTTCATCACCTGGGTGACCAATCCCTGTTTCGCGGAACTTGCCAGCGACTTCGTCTACAATGCCCTGACCTTCAACTTTGAATCTCTCGGCAGCGGTGGCTTTGTCCTGCACATGGTCATTGGCTTCTTCCTGATGCTGTGGATCCCCATCACCTTCATGAGCCACATTCTGCTCAAGTACTTCCTCTACCACGACATCCGCTGGGAAGACGTGGCTACCAGCATGAGCAAGAAGCGTCAGGATCTCATCAACGCCGCTCTGAAGTACAAGGTCACCTGGGCTGCTCCCCACATGAATCCCAAGGGCGAGGACAAGACCTGGGTCGACGTGGCCACTTCCGGATACCCTGCTCAGGAACAGAAAAAAGACGCGTAACGAGGTTTACCACATATGACATCCAATCTGAAACTGACCGATATATCCACCAAGGAAGGCCAGCTCATTGAATATGATCTCAATGACATTCCGGATCTTCCCCTTGATATAGAAAAGCTTCCCTGCAAGCCCTTCTCCGACAAGATGAAGGAAGACTACGCCTGCGATCTTCTGGACGGCGTTTCCGTTCTCAACATCCCCCGTCCGAAGAACGCCCTCGAGGAACAGGAACTGGTCGACAAGTTCCTTTCCGGCATGCGCAAGCTTTTCTCCACGGAGAACAACTGGACCTTCGTGAACATGCTCGAAGCCAGCATGGACACCTGCGCCCAGTGCAACTCCTGTTCCGAGGCCTGCCATCTGTACGAGATGAGCGGCGGTCACACCATGTACCGCCCCAACTTCCGCTCGGAAATCTTCCGCCGCATCTACCACCAGTACATCAAGAAGGAGCCTCTCGCCAAACTGCGTTACGGCGACATGCCCCTGAACTGGAAGACCGTGGTGCGTCTGGGCGAACTGGCCTATCGCTGCAACCTCTGCCGTCGCTGCGCCCAGGTCTGCCCCATCGGCGTTGACAACGGCCTCATTGCCCGCGAAATACGCAAGATCTTCAGCCAGGAACTGGGCATCAGCCCCCAGGAACTGCACACCAAGGGCACCGAACTGCAGATGCAGAAGGGCTCCTCTACCGGCATGACCCCCGAAATCGTGAGAGACAACGTTGAGTTCATCGACGAGGATTACTCCGAAATCACGGGCGTTGGCATCGAGACCCCCTTCGACAAGAAGGGTGCGGACATCATGCTCATCCACAATGCCGGCGAAATCATGGCTTGGCCCGAAAACGTGGCAGCCTTCTCCCTGATCTTCAATGCCGCAGGCCTGAGCTGGACCATGTCCAGCCGCACACTGGGCTACGACGGCGTGAACTACGGCGTCTTCTACGACGACGCCCAGACCGCCCGCATCGCCATCCAGCACATGGAGGCAGCAAGGGAACTCGGTGTCAAGAAGATCGTCATCGGCGAATGCGGCCATGCCACCAAGGCCCTGACTGTCATTGCCGACCGCGTCGTTCCCTACGACATGCAGGTGCCGAGAGAAACCTGCTACGTGACCCTGCGCGACATCATCAAGCAGGGCAGGCTGAAGCTCGATCCCTCGCGCAACAACTTCCCCGTCACCCTGCACGATCCCTGCAACGTTGTGCGCCTCATGGGTGTTGTGGAGCCCCAGCGCGAAATCCTGCGCGTCATCGCTCCCCAGTTCAGGGAAATGCCCTGCAACGGCGTGCACAACTACTGCTGCGGCGGCGGTTCCGGCTTTGCCATCATCACCCGCAACAACACCAACGTCTGGCGTACCAACATCTCCGGCCGCAAGAAGTTCTGGCAGATCAGCGAAGCCTTCAAGGAATGCCTCGGACCCGAGACCAAGAAGTACATCTGCGCTCCCTGCTCCAACTGCAAGGGCCAGATCCGCGACATTCTGGAAGAGAACGACCTCTACACCAAGAACAGCTTTGCCTACGGTGGCCTTGTGGAACTCATCGTCAACTGCATGGTTGACGTGAACCCCGGCTACATCAAGTGGGAAGGTGAAGAAGAGTACTAGTCGACTGTCCAAAAGTTGACACAAAAGTCTCAAGGGGGGCATTGCGCAAAACGCGCAATGCCCCCTTTTTAGTGCAGAAATCCGGTCTTGTGTACCGCTCCCGGCCTGCAAATTGACGGCCCTGGCAAATGGACTTATTTCTCTTTTCGTCCCTGCGCCCCATGCCCTGAAGGCAGCGGCCAGGGTCTGACAGAGCATAACGGACAAGTGGCGGTGCAGTATGAGCGAGGACAGGAAAACAAGAAATAGTGCCCGGGACTCCGGCCTTGAGGGCAGCGCAGACAGAAAAGGGTCTGCCGAAAATATGGAACAGGGCCCAAGGCTTGACGGGCAGGCGGCAGCCATCCTTGCCAGGGCAAACAGGGAGGAAGGGACAGCTGCACAGGGACAGCAGTTTGTGACCGATCCCCTAAGGCCCTCCAACGTGGACTTCATGCCTGGAATATTGCGCTGCATGTCCATTCTCCTGCGTCTCAAGGGCGTCATTGTCTCGCCACAGTTTCTCATGGCAGGCCTCAACGGCAGCCATGTGACACCGGAAGGCTGCCTGCGCGTTGCCCGCAAGGCTGGCCTTGCAGGTCGCATTCTCTACCGTCCAAGGCTCGAGGACATTCCTGCCCTGACTCTTCCCTGCATCCTGCTCTTGAGCAACGATCGCGCCTGCGTGCTTGTAAGCAAGAAGGGCGAGCACATCCAGGTCATCTTTCCTGAAACGGACAATGCGGCCCAGAACGTTCCCCTTGAGGCCCTGAAGGGCGAGTACAGCGGCTATGCGCTCTTTGCCTCTGTGGAAAGCAAGCCCGACGAGCGCACAAACGCGTTTACCATTGCCAGGGGCAAGCGCTGGTTCTGGGACGTTTTGCGCTACTACGCGCCCATCTACCGCCACGTGGCCCTGGCAAGCATTGTGACGAACCTCATTGCCGTGGCCACTCCGCTCTTTGTCATGAACGTGTACGACCGTGTGGTGCCCAACGCGGCCATGGAAACACTCTGGGTTTTGGCCACCGGCGTGCTCATTGCCTACATCTTCGACTTTGCCCTGCGTTCCATGCGCGTCTATTTCGTGGATGTGGCTGGCAGAAACGCAGACGTTGTCCTTTCGAGCACGCTCATGAACAAGGTGCTCAGCATGCGCCTGGACAACAAGCCGGAATCCACTGGAGCCCTTGCCAACAACCTGCGCGAATTCGAGCAGCTGCGCGACTTCTTCAGTTCCTCGACGCTTCTTGCATGCATTGATGTGCCCTTCCTCGCCATCTTCATCATCTTCATAGGCATAATTGCAGGACCCATGTGCCTTTTGCCCATCTGCGCCATACCTGTACTGGTCGGCCTTGGCATAGCCATACAGGGCCTTGCCCGCCGCAGCGCCGAGGCCTCCTACAAGCAGAGCATGCAGAAAAACGCGCTGCTTGTGGAGATAGTCAACGGCCTTGAAACCATCAAGTCGAGCCAGGCGGAAAGCCGCATGCAAAGGCTGTGGGAAGCCATTGTGGGACTCTCGGCCAAATCCAATTCCGAGTCACGCAAGTTCAACAACCTGGCAGTCAACGCTTCGCTTCTCATAACACAGTTCGTCTCTGTCATACTGG
The DNA here is from genome assembly GCF_002159665.1 of Desulfovibrio sp. An276. GTDB lineage: Bacteria > Desulfobacterota > Desulfovibrionia > Desulfovibrionales > Desulfovibrionaceae > Desulfovibrio > Desulfovibrio faecigallinarum. Next base: position 48,566 of record NZ_NFJC01000001.1, read on the forward strand.
TCATCTGGGGCGTGTACCGCATCGAGGAAGGGCTCATGACCATGGGTGCGCTCATTGGCGCAAACATCCTCCTTGGCCGCACCATGGCTCCCCTCATGCAGGTGGCGTCCCTGCTTACCCGCGTGCAGAACAGCCACGTGGCCCTGAAGGCCCTGGATCTGCTCATGGCCCTGCCCTCGGAAAACGAGGCCGAGAAGACTCCCCTGGATTTCGGCATGCTGCGCCCCTCCCTGACCCTGGAAAAGGTGAGCTTTGCCTACCCCAAGGCCCAGCGCCTTGCCCTCGATCAGGTGAGCCTCCACATAGAGCCCGGCGAGCACGTGGGCATCATAGGCACCATGGGCTCAGGCAAGAGCACCCTCTCAAGGCTGCTCACAGGTCTCTACCAGCCCAAGGAGGGAGCAGTAAAGTTCGGCGGTGTGGACATACGCCAGTTTGCCACCTCCGAGCTACGCAGCCGCGTGGGTGTCCTTCCCCAGGACGTTGTGCTCTTCTACGGCACCATACGGGACAATATAGCCCTTGGGGATCCCACCATCAACGATCACCTTGTCCTGCGCGCGGCAAGCATTGCAGGCGTAACGGACTTCTTGCGCAACAATCCTGCAGGATTTGCTGCCCAGGTGGGCGAACAGGGCAAGGAACTCTCCGGAGGTCAGCGTCAGGCCGTTGCCCTGGCAAGAGCCCTTGTCCACGATCCGGAAGTGCTTATTCTGGACGAGCCCACGAGCAACATGGACACGGACTCCGAGCGCCTTTTGCAAAGGCGCCTGGCCCAGATAGCAAGGGGGCGGACACTCATCCTCATAACCCATCGCCTGAGCATGCTGCGCCTTGTGGATCGTCTCATCATCCTGAAGGAAGGGCGCATTGTCTACGACGGCCCGAGGGATGCCTGCGAGCTCTTCCACCCCAAGGGCCAGACTGCCCCCCAGACGTCCAACGCCCAGACTCCCAATTCCCGGGCGCTCCATCCCCAGGCTGCGCAGCGCACGCAGCCCGAAGCGCACGAGCAAAAGCCGGCGCAGGGACCGAGAGTCCAGACAGCGACAAGACCTGCACAGGGAAGCGGGCAGGCAGGAACGCGGCTCCAGCCCAAAATCCTTCGCACACAGCCCAATGTGACGCCAAAGCCTGGAACTTCCAGGGAAAATACGCAGGATAGTCAGTCATGAGTGAACAGACAAGCAAAGCGCGAGGCACCCGCTACCAGGGCATACGCGGAGCCTCGTCTGCTGCAAGACTAAACAAGTTTGCGGGGCAGGGCCTGCAAAGGCCAAGCCTTGTCCTGCCCCCCAAAAAGGACGAGGAAGCAGGAATCAGCCCTGCCCCAAACCAGGACAGGTTTGCTGCGCCAAGGGAACAGGAAGGCGCACTCCTCGTCCCCTCGCTGACCGAAAAGGAGCAGACTGCAAGCCCCTCCGAAGAGCCCCTGGGACAAGGCGGAAGTGCCGTGCCTGTTGCCAACATCTTTGCCGCTGCGGAGAGGATGGAAAAGGGTCCTCTTCCTGCAACCCCTGCCCAAAGTGCCCCGCCTGCGCAGCCACCGCTCTCCCTCGAACAGGCCAGGGCCCAGGCCTATGCCCAGCACCTTCCCACAAGGCGTCCCTTAAATGCGCCTTCTGCCCCAGGCCAAGGTACCCCTCAAAAAAAGGATATTGCCGCGGAATCTTCCAATGTCCGGGGCTTTCTCTCCTTCCTCCTCTCCCTGGTGCACAAGAGCAAAAACGAACAGACCCCGGATCGATCCCTGGCAAGCCTTGTGGGCGACCTTGTGAAGGGAAAGCGCCAGCAGGGACAGGGGGCGCGCAGCACGACCATGCAGGGACAGGGGCTTTTCTCTGCCCTCGACGCCCCCTTGCAGGGACTGACCCCGGACGACATAGAGTACGCGGGTGACGTGGACGCAGCCCTTAGCCGCAGGCCAAAGGTCGGCGCGCGCTTTATCTCCACTGTCACCATCGTCTTCTTTGCCATTTTGCTTGTCTGGGCTGGTTTTTCCAAAATCGACGAGGTCACCCATTCCGAAGGCAGCGTGGTAGGCTCGCAAAGCACCCAGACCATATCCAACCTCGAGGGCGGTATATTGCGCGCCATGCTTGTTCGCGACGGCTCCACTGTGCAAAAAGGCGATGTCATTGCCCAGATAGACAATGAAATGGCAGCCTCCTCCTACAGGGACGCCATGCAGCGCAGCATGGACAACGTCTTTGCCCTCATACGCCTTGAGGCTGAACTCAAAGGGGAGGAGCCCGTCTTCCCACAGGACCTCTACGCCTGGGCTGCGGACTACTTTGGCACAAGGCCCGATGCATCCATCATGCAGCAGGCCCAGCAGATTGTGCGCGACCAGAAGAGCCTTTGGACATCGCGCAAGGAACGCTTTGAAGTGGACAGAGAGGTTTTGAACAACCAGCTCATCCAGCGTGACCGCGAGATCCAGGAGCAGACAACGCACAGGGAGCAGCTTCAGCAAAGCCTGAGTCTTGCCAAACAGCAGCGCGACGCTGCCGAACAGCTCGTGCGCAGGAACAATTTCTCGCGGCTGGAGTTTTTGAACATGGAATCGCGTGTGGTCGAACTGCAGGGCCAGATCGATATGCTCGGCGCCTCCATTTCTAGGGCCCAGGCTGCAGCTGCCGAGGCCAGGCATCGCATCGAATCCCACGTGGCAGAGTTCCGCAACACCATCACCGAAGAAATCAACAAGCGGCGCGTGGAGCTCACCACCCTGCAGGAAACCCTGGCCGCAGGCGGCGATCGCGTGACCAGAACGGATGTGCGCTCCCCTGTGCGCGGCATAGTGAAGCAGATCTACATCAACACCATTGGCGGTGTTATCAAGCCCGGCGAGCCCATACTGGACATCGTGCCCCTGGACGACACCCTCCTTGTGGAAGCCAGGGTCCGCCCCCAGGACGTGGCCTTTTTGAGGCCAGGCCAGAATGTCATGATCAAGGTCACTGCCTACGACTTTTCCATCTACGGCGGCCTCGAGGGCAAGCTCGAACAGATCAGTGCCGACACCATCGAGGGCAAGCAGGGCGAGTTCTACTACCTTGCCAAGATACGGACCTCCAGAACCTATCTGGAGCACAACAACGAGATCCTGCCCATCATTCCGGGCATGATCGTGCAGGCGGACATTCTCACAGGCAAGAAAACCATCCTGCAGTATCTCATGAAGCCCATTCTCAAGGCCAAGCAAAACGCCCTCACGGAACGCTAGATATGATCACATTCAAGGGAAAATCCGGACTTCTCCTTGCGGCATCATTTGTCCTCGCCTGCCTTCTGGCGCTCTGGGGTCTTGTTTCTCTCTGGGAGGACAGCAACAGGGGAAGCACCCTCTACCTGACCCGGGTCATAGGCGAGCTCGAAAAGAGCCAGGACACCATGGAGAGGGTCTGGGTCAGGGATTTTGCCCAGTCCCTGCGTGTCCTTGCGGACAACAGCACCTTCTCGACCTTCACAAGCAGGGTGAGCGGCATGGGACTTGGCAGAGACGTGCTCTTTTCGCTCACAGGCAGGAGCGAGGAACAAAAATCCATGCTGGCCCTGCTCGCGCAAAGGCGCAGCGCAGAGGAAATGGAAAGGCTGCGCTCCTTTGCCGCGGACGCAGATGCCATGCGCACACAGCTTCGCGAACTGGCAGACCGCTACAACTTCATGGCAGCCTACCTCTTCTCCGTGGAGGGCATGCCCTGTCTTGGTACCACCACCTTTCCTGCCAGATTCCTCGATATTTCCAAGACCATTGTGCCTGGCATGCAGGGCAGCGCCAACCCGGCCCTCTCGCTGCCCGCCTACGTGAGCGAGGACAAGCTGTGCGTGGACATAGCCGTCCCCATGGTGCTCACGGACAAGCGTAATGTGCTGACCTACAATGTGGGCATCCTGGTCGTGACCATTGACCTTGGCGACGCCATGGACAGGGTACAGGCCGCCTTGAGCGAGAAAAGCAGCGTGCGCACCGCAGTCCTTGAACTGCAGCCAGACGAAAGCCTTGTGGCACTCTCGCGCACGGGCACGCAAAAGGTCACCCTGAAAGAACTTGCCGCCACCGAAAGCGGCATAGCCTTCGGCCTCTACCGCATCCCGGGGCTTGGAAGCTCTGTCTACAGTGTGGGAAAACGCTTTTTGACCACTCAGCTCTTCCTTGTCTCTGCCCTGCCGGAACAGGCTGCGGAACTTGCGGCCCCCAATGCCCAAAGGACAGGTCTTGTGGCAACCTGCCTTAAGGCCGTAGTCCTGCTCCTTGCCCTGTTCCTCTTCTGGCTTTTTGTCTTCAGGCAGCGCGAACGGGAGATAACAGAGAAAACAAGGAGCGAGGCAGCAAGAACGCTTCAGCAAGGTCAGGTCCTGCAGGCCGTGGACAGTGGCATGAACCTTGCCATGGTGTGCACGGACTTTGACAGGAACATCCTTCTTGCCAACACAAGCTTTGCACACCTTGCGGGCAGGGAGGAGACGGGGAGCCTTGCCCATCTTACCACCAACGATCTTCCCCAGGATCTCTCCGCGGATATTGCGCAAAGGACAGCCCTCATCTGGGAAACGCCCAGGGCCATGGAAGGCGAGACAAGACTCTGCGAGAAGGGCGTGTGGCGCAGCTTTCAGGTGCTGGCAACGCCCTACATCGATGAGGACGGCTTTCTTGCTGGCGTCATCCTTGTCTACAGGGACATGAGCAACCGCCTTGCCCTGAGAGAGAGATGCGAACTCATGGTCGAGCAAAATGCCGCTGCACTGCACAAGATTGCCGGCATTCTGGATCCCCACGCTGGCAAGATTGCCACATTGGTTGCGGACATAGCCCAGATTGTTGCCGAACTGGACAACGACAAAAGCAAAAAGACAGCACAGATCCTCTCCCTTGCAGGCAGGCTCTTCCTGTTCGGCAATGCCACGCGCAAGAGCAATCAGATTCTGTTGGGCACAGGGGACACAAGCCGCAGGGTAGCCATCTCCCTGGCAGGTCTTGACTTTGCCGGTCTGCCCGTGCAGGAAACCGTTTCCGACATGTACGAGCGTCTGGACGGGTCGGGCTTTCCGCGCCACCTGAAGGGCGAGGAAATTTCCAAACCAGCGCGCTACCTCGGCATAGCAGAGGAAGTGTGCACCATCATGCATCCCAGGGAAGGAGCCTTCCCCGAAGATTGGGAAAAGGCCCTTGCCCCCATTCTGGACACAAAACGTTTCGACCCTGCGGCTTCAAGGCTCTTCCACTATCTCAAGAGCCCCCAGGGTCAGAAAATCCTTCTGCGCCTGCGCAGAAAGTAGACCCCGCAAACAAAAATCCCTCCCCCCTGTCCCCAGGGGTGCACATCAAGGAATATTCATGCAAGCACCAGTCTGGCTGCCTGTCTGGCAGGCTGCAGCCTCACTTTTGTCCGTCGCAACCGAGGCGGCGGTAGTTCTGCCCTTCATGGCTGCTCTCTGCCTCTTTCTCGGGCGCAGACGCCTGCGCTCTGCCATGGCAGGGTGCGGCGAGCTCTTTGTAACCATTGCCCTTGTCACTGCCATCTTCGGCCTCATTGACATCGCTGGCCACGGCTACGTCTCCTTACGTGCCCTGCCAGCAGCCATGCCGCAGCTTGTCCCCTCCCCCTTCGAGTTCACTTCCCTTCCCTGGCGCTCCACAATCACAAGCTTTGCAGCCTGGAGCTGCGGCATTCTCCTTCTTCTTGTCGCGCGCAGAGTGGCACGTCCCTTCTTTCAGACAGCCCTTGTGGACATGGATGAGGATTCTGCGAAAAAAATCGACAAGTGGGCAGTCTGGGCAGGACTGTTCGCGTTTGCGGCCTGCGTCTGCTTCTTTGCCACCCTTGTCCTGCGCAACTGGCCCTTCCTTGGCCTCCCCTACCAGATGACCAGGGAGGCAGCCATCTCCATCCTTTTGCAAAACGCCTGGCGCGAGTCGTGCGCAGCCCTCATGCCTGCCGGCGGCCTTGCCGTTCTGGCTCTCTTCTTGCGGTTGCCAGGGCTCTCGGCCTCGGAACGGAACAGGGAAAGGGAGATGAAGTCCAGGGAAGTCATTCCCGGCACGGCAGAGGAAATCCGCCCCTTGAGCGACAAGGAAGTGGCCGAACTGCGCATGGCCCTGGCCTTTGCTCTGGCTGGCGCAACCTTCCAGCTTCTGGACGCAGGCTTTGTGGCCTTTTCCTCTGCAGCCCAGATGGGCTTTGGCGGCTACTCGGCCCTGCTCCGCTTCGGGCCCTTTCTCGTGACAGCAGGATCCCTTGTCTGCTGGGCCTTCCTTTTTGCCAAACCGACCAGAACCAAATTCCTCCTGGCTCTCTTGCCTGTCCTGCTCATCCTCTTGCGGGCTGTAGCAGGCTTCTAGCCAAGGGCTTTGCCACACAATGAAAAATCGGGCGGCTCCTCTTTTGAGGATCCGCCCGATTTTCCATGTCCAATGTATGTAGGCTCTACTTTTCGCCGTCGTGCCAGCCAAGGAAGATGCGGTAGGCATCGTTGTCCGTCTCGTTGACGTAGGGGTAGCCCATGAGGTGCACGCGCTCAAGGAAGGCTGCAAACTTGTCTTCCTTGTCTTTCGGCACATCTATGCCCACCAGCACGCGGCCAAAGTCCGCGCCGTGGTAGCGGTACTGGAAGAGGGTGATGTTGAAGTCCATGTGCATGGCATCGATGAAGTTCAAAAGCGCGCCAGGGTGTTCCGGGAAGACAAAGCGGTAGAGCTTTTCGTTCTTGATGTTGGGCGCATTGCCGCCCACAAGGTGGCGTATGTGCAGCTTCGCAAGCTCGTTGTTGCTCAAATCCATGATGCCGAAGCCGGCCTTTCTCAAATCATCCAGCACTGTCTCCTTGGCGTCTGCGCTGCCAAGGGAAAGGCCGAGAAGCACGTGTCCGCGTACAGGATCCGAGAAACGGGTACAGACTTCGGTAATGTTGCGCTTGCCAATGCAGTGGATGAGGGTCCTGAAGGAGCCTATCTTTTCGGGAATGTCCACGGCAATAAGGGCTTCGCTGGCCGAACCGATGGCTGCGCGATCCGTCACGTAGCCAAGGCGGTCGAAATTCATGTTTGCGCCACTCACTATGGCCACAAGGCGTGCCCCGTGCAGGTTGTGCTCCTTCGCGTAGGCCTTGAGGCCAGCCAGGGACAAGGCTCCCGCAGGCTCTGCCACTGCACGTGTGTCCTCGAAGATGTCCTGGATGGCGGAACAGATGGCGTCCGTGTCCACAAGAACAATGTCATCCAGGCAGTCGCGGCACAGCTCGAAGGTCTTCTGGCCCACCAGCTTCACTGCGACACCGTCCGCAAAAAGCCCCACCTCGCGCATCTCCACAGGCCTTCCGGCTGCAATGGAGCGACGCATGTCGTCGCTGTCCACAGGCTCAACGCCAATGACCTTGACCTCCGGGCGCAGCTGCTTGATGTAGACGCTGACGCCAGCGGCCAGGCCGCCGCCACCAATGGGCACGAAGACAGCGTCCAGGGGGCCGGGATTCTGGCGCAAAATTTCCATGGCAATGGTGCCCTGGCCGGCAATGACTTCCTCGTCGTCAAAGGGAGGAATGAAGACTGCTCCTGTTTCCTCTATGAGCTCCCTGGTCTTTTGGGCGCAGTCACTGAAGGATTCGCCAGAGAGGACCACCTTGCCGCCGAGGCGTTCCACTGCGTGGACCTTGATGGCAGGGCTTGTTTCAGGCATGACAATGGTGGCCTCGCAGCCAAGGTGCCTTGCGGAAAGGGCAACGCCCTGGGCGTGGTTTCCGGCCGAGGCAGCAATGACACCACGCTTGAGCTCATCACTGGAGAGCTGCGCCATCTTGTTGTAGGCGCCGCGCAGCTTGAAGGAAAAGACGGGCTGGGTGTCCTCGCGCTTCAGCAAAACAGTGTTGCCCAGACGTTTTGACAGGGTTTCGGCCTTGTCGAGAGGTGTTTCGCTGGCCACGTCATAGACGCGACTAAGCAGAATCTTTTTGAGGTAGTCGTTCATCCCCATACGAAAATCTCCACTTGTCCGGACCCTGGGTACGGACATGGTTTGCAAGTGCAGCACTAATGAGGGGAATTTTCTAGCCCTATCTTGCGCAAAGCACAATACACGCCAAGGGGATGGTCGCGGGATTTTTGCACCTTTCGCACATGCTCAGGCCTGCTCCCTTTTCTCCAGCTGGATACCAGCCTGCCATTGGGCGCTCGCGGGCTCGTCCGGCATCACAATGCCATAGTACGACTTGTAGAGCTGCTGGGCCTGGTTATCGCCTATGAGATAGATGACGTCGTCTCTTTTCAGCTCGAAGTCCGCAGGAGGATTGATGCAGGAGGAGCCGTCCCTGCAGTGTACGGCAAGGACAGAGCAGTGCGTGTTGTTGCGTATGCCGCTGGTCTTGAGCGTCTTTCCAGCCAAAATGTCCGTAATTTTCGAGCGGAAAACGGCAAGGCGCTCGTTGAGCATGAGCACGCGATTTGGCGAGAGCAGGTTAATCACAGTGGCGGAGATGAGTGAGGCCAGCGAGAGCACAAGGTCAGCTCCTGCAAGGTGCAGGCCGTTGACATTCTTGTCCAGGGAAGCCCGGCTGATGATCTGAGCATCCGGCCTCAGGCTCCTGCAGTAGATGGTCAGGTATATGTTGGCGTCGTCGTCGTGGGTGGTGACAATGATGGAGGGAGTGGTCCTGATGCCTGCCCGCTCCATGAAGGAGAGATCCGAGGCTTCGCCGCAGACAACGGGAATTTCCCCGCAGTCTATGTCCTTCTTGCGGTCTACGATAATGGCGTTGATGCCGCGCCGCGCAAGGCTTCTGGCCACAGCTACACCGACCCGGCCTCCGCCAATGATGATGGTTGGGGGCTGTTTGGCCGCGGTTTCCTCGACAGGCGTGCTCAGCATGCGGTTGAAGGCGTTTACTTCCTCGGCCGTGCCTGCCACCATGAGCACCGTGGAATTGCCAAAAATCGTATCCGGCCTTGGCAGGCTGAAAACACCCCTGGTCCAGACGCCCACGACGCTCACGCCAGCGTCCTCGCGGATACGGCTCTGCCACAGGGTCTTGCCTGCCAGGGGAGTACGCATGACAGGGGCCTCGGCCAGGACCAGGCGGCCGAAATGGCCGAGAATGCTCACTCTGCGACTCGGATGGATGACGCGCCTTGCCAAAGCCTCGCCAAGAAGGCTGTAGAAATGGAAGCAGTGGGAACAGCCTGCCATACGCAGTATGTCCCTGGCCTCGAGCTTTTCCACACCAGCGACTATGTTGAGGTCAGGCGTTGCCTCGTGGGCCGAAAAAACAATGTTCGCACTACGTATGTCCGAATCCATGACTACCAGGGCTGCTGCCCTGTCGGCCTGCAGCCTGCGGTAGGTTTCCTTGTCATCGTATTCGCCAAGAACAGCATTGAGGCCACGGCCCATGAGCTGCAGGGCGACCTGCATGTCGCCGCACAAGAGAAAAGCCTGCATGTCGTAGCGGGCAAGAGATTCGGCAAGGTTCAGGGCTATGGGATTTGTGCCGGCTATAAGGACGTGTCCGGTTGTTGTCTGCGGCAACGATCTTGGCACCATTTCCTTTTTCTGCTTCTCCATCCAGGGAATGTAAAAGTGCTGCAGAAAGGTAAAGGGCAAGAGAATGAGGAAAAAGATGATGCCGGAAACAAGAACAACAGTGGAAAAGATTTTTCCCAGGTCCGAAGTAAAGGTGATGTCGCCAAAGCCCAGGGTGGACATAACCGTAAAGGTCCAGTAAAACCCGGTAAAAAACGAGTATTCCCTCCCCTCGTAGAGCATCAGCCAGTGAAAGAGGAGAGAAAAGATGACAATTTCGGCAACAAGAACCAGCATGAAGCGGACACAGACGCGCCTGTGACTTTGCGTCCTTTCCGGCTGGATCAGATGGACGAGAAATGAAACCAGGTATTTGAACACGTTGTTGCCCCTGAAGCAGAAAGCCTGCCTGCAGCCAAGGTTGCGGCGTTTGGATTGGTGCCCCGCACACGCAGGGCCCGTTTCATTGTAGACCCGCTTGCACCCTTTTTCCAGCTCCCGGAAAAATATTTGCTAACCGTCTTGAATATCAGATTATTTTTACAAATAGCGAACACTTCCGGAATTTGGGTTCTCCCTCTGGACAAAGCCTGCGGAAAAGGGCAACCTGCCTGAGATTGCCGAGAAAATGCCGGGAAAGGATTTTGCTCCTGCGGCAAGAGGCTTGGCATAGCCCTAAACAAAAACTCTCAACGCCTCGCATTTTGGGGGAGTCATGAATACAGCAAGAGAAATGGGCGTCCTGGCAAAGGAGGCCTCCCGCAAGCTTGCCTGCGCAAGTCCCAAAGCCAAGTACGTCTTTTTGCAGAACATGGCCCGTCTTCTGAACGACCGCAAGAAGGACATTCTTGCTGCGAACAAAAAAGACATAGAGGAGGCCACAAGCATTGGCATGGACAAGCCAAGGCTCGACAGGCTCACTCTAACCCCGGCCATTATCCAGGACATGCACAAGGCATGTCTGCACGTGGCGGACATGCCCGATCCCATTGGCGCCATGGAAAGGCAGTGGCAGCAACCCAACGGCATCCTGGTGGGCAAAATGCGCATTCCCCTGGGCGTCATCTGCATGATCTACGAGGCCAGGCCCAATGTCACCGTGGACGCGGCCATTCTCTGCCTCAAGGCAGGCAATGCCGTCATCCTGCGCGGCGGAAGCGAAGCTCTGAACTCCAACCGCGCTCTGGCAGCCCTCTTGCGTGAAGCCCTTGCCTCCGCAAATCTTCCCGAAAATGCTGTGCAGCTCGTACAGTCCACGGATCACGCTATCGTGCCTCAGCTGTGCAAGCTCGATGAATACATTGATGTCATCATCCCCCGCGGCGGCGAGGGTCTTGTGCGCATTGTGACCGAAGCAGCCACCATGCCTGTGCTCAAGCACTACAAGGGCGTCTGCCATGCCTTTGTGGACGAGTCTGCAGACCTCGATATGGCCCTGGACATTGTCTACAACGGCAAGGTGCAGCGTCCTGGCGTATGCAATGCCTTGGAATGCCTGCTTGTCCACGAAAAGGTGGCCAGGGACTTCCTTCCCATGGTGGCCGAAAAACTCGGCTGCGCCGGTGTGGAATTTCGGGCAGACGAAGCAAGCCTGCCCCTTCTTGGCGAGCACGCACGCGCACTTCATAGCGACGATCTCGGCATGGAGTTCCACGACCTTGTTCTGGCAGTGTGTGTAGTAAAGGATCTGGACGAGGCCCTGGCCCACATAGCCAAATACAATTCCAACCACACGGACATCATTGTCACCAACGATTACGCCAACGCCACCCGCTTTGTGCGCGAGGCAGACGCTTCCATGGTGGGCGTCAACGTCTCCACCCGCTTCAACGACGGCGGCCAGCTCGGCCTTGGCGCGGAAATAGGCATTTCCACCTCCAAGCTGCACGCCTATGGTCCCATGGGTGTCACTGAGCTCACCACGACAAAGTTCGTGGTGACAGGCCAGGGGCAGGTCCGCGACTAGGGCTGCTCCATGGGTGCCATTGCACTTCTTGGCGGCAGCTTCAACCCGCTGCACGTTGGACACCTGCGCCTTGCCATAGAGATTCACGAGGCCCTTGGAAGGGAAATCTCGAGGGTCGACATCCTGCCCGCTGCCCATCCGCCACACAAGGCCGAATCCCATGTCCTGCCCTTTGATGTGCGGGTCCACCTCATACGCGAGGCAGTTGCCCCCTACCCCTGGCTTATCTGCAATACCATGGAAGGGGAGCGCTCGGAGCCGTCCTACACATGGGATACGCTGAGGCTGCTCTCGCAAAGGGAAGGAGGCAGAGAAATCATCTTTGTGCTGGGGAGCCCTGACTATGCACAGCTCTCCAGCTGGTACCACGGCCTGGATCTTCTGGAACGCTGTTCCTTGCTGGTGGCTCCCCGCGGCTTCTACAGCCGGGAGCACTTTGTCGAGGACACAAGGCGCATGTGGCCAGACGCAAGCCTATCCGCACCCATGACGGATACGGGCATTACCATGACCTGCGGCGCAGCCAGGATTTTGTTCCAGCCCCTGCCCTGGCTTGAGGTCAGCTCCTCGCTCATCCGCGAGCGCTGGCTTGCGGGGCGCTGTATAGACTACCTTGTGCCCAGGGGGGTTGCCCTTGCTCTTGAGGAGCGCAGGGACGAGATACGCAGACTCTGGAGTTGAAAGAGCCTTTTTGTTCTGCTTTGGCGAACATTGGGGAAAAATTGTCTTTTTTCATATTCCAACTTCAGACTTTGTGATGTTGTACACAAGCCCCTCTTGCCAAAATATCCTGTAGTCTTTATATTCAAGACAAAGGAACATACAGGCCATCTTCTGCCGCATAAGGACTTTTGGCACAAGGTGGATCCTCACCCCAACCTATAAGCACCTGGAGAAAAACATGGCAGCCACTATCAAGAAGATTCTTTGTGCAGTGGACCTTTCCGACCATAGCGCTGAAGTTGCAGAATATGCAGCCTTTTTTGCAAGCAAGTGCGGCGCTGAAGTTGAAGTTGTCTATGTTGCCCCTACCTTAAGCCAGTACACCGGCTTCAAGATCCCCCAGAGCGACATTCACGCCTTTGTGGGCGAGATTGTCAGCGGCGCCCAGGCCAGCATGAATGGCTTTGTGAGCCAGCATTTCGAGGGTGTCCAGGCTACCGGCGAAGTCATGGTTGGCTATGCCTCCGATGAAATCCTTGCCAAGGCCAAGAAGGACGGCGCGGATCTCATCATCATGGGCACGCATGGTCGCAAGGGCATTGACCGCATCCTCTTCGGTTCCGTGGCTGAAAAGGTCGTGAAGAACTCCACTGTTCCTGTTCTGACCATCCGCCCCAAGGCCTAGCAGCGCAGAACACGCCCCGGAGCCTTTAGGGGGCTGAACAAGAAATTTTGACAAAATCAAAATTTTTTGTTGACAGACAGGTTCCTTTCCCTTACATACATTCCTGCGTTACGTCTCCATCGTCTATCCGGTTAGGACAGCGGCCTCTCACGTCGCTAAGAGCGGTTCAAATCCGCTTGGAGACGCCAGAAATTTCGATGCGCCGACTATCCCTCGGGATTATCGGCGCATGTTTTTAGGATCTGTCTCCAAGACAGTTCCTACTGTGCGGAAGGGTATCGAAGTTGGCCGTAACGAGCTCGACTCGAAATCGAGTTGTCCTGGTGACAGGGCACGTGGGTTCGAATCCCACCCCTTCCGCCAGAAAATGCGCACAACAGCGGTTCTTGTATGACATAAGTGTCTGCAAGAACCGCTTTTTTGTTGGCAGACGGAAAAGTCAAAAAAGTGTAGCACTGAAAAAGACAGCCCAGACATCACACGGGAAGAAGAGAGCCCAAAAACGTAACATTCGCGTATCCATTCAGTCACCTCTTCAGAAAGCGATAATCGCTGCAGCCCCAGAAACGTTCTGCCTCATTTGCCTGCAGCAGGTTGAGCTCCATAACATGGCTTAACTACGCGGTTTTGAAGCAAGGCCAATTTCTGCCTACCCCAAAAAAAAGGGCTTTTTCTTGTCCAAATGGACATATGACTGATATGGATACACTTTCGCAGCAATGGCGGGAGAGCATATCCACAGTCGCCGCGCCTGCGACACTGGACAAAACACAATTTTTTAAAGAATAACATATTGTTATGTAATTACAAAGTAAAACGCTCTTGAATAGATGCAAGAAGTATACTAGTTGAACATTCAAACAGTTTTTGTTTCAGGGCCCTTCAGTCTCTGGGCCGAGCGCCACACGGCAAGACTGTTGTCACGAGAAGCATGACATTTCCACATCAATCAACCAATCATCCAATCTCTGTTCCCATCCTGCAGGAGTTTTTATGGACGCAGACATAAAGGCTGTCTGGCTTGACGAAAGCGACATCGAACAGCACGCACACAGTTGCACAGTGGAAGATCAGGTCAAAATTCGCGAAATCCTTGCAAAGGCTAGGGAAATGCACGGCCTTGATCTCGACGACGTGGCCAGTCTTCTGGCTATACGCTCACCCATGCTTCGCGAGGAGCTCTTCGACACGGCAAGGGCTGTGAAAGAAGAGATCTACGGCAAGAGGATCGTGCTCTTTGCACCGCTCTACTTCTCCAACATCTGCTCCAACGAGTGCCTGTACTGCGCCTTCCGTCGCAGCAACAGTGAAGTCACCCGCAAGGCGCTCAGTATGGAGGAAATTGCCAACGAGACCAAGATATTGCTGCGCCAGGGACATAAGCGCCTGCTTCTCGTTGCCGGCGAGGCCTACCCCGGTTCCGGCATAAGCTATGTCCTTGATGCCATTGACACTGTCTATGGAGTGCGCGAAAACGGAAGCTCCATTCGCCGCATCAATGTGAATCTCGCACCCCTGTCCGTGGAAGATTTCCGTCAGCTTAAAAAACGCCAGATAGGCACCTTCCAGCTCTTCCAGGAGACCTATCACAGACCCACCTATGCCAAAATGCATCTGGCAGGCCCCAAGAAGGACTTTGACTGGCGCGCATCCAGCTTCGACAGGGCCATGCTGGCAGGCATTGATGATGTGGGCATGGGCCTGCTCTACGGATTGTACGACTGGCGCTTCGAGACCCTGGCCCTGCTCACCCATATCCGCCATCTCGAAGACAGGTTCGGGGTTGGTTGCCACACCATTTCCGTGCCCCGCATCGAACCTGCCTGCGGTTCGGACATTGCCTCCGCTCCGCCCCATGCCCTGGCAGACGAAGATTTTCTGACCCTCATTGCCACCCTGCGCCTGGCAGTGCCCTATACGGGCATCATCCTCTCAACGAGGGAAAACGCTGCCACCAGGAACAAGGCCCTTGAGCTCGGAGTCTCCCAGATTTCCGCTGGCAGTCGCACTAATCCCGGTGGCTACGCGGACGACGAGCGCTTCGAGGCAGCCCAGTTCCAGCTTGGCGACCACAGATCCCTTGCCGAGGTCATAGAGGATCTTGGCCGCAACGGCTACATTCCTTCCTTTTGCACGGGCTGCTACCGCCTGGGGCGCACTGGCAAGGACTTCATGGATCTGGCCAAACCAGGGCTCATCAAGCGCAAATGCGCTCCCAATGCCCTCTCTACCTTCGAGGAGTATTTGCTCGACTATGCCACTCCCGAGGCCAGGGCTGCCGGCGAGGACGCCATAGCCCGCCAGCTTGCAAGCATGGACGACAAGGTCCGCCAGATCTCCGAGCGCCTGCTCGCAAGAGTTCGCAGCGGCAGCCGTGACGTCTACTGCTGATCGTCTCCCCATCCGCTCTCCTGGCCACCTCTTTTGCCGCCCCGTTCCTTTCGATATTACAGATTTGGAGACCCCATGCCCCAAAAACAAAATACTGTCTTCCTCCTGCGTCTGGAGGTCATCACCCGCCTTGCACGGCTGTTCTGGGAGGGGAAGTTGGTCGACGAGATCGACAAAATCCCCTACCTCATGCGCCCGAGGGACTTTCAGGAGCTGAGCCGCTGCTGTCTGTACAAGGACAGGGCCATCCTGCGGGAGCGCCTGCTGGCCCTGATGGGCTTTCGTCTGGAAGAGCATCCCGACGACAGCATTCCCTTAAAGGAATTTGCAAAGGAAGCCATCAAGACACATTCGCCCAACTGGCCTTTCCTCACGGTCTGCGACGTTGCCTGCCACAGCTGTGCCAAGACACGCTACTTTGTGAGCGATGCCTGCCAGAGCTGTGTGGCCCGCACCTGTGTCTCTGCCTGCCATTTTGGCGCCATCACCATTACAGGCGGCAGATCCCACATTGATCCCGCCACATGCCGCAACTGCGGCATGTGCCACGACAACTGCCCCTACCAGGCCATTGTGCACCTGAGCGTGCCCTGCGAGGCAGCCTGTCCCGTGCAGGCCATGCACAAGGGGACGGACGGTCGGGCAGAAATCGATTTCGACAAGTGCACAAGCTGCGGTCGCTGCATGCGTGCCTGTCCCTTCGGCGCGGTCATGGAGCGTTCCGAGGTGCTGGACGTACTCCTTGCCCTGACGTCCAAGGCGCATGTCACCGCTCTGGTGGCTCCTGCCATTGTGGGCCAGTTCAAGGGAGGGCTTGCGCGCATCGTGACTGCCCTGAAGACGCTTGGCTTTGACGAGGTCATCGAGGTGGCGGCTGGCGCAGACGTAACCAGCGAGCGCGAGGCTGCAGAATTTGTGGAGCGCATGGAGCGCGGGGAAAAGTTCATGACAACGTCCTGTTGTCCGGCCTATGTGGAGGCCGTGCGCAGACATGCCCCGGATCTGCTTCCCTATGTGTCCAGCACGGGCACACCCATGCACTACGCAGCGGAAATCTCCCGCAAGCGTAGATCCGATACCATCAACGTCTTCATCGGCCCCTGTGTTGCCAAGCGTACCGAGGGCCTCAACGATCCCCTGGTCGACCTTGTGCTGACGTTCAGCGAAATCTGGGCCCTGTTTGCCTCGAAGGATATAGATGTCGAGCAGTGCGATGAGGCCGATCTTGAGCTGCCCAGCGGTGCAGGCAGGGGCTATGCCATATCCGGCGGCGTGGCTGCGGCAGTGAAGCAGAGGGTCGGTGACAGGTACGAGGTGAAGCCCATTTACATCAACGGCCTCTCCCCCAGGGCGCTCAAGCAGATGCAGGGCTATATCAGGGGCAAGTGCCCGGGCAACCTCATCGAGGTTATGACCTGCGTGGGCGGCTGCGTGGGCGGTGCCGGCGTTGTGGCTGAGCCTGCTTCGGCAGCACGCCTTGTGGACCGCTTTGCCATGAGCACCCCTGGCAGTGCGCCCAGGGAAAACCAGCCAGGCAAGTAGCAGTATTGAACAGGAGAGGGTGGCGCACGTGCCACCCCTCTTCCCCTCTCATGCGACAGGCCCGACATCATGACAGAACACGACATTCTGGAATTGCTCCGTCTGCCCTTGCCAAAACTGCAGGCCCTTGCTTCGGAAGAGCGCAGCAAAGGCAAGGGCAGCCATGTCTTTGTGCGCGGACTTCTCGAGTTTTCAAGCCTTTGCCACCGCAACTGTCTCTACTGCGGTCTGCGCAAACAGAACACGAGGCTGGAACGCTATACGCTGACAAGGGAACAGCTCCTCTCCGCAGCCGAGGCTGCCTACCGGGCAGGAGTGGACACCTTCGTGTTGCAGTCCGGCGAATGGGACCATGATCCCAAAAAACTTGCGGACTGCATAACTACCCTGAAGGAGCGCTTCGGCCTGCCTGTCACCCTGAGTGTCGGCGAACACAAAAGGGAGGACTACGCCCTGTGGCGCAGGGCAGGTGCGGACCGCTATCTCATCAAACACGAGACAGCATCGCCCGAACTCTATGCCAGGCTCCACCCGGGCTACACGCTTGAGGAGCGAGTAGGCGCCCTGCGCACCCTGGCCGAACTAGGCTACGAGACAGGTTCGGGCTTCATCATAGGCCTGCCGGGCCAGACCCTGGAGCTTCTGGCAAGGGACATCCTGCTGGTACGCAATCTCCATGTGGCGATGTGCGGGGTTGGCCCCTTTGTGCCCCAGAGCGCAACACCCATGGCTAAAGTTCCTGCCGGAAACGTAGAGCTGACATTGCGTGTCATAAGTGTGCTGCGCCTTATCCTTCCCTGGGCCAATCTTCCTGCCACCACCGCCCTTGCCTCGCTTTCTCCCGTGCAGGGACAAAGGGACGGCCTGCTTGCCGGAGCCAATGTGCTCATGCCTTCCTTTACCCCACAGGAGCGCCGAAAATCCTACACCATCTACGACAACAAGGCCCAGGTAACCATGCAGGCCGTTCGCGAGGCCATAGCACAGGCAGGCCTTGCGCATACCCTCGATGAGGCCATGGCCGCACGAACACAAGGTTCGGCCTTGTAGGACGCAGAACAACGGACAGACAGTTTTCAGACAGTTTTCAGACAGTTTTCTGAAATGATGAGGAATGATGCGCCATGACAAAACACAGTGAAGCCACCCGCGCAAACAGACTGCACATAGGTATCTTTGGTCGCTGTAATGCCGGCAAGTCCACCCTCTGCAACGCCTTGAGCGGCCAGAATGTGGCCCTTGTCTCCCCCGAACCCGGCACTACAACCGACCCTGTGGAAAAGGTCATGGAAATGGCCCCTTTGGGGCCTGTTGTCCTGCACGACACTGCAGGCCTCGACGACACCGGCAGTCTTGGCGAGGCGCGGGTGAAAAAGAGCCTGGAACAGCTGCACAGCGTGGATCTCGCCCTACTTGTCCTTAGCGACACCCTATGGGGCGAGCCGGAGGAACAGGCCGTGGCGGCCTTTGCAAAAGCCCGCATTCCCTTTGGCATTGTCTGCAACTGCCGTTCAGAAGAAGCCAGGGCAAGGGCGGCAAGCCTTGCCACAGGAGACGTGAAGCCCGAGCATATCGCAGTGGTGAGCAAGGAAGATGACGGGGATAGCCTTGCAGGCCTTGACGCAGTGAGAAAACTGGTTGCAAGCCTTGTGCCCCAAAAAGCCGAGCCCCCCATGCTCGCAGATCTGCTCCCGACACCGGCAGCGCGTCTCGTCCTGGTCTGCCCCCAGGACAGCGGAGCGCCAAGGGGCAGGCTTATCATGCCCCAGGTGCAGGCCATACGTGATGCGCTGGATGCCAGGGCCCTGTGCCTTGTCTGCACGGAAAAACAGTATCCGGATGCTTTGGCCTCCTTCGGCAACAATGTCCATCTTGTGGTCTGCGACAGCCAGGTGGTGCACACTGTTGCCAAAAACACTCCTCCCGACATTTTGCTGACAACCTTCTCCATCCTGATGGCAAGGCTCAAGGGCGATCTCGAACTTCTGGTGCGGGGTGCATGGGCCCTGACCACGGTGCAGCCAAACGACACTGTACTCATACAGGAAGCCTGTTCCCACCATGCCCAAAAGGACGACATAGGCAGGGTCAAGATCCCGAAACTTCTTGCCAAACTTGCCGGAGGCCCAGTGCACTGTCCCATGCTGGCAGGCAGACACTGGGCTGACTACGAGGGCAGCCCCAAGGCTATTGTGCACTGTGGGGGCTGTGCTCTGACGCGCAGGGAAATGAACGCCCGCTTGGAAGAGGCACACGCAAAAAACATCCCCATGACCAACTACGGCATGGCCATATCCCTTGCACAGGGTCTTTTGCACCGCACACTCGCTCCCTTCCCAAAGGCTCTTTCCCTGTGGCAAAGGCTCTCGGGCCAAAAGGGATAGCGAAAGCAGAGGCTGTCCAGCAAGACCATAAGGACAGGACAAAGAACAGCCTGACTGATCAACCACGGGACAGAATGCGACCTTCCTGCAAACGTTGCCGCAGCAAACCCACATATTTTTGCTCAAATGAGCAAAAATATGTTGTTCATGTCTTGACAAATCCATTGGTCGGCCTAAATTATGCGCAATTGAGCAAAACAACCAGGAGCAACCATGGCAAGACCCAAAAATTGCCGCTACGTGGAGCAAGCCCCGAACGCCTGCTACTTCAAACCCTGCGGTATTCCCTTTTACCAGCTGGACGAAGTCAGGCTCAGCGTGGAAGGCCTTGAGGCCCTGCGCCTGTCGGATATAGAGGGGCTGACAGCCACCGAGGCAGCGCTCAGGGTCAGGGTTTCCCGCCATGCTTACGGCCGAACTCTGGCAGAAGCCAGAAAGGCCGTTGCCGAGGCCCTTGTTCACGGCAAGGCCCTGCGCATAGAGGGCGGATCCTACGTTCTGCTCCGAAACGGACACAGCTGCTTTCGCAAAAGGAGGCCTGACA
Source organism: Desulfovibrio sp. An276 (assembly GCF_002159665.1). Classification (GTDB taxonomy): domain Bacteria; phylum Desulfobacterota; class Desulfovibrionia; order Desulfovibrionales; family Desulfovibrionaceae; genus Desulfovibrio; species Desulfovibrio faecigallinarum. Next base: position 68,256 of record NZ_NFJC01000001.1, read on the forward strand.
ATATGATTATAGTTGCCATTTCCAGCGAAGGACCGACCCTGGAAGACATGGTCGACTCCCGCTACGGACGCGCCGGAGGCTTTGTACTGGCAAGCTTCGCGGACAATGATCTGACAAGGGAGCCGGAAATTGCCTACCTCGACAATGGCGACGCCCAGATCATGGCCCAGGGCGCAGGCATAGCCACGACCGAGCATCTGTGCAACGCAGGTGTCACGGCAGTCCTCAGCGGCTACGTCGGCCCAAAGGCCTTCGAGGCCCTGGAGGCTGCAGGCATCAGCGTCTACCAGGATATGGACAACATGACCGTGGGGCAGGCCCTTGCAAGGTTCCGCAACGGGGAATGCACCAGGGCCAGCGCCGCCAACCACGAAAGCGGCATGCCCATGTAACAAAAGGGAGTGGAAGCCCATGCGCATTGCCATAGCCAGCGGCAAGGGTGGAGCAGGCAAGACATCTGTGGCGGCCTCCCTGGCAAGGGTCTGGCCCGCAAGACACATCATGGCCGACACCGATGTGGAGGCCCCAAACCTGCACCTTTTCCTGAAACCGGACATCAGGGAAAGTTCGACCATATCCCTGCCCATACCCGTGCAGATCGATGACTCCTGTACCAAATGCTACAAGTGCCACGACATCTGCCACTACGGGGCCATTGCCAAATTCGGAGCCAATCTCAAGCTGTTCCAGGACATGTGCCACGCCTGCGGCGGCTGCTTTGCCGTGTGCGAGACTTCTTCTCTCACAAGGGGCGAGCGACAAATCGGTCAGCTGCACATGGGCGCCCTTTCCGATGGCACACCCTGGCTTTCCGGAGCCACGCGCATTGGCGAGGTCATGACACCTCCCCTTCTCAGGGCACTTTTCAAGAGACTGACCCATCTTGAGCAGGAAGTTGCCGACGAAGAGCTACCGGACGTAATCCTGGACGCTCCTCCGGGAGTGAGCTGTCCGGCTGTCACAGTGGGCAGCCACGTGGACGCCATCCTTATGGTTGTGGACTCCTCGCCCTTCGGCCTGCACGACTTCAAGCTGGCCCATCAGGCCTTTGGCAAGCTTGACCGTCCCCTGGCCTGTGTCCTGAACAGGGCGCAGATGCCGGGCAATGCAGGCGGCGATACCAGAGTGCGCGACTACTGCGCAGAACACAATCTTCCCCTTCTGGCAGAACTGCCCTTCGAGCGCGAGGCAGCCGAGGCCTATTCCTCAGGCAGACTCCTGGCCGATATTTCCCCTGCCTGGAGCGAGCGTTTCGAAAACCTGGCCCAGGCCATCAGGCAAGAATTCGGTCGAGATTCCGGGAGGTCGGCATGCGCGAAATAGTCATCATCAGCGGCAAGGGAGGAACAGGCAAGACAAGCCTGTGCGCTGCCTTTGCTGCACTCGCGAAGAACGCTGTCCTGTGCGATCTCGATGTGGACGTGCCGGATTTGCACATTGTCCTTGACCCAAAGGACGGGGAAAGCAACCTCTTTCTTGGCGGCAACAAGGCTGTGGTGCAAAAAGACGATTGCGTAGGCTGCGGCCAGTGCGCTGAGCTTTGCCGGTTTGACGCTGTCGTAATGCAGGACGGCACAGCCAGCATAAGCCATCTCAATTGCGAAGGGTGCGGCGTGTGCGTGGCCCTGTGCCCTGCCAAAGCCATAGACTTTCCCGAGGCCAAGTGTGGCGACTGGTACATTGGGGAGACACGCTTCGGCCCCTTCCTGCACGCTGTCCTTGTTCCGGGACAGGAAAATTCCGGAAAGCTTGTCACGCTTTTAAAGCGCGAGGCAAGGGAGCTTGCCAAGAAGACCGGGCGCTCAACCATACTCTGCGACGGTTCCCCTGGCATAGGGTGCCCTGTCATAAGCTCGCTCTCCGGAGCCACCCTGGCAGTCGCAGTTGTGGAGCCAAGCCTTTCCGGCAGACACGACTTTGATCGCGTAGCCAAGGTGTGTTCCCACTTCAGGGTGCCCATTGGTGTCATCATCAACAAGGCAAACATCAACCCGGAAGAAACCGCGCGCATCATGACATACTGCGAAGAAGAGGGACACACTGTGCTCGGCACAGTTCCCTTCACAACGGACATCACTGCTGCGACCATCAAGGGCAAGGCTGTCACGGAAACGGACTCCGAACTCGCCCGGACACTTTCCTCGATATGGGACAAAATCGATGCCCTGGCAGATCTCAAGGCCAGGGAAAGATTGCAGCTGAGAGGCTTCGGCCTCTAGCCCCATACAAAAAACGCGCCCCCACACACAAAAAAGAGGGGGTTCGCGCTTGCATATTCGGCAGCTGGCATCTTTTGCCAGCCTTTTCCCCAACCCCAAATCATTTCAGGAGGTCCGTGAGCCAAACCCTTCGGCCACGGAAAAGCAATATGAGCACACTTCTCGCTGTTCCTTCCAATATGCCTGGCGGCCTTGACGCAGGCATGGGCATGCACTTCGGCCACTGCGACATCTACACCATTGTCGAGATCGAAGACGGCGCAGTCAAAAACGTCTCCACTCTGGAAAACGTTCCCCATCAGCAGGGTGGCTGCCTTGCTCCCGTGCAGCATCTGGCAAGCCATGGCGTGAAGGTTCTGCTCGCTGGCGGCATGGGCTTCAGGCCCCTCATGGGCTTCAGGCAGGTGGGCATTGACGTCTACTTTGCCGGCCAGTTCCCCACTGTGGGCGATGCCGTGAAGGCCTTCCTCGCCGGCCAGCTGCCCGCCTTCTCCGAACAGTTCACCTGCCACGGTGGCGGCGCCCACTAGCCCTTGGCAATGTTTCGGGCCCCGAGCTTCCTGCCCAGGGCCCTTTTCGTACCCGAGGGGCAGGAGAAGAAGGAGCACACATGGAACTCTACTACATCGGCACCATGCAGGAAAAATGCCAGCCCGCCCTGGATGTCTTTGCGAAAAGAGGCTGCACCATCCACAGCTTTGCAAGCCTTGAAGAAGCCTGCACGGCTCTCAAAAAGGCCGAAACCAAACCAGATCTCGCCATTCTGGACGAAAGCGAGGAACGCCAGGATCCGGCCACCATGCGCAGGGCCGTCATGGACGTCATGAGCATCAACGCCTTTACCTATGCCACTGCCATGACGAGCTTCGACGCGGAAGTGTACCACGACGCCATGGAAGGCCTTGGCATGCTCACAGCCCTCCCCTGCCCGGCAAGGACTGCGGACGGGGAAAGACTCTGGGCGGAACTTGCCAACTTCGTCAGCACGGACATCGATCACAAGGCCTAAGGGCTCCTCAAAAAAGACAAATACCGCTGCCTTCCCGCACATGTTCGCGGAAGGGCAGCGGCTTTTTTTGCTACCGCTTGTTTGCTACTTTTTGTTCTTCAGGACCTTCTTCTGGTACTTCTCAATCTTGGCAATGCTTGCGGGCATGAGAGTGAGCCGCCCTTCCTTTGCAAGCCAGGCGTTGAAGGTGGCATAGCCTATGCCCGCAAGGTAGCTCACTTCCTGCGGGGTGTGGCCAGAGAGTTCGCAAAGCGCCCGCAATCCTTCGGCTGTAGGATTCTTGCCGTCAAAGGGGGCCGACACTGTGTCCGTCACTGCCTGTTTCACGCTTGCAGTCGCAGCCCCGGACTCGGACTCGGATGCCGCTGAAGTTTTCACAACTAGGGCTTTCTTCCCGCCAGTCTTCTTGGTCTCGGACTTCTTCACAGGCTCGGACTCAGCGGCTGAAGGTGCAGCTGCGACTGCCGCTGCGGAGTCAGTGGTTACTGCCTTCTTTCTGCCGGCTCTTGTTGCGGATTTCTTCGCAGGCGCAGCTACTGACACTTCCTCGACTTCGCTGCTGTTTTTGACCGGTTTTTTCTTTCCACGCGTTCCACGGCCCCCTGCTGTCGAGTCTGTCTTCCCTTCTGCCGCAGCCTTTTTCGTGGCCTTGCTCCCTGCCCGAGCAGACGTTTTGGATTCCTCGCTACTTTCTGTCTTTTCGGGTTCTTCAGCGGCCACGCTTTGAGCGCCATCACCCAGGTCGAGGTCCATGCCCCCCAGATCAATGCCGAACAGGGCGCTCAGATCCTCGCCGCCGCTCAGGCTTTCCTCGGAATCCTCCACGCTTAAATCAATCTCGTTGCCATGGGCACACAAAAGGAGAGGATCCAGGCCACGCAGGGTAAAAAGCACGCCAGGGTCCGTGTCCAGGCGCCTGCCTATGCCATAGAGGACAGCCGCGAGATGCTTGCAAAGGGAAGCCGAGTCCGGGCAGGAACAGCGCATATGGATTTCTTTCGGAAAGGGTATAATACCGTTGTCTGGATTCCCGATCAGCTCCCTGACGTCCTTGGGGATCTTTCCCTGCAAAAGTTCCAGCTGCGAGGAGATCTTGCCCTGCAGAAGATTCTGCAAGAGCTCTGCCCTCTTCTCGGAAAGTTTGTCTATGGTGATGCGCACATTGTACATGCTCGAACCGCTCACCATGGCGGTCACAAGCCCCTCGGAAATCTGCAGATCACAGACACAGCCATGGCGAAGATAGCTCTTGCCCCTGGGAAGCCTGTTTTCGTAGTCCGCGTAGCGCTCCATGTTGTTGCACCAGCTCTGTCCCCAGAAGGAATGGGCAATCTTCCTGTCCGTGAACGGCGCGATGGGTTGGATATTTTTGTTTTTCTTGCGCAATTTGTCTATACGATTCTGGGCGTCCGCGCGTTTTTGGGCTACCGGCACATAATCGAAGCCAAAGTATCCGTACCCGTACGACATGCCTAGTCCTCCAGGGCCCGTTTGAGATCAAGACGGACAAGGTTGAGAAATTCTGTATCGCTCAAGGATGTTATACTGTTTTCCATGTTCCCCAGGGCACTGTCTGCCAGCGCTCTCTTTTCCTGTATCATTTCATCTATGTGTTCCTCAATGGTGCCCCGGGTAATGCACTTGTGGACAAGTACATTGTTTTTCTGCCCAATGCGGAAGGCCCTGTCCGTAGCCTGATCTTCCACAGCAGGGTTCCACCAGCGATCAAAGTGAATGACATGGGAGGCATGGGTCAGATTGAGACCAGTGCCGCCTGCCTTCAAAGACAGAATGAAGAAGGGCGGTCCGTCCTCGCTCTGGAACTCCCTGACCAGTTCGCCGCGCTTTTTGACAGCTACGTTGCCGTGCAGGACAAGGCCGGATCTTCCAAAGATGCCGGCAAGATAGTCGGAAAGGGGGTCGATGATTTCCCGAAACTGCGTGAACACAAGGACCTTTTCCTGACGTGAGGCTATTTCCGCGCACAGATCCCCTATGCACTTGAACTTGCCGGATCGTTCTGCTGCGTAGTCGCTGCCGGACTTTGCGAGCAGGCCTGCCTGGGCCGGATGGTTGCAGATCTGCTTGAGCAGCATGATGTACTGCAGCATACGCATGTGCCTGCCGCCTTCAGAGCTCTCGTCTTCCTGTTCCAGCCCTTCGGCAATCTTGTCTGTCACCTGCTGGTAGAAGACAGCCTGCTCCTTCGTAAGCGAACAGTAGAGGTTGGACTCTATCTTGTCCGGCAAGGAAGAGATGATGGACTTGTCGGTCTTGAGTCTGCGCAGGATATAGGGTGCAGTCACCCTGCGTAAGGGTGCAAGGCCCTGGGGAGCCTCCAGCATGAGCTTTGTTTCCTTGTCAAAGGCCCTGGAAGTTCCCAGAAGACCGGGATTCAGGAAATCAAAGAGGCTCCAGAGATCGGAAAGACGGTTTTCTATGGGCGTGCCGGTCATGGCAATGCGGCTTGTCGCTCGCAGGTCGCGCACGCTTTTGCTCTGCCTTGTCTGGGCGTTCTTGATGGCCTGGGCCTCGTCCAGGATGACCCTGCGCCATTCCACTTCTTTCAGCCAGGCAAGCCTTGTGCACATGGAATAGGTGGTGATGACAAGATCAAGACCCTTCAGGGGCATATCCTCAAGCTTGCGCGGAAAAAGCTGCTCCGAGGGGTGCACAATGGCAATCTTGAGCGTTGGCGCAAAGCGCGCAGCCTCTGCCTTCCAGTTGGCAAGAAGCGAGGCCGGCACAACCAGAAGACTCGGGGGCAGCCCCTTCTCCCTTTCCTTCTCGCTCAAAAGCAGGGCCAGGACCTGTATGGTCTTGCCAAGGCCCATGTCGTCGGCAAGGCAGGCGCCCATGCCAAGGCGCCCCAAAAGGCGCATCCAGGACACGCCATAGACCTGATAGGGACGCAGGGTGGCGTGAAGATCGGGAATGTTTTCTGCGTCAAGAGGCACCTCTCCCCTGGCCGCCTGCAAAAGCTCCTTGAAGCCTTCTCCTGCCTCGAGGAAGGACCAGCCATCGATGTCCTCCAGCTCGTCTGCGTCCAGCGCCTTGTCCTTGCGCCCAGGAAGGCCCGAGAGCATGCGTATGCCATCGAGGTAGGAGATGTTGCCGGCCTCTGCCTCGGCCCTCACGTTTTCCCAGTGCTCCAGGACCTCGTTGAGCTTTTCCCTGTCGATCTCGATCCATTGTCCCTTGAAGAGGGCAAGGCCGTCCTCTGCGCTCGCGAGCAGTTTTTCCAGCTCTTCCTCGCTCAAATCCTCCTCGCCTATGGCATAGCCTAAATCGAAATGGGCGAGGTTCAAGGGGGAAAGGCTCGCGTTCGTGCCAGACGCTCTGGACACCCTGACCTTGACCCTGGGTCTGGCTCTCCTGGCCCACCAGTCGGGCAGGCGCACGCCTATGCCGTCTTCCTCAAGGGCCGAAGCGGACTTCAGAAAAGCATAGGCCTGCTCGGGCATCCAGGCGCGCGGGGCAAAAAGAGCCTTTGTTTCCAGCATCTTGGAAACCCAGGGAAAGTGCTCCGAGGCCAGCTGCACGGGCTTGAGCAGATGGCGCAGGGCCTGGGTGTTGCGCTGCTCAGTATAGAATTTTACAGCCTGGGAGAGGGGTGTGTGCCTGAGCCTGCCGGAAACGTTGAAGCCCGCAGTATAGGTCGCCAGAAAGACAAAGGGGCGTTCGGTATTGAGCTTGTTCTCGGCCAGATGAAAAAAGACCCTGCCCACCTGCTGCCACTTGGGTGCGGCCTGCCTCAAAAAGGGAGAAAGGCCCTCCTTTTCCCTGACCTTTGCGGCGCACCACGAAAGAAGCTTTTCCCAGATGTCTCCAAGGACTTCATGGGACAGATACTCTCCGCCGGGCATGGGCGGGGCCAGGGCAAGCCACTGGCCTGCCTCGTCCGGCAGGGGAAGGAGGGAGAGAGCCTCTGCCTCGGTTGACGAGGGATCGTCGGGATTTGCCGCGTGGCACAATTCCCGGATGCAGGCCTCGGCAAGCCCTGCCCAGAACTGTTCAGCAGCCCCGAGGTTGCGCTCCCTTGCAGCCCCAAGGGCAAAGAGCTTTTCCTGCCAGGGAGTGTTCTTTTCGGCGCAGGCAAAGCGCAGGGTCGCATGGGGAGTGAGCACGATATTGTCTTCGCCGACAGGCCTGGCCTGTTTTGCCATCTCTTTTACTCCTTGCAAAAGACTGGGAAAGAAATCCTGGGTATGCATTGTGGCTTGTGTACAACCTCAAGATCTGTACAGGGATGGCGATGCAGTCTCTGTTTCCTTCTGCCAAAGGGACACACGGACGATGCAGGCCATGCCGAACAAGACTTTGTACAGATATTCGCCTGCCATGTACACCAGACGATTTCTGCAAGAGACAATTTTTTTGCGCTCTCCCTCTTGCCCGGCCGTGTCTGTTGTCTATTGTCTGACTGTAGGACAAAAGTGCCTCGTCCAGAACTCATGTCCCCAAAAGAGCCTTTGGCACAAAAAGCCCCCGATCCCGGATGAGGAGCGGGGGCGTGTAGCAATCAGAGCCTGTCCTGCTTCAGCTTTTCCACGTAGGCGTCTATGCGCCGAAGCTCGCCAGGAATGTCTATGCGCTGTGGACAATGGGGCACGCACTGGCCGCAGCCAGTGCAGTGGCTTGCCTGGCGCAGGCGTGGTACGGATCTGTCGTAGCCTACGAGATAGGCGCGCCGTGCCTCGCGGTAGTTCTTGTCCCTGATGCTCTTCAGGACAAGATCCTCGTTGAGGCACTTGTTGTAGTGGAGAATGCAGCCCGGGATGTCTATGCCGTAGGGACAGGGCATGCAGTAGTCGCAGGCATTGCAAGGAATGGTGTCGTATTTGATCATGCGATCCGCAACTTCCTGCAAAAGAGCCATTTCCCTGTCCGTGAGGGGCTTCAAGGGCGAATAGGTGCGGATGTTTTCCTCAAGATGTTCGAAACGGGACATGCCGCTCAAAACTGTCAGCACCCGTGGGAAGCTTCCCGCATAGCGGAAGGCCCAGGAGGCTATGCTGGCCTCGGGATCGCTCTGCTTCAGAAGCGCCGCGATGTTGTTTGGCATATTGGAAAGGCGCCCGCCAAGCAAAGGTTCCATGACAACGACAGGGATGCCGCGCTTGTCCAGTTCATTGTACAGATAGGAGGCACTGGAGTTGTAGGCCTTGATTTGGCCAGCGTACTTCCAGTCCAGATAGTTGAGCTGTATCTGCACAAAGTCCCAGCGGTATGTGTCGTGTTCTGCAAGAAGCCTGTCGAAGACGGCTATGTCCCCGTGGTAGGAAAAGCCAAGATTGCGCACATGACCTTTTTCCCTTTCTTCCAGAAGAAAGTCGAGTACGCCATTGTCCAGAAAGCGCTTTTCGTACTCACGCATGCTGTCTGCGCCCATGCCAATGCCGTGCAGGAGCAGATAGTCCAGATGATCCGTGGCAAAAAGCCGCAGTGAATTGTGATAGATCTGCAGGGAGGCTTCCCTGCTCCAGGTGGAGGGCGCGAAGTTGGAGAGCTTGGTGGCAATGTAATACTTGTCCCTCGGGTGGCGCAAAAGAGCCCTTGCCGTGGCATCCTCGGACTTGCCCTTGCAATAGGGCGGGGCGGTGTCAAAGTAGTTGACGCCGTGGGCCAGGGCATAGTCCACCATCCTGTTCACCATATCCTGGTCTATGGGTTCGTTTCCCTCCCTCGCACTGCGGCCACCGACAGAGGGCAGGCGCATCATGCCAAAACCAAGCAACGACACCTTCTCCCCGCTCTTGGGGTTTGTCCGCATGGTCATGGAACCTCTGGGTTCCGCATTCTTCTCGTCTTTTCGGCAGCCGGCAAAGCCTGCGCCAATGGCGCTCATTCCGCCAATCGCGACTGCCTTCAGGAAGTGACGCCTGGAAAGGCCTCCCTGTCCACCAGCGGCTTCGCCCCCTGTTCCTGTCTTCTCACAAAGTTCGCGCATCATCTCACCCTTCTCCCCTGTTTCTTCCTTCTTGCAGCAACCGTTCATCTTCAGATCTCCGCGTGCACCAGCACGCCTTCCACGTGTATGGCGCTCAAGGGTCTTGCCGGGCAAAGATACTCGCAGGCACCACAGCCAGTGCAGCGCAGTTCGTTAATCGCAGGGAACTTTGGCCCATCCACCTTGCTCGCGTCCAGAGGCATCATGGTGATAGCCTCCACAGGGCAGTGTCTTGCGCAGTTGTCACATGGATGTCCGCTTGTAACGGACACACAGAGGTCGCGTTTCCATACAGCCCTTCCTATCTGCAGGGCGGATTTTTGCGCCCTTGTTATGGGCAGGATGGCGCCCGTTGGGCACACCTCACCGCAGCGCGTGCACTCCGGCCTGCAGTAGCCCCGCTCATAGCCCATTTCCGGCTGCATGAGGGTGAGAAGGCCCCTGGCGGAGCGCAAAACTGCAGTGGGACAGACCGAGACGCACAGCTGACAGCCAGTACAGTGCGCGGCAAAATTGGCATGGCTTTGCGCTCCTGGCGGCACGATACCTGTTGCGCGCACAGGGTTTTCCTTGGGCACGATTTTCGCAAGGCCACCGTCTATGGCCTTGTCCGTACCCGCAGGGGCTGCCACAGCGGCAAGGGCCGATCCCTTCACAAAATCCCGTCTGGAAAGCCCCGTACTGGCGACGTTCTTCCGGGCGTTTTTGGCTGACGCAGCGGATCTTGCAGTCTGGACGTCCTTCTTTCCCGCTTTTGCGAGACCCAGAACAAGCGCGCCAGTGGGACAAACGTCCACGCAATTCATGCAGGCTACACAGCGGCTTGCATCAATGCTCCCTGTTTCCAGATCTATGCAAGAGGCCTTGCAGGAGCGCTCGCACTTTTTGCAGTTGACGCACTTTGCCCCGTTGAGAATGGGCCTGATCAGGGCAAAGCGGGAGAGAAAGCCCAGCATGGTACCGACAGGGCAGACTGTGTTGCAGTAGAGTCTTCCGTGCCTTGCAGCAAGGTAGCCCACAATTGCCAGGGTCGCGATGGCAATGACAAGAAGCGGCACGCTCTTGAACCAGACATCCACAGGGGCAAAGGCGTAGCTGTGCAAGTGCTCCGCAACGTAAGAGAGGCCATTGTTGGCAAGCTGTACCAGGGGCTGCACAAGGGCATTCATCATGCGCCCGAAGGACGCGTAGGGATCGAGCAGAGCCACAAGCGAGCCTAGCCCAAGCAAAAGGGCCAGCACAAAGAGGGCAAGTACACAAAGGCGCATGCCGGTTCTGGCTTTCGTGTAGGAATACGATCTTTTCCTGTGCCTGCGGGCAAGGCGGGCCACTGCATCCTGAAAAAGCCCCAGGGGGCAGAGGATGGAGCAGTACACCCTGCCAAGGACAAGGGTCACAACTGCAAGGCCAGCCACGACGCCGAGATTCAGGGCAAGCAGGGCAGGAACAAGCTGAACCCTGGCCAAAAAGCCAAGATATGGCTGAAGCGTTCCCGTATGGTCGAGAAAAAGGGCTGTTGCGCACACAAGGACTGCGACAGCAAGGAAGACGCGTATCTTTTTTATCATGGGCAAGAAAGACGGATTTTGATGTGACATTCCCAAGGCTATAGCCTGTATGCGGGGACTGGGAAGAAGCCAGATACCTACCGGCAAGATGGCTCATCCTACTCTGTCAGGGGCGTGTTCTCCTTGCCCGATTCGCCCATACTCTTGCCTGTTTGCGCAAATTTGTATTCCAAAACCCGCTTCGAGCCCTGCCGTCACTTTAGACTGCGCAGGAAAAGTCCCTGCCGCTGCCAAACACAAGGGGGCGCAAATCCTTCTCCATGGCCATGAATTCCTGCACAAGATCCGGGTTGAAGACGCCGCACTCCCCGTCCCGTATCATGCGCAGGGCTTCCTCCGGCGGCAGGGCGTCCTTGTACACGCGCTTTGAGAGGAGCGCGTCGTAGACGTCTGCCAAACCCACAATCTGGGCCTCCAAAGAGCACTCGTTGCCTTTGAGCCCATCCGGGTAGCCCCTGCCGTCCCAGCGCTCGTGATGGTGCATGGCTATGTCGCGCGCGTATTTGTAGGCCATGTTCCTGCGCAGCTGGGGAATCTTTTCCAGAAGCTGTGCTCCCTGCACCGTATGGGTCTTCATGACCTCGTATTCTTCCCTTGTCAGACGTCCGGGCTTGTTCAGTATGGCATCCGGAATGGCGATTTTCCCCACATCATGCATGATGGAAGCCATGGCAATATGTATGGCCTCGCTGGGAGTAACGTATTTCGCAAACTGCGTTTTGGTGAACATGAAGAGCGTGATATCGTGTATGCGTCTGACATGCTCTCCGGACTCACCGTTGCGGAATTCTATGGCAGTGGACAGGGAGGCGATAAGGCCGTTGTTCAGCTCGATAATCTGCTGGGCCTGACTCAAGAGTTCCTGCTGCTGTTCGTGCACCTTGTCGGCAAGGTTCTTTCGCATGACAAAGAGTTCGACAACGCTCTGCACGCGGCGCAGGACAATGTAGGGCACAACGGGTTTGCCTATGACGTCCATGACGCCCAGCTCGTAGGCCTCGCGCAAAATGTCGCTGTTTGTCTCGCCTGTGATGAGGAAGACCGGAATGGCATTGGTAAGCTCGCGCCTGTTAAGCTCGCGCAAGACCTCAAGGCCACTTTTGTTTGGCATGACCACATCAAGAAGAAGAAGGCTGTACCTCTCCGGATCCTGGAGAATCTTCTGCAGCCCTTCCTCGCCATCCCGAGCTTCCTCTATGGCGTAGTGGGCAGAAAAGATGTTCTTCAATATCTCCCTGCTGATCTCGCTGTCGTCTACAATAAGCGCCGTGTGTCTTGTCTGTGTTGCCATGGGCTCCCCGCCTTTGAGCATATGCATGATCCCCTGAGGCCAGGCATTATCCCGGCCTGCAGTTCTTCTTGCACCAGCCCCAAGCCCTGTCAACACTTCCCACCTGCACAGAAACGGGCATACGCCCCAAAATGGGGTACATGTGAACTTCGCATATGCACCGGGCCAGCTTGACAATCCCGAGATGACACCCATTTTTCTTGTGGAATTGCGCTGTCTTTGTGCCCCATCTCCCGACTTTTGCCCATCAGGCAGACCCGCAAAAAAGGCAGCATCCATCCTTCTTGTCCTTACCAAAAAAACGCTCAATACGCCCCTTCTTTCTTCTCTTGTTTTTTATTTTTTCACAAGATTATTTCTCTATATCCATGCAATAGCATGAATTTGTACAGTATACTTTTTATTTTTCACCAGTTTCTGCACAAGATGACCTGGGTAAACAACAAACAGGTATCACTCGAAGGATGCGAACTGCATGTTCATTGCCTTGAGACAGGGCTCTCGCGTTGACAGGACCGCTTTCTCATGGCTATATTGTCGGCAATTTCCCTTCCGGCCACCAGTCTGGAAGATCCGAATCATTTGTACAAGACTTGCCTCGCGGAGGTTCAGATACATTGAATCAGTTCTCACGCAATCTCATGGTGTGGGCTGTCATCATTCTGGGCATGATGATGGTGTTCAACATGTTCCAGCAACCCCAGCAGTCCTCCCAGAGCGTTGCCTACAGCGACTTTCTCGAACGCGTACAGTCCGGGCGCATAGCCCAGGTGACCATACAGGGACAGGACCTGACTGCCACCACCGTTGACGGCCAGAAGTTCTACGTCTTTGTCCCGAGAGACGACAATCTTGTTCCCACCCTTCTGAAAAACAAGGTGGACGTAAAGGCTGAGCCTGCCGAAAATCAGCCCTGGTACATCACCATGCTCATTTCCTGGCTGCCCATGCTCATTCTCATAGGCCTGTGGTTCTTCTTTGTGCGGCAGATGGGCGGAGGTACTGGCAGCAGGACCATGTCCTTCGGCAAATCCAGGGCAAAACTTCTCAACCAGAACGAGAAGCAGCGTGTGACCTTTGCCGATGTGGCAGGCGTGGACGAGGCCAAGGAAGAACTCGTGGAAGTGGTGGAATTCCTCTCCAACCCCAAGAAGTTCACCCGCCTTGGCGGCCGTATTCCCAAGGGCGTTTTGCTCGTGGGCCCTCCAGGCACAGGCAAGACCCTGCTTGCCAGGGCCGTAGCCGGCGAGGCAGGCGTGCCCTTTTTCTCCATGTCCGGTTCGGATTTTGTGGAAATGTTCGTGGGTGTGGGCGCCTCGCGCGTGCGCGATCTCTTCGAACAGGGCAAGAAGAACGCTCCCTGTATCATCTTTATTGACGAAATCGATGCCGTAGGTCGTCACAGGGGTGCAGGCATAGGCGGCGGCAACGACGAGCGCGAGCAGACGCTGAACCAGATGCTGGTGGAAATGGATGGTTTCGAGGCCAACGAGGGTGTCATCATCATCGCCGCGACCAACCGTCCGGACGTGCTCGATCCTGCCCTTTTGCGTCCCGGCCGCTTTGACCGCCAGGTTGTGGTCCCCACTCCGGATCGTCCCGGCCGCAAGCAGATTCTTGTCATCCACTCCAAGAAGACTCCCCTTGCCAGGGACGTGAACCTTGACGTCATTGCCGCAGGCACACCGGGCTTTTCCGGAGCCGATCTCGAAAACCTCGTGAATGAGGCAGCCCTGCAGGCAGCCCGCACTGGCCGCGATCTCGTGGACATGAACGACTTTGAATACGCAAAGGACAAGATCGTCATGGGACGCGAGCGCCGCAGTCTCATCCTCTCCGATGAGGAACAGCGCATCACAGCCTACCATGAGGGCGGACACGCCCTGTGCGCAAAGCTTCTTCCCGGATCCGACCCTGTCCACAAGGTGAGCATCATTCCCAGGGGCCAGGCCTTGGGCGTGACCATGCAGCTTCCAGAGGAAGACAGGTACGGCTACAGCAGGGACTTTCTGCGCGACAATATGGTCATTATGCTCGGCGGCCGCGTTGCCGAGGAGATCATCTTTGGTGATGTGACCACAGGCGCTTCCAACGACATCGAGCGCATGACACAGATTGCCCGCAGGATGGTGTGCGAATGGGGCATGAGCTCGTCCATTGGCACCATTACCGTGGGCGAGACCGGCCAGGAGGTCTTCATCGGCCGCGAATGGGTACAGAACAAGAACTACAGCGAGGAAACAGCCCAGCTGGTTGACGAGGAAGTCAAAAAGCTCATCGACGAGGCCTACTCCCGCTGTCACAAGCTTCTGTCCGACAACATTGACGCCCTGCACCGCATAGCCAAGGCCCTGCTCGAACGCGAAACCATCAGCGGCGAGGACGTGGATCTTCTCATCAAGGGCGAGGAACTGCCTCCCCTGCAGACCGACAAAAAGGCCGACCAAAAGCCTTCCGACAACAAGGCTCCCGAAGGCACAGCTTCTGCAGCACCGGCTTGCGGGGAAGAGAAGACTCCAGCGGACGATGCTGCGGACTTTACCTTTGAGCCTGCAGGCCAGGAAGAGGACGGAAAGTCGCAAAACACTGCCCGGGATGCGTTGGGCAATGCGGACTCTGCTTCAGAAAAGCCTTCCGCTCAAAACAACAGGGACAACAAATAGTTTCGACTGCAGGCCAGGCACAGGCAAGGCCTGTGCCTGGCCTGCGATTTGTGCAAGAGCGAGGGGCAAGGCCATGAAAGAAAGGACAAGCGCAGAACAGCCGGTCTGGAATTCGGCAAGAGGAACAATCCCCTGCAGCGGCCCCTACGGCATTATGGGCATCGTGAACCTGACACCGGACAGCTTTTATGCCCAAAGCCGCTCTCAGGATCCGGATGAGGCCCTGCAACGCTCTCTTGCCATGCTTGAGAACGGAGCGGACGTCATAGACCTTGGGGCAGAATCCTCAAGGCCCGGTGCTGCGCCCGTAAGCCCCCAGACAGAGATCGAGCGTCTTCTTCCCCTTATCGGAAAGATACGCAAGGCCGCTCCCTCTGCCGTGATCTCCGTGGACACCTACCACGCAGCCACTGCCGCCGCAGTCCTTGAAGAGGGTGCAGACATCATCAACGACATCTCTGCCTGCTCCTTCGATCCCGAGCTTTTAGATGTGGTGGCAGAGTACAAGCCGGGATATGTGCTCATGCACTGCCAGGGAACACCTGGCACCATGCAGCTCAATCCCTCCTACGCGGATGTGTGCTGCGAAGTGGCGATCTTTTTTGAAACCATGATGAACAGACTTGTCTCGCGGGGCTTGCCGGAGGAGAACGTCATCCTCGACCCAGGCATTGGTTTTGGCAAGACAATGGAACACAACCTCGCCCTCATGCGGGGAACAAAACCCTGGGAGCACCTTGGCCGCCCGAGCCTCATGGCCTGCTCCATGAAATCCGTTTTCGGGGATTTGCTCGGCCTTCCCACCGAGGAGCGGGGCACTGCCACCCTGGTGGCAACTGCCCTGACCCATGCAGCAGGCTACAGGTGGCACCGCGTCCACAATCCCCTTGAGGCCAGGCAGAGCCTGTGCCTGGCCCAGGCCCTGTTGCGAGGCTAACCATGCTTGAGATGTTTGACCACTTCTATCTCGACTGGAGAGATATTCTTGATATAGCGCTTGTCAGTTTCCTGCTCTATCAGGTCATACAGCTTCTGAGAGGCTCAAGGGCCCTTGCCATCCTGACAGGATTCTTCTTCCTGGGTGTCATCTACATGGTAAGTCGCGAGTTCGGCTTCTACACCCTGGGCTGGCTTTTGGACCACGTATTCTCCTCGCTCTTCCTGGTCATAGTAGTCATTTTCCAGCAGGACATACGCCACGCCCTCGGGGAAATGGGCGCAACATCCTTTTTCAAGGGCAAATCCATAAAGCTCTCGGGCATGGAAGAAGTGGTCTGTGCCTGCGAGGATATGGCCAAGGCCCGCATAGGCGCCCTCATAGTCATAGAGGGCAAGATGCGCCTTGACGATATGATAAAGCGCGAGGGTGTTTCCATTGACGCAAAGCTCTCCCGCCAGCTGCTCAAGAACATTTTCTACCCCAAGGCGCCCCTGCACGACGGAGCTGTCATCATCAGCCACTCCCGCATTGCCGCTGCTGCCTGTATCCTGCCCCTGGCCGAGGTCAAGGGCACGGCCTTCGGTACCCGCCACAGGGCAGCCCTGGGGATAACCGAGGAAAGTGACGCCACCGTTGTTGTTGTCAGCGAGGAAAGGGGCGAAATTTCCATAGCGCGCAAGGGTATTCTCACGCGCAACCTCAATTCCAACAAGCTGCGGAGTGCACTCAATGAGCTTCTCTAGCAGAAAGAAATCCATACTGCCGCACATCATCTCCCTGCTTGTGTCCGTCGTCATCGCCACTGCCATGTGGTACACTGTAAGCGTGCGCGATCGCATAGAGGCGCAGTTCGAGGTGAATATCAACTATGTGGGCATTCCCAAGAACCTCATTGTCACGGACGGACTCATCAACAAGGTGACAGTGCGCATGCGCGGGCCCCAGACCCTTCTGCGCGGCATAGCCAACCAGCGCCTGAACCAGAAGATTGATCTTTCCATGATCAAGAAGGGCGTCACCATCGTGCCCCTGAACACCGAGCACATGGCTGCCTACTACCGGGCCTTTGAAGTTCTCGACGTGCAGCCGCCGCGCATAGTTGTCAACGCGGACGTGGTCGTTGAGCGCAGCGTACCAATCCAGCCCATCATTACCTCTTCCCTGCGCAGCGGCGCCCTCACTGTGGAAAACGTGGTGGTCACCCCGCCCCAGGTCATTCTCACTGGTCCGGAAAGCGTGCTCTCGGAAATATCCTCCCTGCGCCTGCCGGTCATTGTGGATCCCAAGGCTGCGGGCATGAGTGTGGATCAGACCCTTCCCCTGGATTCTCCCGGCCTTGTCACCGTGAATCCCAAGAGCGTGCGCGTCTCCTACACCATTACCAGCGGCAGGATCAGTCTTGAACGCAAGTACCGCATACAGGTCACTTCGGAGAAGCCCTCGGACTATGTTGTGGAGCCCAGGGAAATACAGCTGAAAGTCGAGGTGCCGGAGGCTCTCGTCAAGAGCTCATCCTACCTCTCGAGCCTGAAGGTCAGCGCCATACCTCCGGTAGACATAAAACCTGGCGTGCGCACAGAGGTCGACCTCCACTACCGCATACCGGACGGCATGACCCTGATCGAAAGACCGGAACGCGTCTTCATGACACTGAAGGAACACGCGGGCAAATAGCCCCTGCGGCAAAAGTTCCAAAAAAAATCTCCCCCTGCAAAAGGCAGAGGGAGATTTTTTTATCCCCAAATCGGGATCTGAGACTCAATTTGTTCAGCGCTTGCAGGCTGCGGTTGTCTCGCGCAGGACAAGCCTTGGCTGTGCTCCAGAAGAAACGACTTCCGGGGTGATCACGCATTCCGCAACGTCAGGCATGGAGGGCAGGTTGTACATGATGTCCAGCATGGTGTGTTCCAGGACGTTGCGCAGGCCGCGGGCACCGGTCTTGCGCTCAAGAGCCTTTCTGGCAACCAGGGTCAGGGCCTCGGGCTCGAAGGAGAGCTTCACGTTCTCAAGCTCAAAGAGCTTCTGATACTGTTTGACCAGAGCGTTCTTGGGTTCGGTGAGAATGCGCACAAGGCTTTCCTCGTCGAGGTCGTCCACATGGGTCATGACAGGGATACGGCCCACAAATTCGGGAATAAGACCGAATTTCACCAGATCCTGGGGCTGGATTTGTTCCAGAAGTTCGGAAAGCTGCATCTCCTTCGAGGTACGCACCCTGGCCCCAAAGCCCATGGCAGAGCCGCTCACACGGCTCTCCACAATCTTGTCCAGACCAATGAAGGCACCGCCCACGATGAAGAGGATATTGCTCGTATCCATGCGCATGAATTCCTGCTGGGGATGCTTGCGGCCGCCCTTGGGAGGAATATTGGCAAGCGTTCCTTCCACAATCTTCAAAAGAGCCTGCTGCACGCCCTCGCCGGAAACGTCGCGGGTAATGGACGCGCTTTCGCTCTTGCGGGAAATCTTGTCGATTTCGTCAATGTAGATGATGCCGCGCTGCGCTGCCTTCACGTCGTAGTCCGCGTTTTGCAAAAGCTGGACCAGGACGTTTTCCACATCCTCGCCCACGTAGCCTGCTTCGGTCAGGGTAGTGGCGTCGGCTATGGCAAAGGGCACGTTCAGAATCTTCGCAAGGGTTCTGGCAAGCAAGGTTTTGCCGGAACCCGAGGGGCCCACGAGCAGGATATTGCTCTTTTCAATCTCCACGTCGTCTTCGTGGGTATTGGCAGCATAGTTGATGCGCTTGTAGTGATTGTGCACTGCCACAGCGAGAATCTTCTTGGCCTCTTCCTGACCAATGACATACTCGTCGAGCTTTTCCTTGATTTCCTGGGGTGTGAGCAGCCTGACTCCACCGCTGTAGGCTTCGCTGACCTTGCCGACAGAGGCGTAGTATTCGCGCATCATGGTTTCGCAGGCTCGCACGCAGTAGTTGCAGATGCAGACGTTGTCCTGCTCTATGAGATGATCCACTTCCATGCGGTTGCGACCGCAAAAGGAGCATTTCTTGAGTTCGGGATTGATTTTGCTCATTGTACTTCGTTCGACCTAGGCCTGCTTTTCGATATCCTTGCGGGAAGTGAGGATCTTGTCCACCAGTCCGAATTCCAGTGCTTCTTCGGGGGTGAGGAAGTTGTCGCGCTCGCAGGCAGCCTTCACTTCTTCCACCGGACGGCCGGTGTTCTCGGACATGATGGAATTGATCATGGTCTTGATGCGCTGGATTTCCCTGGCGTGGATCTCGATATCGGTTGCCTGGCCGCGGAAACCGCCAAGAGGCTGGTGAATCATGACCGTACTGTGAGGCAGGCAGTAGCGCATGCCCTTGTTGCCGGCAGCAAGCAGAAAGGCTGCCATGCTGGCTGCCATACCCATGCACAGGGTGGACACGGGTGCAGAGATGTAGCGCATGGTGTCGTAGATGGCGAGGCCTGCCGTGACAGAGCCGCCAGGGGAGTTGATGTAGAGATTGATCTCCTTTTCCGGATCCTGGCTTTCAAGAAAGAGAAGCTGCGCGCAGACAAGGGAGGCAATGGTATCGTCTATTTCCGTGCCCAGAAGAACTATGCGGTCCTTCAGAAGTCTGGAATAGATATCATAGGAGCGCTCGACGCGCCCCGTGTTCTCAATGACAATTGGGACTGTATATGGCATGGCAGTGCTCCTCAAAAAAAGCGGTACCTCTGGTAGCAGTCATGTGCCCCGGGGCAAGGGAAGCTGCAAAAATGCGTCAAGGGTAGGAAGAGAGCGTGCCCTCTTCCTGCCCTTGAAAAAGTCCATGCACTGAAGTGCAGGAAACGAAAAAGACTAATCGGCCTTGGTGGCTTCTGCCTCTGCGGCAGGAGCGGTTGCAGCGTGTTCGCAGGCAGAGCAAGCCTCGGAAGCCTTGTCGCAGGAAGCGCAGGCTGCGGGCTTGGGCTCAACCATGGTCACATTGGCCTTGGCATAGACGGCGTCAGCAGCCTTGTTGATGAGCAGCTGGTCGCGCACGGTGAAAAGCATGCCGTTTTCCGCGTAGTACTTGTAGAGATCCTGGGGATTGAGGGGGTTCTGGGGAGAAGACATGCTGCGTGCCAGGCGGGCAACTTCCAACTGAAGCTCGCGCTCGGAAACATCAAGGCCTTCCTTCTCGGCGATTGCGCGCAAAAGAACATAGGCCTTCACCTGGCGCTGGGCCTGCTCCATGTTCTTCTCGCGAACTTCCTTCACCTGCTCATCGGTGAGCTTTTTGCCCACACGCAGGGCACGATCCTGCTCGCGCTGTACAAAGGCCTGAAGCTCGCCCTCGACCAGGGATTCCGGCAGGGGGAAGTCAACCATCTTGAGGAGCATTTCCAGAAGCTTGTTCTGGGCTTCGGATCTGCCCAGAGCATTTTTTCTGTCAACGAGAAGCTGGTTGCAGGATTTACGCAGTTCGTCCATGCTCTCCTTCTTGAAGAGAGCCAGAAGTTCCTCGTCGGTGGGGTACTTCATGGTCTTGATGGAATAGACATGCACATGCATGGTGCCAGTCTTGCCACGGACGTTCTCAAAGGCGAAATCCTCGGGGAAGGTTACTTCCTTCTCGCCGGATTCGTTGAGCTTCACGGAACGCACAAGCTCGTCCAGGGGACCAAAGACGCCGAGCTGTCCCACTTCGTACTCGATACCCTTGGCGGACTGCTCTTCCTTGCCGTCCACAACCACGGAGAAGTCCACATTGGCATACTGTCCGTCTGTGGCAGGGCCTGTGCCCTCGACAGGAGTCAACTTGCCATGATCCTTGCGCAGACCATCGATCAGTTTGTCGATATCCTCTGCAGGCGCTTCTGCAATCCTGTCCTGCTCGACCTCAAGGCCTTCGTAAACAGGCAGTTCGAAAACAGGCATGTGCTCGAATTCAACAGTATATTCGATATCCTTGTCGCGCTCGATCTCGATGGGGGTGGGGTTGACCGTGAGACCGCTGACAGGAACAAGCTTTGTCTCGGAAAGGATCTGGTTGAGGTGGACCTGAGTCAGATCATTGGCAGCATCATGGTAGATCTGGCCCTTGAAGCGCTTTTCGATAATGCCTGCAGGGACGTGGCCCTTGCGAAAGCCGGCCATGTTGATTCCCTTCTGCTGCATGGCAACGCCAGCTTGAATGGCGGCATTGATCTCCTGCGCGTCAACATTGACGACCACCTTGACCTTGGTGGGGGAAAGCTCTTCCTTGGTATACTTCACTTGAGGATCTCCTTGAGTCACTATTTGCTTTGCAGTCACGCCAAAGCATGCTGCGCAGCCGCCATATAGGCTGGTGCGAAAGGGGGGATTTGAACCCCCACGCGCAAGGCGCTGGATTCTAAGTCCAGTGCGTCTACCAATTCCGCCACTTTCGCAAGAGTGAGTATTTTATACCCTTTGCCCCTGTGAGGCAAGAGAATGCCAAACGCACAGAGGGGGCTGCAGCTGCAGTCGGGCAATGGACAACTGCAAAAAAAGGGAAGGATTGCTCATCCCTCCCTTTTTCGAATTTCGGATCAGGGCCTGAACATATGGCCTGTCTGATCGAGTGTGCTGGCTTTACTTGCTCTCTTCGGCCTTGGCTTCCTCAGCCTTGGGAGCCTCTGCGGCAGTCTGAACCGGAGCCTCGGCCTTGGCAGCAGCCTGCTTCTTCACGAACTCGATAACTGCCATGGGGGCGTTGTCGCCCTTGCGGGGCATGGCCAGCTTGAGCACATGGGTGTAGCCGCCGGACACACCGGCGTAGGCGGGTCCGATAACGTCAAACAGACGCTTGACCAGCTTGAGATCATTGAGAACACGGTAGGCCTTGCGGCGTGCAGCAAGGGTATCGGCCTTGGCCAGGGTGACCAGGGGCTCGACCACGCGGCGCAATTCCTTGGCCTTCATTTCCGTAGTGGTAATTCTGCCGTGGGTGATCAGCGCCTTGGCAAGGTTGCGCATAAGCGCCTTGCGGTGTGAGGGCGTCCGCGAAAGTTTGCGGCCGGAATTGCTATGCCTCATTTTGCTGTTCCTTCTCTTTCAGATATTCCTGATATTTTTTGTCGAAATTGTCGATCTTCATGCCAAAGTCCAGGCCCATGGACAGAAGATGCTGCTTGATCTCGTCAAGAGACTTGCGACCGAAGTTCTTGGTCTTGAGCATATCGTTTTCCGAGCGTTGCACAAGTTCGCCCACAGTGGAAATGTTGGCAGAACGCAGGCAGTTGGTTGCACGGACCGAAAGCTCAAGCTCGTCAATGGACTTGAAGAGATTCTCGTTCAGATCAATGGGACCAGAGGAACCGTTGCCAAAGTCGGCACCAGAATTCTCGTCGAAATTGATGAAGACGGAAATCTGGTCCTTGATGATCTTTGCTGCGTAGGCAATGGCATCTTCGGGCCTGACCGAACCGTCAGTGGTCACTTCGAGAATGAGACGGTCGTAGTTGGTCATCTGACCCACACGGGCGGACTCGACTGTGTAACTCACACGCCTGATGGGCGAGAAGCTGGAGTCGAGTTTGATGAGACCGATCTCGTCGTCAAGGCCCTCGTGCATGTCATGGGGCACATAGCCCTTGCCCATGCGGACCTCGAGCTCCATGTCGAGTTCAACGTCCTCGGTAAGGGTGGCAATGTGCAGCTCGGGATTGAGGATCATCACATGATGTGTGGCCTCAATCATGGCTGCGGTCACTTCGCCCTTCTTGTTCGCGTGAAGCGTGAGCTTCTGCGGGGCATCGGTGTCCATGGCCATGCGCACCTGCTTGAGGTTCAGGATGATGTCCGTGACATCCTCAAGCACACCGTGGATGGTGGTGAATTCGTGCTGAACCGGGATTATCTTGACGGAAACAAAGGCTGCACCCTGCAGCGAAGAGAGCAAGACACGCCGCAGGGCGTTACCAATGGTCGTTCCGAATCCGCGCTCCAGAGGCTCGCAGACAAAACGCCCATGCATAGCATCCGACTCTTCGTCATCGCGGACAAGCTTGCCGGGCTGAACGAGCTCCGACCAGTTCCGCGCATTGATGAGACGATCGCCCTGTTTGATAAGCATGCTTCCTCCAGACTACTTGCTGTAGAGTTCGACGATAAGCTGTTCGTTGACATCCATGCGGATATCGTCGCGCTGGGGCAATGCCTTCACAGTGCCCTTGAAGGCAGCGTAGTCGGCTTCCAGCCAGTTGGGTGTTCCACGACGGCCCACGGTCTCGGCTGCATCAGCAAAAGCCTTGATCTTGCGGCGCTTCTCGGGAATTTCGATGGTGTCGCCCACCTTCACAAGCAGGGAGGGAATGTTGACCTTGCGGCCATTGAGAGTGAACAGTCCGTGGCGCACGAACTGACGGGCCTGGCTGCGGCTGTTGGCAAAGCCGAGACGGTAGACAACGTTGTCCAGACGGCTTTCCAGCATGACGAGCAGGTTGGTACCGGTAACACCCTTCTGCTTTTCGGCCTTCACAAAGTAGTTGTGGAACTGACGCTCCAGAAGGCCGTAGGAACGACGGGTCTTCTGCTTTTCGCGCATCTGCAGCGCGTATTCGCTCACCTTCTTGCGGGCGCGGCCGTGCTGACCGGGAGCAACCGCACGGGTGGGACGATCCATGGCGCACTTGGGGGAGAAGCAGCGGTCGCCCTTCAGGAAGAGCTTGGCACCCTCGCGGCGGCAAATGCGGCATTTGGCTTCTGTATATCTTGCCATTGATACTATCCTTCTTGATATTGCCTAGACGCGGCGGCGCTTGGGAGGACGGCAGCCGTTGTGGGGAATGGGGGTAATGTCACGGATGAAGGCGATACGCATGCCTGTGTTGGCAACTGCGCGCATGGCCTGCTCACGGCCGGAGCCGGGACCCTTGACATAGATACCCACGGTGCGCATGCCGTTTTCCTGGGCCTTGTGGGCTGCAGTCTCTGCAGCAACCTGGGCGGCGAAGGGAGTGGATTTGCGCGAGCCCTTGAATCCGGACTGGCCGGCAGAAGCCCAGCTTATGGTGTTGCCGTGCGTGTCCGTAAAGGTAACGATGGTGTTGTTGAAGGTAGCGTTGATGTGGACAAGGCCCACAGCAATGTTCTTGCGCTCCTTCTTGCGAGTGACCTTGGATGATCTGGCCATCTTGTCTCCAAATAGAATTTCTCGAGCAAGCTGAGCTCAAGGTCTAATCATTTTGTTCCCGTCAGCCGCAGAGTGGAACAAAAACCAGGGCTCAAGACTCTTAAAGTTGATTACTTCTTCTTGCCAACCAGACCGCGACGGGGGCCCTTGCGTGTACGAGCGTTCGTGTGGGTACGCTGACCGTGCACGGGAAGACCACGACGATGACGCAGACCGCGGTAGCAACCAATGTCCATGAGGCGCTTGATGCTGCTCGTCACTTCACGGCGCAGATCGCCTTCCACCTTGTGGTTGCTTTCGAGTTCCTTACGGATTTCGTTCACTTCGTCTGCGGACAGGTCATCAATGTTGCGCTCCCAGTTGATACCCACGGTATCACAGATCTGGAGTGCGGTTGTCCGGCCAATACCATAAATATACGTCAGAGCGATGTCCACGCGCTTGCCGCGGGGAAGCTCAACGCCTGCAATTCTTGCCACTGTCTGTTCTCCTGCCTAGCCCTGGCGCTGCTTATGTCTGGGGTTTTCGCAGATTACCCGAAGAACACCCTTGCGCCGGATGACCTTGCACTTTGGGCATATTTTCTTGACGGAAGGTCTGACTTTCATATGTATTCTCCAAAAAAGGGAAATTTGATCCTACAAGCCTGCCGGGCAAGCACCGAGTGAGTGCTGCAACGACCCGGCTGTCAGAAGGCTTTGAGAGGAAGCGGACAGGCCGCAAGCCCCCTGAACGTGTGAGCCAAATTTTTTAACCATTTTTGCAGAACCTGTCAATTGCCTGTAACAGGGTCATGCACACCACACGCCGGCTCTCTGCCCGATTTTTTTCGGATCATGCGCGCGGTTTCCGGCACAAGGATACCTAGTCCTTGTTGTGTGGGTACTGCACCTTGTAGCGGGACAGTCCCCTGTCGCCTATGCTCAGAATCTGCGGCCCGTGCGAGGTTATGGCTACGCTGTGCTCGAAATGGGCTGCGAGCCTGCGGTCTCTTGTCACTGCCGTCCATTTGTCGGGCAGAATGTCCACATCGTAGGAGCCTTCGGTCACCATGGGTTCGATGGCTATAGACATGCCGTTTTGCAGGATAATGCCCCTGGTGCCGGGATAGAAGTTGGGCACCTCGGGTTTTTCGTGCATGTTGGCACCAACGCCGTGCCCCACATAGCGGCGCACGACGCCAAAGCCGCGAGCTTCGACGTAGCGCTGCACTGCGGCGCCAATCTCGTGGACGTCATGGCCTGCGATGGCCTGGGAGATACCCTCGAAAAGGGAGCACTCAGTGACGTAGAGGAGTCTGTCCGCAACCTCGGAAATCTGACCAACAGCAAAGGTACGGGCGGAGTCGCCTACCATGCCGTTGTATTCGACACCGAAGTCGACACTCACAATGTCCCCCTCCTGCAGAATACGCGAGCTTGAGGGGAAACCGTGAACGACAACCTCGTTGACAGAGCAGCAAATGGCATAGGGAAAACCAGCATAGCCGAGGAAGGCCGGACGCACGTGGTACTGATCGCACATGGCCCTTGCCAAATCCTCGAGCTGCATGGTCGGAATGCCAGGTCTTATTTCGTCGCCAATGGCATCAAGAACATTGGCTGTAAGACGGTTGGCCTCACGCAGATTTTCCAGTTCCCGTGCATTTTTGATGAAAGCGCCCTGGTGTTTTTTCATAGTTAATCCCTAGTGAAGACGGCCGGTCTTGCGAGCCTTTTCCATAAGGCCAGCGTACTGGCTGTTGATCATGTGCGACTCAACCTGGTTCATAAAGTCCATGGCCACGCCCACAAGAATGAGCAGGCTTGTGCCACCGAAGTAGAAGGGGACGTTGAACTGGGCAATGAGCAGCATGGGGAGCAGGGAAACACCGGCAATGTAGATGCCGCCAGACAGGGTCAGACGGGAGAGCACATTGTCGATGTAGTTTTGCGTGTTCTCACCAGGACGAATGCCGGGGATGAAGCCGCCGTTCTTCTTCAGATTTTCGGCCATATCCTTGGGATCGAAGATGATGGCTGTATAGAAATAGCAGAAGAAGAAGATGAGGATAACGTAGCAGATGTTGTAGGTAACGCTCATGGGAGCAAAGAAGTCCGTAATCTGCTTAACGTACTCGTTCTGGCTAAACTGGCCGATGGTGGCCGGGAAGAGCAGCAGGGAGGAGGCGAAGATGGGCGGAATGACGCCTGCCGTGTTGAGACGCAGGGGCAGGTGGCTGTTCTGGCCGCCGAAAATCTTGCGGCCTATCTGCCGCTTGGCATAGGAAATGGGAATACGCCTTTGCGCGCGTTCCACGAAGACAATGAAGACGACAACGCAGGCCATGAGCACAAGTATGCAAAGAGCCAGGAAGATGGAGATGTCACCGGTCCTGATGAGCTCAATGGACTGTATGATGCCGCGGGGAATGCCGACCACGATACCGCAGAAGATGATGAGGGAAATACCATTGCCCACACCCTTGTCGGTGATCTGCTCGCCGAGCCACATGATGAGAATGGAACCGGCGCAGAAGGTCAGCATTGTCATGATCAGGAAGGTCGTTCCGGGATGCAGCACAACCGGCAAACCAGCGGGGCTTGTCATGCGCTCGAGGCCCACTGCAATCCCGAGGCCCTGAATCAGGGTGATGAAAACTGTAAGATAGCGGGTGTACTGCGTGATCTTGCGTCTGCCTGCCTGTCCCTCTTCCTTGTACATGCGCTTGACTGAGGGGCTGACCACCTGCAGAAGCTGCATGATAATCGAGGCCGAGATGTAGGGCATGACGCCAAGGGCAAAGATGGACACGTTGGAAAGGCCGCCGCCAGAGAAGATGTCGAACAGGGCAAAAATGGTCCCGCTCATCATCTCGAAGTAGGAGGCTATGGCCTGAGCGTCCACGCCGGGAATCGGCACATGCACGCCAACGCGGTAACAGCAAAGCAAGAAAAGCGTCCAGCCAAGGCGTTTGGCAAGACTTCTCTGTCCCGGGGTAATGTTCTGAGGTTGTGGCATGAAAAACCCTTCAACTGAATCTGACTGGAGGAACAGGGGACTTCGATGTATCGATCTAAACAAGCGCCTTTGCCCGGGGGAATACCCCGGACAAAGGCGCACAGCTGAAAACTAGGGCTTGTGGCCAGCGCAAATACGCTCGGCCCTGAGTTCGGCTTTACTCGGCTGCCACCTGCTCCAGGGCAGTGGCCTTGCCGCCTGCCTTGGCAATCTTTTCGGCTGCAGCCGCAGAGAACTTGTGGGCTTCCACGCTGACAGCTGCGCTCACTTCGCCGCCGGAGAGGATCTTCACGGGCTCGCCAATCTTGGCAAGACCACGATCGTAGATCTGCTCCAGGGTGATTTCGGCAGCGCCGGGGAAGCTGGCAAGAAGGTCACCAATGTTGATGACCTGATAGGTTACCTTGAAAGGATAGTTCTTGAAACCGTGCTTTGGCAGACGGCGGGCCAGAGGCATCTGGCCGCCTTCAAATCCGGGGCGGACACCACCGCCGGCACGGGCATTCTGTCCCTTGTGACCCTTGCCTGCGGTGCAGCCAAGGCCGGAGGCAGAACCGCGGCCCACGCGGCGGCGGGTTTTGCGCTCTTCCGGGAAGGGATAAAGTGTATGCAGATGCATATCAGTCTCCTTATCTTACTTGGCAGACACAATCTTCACGAGGTGCGGCACCTTGTTCACAATGCCGCGCACCGCGGGGGTGTCGTTCAGGGTATGGGGTACTTCGCGGCGCTTCAAGCCCAGGGCGTCCAGACACTTCCTCTGTGCGGGAGTGCATCCGGCACGGGAACGGACGAGCATGACTGTAATCTGTTCTGCCATAACTATTTCCTCGGAGCTTCAAGCTTCTTGCCGCGCAGTGCGGAGACTTCTTCTGCGCTGCGCAGGGAGAGAAGGCCCTGCATGGTGGCGCGAAGGACGTTGTGCGGGTTGTTGGTGCCGATGGCCTTGGAGAGGACGTCACGCACGCCAACTGCTTCCATGATGGCACGCACGGCGCCGCCGGCGATGATACCGGTACCTTCGGAGGCCGGCTTCAGCAGCACGCGGCCTGCACCGAACTCGCCGGTAACCTCATAGGGCAGTGTGCCTTCCACCAGGGGGATGAAGACGCGGTTCTTGCGGGCGCGCTCGGTAGCCTTGCGCAGAGCCTCGGGCACTTCCTGTGCCTTGCCGAGGCCAAAGCCCACATGCCCCTTGCCGTCGCCCACAACGACCAGGGCGGAGAAGCTGAAGCGGCGGCCGCCCTTGACGACCTTGGCCACGCGGTTCAGCGCCACGACCTTTTCAATTTCTCCCAGTTCGTTGACGGGAGCTTCAACTTTCTCACGCATATTAGAACTCCAGTCCGCCTTCGCGGGCGCCATCGGCCACGGCCTTCACGCGTCCGTGGTAGAGATATCCGTTTCTGTCAAAGACAACGCGGGCGATGTCCTTTTCCTTGGCCAGACGGGCAATTTCGCGACCCACAGTGGTGGCGCCGTCGATGTTGCCGTGCAGGCCCGCCTGAGAGCGGGACAGGGACAGAGTGGAAGCGCTCACCATGGTCATGCCGGTGATGTCATTGACAACCTGGGCGTAGATGTGCCCGTTGCTGCGGAAGACAACCAGGCGGGGACGTTCGGCAGTGCCGTTGACCTTGCGGCGGATGCGAACCTTGCGGCTGAGTCGAGCTTCATTCTTACTGATAGCCATTTCTTCCACCTCTACTTCTTGCCGCCGGACTTACCCACCTTGCGGCGGATAACTTCGGTCGTGTACTTGATGCCCTTGCCCTTGTAGGGTTCAGGCTTGCGGATGCGGCGGATCTGGGCGGCAAATTCGCCAACCTTTTCCTTGTCGCAGCCGGCGAGCTTGAGGACGTTGCCATCGACAGTGGCAGTGATGCCGTCGGGCACGTCAACAAGAACAGGGTGGGAGAAACCGACCTGCAATTCGATAATGGGGCCCTTGACGCTCACACGGTAGCCAACGCCGATGACTTCGAGAGACTTTGTAAAGCCCTCGGTGACACCCAGGATGCAGTTGTGCAGAAGGGTGCGGCGCAGACCGTGCTGTGCATTGGACTGACGGGTTTCGTCCTTGCGGGTCAGGTAGACAGCACCGTCCTTCATCTCATAGTTGATGAGATCGCAAACAGGCGTCGAAACCTTGCCCTTGGGGCCCTTGACATCAATAACTTCCGTGCCGATGGTCACTTCGACTCCGGCAGGAATCTTAACGGGCATTTTTCCGATTCGAGACATGACAGCACCTACCAGATTTCACACAGAAGTTCGCCGCCAACTCTCTTCTCACGGGCGCTGTCGCCGTCCATGACGCCGGAGGAGGTGGTGAGAATGCAAATGCCGAGGCCATTCTGCACGCGGGGAATAGACCCAGCGCCCACGTAGACGCGGCGACCGGGAGTGGACACGCGACGCAGACCGGTGATGGCGGGCTTGCCGTTTCTGTACTTGAGGGTGATTTTGATGCCGCCTTCGTCTTCGGACACGTCTTCAACGTACCCTTCCTGCTTGAGGATGTTAGCCAGAGCGACTTTCATCTTCGAGCGCGGCACATTCACTTCCTTGTGGAGGGCCAAATGTGCGTTGCGAATACGCGTGAGCATATCCGCAATAGGATCTGTGACCATGAAATACTCCTGAAAACCTGTAAAATTTGCGGGAGAAAGTCCCCCGCCTTCGAGGTCGAGAGGGACGTGTATCACAAGACCCGACAAGCCGCAATACCCCCGCCTGGGTTTCAGGCGGGGGCATTGGCTTGAAAACGGATCGATTATGCTAGTGGGGCCAGGCCCCGACAGTCCCCAAAAAAGGGACTACCAGCTGGATTTGCGCACGCCGGGAAGTTCGCCGCGCAGGGCCATGTTCCTGAAGCAGATACGGCACAGGCCGAACTGACGCAGGTAGGCACGGGGACGACCGCAGATGGGGCAGCGGTTGTAGGCGCGGGTGCTGAACTTGGCCTTGCGGGCAGCCTTAATCTTGAGAGCGAGACGAGCCATGAAAAACCTCTTACTTGCGGAACGGCATGCCGAGCTGGTCGAGGAGCATCTTGCCCTCGCGGTCGGTTTTGGCCGTTGTCACGATGGTTATGTTCATGCCCTTGGGATTTTCCACGCGGTCAGCTTCCATTTCGGGGAAGATCGTGTGTTCCTTGATACCCAGGGTAAAGTTGCCGCGCCCGTCAAAGCCACGGTCCACAATGCCGCGGAAGTCACGCACACGGGGAAGGGCAAAGTTCATCAGCTTGTCGAGGAAGTCCCACATAAGGTCCTTTCTCAGGGTGACGCGCACGCCAATGGGCATGCCTTCACGCAGCTTGAAGTTTGCGATGGACTTGCGTGCACGGGTTACCACAGCTTTCTGGCCGGCAATGGCGGTCAGTTCCGCCACGGCCTCTTCCATGAGCTTGTTGTTCTGGGTGGCAGCGCCAAGGCCTATGTTGAGGGAAATTTTGGTGATGCCGGGCATCTGCATGGGAGACTTGTAGTTGAACTCCTTCTGCATGGCCGGAACCACCTTTTCCTTGTATATCTTTTCAAGGCGGGTCATAGCTACCCCTTATTCCATGACTTCGTTGCACTTCTTGCAGAAGCGAACTTTCTTGAGCTTGCCTTCCGCCTTCTCGACATAGCGATAGCCGACCTTGGTGGGTTCGGCGCAGGCGGAGCAGACAACCATGACATTGGAAATGTGCACGGGCATTGCCTTGTCAACAATGCCACCGGGCGTCCTGGTGTACGGGTTGGGACGCATGCTGCGCTTGGACACATTGGCGCCCTCGACCAGCACGCGATCATGCTTGCGCAGGATCTTGAGGACCTTGCCGATTTTGCCGGCGTCCTTGCCCGTGATGATCATGACCTTGTCGCCCTTGCGAATACGTGTATTTGTCATCTTGAGACTCCAATTACAATCTAGAGAACTTCAGGGGCAAGAGAAATGATCTTCATGAAGTTGGCTGCACGAAGCTCACGGGCCACGGGTCCGAAGATACGGGTGCCCACTGGCTCGCCGTTGTTGGAGAGCAGCACTGCAGCGTTGCCGTCGAACTTGATGTAGCTTCCGTCGGGACGGCGCAGTTCCTTGGCGGTGCGAACGATAACGGCACGCATGACGTCACCCTTCTTCACCTTGGAATGAGGAATGGCTTCCTTGACGGACACGATGATGATGTCGCCCACGGTGGCATAGCGACGGTGGGAGCCGCCGATAACCTTGATGCAGGCAACCTTTTTGGCACCCGAATTGTCGGCTACCTGGAGAGTGGATTCTACCTGGATCATTGTCCCACCTACACAGCCTTTTCAATGATGGAAACCAGATGCCAGCGCTTGTTGTGCGACAGCCTTCTGTATTCCACAATCTTTACCTTATCGCCAATGCCACACTCGTTCATCGGATCATGCGCTGTGAACTTCTTGCGGCGCCTAATATATTTCTTGAGCAGGGGATGTTTGACCAGTGTCTCGACACGCACAACAATGGTCTTGTCGTTCTTGTCACTGATAACAATGCCGGTCAGGGTCCTGCCCTTCACGTGATCAAGAGCCTGCATGGATATCCTCTCTTGCCTTTTCCTTGAGGATGGTGCTGATACGCGCCACCTGCTTGCGCATGGCCTTGAGCTCGCTCACCTTTTCCAGCTGGGCAGTAGCGAGCTGGAAGCGGGCGTGCAGAAGATCGAGGCGCTGCTGGGCCAATTTTTCGCTGAGTTCTGCGACGGACAGGTTGCGCAGTTCAGCCGTGGTCTCACGGCTGATGGCCTTTTTCTTGTCAGCCATTTAGAATCCCTCCCTCGTCACAATGGTGGTCTTGACGGGCAGCTTGTGAGCGGCCAGGGTCAAGGCCCTGCGGGCGAGATCCAGGGGAACGCCCTTCACTTCGTAGAGAATACGGCCGGGCTTGATCGGTGCGCACCAGCCCACCGGAGCACCCTTACCGGAACCCTGACGGGTTTCCAGAGGCTTGGCCGTAACAGGACGGTCGGGGAAAATGCGGATCCAAACCTTGCCGCCGCGGCGGATGTGACGCATCATGGCAATACGGGCAGCTTCAATCTGCTGGCTGGAGAGCTGACCATGCTGCGTGGCCTTGAGACCAATTTCGCCGAAAGCAAGGGAGGAACCACGGTAGGCCAGGCCGCGCAGGCGACCCTTTTGCCATTTACGGTATTTGACCTTCTTAGGCGCTAACATTCTGATCTCCCTCTCTGTCGAGGATTTCTCCCTTGTAGATCCAGACCTTGACACCAATGATGCCGTAGGTCGTCCTGGCCTCTGCGAAGCCGTAGTCTATGTCGGCACGCAGGGTCTGCAGCGGCACGCGACCGTCACGGTACCATTCGCTGCGGGCGATTTCGGCACCGGCCAGGCGGCCAGCGCAGGAGACCTTGATGCCCTCGCCGCCGAACTTGCGGGCACGGGACACGGTCTGCTTCATGGCGCGGCGGAAGGCAACGCGGCGTTCGAGCTGCTGGGCAATGCTTTCGGCAACCAGCTGGGCTTCCACTTCGGGACGGCGGATTTCGCTCACCTCAATGGAGAACTCGCGGCCGAATTCCTTGCGCAGATCTGCGCGCAGCTTCTCGATTTCCACACCCTTGCGGCCGATGACAACACCGGGCCTGGAGGTGGAGATGATAAGGCGAACCTTGCCACCTGCTCTTTCGATTTCAATACGGGCAATGCCGGCATCCGCTGTGCTGTGCTTCTTCACAAAGTTGCGGATCTTGCTGTCTTCCAGAACGAAGGCAGGATACTCCTTGGTGGAGAACCAGCGAGAGAGCCAGTTCTTGTTGTAGCCCACACGGATGCCATACGGATGAACTTTCTGACCCATGCTATTCCTGCTCCTCGGCGAGAATGACGGTGATGTGGCTGGTACGCTTGCGGATACGGGTGGCACGGCCCTGGGCGCGCGGCATAAAGCGCTTCCAGGAGGGACCTTCGTTCACAAGCACTTCCTTGACATACATTGCGTCAACATTGACGGCCATGTTGGAGGCATTGGCCAGGGCGCTCTTGACGACGCTCCAGAGAATGCCTGCCGGCTTGTTGGGGGTAAAACGCAGCAAATTCAGAGCGTCCTCGACACCGAGACCCACCACATTGCGGGCAACCAGGCGTGTTTTGCGAGGAGAGACGCGCTGGAATTTGGCGATTGCTTTCGCTTCCATTACTTCTGCTCCTTATACCTAGCGGGATCCGGCCTTCTTCTCGGCTGCATGGCCGTGGAAGGTCCTGGTGGGAGAGAATTCGCCGAGTTTGTGTCCAACCATGTTTTCGGTCACGAAAACGGGCACGAACTTCTTGCCATTGTGCACAGCAAAGGTCATGCCGACCATTTCGGGCAGAATCATGGAACGTCTGGACCAGGTCTTGACTACGCGACGATCGTTGTTCGCCTGTGCAGCCTCGACCTTCTTCCACAGATGATCGTCAACAAACGGTCCTTTCTTGAGAGATCTGGGCATGTCACACTACTCCTACTTCTTGCCGCGAGCCTTGACGATGAGGCGGCTTGAGGGCTTGTTGCGGTCACGGGTCTTGAAGCCCTTGGCCGGCATGCCCCAGGGGGACACAGGATGGCGACCGCCGGAGCTTCTGCCTTCACCACCGCCCAGAGGATGGTCGATGGGGTTCATGGCAACGCCACGCACCTTGGGGCGACGGTTGAGCCAGCGGTTGCGGCCAGCCTTGCCCAGGGAAACGTTTTCATGGGAGATGTTGCCAACCTGGCCGATGGTGGCCGTGCAGGTGGCAAGCACCTTGCGCACTTCGCCGGAGGGAAGGCGCAGCAGGGCGTACTTGTTTTCCTTTGCCACGAGCTGGGCGTAGGTGCCAGCTGCACGGCAGAGCTGACCGCCCTTGCCGGGATAGAGTTCGATATTGTGCACAACCGTGCCCACGGGGATGCGGCCCATGGCCAGAGCGTTGCCGGGCTTGATGTCGGCCTTCTCGCCGGAAAGGACCTTGTCGCCCTGCTTGAGGCCCACGGGAGCGATGATGTAGCGCTTCTCGCCGTCAGCGTAGGTCAGAAGGGCAATGCGGGCAGTGCGATTGGGATCGTATTCAATGTGGGAAACTGTGGCTTCGATGTCACGCTTCTCACGCTTGAAGTCGATGATGCGGTACAGGCGCTTCACACCACCGCCGCGGCGGCGGCTGGTCACGCGACCAAGGTTGTTGCGGCCGGCCTTCTTGCAAAGGCCCACGGTAAGGGACTTTTCAGAAGTGGAGCGGGTAATTTCCTTGAAGTCGGAGACCGTCTGGAAGCGGCGTCCTGCAGAAGTCGGTTTCAGTTTGCGAACTGCCATGACTTATGCTCCCTCGAAGTAATCAATCTTGCTTTCCTGGGTCATGGTCACGAAGGCCTTCTTGTAGCCGGGCTCGTGGCACTGACGACGGCTCTGACGCACGTAGTCGCGGGCCTTGCCGCAGGCCACGTTCACCTTCAGCACTGTCACGCCAAAGATGGTCTCCACGGCACGGCGGATTTCGGTCTTGTTGGCGTCAGGGTGCACAAGGAAGGTCACGCACTTGGCGTTGGCCTTGTTGAGCAGAGCGGTGCTCTTTTCGGAGATGAGGGGTTTGATAAGGACCTGAGTGAGTTCCATCTTACTTTTCCCCCTTCTCGAAGCGTGCCTGCACAGGGGCAATGGCGTCCTCGAGCAGAACGAGCTGCCTGTTGTTCAGGATCTCGTACACGCTCAGATTTTCCGGGGTGGTCAGGGTGATACCGGGGATGTTGCGAGCGGAAAGTTCCAGCTTCTCGTCCCTGGCGCTGGTCACGACCAGTGCCTTTTCGAGACCCAGATCGTTTGCAACCTTGGCAAAATGCTTGGTCTTGGCTTCGGGCAGCTCGATACCGCGCACGACCATGAGGCCATCGGCAGCACGGGAGGAGAGAGCCATGCGCATGGCAAGGGCGCGCACCTTGGAGTTCACCTTGAAGCTGTAGTCCCTGGGCTGGGGTCCGAAAATGACTGCACCACCGCGCCACACGGGAGAACGACGGGAACCTGCACGTGCACGGCCGGAACCCTTCTGCTTCCAGGGCTTCACGCCGCCGCCGGACACATAGGCACGGGTCTTGGCCATATGGGTACCGGCGCGCTTGGCAGCCTGCTGGGCACGCACGACCAGGTTCAGGATCTCGGGACGGACTTCGACGCCGAAGACATCGGCGGACAGCTCGCAGGTGCCGACTTCCTGTTTTTCCTGATTATATACTGTAATGGTAGGCATGTTTTCCACCTGTTACTGCTTGCGAACAAACACAAGGCCGTTCTTGGGTCCGGGCACTGCGCCCTTGACCAGAATAACATTGTCTTCGGGGCGCACGGCCACAATGAGGGCGCTGGGCTGGGTCACAGTCTCGTCACCCCAATGGCCTGCCATCTTGCGGCCCTTGATAACGTGGCCGGGGAAGGTGTTGTTGCCAATGGAACCGTTGTTGCGGTGCACCTTTTCGTCACCATGGGTGTCCTTGCAGCCACGGAAGTTCCAGCGGCGCATGCGGCCCTGGTAGCCCTTGCCTATGCTCTTGCCTGTCACCTTGACCACTTCGCCAACGCTGAAGAGGTCGACAGTGAGGGTGTCACCGGCCTTCTGCTCGGGAGTGTCGTTCAGACGCACTTCCTTCAGGGTGCGGAAAAGTCCGGTGCCGGCCTTGGCGAAATGGCCCTGCATGGCCTTGGACACGTGCTTTTCCTTTGCTTCCACGTAGGCAATCTGAAGGGCATTGTAGCCGTCAGTTTCCGTGGTCTTCACCTGTGTGACGGGGCAGGGACCGACTTGCAGAACCGTGACCGGGACGGCGGCACCGTCATCGTTGAAGATGCGGGTCATGCCCAGCTTGCGGCCTATAATTCCGATTTTCTCAGCCATGATTGCCTCACACTAGAGCTTGATTTCTACGTCAACGCCTGCAGGCAAAGAAAGCTTGCCAAGAGCGTCCACGGTTTGCTGCGTGGGCTCAAGGATGTCCATGAGCCTTTTATGAACGCGCATTTCGAACTGCTCGCGGGACTTCTTGTCCACGTGCACAGAACGCTGGATCGTATACTTGTGGAATCTGGTGGGCAGGGGAATGGGCCCGGCCACACCTGCGCCAGTGTTGCGTGCAGTGTCCACGATTTCCGCCACAGCCTTGTCGAGGATACGGAAGTCGTAGGCTTTGAGCTTGATGCGAATGCATTCGCTGCTAACTGTCGTCATTGTTTGTAGCTCCATGAAAATTCGCCCGGTCAGTGGGGAGACACGGGATACGGACAGGGCCGTACATTAAGGCCCTTTGGGCCAAACCCGCGGGTGGAACGAAGGGGAGCTTTAAAGACAATGACTGTCTTTTTTGTCACTTTGTAGAGGGGAATAGGCGAGAGAGGTGGGCGTGAGTAACGCGCCTTGCTGTCCACGGTCTACGTGACGCTCCCGGCGTACTCCACGCCCGACGGTACAGGACGTACCGCGGAAGGATGGACCCGCAGGGTTACCAAACGGGGGAATGGCCCCCAAAAACCTTTACAGCCCCGGGTGTACACTATGGTACGGGATCCGTTTGTGGGCTGGTACGGCTCGATCAAGTCGGCATTTGGCAACGCCTGCACTTGTCAAACCGGCCGTGTGTGACCGGTACTGCAGAACGGAAGGGCTTCCGTTCTTCCCTGCCGTACAGGGAGTCCCCTGAAATCAGAGGCGAGCGCTTTGATATCCTTCCTTCACATTGCTGTCAAGAAATTTTTACAAAAAAATTTTCTCGACGCTTGGGCCCCCTCGCAGGGACAGATTTGCGGATATCGGGAAAAGGCATGCAAGGAGTGGGGATGAGCGGCAAGGCATTTCGCTCATCCCCTTCCCCGTTCAGTCGAATTCTATTTCATAGCCCAGGTCAAGACAGAGCTCCCGCAGGGCAATCTTCAGCATATCGCGAATGAATGTGAGGTACTCCATCCTTGTCTTGTCTATGCCCTCCGCGCTCATGCAAGCCTCAATTGCCTGCCTATTTTCGCGAACCTTCTGGTAATACTCTTCCTTGAGAGCCTGGTACTTCTTCTTGTGCAAAAGATTGTCGATGCCCTGGCACGCCAGGACGAGGCCCAAAAGCCCCTTGCTGCATCAGGAAAGGCCGCTGAAGCCTCCCATTTCCCACTTGCCGCTGAGAAGTTCATAGCCAACATCCTCGGTAATGCGACACTCCTTCATGGTGCGGGAGGGATTTGCCAGGGCATGGTCTGCCTCGTCCAGGATGCGGCTTATGAGGTCAAGCTTGCGCTTGCGTATGAAGCCGCGCGGTTTGTTTATGGCACATGCTGTCATAGGTTTTCCTGTATGCTGCTTCGGACATGCCCGAAGGATTTTGTGTTGCGAGGAATATCCGCAGGGTCTGGACATCCGGAATTTCGAAAGCCAAAAATGGACTTCTTGGAAGCATTATCAGTAACAATAACCAATATTGAACAAAAGTAAACCCCCTGTTCACGCTTGCGCGGCAGGGGGCTTTTTTGAGCTCCTGTTTTCGGAGAAGCTCGCTATATCTTGAGCAGGGCCTCCGCATAGTCGTCGCCGTTGAAGGGACGCAAATCCTCGACCTTTTCGCCAAGGCCCACGTAGGTAATGGGCAGCTTGTGCTGCATTGCCACGGCTATGGCGACACCGCCCTTGGCCGTGCCGTCGAGTTTGGTGAGGATGAGTTCGTCGACACCAGCACTCTCCTTGAAAAGCTTGGCCTGGGAGAGGGCGTTTTGACCAGTGGTTGCGTCGAGAACGAGCACTGTCCTGTGGGGGGCACCAGGATGCTTGCGTGCTATGACATTGCGTATCTTGGCAAGCTCGTCCATGAGATTGACCTTGGTCTGCAGGCGACCCGCAGTGTCCACATAGAGTACATCCACTCCCTCGCTCATGGCCCTGTCCATGGCCTCGTAGGCAACGGAGGCAGGATCGGAGCCTGCCTGTTTGGCGTGAAAGAGGGCTCCAACCCTGTTCGCCCACACCTGCAGCTGTTCAATGGCCGCTGCCCTGAAGGTGTCTGCAGCGGCAATCATGACCTTCTTGCCCTGCATGCGGTCACGGTAGGCCAGTTTTGCAATGGTCGTGGTCTTGCCTGCACCGTTGACGCCAATCATGAGCACCACCTCGGGCGGGGTAATGCCCACGATATGCCTGGGTCTGGCAAAGATGGAGCGAATTTCCTCACGCAAAAGCTCGCGGGCGCCCTCGGAGGTTGTGACCTTCTGCTCCCTTGCCCTTGTGCGCAAACGCTCCGTGAGTTCCATCGCGGCCTCGACGCCAAGGTCGGCCATGATGAAGATTTCCTCCAGCTCTTCCCAGAACTCGTCATCCAGCTCGCCATGGCTTGAGATAAGGCCCTCGAAATGTCTGGCAAACTGGGCTCTGGTCTTGGCAAGGCTGTTGGACAGTTTGAGGAAAAGGCGGCTTCGCTCGTCCTCTTCGTCCTCAAGGTCCAGGGCGAGCGCCAGGCGGTACTGCAGCTCGGATCTGAAATCCTCGATCTGCCGGTACTCCATGCGTTCGAGCCAGCCGGCAAAGTCGTCCACAAATGCTTTGGCCTCATCGGCCGGAGCTTCCAGGGTGCGCAAGAGGAAGGTCACGCGGCGGTTGAGCTCATCGCCCGCCTCGCTCACACCGTCAAGGACGATGTCCAGCCAGACGGACAGTCTGGCCTCGGCCTCGCGTAGACGCAGGGTGAGTTCCGGATAGTCGAAGTCTGCCGCAGCTGCGACAGGCTCCTCGGCCTTTTTGCGGTTCTCCTCCCAGTCCTCGGGCATGAGGGGTGCGCCCAGATCAATAATGATCTCGTCCTCGCCGCCCTCTTCTGCCTTCTGGCCGGCATCCTGCACGGGCTCCTGCGCAGTCTGCTGTTCTTGCACAGCTGCGGGCGCAGGTCCCTCCTCTTCGGCACAGGGCTTTTCAGATGAGGCTTGCGCACTCTCTTCCAGGACTTTTTGCCCTTCCGCAGCGGCCTCTTGGCCGGCCTCAGAAGCAGCCCCGGGGGCCTCGAATTTTTCCTCTGTACCCTCGGACTTTTGGGCACCGGCTTCGGACCTGACTGCAGGCTCGATCTCTTCCGTCACCTGTTCCGGCTTGAAAGCTTCCTTGGCTTCTTCTGCTGGCCTGAATGCTGCCCAGGGATCTATTGCGGCCTTCACTGGCTCGACTGCTTCCGCGGCCTTGTCGCCAACTTTTTGCTCTGCTTCCTGTGCTCCGATGCTCTCGGTTTTTTCGTCCGTACCCTCGGACTTTTGGGCACCGGCTTCGGACCTGACTGCAGGCTCGATCTCTTCCGTCACCTGTTCTGGCTCGGACGCTTCCTTGGCTTCTTCTGCGGGCCTGAACGCTGCCCAGGGATCTATTGCGGCTTTCACAGGCTCGGCTGCTTCCGCGGCCTTGTCGCCAACTTTCTGCACAGCTTCCTGGGCCGGAGTGTCCTCGGCTCTTTCGTCCGTACCTTCGGATTTTTCGGCACTGGCTTCGGGCTCGGCTGCTTCCACGGCCTCCGGTGCCTCGGGCCTTTCGTCCGTACTTTTTTCGACACTGACTTCGGGCTCGGCTGAAGGCTCGGCTGCTTCCACGGCCTCCACTGCCTCGGACCTTTCCTCCGAACTTTCGGATTTTTCGACACTGACTTCGGACTCAGCGGCAGGCTCGACCGTTGCCGGCTCAGCCTCAGCCGATTTGGCTTCTTCCAATGGTCTGAATGCAGCCCATGCGTCGAGTGGGGCTTCGGGCTTTTCCTCTTCGGCGGGCGCAGCAGATTCTCCTGCCTTCTGCCCTTCCAAAGCCTCACTGACCCTGTCAGCTTCATCTGCATCTTCGGACTTTTCCGCTGCGGGGCAGGCTTTTTCTTCCTGCTGGATCAAGGGCTCGATAGAAAGGGAATCAGCTTTCTCTTCTTCGATCACCGCTTCTTCTGCAGATACGAACTCGGCCTGATCGGGGACAGCTTGCCCGCTCTCCTCCGAAGCCTGCCTTTCCTGCACATCTTCCTGCGTCTGAGATTCGGGCGCGCCTTGCTGCTGTGCCGAAGATTCGCTCTCGGGAGCCGCTATGTCAGGCTTCTGCTGCAGCTCCGATTGCTGGTCTGCCTGTTGTTGAGGCTGCTGTTCGGATCGCTGTTCCTGCAAAGCCTCGGACGCAGACTTTTGCTCAGCCTGTTCCTCTGTCTGCGAAGGAGCGCCAAATATCTTTTTTATTCTGGAAAAAAAGCCCATGCCTGTTCTCCCGCGTTTGCAAAACTGTGTGTCAGCCCTGATCCCGGACGTATTGCTTCCTTCGTCCAGCCCAAAGGACAAGCAAGCCCATGACAAAGAAGGCCACTGCTCCTGCCTGGCTCAAGGGCACCATGTGCCACAGGCTCTTGTCCGAGATTTTTTGCATGCGCGCCTGCCAGGGAGCGGGATCGAGGGCAATCCAGACCTTTCCCATCTCCTCGCCAGTGTCCGTCACAAGCCTCTCGGTCCATTCGCACATGCCAGGGGACGCAAGTCCGTCCAGCGGCGCAAGGTTGCCGTCCCTGTCCCGCATCTGTGCTTCAAGAAGCCTGTCCTTGCCATACACGGCACAAGCCAAGACGCTCCTGTTTTCCATGAAGTCGAAAACAGGCTGACGCACAACAAATTCGTCGATATCCGCATCCGTCTCGACTCTCGCGTCCAAAAGTGTGCGGACAAGTTCCCTGGCAAGGATCTTGGCCTGCGCTTGGGCCTCGGCTTCCAGCTCCTCTTGAACAGTGTCCAGCATCATCTGCCTTTGCGCAAAGAGCAAGGCAACAAGACACAGGGATGCAGCGACCCAGAAAATGACGATGCGAAGTTTCATGGCAAAAAAATCAGTCCCTGTGGGGATTGGATTCCATCTTCCACTCGCGTACGACCTCGCGCACGCTGGCAAGCCTTGCCGCATCAAGCTTGCCGTACTCCTCGGCAAAGACGTGGATGCGCGTGCCCCCTCTAGGGACAAAGAGGCCCTTTACCCTGGCCCAAGCAGGGTGCAGCAAGGTGGTAATATCCTCCAGGACCTTGTTGGTGATGGTCTCCATGAAGGAGTGATGGTTCCTGAAGGCAAACATGTAGAGCTTGAAGCTCTTGGACTCCACGCACAGCTCGCTGGGAATGTATTCGAGCACGATGGTGCCGAAATCCGGCTGCCCTGTCACGGGACAAAGCGAGGTAAATTCCGGAAAGGCTATGCTTATGACATAGTCACGCCCCGGAAAACGGTTGGGAAAGGCTTCGAGGATGTCTATGCCTGGGTCTCCTGCCGGAACAGGGGAGCCTCCGTGGCCCAGGGCCGAAAGTCCGCCTGTGATATCGTTGCTGCGTGTCTCCATGCTTGCCTCATCTATATTTTGTTGCCTGAATTGCCTGCTGTCAGCCTCCAGGGGAGGGACAAAGTCGTAAAAGAATACGCACAAAAGAGGCAAGACACAATGCCGGATCCCTGTGTCGCATAACACCCGTTGCAGCTGCGTTTCTCCCAAAACGAAAAGAGGGGCAGGAAAACTTCCTGTCCCCCTTTTGGCAGAATGTTGTTTGCATATTTCGAAGGTCAGGCAAGCCTGCCCATTTCCCTGGCCTTTTCCAGGGCCGGATGGTTGCGCATGGCACCGTATGAGTTCACGCCTGTTACAAAGAGCCTGCCCCTGTCCTTCCAGCCCTTGTAGCCAATCATCTGCCTGTAGGATGAGGCAGCTCCGGCAAAGGAACGCAAAAGGGGCGTCTCCCCGACCATGAGCAGCATGGCCTCGCGCACGGCCATGTCTCTGGGTTTCTCCCTGTGGGAATAGGGAAAGAAGCGATCGATGGCGCACTTGATATGGCCGCTCATCGCATACCAGTAGAGAGGCGAGCACAGGACAAGGAGATCGGCCCTTTCCAGAAGGGGCCAGAGTTCATTGAAACTATCCTCCAGCACACAGGGGGCACCTGTGCTCCAGCAGCCGCCGCAGTGCATGCAAGAGACCATGGGCTTTTGCCCACAGGCAAAGACATCTACCCTGTGACCAGCCTCGCGGGCACCCTGCACAAAGGCCTGGGCCAAAAGATCACTGTTGCCCCCTTCCCTGCCGCTGCCTGTCAGGACAAGGATATTGCGGCTTTTTCCGGACCCCCTGGTCACAAAGGATTCCACCCTTACCGAAGTTGTGGAAAAGAGCGTTTTGGCGACAATACCTGCTGCACCAAGAACTACGGCTGCGACACTGCCCCCCAAAAGAAGGCTTCTGCGTGAAGGACGCATATACTTTCCCGTGCCCGACTCTTCCCTTGCCATGGGGTACTCCTAGAGGGATGCTCCGAAGCTGCGGGCCTCGTCCAAAACAGGGGAGCCGGCGATGGCACCTGCCTCAAGAACGCCGCCTGCGAGCACTGTGCCAAGGTCCGTCCACTC
The DNA here is from genome assembly GCF_002159665.1 of Desulfovibrio sp. An276. GTDB lineage: Bacteria > Desulfobacterota > Desulfovibrionia > Desulfovibrionales > Desulfovibrionaceae > Desulfovibrio > Desulfovibrio faecigallinarum. Next base: position 110,401 of record NZ_NFJC01000001.1, read on the forward strand.
CATGAAGGACATGAGCGCATGGTAGTAATCAAGCACAGGCTTCCAGTTGTCGGGAGTATTGCCCTCGGCTGCCATGATGAGTGCGCATTCCTTCTTCGGATTGGCGTAGCCAGGATCGCATTCTGCCACGGCAAAAAGCCTGTCGAAGGCCATCTTGAGCTGGGCCGAGAAGGCCCAGTAGTACATGGGGGAAGCGAGGATCACAATGTCTGCCTCCCTGTAGGCAGGATAGATTTTGAGCATATCGTCCTTTTGCACACAGGGGCTTGCGGCATCCCTGCCGCCCTTCATGCAGCCAAGACAGGGGTGCAGGTCCATTTTCTGCAGATCAAAGCGGGTCACGGTGTGGCCGGCCTGTGTGGCGCCTTCAGTGAATGCGTCGAGCAGCATGGAGGTATTGCCCCTGGCCCTTGGGCTGCCGTTGAGAACCAGAATCTTCTTGCTCATGATATGCTCCTTTGGGGAATGTGCCCCGACCTGCCACATGCTTTCAGGCGCGGCACAAACGCTGAAAAAAATGTGAATTCTTGTGAACTTCTAGAGGGAGTGCATGTGTCTTCTTCCGACCATGAGTTCAAGCTCCTCGTCGCACATGGTGGAAAGGATCTCGTCTATTTCCCGCAAGACCTCCTTCCTTGCTTCCCCATCCCGCACCCGCAGGCGAAAGTTCAGGGGATTGAGGTAATGGATCCCGTCGTAGAAGGTGTCGACATCGAGTTCGCTCAAAAAGGCGCGCAGCTCCTCTATCTTTTCCCGCTCGTTGGCTTCGGTGAAGCTCCCCTCAAGAACCATGTCCTGCAGGGGCGTGTCGGGAAAGATGGTGAGGCCAGTGGTCGTGATGCGCTTGGGATGCACCCTGTTGAACATGCGCGCAGTGGCAAGACCGCTTTCGATGCCGCGCCCCTTGCCGCCCATGCCGAGGATATAGAAGTTTGTGTAGGTGATGCCTGCCCCATCGAGCCTCGTAAGCTCGCGCACAATGTCCTCGGCTGTGTGGCCCTTGTTCATGAGGGAAAGGACCATGTTGTTGCCGTTTTCCGTGCCAATATAGAGGTGGTTCAGTCCAAGGCGGGCAAGCATTGAAAGCTCCCCGTCGCTCTTGAGTGCTATGTCGCCAATGCGCGCCTGCATGGAAAGCCTCGAAAAGCGCGGAAACGATGTGCGCAAAACGGCAATCCAGGAGGCTAGCCTTGCAAAGGGCAGGGCAAGGGGATTTGATCCTGTCAGATAGATGGGTGTGTCAGGGGAGAAAAAGGGCCTCGCCCTCTCTGCCTCAAGGGAGAGTTCCGTATCCGTCACGGCCATGAAGGGATAGCCGCGCGACACGTAGCAGAAGCTGCACTTGTTGTAGGTACAGCCCTGGGTTGCGCGCAAAAGCAGGGAATGTGCCTCCTGCGGCGGCCGCATCTGCGGTTCTGTAAATTGTGTCACGCCGGTACCTCCTCCGAGACACGCTAGGAGTTCGTGTTCCATGTGGATATTATTTAGCGCTCGTTACAAAAATAGTCAAGACAGAAATTTCGGATTTTTTCCGAAACACTCTTCAAGATAAGGAATATTTCTGACGCATTAACAAGAGCAATCCTTGCGTGACTGTTACTTAGCAAACGCTAAAAAATTTGCGACAAGAGAACTGTCCATACCTTCCCTGTCAGGACTGCGTAGTTCTTGGGGGCAAGAGGCGCGCTGCCAGGGTAGCCATGTTCACAAGCTCGGAGAGAAAGAGGCCATCCCTGGCCTGCAGGGACAGGCCTTCGAGCATGGTATTGAGCGCTCCTGCCAGGGCAGGGACATCCGTGTCTGCCGGAATCTGGCCATCGGCAATGGCCTTGCGGAAACGATCGGCAAACATCTGCCGTGTTGCCTGCCTGCACTCCCGCACCCTTTCTATGATTGCCTTCTCGTCCTGGCTTATGTTCACGGCTGCAAGCACAACCATGCAGCCGCAGGGCGTTTCAGGGGACAACAGAATCCGGGCAGCCTCGCGAAAGAAGTTTTCCACTGCCCTGTATACGTCGGGCTCTGCGCAAAAACGTTTGGCAGGTTCGTCCCAATAGGTGTGCTCATAGTAGTCCAAAGCCTCGAGAAAGAGGGAGGCCTTGTTGCCAAAGGCCGCGTACAGACTGGGCGGCCTGATCTCCATAACCTTGCACAACTCTGCCACTGAGGCCGGCTCGTATCCCCTCTGCCAGAAGAGCTCAAGCGCCCTGTGCAGGGCCTGATCCCGATCAAAGCAGCGCGGCCTGCCCTTGCCCTGCCCCTGTTCGTTTGTCCTGTTCCCATGCGTCATGCCCTGCTCCTCCCTGGTTCTCCCTTCGCCTGAGCCAGCAAACAGCCAATGCAGGCGGTCCGCCTCCTGTCTAGGTATAGTTTTCCGCCTCTTCTGGCAATGTACATCCCCTCACCGCTCCTTGGGGACAGAACGTTGCAACAGTTCCAAAACGTTTCAAATAGTGTTACACTGAAACATTGTGAAACACAGTGAAACATCATGTTTCCTGTGCCATTTTGCACATGATCCAATCGCTGGTCTTGTTCAAAATGGCACATGGGAAGTTTCATGTTTTTCGTCACTTGTTCCTTTGTACACAAGCACAGCCAAGGCACTGTATCCCTGTCCATATTCAGCAAACTGTTCCTGCTTTCTCCCTCATTTTCAGCTCAAGCGGTCTTCTGTTTTCCTCCTCAGGCTTTTTTTTGGCCGGGTATTTGCATTTTACATACTGTAACACCGGACCGTTGCCCAAATCATCGGCCGGCCCCGGGGCCGGCTTCAAGGATCTTCAAACGCAGAAGGAGGAAGCATGAGCAGTTCATGTTCACCCCGCGACAAGAAAATGCTGGACGTTCTCGTCATTGGCGGCGGCAACGCAGCCCTGTGCGCAGCCATCACTGCCCGCAGGGCCGGAGCCACAGTCAAGCTCATCGAGGCCTCGCCCAAGGATGTGAGGGGCGGCAACAGCCGGCATACGCGCAATATCCGCTATATCCACCCCTCGAAGAACTCCTTTCTGACCGGTCCCTATGAAGAGGAAGAGTGCTACAAGGACCTTTTGGGCGTCACCAAGGGCAATACCATCGAATCCATGGCGCGCCTGGTTATCCGCGGCTCCAACAATGTCGGCGACTGGATGATGGAACAGGGTGTTCATTTCCAGCCGGCCATGCGCGGCACGCTTCACCTTTCCCGTACCAACGGCTTCTTCCTGGGCGGAGGCAAAGCCCTCATCAACGCCTATTACGCAACTGCCGAAAAACTGGGCGTGGAAATCGCCTACGAAACCGAAGCCGTGGACCTGTGCATAGAGGACGACACCTTCAAGTGGGCGCTTGTGCACCACAACGGCGAGGAAGAACGCATCGAGGCAAAGGCCGTTGTCCTTGCCTCGGGCGGCTACCAGGCAAACATCGAATGGCTCAAGCGCTCCTGGGGCCCCCAGGCGGCAAATTTCCTCATTCGCGGAACACCCTACGATCGCGGCCAGATGCTCAAGGTCATGATGGAACACGGCGCAAAGACCCTGGGCGACCCCACCCAGGGGCACTGCGTTGCCATTGACGGACGCGCTCCCAAGTTTGACGGCGGCATCTGTACACGCCTCGACTGCGTTCCCTTCGGCATAGCAGTGAACAAGAACTGCCAGCGCTTCTACGACGAGGGCGAGGAAATCTGGCCCAAGCGCTACGCCATCTGGGGACGCCTTGTGGCCGAACAGCCGGATCAGGTCGCCTACATCATTATCGATTCCAAGTCCATCAATCTCTTCATGCCCTCTGTCTTCCCGCCCATCGAGGCCAAGACCATAGCGGAAATGGCTGCAAAGATGGAACTCGACCCAGAGGCTCTCGAAAAGACCGTTGCCGAATTCAACGCGCACACAGTGCCTGGCGGCAACTTCAATTCCGGCGACAAGGACGGCATTGCCACCCAGGGCCTGGAACCCAAGAAGAGCAACTGGGCTCGTCCCATCGACACCCCGCCCTACTACGGCTACTGCCTGCGCCCGGGCATCACCTTCTCGTACTTGAGCCTTGCCATCAACGAGAGGGCACAGGTTCTCAAGGAAAACGACACGCCCTTCAACAACATCTTTGCAGCAGGCGAAATCACCTCCGGCAACGTGCTCGGGCAGGGATACATGGCCGGTTTTGGCATGACCATAGGAACCGTTTTTGGCCGCATTGCAGGTAAGGAGGCCGTATGTCTGAAGTAATGAAGGAAGCCCACCGCACGACCACAATATGCAATGCGTGCAGGTATTGCGAAGGCTTTTGCGCAGTGTTCCCGGTCATGGAACTGCGCAGGACCTTCACGGATCAGGAACTGAAATATTTCGCCAACCTCTGCCACAACTGCCGCGGCTGTTACTACGCCTGTCAGTATGCCCCGCCCCACGAATTCGATCTCAACTACCCCGAGGTCATGGCAAAGCTGCGCAGGGAAACCTACGAGGAGTTCGCCTGGCCGAGATTCCTTGCCCCAGCGCTTCGCTCCAACGGCCTCTACGTCTTCGGCGTCTCCCTCCTCTTTGTTCTTGTTTTCCTTGTCGGCGCACTGCTTGCCAACGGCTCAAAGGCCTTCTTCACGGCCTACACGGGCGAAGGTTCCTTCTATGAAATCATCCCCTACGGCCTCATGCTTGTCCTTTTTGGCGCTGCCTTCCTCTTTGGCCTTGTTGCCCTGTACAAGGGTGTAAAGACCTTCTGGAAGGAAACTGCCGCAAAGCCGGACGAGATGTGGAGGATTGCCAACCACGTGCAGGCCATAAAGGACACCCTCACCCTGCGCTACCTCGACGGCAACGGCGAAGGCTGCAACTACCCGGACGATCGCTTCAGCATGATACGCCGCAAGTTCCACCACGCAACCTTCTACGGCTTCATGGCCTGCGTTGTCTCAACGGCCATAGCCTTCATCTACGACCACATTTTCGGCTGGCCTGCCCCCTACGAATTCTTCAGCCTTCCGGTTCTCTTCGGCACAGGCGGCGGCATAGCACTGTGCATCGGCACGGGCGGCCTCATGTACCTGAAGTGCAAGATGGACAGGCGCCCCTACGACGAAGCCAGCATCAGCATGGACGTCTCCTTCGCAATGCTGCTCTTCCTCATCTGCCTGACCGGTCTTCTGCTCATGCTTCTCCACACAACAGCTCTCATGGGCCTGCTTCTGTGCATCCATCTCGGCCTCGTGCTCGGGCTCTTTGTGACCTTCTCCACCAGCAAGTTTGCGCACATTGCCTACCGCTACTTTGCCCTTGTGCGTAATGCCTACGAAATGCGCGACAGCAACTGATCCTGCCTCCTCCACAAGATACAGCCTGCATGCGGCAAAAGATCGCATGCAGGCAGGGACAGGGCTGTCAGGGGGACAAAGCCATGCTGACCTACTTCGGACTGTTGATCATCATCCTCACCATCGTCGCCATGATCAAAAAGGTGGAATCACGCCTGGTTCTGATCGCCGCAGGCTTCATCATGGCGGTGGCTGCCCTAGCGCCCATGGCGGCCTTCAACGGGCTGACCAAGGGCATGACGGAATCCAACCTCATCTGCAATATCTGCTCAGTCATGGCCTTTGCCTTTGTCATGAAATACACCGGCTGTGACCTGCACCTCTCGAACGCCGTGTCCAAACCCCTGTACAAGGTCCGTCTCATCCTGGTGCCTGGCGCAACCTTTGTCACCTTCTTTGTCAACATCTCCCTGCCGAGCGCAGCAGGCGTTGCAGCCGCAGTGGGTTCGGTCATCATCCCCCTGCTCATGCGCATGGGCGTACACCCTGCCATGGCCGGCGCAGCAGTCCTCATGGGCACCTACGGCAGCATTCTCTCCCCTGGTCTTCCCCACAACCCCTTTGTGGCCGAAATCGCAACCAAGGTCCTGCAGCGTGACGTGCCTGTCATGGAAGTCATCACCCGTCACTCCATGGCAAGTGTCACCACGGTCATTGTCGCCGGCCTCCTCCTTTGGGGCGTGTCCATCTTCCTGAAGGAAGGCAAGGGCTATGTTCCTCCCACAACCACCAACGAGGAAAACTTCAAGGTCAACCCCCTCTATGCAGTCATCCCCATCGTGCCGGTAGCCATGCTCATCACGGGCGCCCTCTTCCCCGAACAGCTCCCTGCGCTCGCGGCACTGCGTGTCGAGCACACAATGCTCTTTGGTGCGGCCCTTGGCCTTGTGGCAACCAGAAAGAACCCCATGGACGGCTCACGGCAATTCTTCGCAGGCCTAGGCAAGGGCTACGCGGACATCATGGGTATAGTTATAGCTGCAGCAGTCTTTGTGGCAGGCATGAAGGCCACAGGCGTTGTTGACGCAGGCATCGAGCTCATGAAGACATCGGAAGACGCAGCCACCCTGGCAGCCCTGCTTGGCCCCTGGGCCATGGCCGTTGTCTGCGGGTCCGGCAATGCCGCAACCATAGCCTTCAACGAGGCGGTCACTGTGTCCGCTCCGGCCTTTGGCGTAGACGTCATCGACATGGGCGCCCTTGCTACACTCGCTGGCTGCATAGGCCGTTGCATGTCCCCCATAGCAGGCGTGACCTTCGTGTGCGCAGGGCTTTGCGGGGCAAATCCCATGGAACTCGTGAAGCGGACCTGTCTTCCCTGCCTGGCAGGTCTCGTGGTAGGCTATGCCATGCTCATAGGATTCTAGGGGACATGCCCCAGAACCCGTGGTCCGCATGGCACAGGCAACACAGCAAACGAAGCGACTTACTGCAATTGCATAGTACAAGCTCACGGGGGCAAAAGGGCATACCTCTGCACCCCCGGGGGCAAAGCCCAGAGGACAAAGCTCATGATACGCACCTACAAGGAAAAGGCCTGTTACTGCCAGGGACGCATTGTCCCCATTCAGGAAGCTCCCAAGACATCCGCAAAGCCCCTCGGCATGGCCCAGAGCATCCTCAAAGCCCACAACATCTCCTCACAGGAAGGCAAGTACGCCATCAGCTTCGATGAACTGCTCTCCCACGACATCACCTACGTGAGCATAGTGCAGACAGCAAGAGCCAGTGGCCTCACACGCTTCCCTGTCCCCTATTCCTTCACCAACTGCCACAACTCCCTGTGCGCCATTGGCGGAACCATCAACGCGGACGATCACCGCTTCGGCCTGTCCGCAGCCATAAAGTACGGGGCCAATTTCGTACCGCCCAACATGGCTGTCATCCATCAGTACGCAAGGGAAATGGTTGCAGCCCCGGGCAAGATGGTCATGGCCTCGGACAGCCACACACGCTACGGCGCCCTGGGCTGCCTTGGCGTTGGCGAGGGCGGTGGCGAGCTCGTGAAGCAGGTCCTGAGCAAGACCTGGAACATTGACGAACCCACCATCATCGGCATCTACGTGCACGGCGAGCCAAGGCCCGGCGTAGGCCCGCACGATGTGGCCATAGCCATGGTCACTGCCCTCTTCCCGGAAGGCTATGCCAAAAACTGCATCCTCGAATTCGTGGGCCCTGGCATTGCCACCCTGCCCATGGACTACCGCATGGGCATAGACGTCATGACTACGGAAACGGGCTGTCTCTCGAGCGTGTGGGTCACGGACGAGACAGTGCGCGACTACCTTGCAGCCCACGGCAGGGAAGCGGCCTATCGCGAAATGGCCCCCGAGGAGGGAGCCATGTACGACAAGTACGTGGACATGGACCTTGGTGCCATCAAGCCCATGATAGCCCTTCCCTTCCACCCGAGCCTTGGTGTCACCATAGAGGACTTTACGGCCAACGTGTACGACCACGTGGACGCCATGGAACAGCGTGCCCAAAAGCTTTTGAGCGACAAGTACAAGGCCGTGCCCAATCTGAAAGCCAAGATCCACGACGGGCACTTCCGCATCGACCAGGCAGTGGTGTCCGGCTGCTGCGGCGGCCTCTACGGCAACCTTGCCACAGTGGCTGCCATGCTGAAGGGCAAGACCATTGGCTGCAACGGCATCAACTACTCCCTCTATCCGGCAAGCCAGCCTGTGCTCGAAAACCTGCTTGCATCCGGCGCCATCACGGACATGGTCCGGGCAGGAGCCACCATACGCACGGCCTTCTGCGGCCCCTGCTTCGGCGCAGGCGATGTGCCGGGCCAAAACTGCTTCTCCGTGCGCCATGTGACCCGCAACTTTGCCAACCGCGAGGGCTCCAAGGCTGCCCAGGGCCAGATTTCCTACGTGGCCCTCATGGACGCACGCTCCATCACAGCTACCATGCTCAACAACGGCTTTTTGACTGCCGCAGGCGAAGACACGCCTGCCATGCCCAAAAGCTATGCCTTTGATCCCGGCATCTATGAAAGGAATGTCTACCACGGCTTTGGCCACGAAAAGGCCGAAACGGAGCTGACCCGCGGGCCCAACATCGCGGACTGGCCGAACATGATTGCGCTTCCGGAAAACCTGCTGCTCACAGTGGGCGCAGCCCTGTTCGACAAGGTCACCACCACGGACGATTTCATAGCCTCGGGCGAGCCCTCGGCGTTCCGCTCCAATCCCGGCAAGATGGCAGAGTACACCCTGCGCAGCAAGGACGCTGGCTACGTTGCCAGGGTGAGCGCCATACGCGACCTTGAGTATGCCCGCGAGGCTGCCCTTGAAAAGGAAGAAGCCATGCCGAAGGAGGTGACAGACTACCTCGCCCTGGCAGGCCTTGGCGCAAGTGATGCAAAAGACACAGGCATAGGCAGCCTTGTCTTTGCCATCTACCCAGGTGACGGCTCTGCCAGGGAACAGGCTGCTTCCTGCCAGAAGGTTCTGGGGGGCTGGGCCAACATAGCAGGCTCCTACGCGACCAAGCGCTACCGCAGCAACTGCATCAACTGGGGCATTTTGCCGCTTGTCACCTGCGACGACGTCAATTCCTGGGAGATAGCCACAGGCGATCTTGTGTACCTCAGGGGCATACGCTCCCTTCTTGAGGGCAGCGAGGAAAGCATGACAGTGAGCGTCTTCCACAACGGCACAAAGACAGAGCGCAAGGTAGCGCTTCCGGACATTTCCAAGGAAGAGCGGGCCATTTTGCTCTCGGGCTGCCTCATCAACTACTACAAGTGATACCCCCTGTCCCGAACGGGCCAAGACAGTGTGCGCAGCCTGTTCCGGGGCATGGACTACGCAATACCCAGGACTACAATCAGCCAGGACCACAGACCCGAAAACGGCCTTATCCCAAGGCTGCACAGGAGTATCAGACTATGGCTTCCACGATTACTCTGGCAAACAACGGCAAGCTGATCATCCCCGACGATCCCATTATCCCCATTATTCCCGGCGATGGTGTCGGCCCGGACATCTGGAACGCTGCAAAACCCGTTTTTGATGCGGCAGTGGAAAAGGCCTACGCAGGCAAAAGAAAGATCGAGTGGCTGCCCATAGACGCTGGCGAGACCTGCTGGCAGAAGACCGGCGAATTCGTGCCCGAAAAGAGCATGGAGGCCATCACAAAGTACCGCGTGGCCCTGAAGGGCCCCCTGAGCACCCCGGTGGGCAAGGGCTTCCGCTCTGTCAACGTTCTCTTGCGCAGACTCTTTGACCTCTACGCCTGCATCCGTCCAGTAAGCCACGTTCCGGGCGTGCCAAGCCCGGTGAAGGATCCGGACGCAGTGAATATGGTCATTTTCCGCGAAAACACGGAAGACCTCTACGCAGGCATCGAATGGGATGCAGGCACCCCCGAAGCCGCGAAGATGATAGCCCTCATCAAGGAGCTTACGGGCCGCGATGTGCGCCCGGACAGCGCCATAGGCATCAAGCCCATTTCCGAGACAGGCACAAAGCGCCTTGTGCGCATGGCCATACAGTACGCCATTGATCACAGGCTTCCGAGCGTCACCCTGGTCCACAAGGGCAACATCATGAAATTCACCGAGGGCGGCTTCAGGCGCTGGGGCTACGAGTGCGCAGCAGAGGAATTCGGCACCTACACCATCACAGAGGAAGAAGCCTCGAAAAACGGCAATCCGGACGGCAAGATCGTCATCAAGGACCGCATCACGGACTCCATGTTCCAGCAGATTTTGCTGCGCCCGCGCGAATACAGCGTGCTCGCCATGCCAAACCTGAACGGCGACTACATGTCGGACGCTCTTGCAGCCCAGGTGGGCGGCCTTGGCATGGCACCCGGCTCCAACGTGGGCGACGGCTACGCCATCTTCGAGGCAACCCACGGCACTGCCCCCAAATACACCGGCCTCGACAAGATCAACCCGGGCTCCCTTATCCTCTCTGGTGCCCTCATGTTCGACTTCATGGGCTGGAACGAGGCAGCGGAGCTTGTGCGCAAGGGCATTGCCTCTGCAGTGGCCCACAAGACCGTGACCTATGACCTTGCCCGCCAGATGGAAGGTGCAACCGAGGTTGCCTGCTCTGCCTTCGGCAAGGCCATCTGCGACAACATGTAAGACATAGAAAATATTGGGCCCGCAGCCTTTTTGCGGGTGCGGGCCCAATATTCCCAGGGTGCAATTATGAAGTCACATAGCATTGAACGAGCCTGGTGCAAGGGCTGTGGCATATGCGTGGCCTTCTGTCCCAAAAAGGCCCTGAGCATCGATCTGATCAGCCAGAAGGCCGTGTGGGACGAGGAAAAGTGCATTTATTGCGGTCTGTGCGAGCACTACTGTCCGGATCTCGCCATCACGGTCATAAACGAGAAGACAGGAAGCGCAGGGACCAAGAGCGAGGAGGCGGCAAATGGCTGAAAGCATGTTTGTTCAGGGCAATGAGGCCTGTGCGCGCGGCGCCCTTTACGCCAATCTGCGCTTCTTTGCCGGCTACCCCATTACCCCTTCCACGGAAATCGCGGAAAGCCTTGCGGAACTTCTGCCCACTGTTGGCGGCAAGTTTGTGCAGATGGAGGACGAACTCTCCTCCATGTGCGCCATCTGCGGCGCCTCTCTTGCCGGCCTCAAGGTCATGACCGCGACCTCCGGCCCTGGCTTTTCCCTGAAGCAGGAGGCCATAGGCTACGCTGTCATGGCGGAAATCCCCTGTGTCATAGTGGACGCCCAGCGCGGCGGTCCCTCCACGGGTCTTCCCACCGAGGTCTCCCAGGGAGACGTCATGCAGGCCCGCTGGGGTGTCCACGGCGACCACTCCATAATAGCTCTCACAGCCTCAAGCGTGCAGGACGTGTTCGAGATCACCGTAGAAGCCTTCAACATGGCGGAAACACTGCGCACGCCCGTCATTCTTCTGCTTGACGCGGAAGTCTGTCACATGCGCGAAAGGCTCACCATTCCCGATCCGGGCGAGCTGCATGTTGTGGAGAGGCTCTACACAGAGGTGAAGCCGGGCGTGGCCTACCACCCCTATCTGCCCCGAGAGGACGGCAGGCTTCCCATCTCCAACTTCGGCGACGGGCACAGGTTCAATGTGACAGGCCTGCACCACGACATCTGGGGCTTTCCGACCCAGAACGCGGACAGCATCGAATATCTGAACCGCCATCTCTACGACAAGATTGAAAATCGCACCAACCTCCTTGCCAGATGGAAGGAATACGATCTGGACGATGCAGAAATCGTTCTCGTCTCCTACGGTTCCGCTGCCAGGAGTGCGCGCCAGCATGTGTACGACAGAAGGCGGCGCGGGGAGAAGCTGGGATTGCTCGAACTGCAGACCATCTGGCCCTTCCCTGCGGATCTTGTGCGCGAAAAGACCGCCCATGCCCGCCGTGTCATAGTGGCGGAAATGAACATGGGGCAATTGTGTTCCCAGGTGAAGATAGCAGTCGAACACCCGGAAAAGGTCTTTTTGGCAAACAGGATAGACGGCAGGCTCATCACTCCGGAAAATATCGCGCGGTGCATTCGTCTCATTGACGGGAGGGGGTTCTAATGTCCATTCATCGTCTGATACGGCCCCGTTTCTTCCCGCACATCTGGTGCCCGGGCTGTGGGCACGGCATCATCCTGAACGGCCTGCTCCACGCAGTGGACGAAATGGGGCTTGAGCAAAACAGGCTGTGCATGGTGTCCGGTATTGGCTGCTCCTCGCGCATTTCCGGATACGTGGACTTTCACAGCATGCATACCCTGCATGGGCGTGCGCTTGCCTTTGCCACGGGCCTGAAGCTTGCCCGTCCAGAGGTGCAGGTCTTTGTGCCCATGGGCGACGGCGATGCCACTGCCATTGGCGGCAACCACTTCATCCATGCCTGCAGGCGCAACATCGACCTTGTGGCCATAGTCATGAACAACCGCATCTACGGCATGACAGGAGGCCAGTTCTCTCCGGAATCCGGTCAGGGCATCATGGCCACCACAGCCCCCTATGGCAACATCGATCCAACCTTCGATGTGGTGAAGCTGGCAATGGGCGCAGGAGCCACCTTTGTGGCCAGGACAACGGCCTTCCACGTGAAGGAAATCGTCAGCATCATCAAGAAGGCCACCATGCACAAGGGCTTTTCCGTTGTGGAAATCCTTTCCCAGTGTCCCACCTACTTCGGGCGCAAGAACAAGTACGGCGGCGCTGTGGATATGCTCAAGTGGTACAGGGACAACACGGCTCCCATCGGTTCCGCGAAGCTGAAGGAGAACCCCGGCCTTATCGAGCGCGGCATCTTCGTTGAGAAGCAGCTGCCCGAATACTGCGAGGAATACGACAAGCTTATAGCCAGGGTGAGGAGCAGCTCATGATCAATCGCATTCTTCTTTCCGGTTCCGGCGGTCAGGGCGTCATCACCATGGCCATCCTGCTGGCCCAGGCGGCCTGTCTCTACGAGGGGCACAACGCCATCCAGTCCCAGAGCTACGGCCCGGAGGCCAGGGGCGGTGCGACGCGCTCCGACGTGATCATCTCCGACGAGCCCATCTACTACCCCAAGGTCCAGCACCCCAACATTCTGGTTGCCCTGACCAACGAGGCTTCTGCCAAGTACCTGAAATTCATCAGACCAAACGGCATCTTCCTCTTTGACAGCGAGCTTGTGCAGCCATCCACAAAGATGGATGCGGACTACGTGGGCTTTCCAATGTACAAGCCTGTGATGGAGCGTTTTGGCAAGCCCCAGGCCCTCAATATCTGCGTTCTGGGGGCACTGCTCGAACTGACGCACGTAACGAGCTTCCAGTCCATAGACCAGTGTCTGAAGGCCCGCTTCAGGCCTGCCTTCCACAAGGCAAACGAGGAGGCTCTGAGCCTCGGCCAGGAACTTGCGGCCAGCTGGAAAAATACCCACAGGCTTGGCTAGTTCTCACCCCAAAAACAGCTATGGCATGCACGGGTTTCCGAGGGGGGATTGCCCGGCGGGAAGAAAACCTGCTTCACAAACGCGTGCCCTGCTGATTTCCGGGAAAGGCAGCCTTGCCGGCTCATCCCCGGACGCTCCTCCATATCCCGCATTTTTCGCATGCCCACAGGCCAGGAAAAGCCATGTGAAAGAGTACGGCCACATACAGGAGGAGCGCCCAGGGGACAGGGAGAGTCCGGGACAACGCCAAAACCCGGGCGAACCGGGCACGGCAGTCTTGCAAGTCATGGACAGGCCCGGATAGACAAAACGGACAAACAGGGGACACTCGGGACCGGACAAAAGCGCGCCGGAGGGACAAGCTATGAACATACACGAATACCAGGCCAAGGAACTTTTCCGCTCCTTTGGCATACCCGTCTCGGACGGCATACTGGCCAACACCGTGGACGAGGCAGTGGCAGCAGCAAACAAACTTGAAGGCCCCGTGTGGGTGGTCAAGGCGCAGGTGCACGCGGGCGGTCGCGGAAAGGCAGGCGGTGTGAAGGTCTGCAAGAGCATAGACGAGGTGCAAAAGGCAGCCTCGGCCATTCTTGGCATGACCCTTGTGACCAAACAGACAGGCGCTTCCGGCAAGAAGGTGCACAAGGTCCTTGTGGAACGTAGCACCAATATTGCGAGGGAGCTCTACCTTGCCGTTGTACTCGACAGATCCGCAGGATGCCTCAGCATCATGGCCTCGCCCTGCGGCGGAATGGACATCGAGGCAGTGGCAGCCGAGACGCCTGACAAGATTTTCATCACAAAGCTCGACGGAAGCCACAATTTCTGGCCCTGGCAGGCGCGCGAGCTCTTCTTTGGCTGCGGCCTTGACGCAAAACAGACTTCCCAGGGTGTCGCAATCGTGCGCCAGCTTGTGGCCCTGGCAGTAGCCAAGGACTGCACCATGGTGGAGATCAATCCCCTGGCAGTCACGGACGAGGGCAAGCTTGTGGCTGTGGACGCCAAGATAAACTTCGACGAAAATGGCCTCACCCGCCACGAGGACATTCGTGCCCTGGACGATCCGGACGAGTGCGATCCCTATGAGCTCAAGGCCAGGGAAGTAGGCGTCAACTACATACATCTCGACGGCTATGTGGGAACCATGGTGAACGGTGCAGGCCTTGCCATGGCCACCATGGACGCCATCAAGCAGGCCGGGGCAGAACCAGCCAACTTCTTCGACGCAGGCGGCGGCGCAAACGAGGACATGGTGGCAAGCGGCTTTGAAATCATGCTCTCGGACCCCAGGGTGCGCGGCATACTCATCAATATTTTCGGCGGCATACTGCGCTGTGACATCGTAGCCCAGGGCATTGTCAACGCGGCCAAAAAGACTGGGCTCACCCTGCCGCTCGTCATCCGCATGGAAGGCACCAACGTGGAAGAGGGCAGGCGCATATTGCGCGAGGCAGGCCTCAACTACAGCGAGGCGAAGAGCATGGGCGAGGCCGCAGCCCTTATCGCCAGGGTAACGGCATAGGGGCAAAAGGGATCAGACGCGCAAACACTCAATCTATCAGGAGGCGGCGCGTATCCCCTTGAACAAGGGGACGCCGAAGTACGATGAGCATACTTGTTGACAAGATGAGCAAGGTGGTCGTGCATGGCCTGACAGGCCGTGAGGGACGCTTTCATGCGGAACAGATGCTGGCCTACGGAACAAATATCGTGGCAGGAGTGACCCCCGGCAAGGGCGGCCAGGAGGTGTTCGGGATTCCGGTTTTCAACACCTGCAGGGAGGCAGTGGAAAAGACCGGCGCCAATGTGAGCATCATCTTCGTGCCTGCCATGGCTGCTGCGGATTCGGCTTGCGAAGCCGCTGCCGCAGGCATACCCCTGGTTATCTGCATCACTGAGCACATCCCTGTGCTCGACATGGTGCGCTGCAGGGAGTTTCTCAATGCCCACGGCACAAAGTTGATTGGCCCAAACTGTCCGGGTATCATCACTCCCGGACAGTGCAAGATTGGCATCATGCCGGACTACATTTTCAAACCAGGCCCCATAGGCCTTGTCTCCCGCTCGGGCACCCTCACCTACGAGGCCACCTGGCAGCTCACCTGCCTTGGCCTTGGGCAAAGCACATGCATAGGCATTGGCGGGGACCCCATACACGGCCTCTACTTTACCGATCTTCTGGAAATGTTCCGCGAGGACAAGGAGACGGAGGCAGTCTGCCTCATAGGCGAGATAGGCGGTGACGGCGAGGAATGTGCTGCACGCTACATCCGGGAAACCAACTATCCAAAGCCCGTGTTCGGCTTCATTGCCGGCCTCACTGCCCCCAAGGGCAAGCGCATGGGCCATGCGGGAGCCATCATCAGCGGCTCCAAGGGGCGCGGCGAAGACAAGATCAAGGCCTTCGAGGAGGCTGGCGTAACCGTCATCCACACCTTGGGCGACTTTGGCAAGACTGTGGCCGAAACCCTGAAGGGCTAAACCCCTGCCCTTTGCATCCCGCAATATCCTGTCCATCACGCAACAATCCCGCAGCCATTACGCACCCATCGCAAGATCCTCATACCCATCCGGCATCTCCCGCCAGGGCGCCCCTTGCTCTCTCAAGTCTTCCCGAAAGGGCAGGGGGCGCCTTTTCCCAAGACATGCACACCCAATTCCCATAAATCAAGGCACGCCCCAAAGTGCGCCAAATGTCCTGCAAGGAATCCGGTATGCCATCCTCAATCATTGCCTTTTTTGGTTCGAGCAAGCGTATCCTGAACATGGTCGAAGAGATTGCCGCGGAAACGGGCAGAAAAATCCTCCTGTACAGGTATGGGCTCGATGCGGCCATTCAGCCAGCCATACGGGCCGTGGAGGAAGACTGCGTCGAAGCCATCGTGGCCTACAGGGGTACTGCGGATCTCATACGCAAGAACGTCAACGTGCCTGTTCTATCCATACAGAATTCGGAAAACATCCGGGTGGACGCCATATGCCGCCTTGCGGGACACGCAAAAAAGCTCCTCATCCCCCTGACAAGGTACGAGCATCTGGACGTGGAGTGCCTGGCAGGCCTCATCAAAAACCTTGAAATCCGCACAGCCCGCTACTCCACTGCCGAAGAACTGGAAGACATCATAGTCAGGGCCAGGGACGAAGGCTGCGACACTGTCCTTTCCGGAGGCCTTGCCTGCCAGATTTCGCGAAAGTACAAGTTGCGCCACTACCTCACTGTCCCCTACAAGGCCCATGTACGTGCGCTCATAGACGATGCGGCAAGCATAGCCAGAGCCAACAGGGAAAACGAGCTCTGGGTGCGGCGCAGCGAGGCCATCATGAACTCAGTTTCCGACGGCATCCTCTCCGTGGATAACGACGGGTTCATCACAATGTGCAACAAGCAGGCCTACAACCTTCTTGGGCTTTCGCAACCCATTACAGGCAAAAACATTGCGCATGCCATTCCTGAGCTTGCCTTTACGAAGGACAAGCCGGGCAAGCTCAACTACTTTGTGCGCCAGATAGGAAATGCGAAGCTTGTCTTCAACCGCGCACCCATTGAGCTTCGGCGCGGCATATCCGGGTGGCTCTACACCTTCAACTCTGCACGCAAGATCATAACCGGCGGCAAGATAGTGAGCCGCGCCCTGCATCAGGCCAACAAGGCCAAATACACCATCAGGGACTACGTACACAAAAGCGAGCTTGTGGACGGCATGCTGCGCAAGCTCTGCCTCTACGCAGCAAGCAATTCCACTGTGCTCATCACTGGCGAGTCCGGCACAGGCAAGGAAATACTTGCCAGCGCCCTGCACAACAAATCCCCGCGCCGCCACAAGCCCTTTGTGTCCATCAACTGCGCGGCCATTCCGGAACAGCTTATCGAAAGCGAGCTCTTCGGCTACGAGGGCGGGTCGTTCACAGGCAGCCTCAGGGAAGGCAAGGCAGGCATTTTCGAAATTGCGGACGAGGGGACCATTTTTATTGACGAGGTGAACTCCCTTCCCCTGAACGTACAGCTGCTTCTTTTGCGCACCCTGCAGGAAAAGGAGATACGCCGCATAGGAAGCGACACTGTCATTCCCCTGAACATTCGTGTCATTGCAGCGACCAACAAGCCCCTCATAGAGGAAGTGCGCAAGGGCAGGCTGCGCGAGGATCTTTTCTTTCGCTTGAGTGTACTCATACTCGAAGTGCCCCCCTTGCGCAGGCACAGCGAGGACATACCGGAACTTGTGAGGCATTTCGTGCGCAAGTTCACCATGAACGGCAAGTATCAGTACCAGGCCATAGACATTCCGGACGACTGTCTGGACAGGCTTGCCACTCTCGCCTGGCCCGGAAACGTGCGCGAACTCGAACACTTTGTGGAGCGGCTGGTCCTTTTGTGCAATGGCGTCTTTGATCGCAATGTCTTCAATTCACTCTTTGCGAGTGCAAGCCAGTCCCAGGCGTCACTTTGCGGCACAAGCCTGCCTCTCCCAAGGGAAGACGGGGACTACCCCGCTCCCCAAAATGGCAAGAGCTCCAAATCCGGCAAGGGTGGAAGACATCTGACCAGGGAAAACATCCTTGCTGCCTTAGCACTTTTCAGCGGCAAAAAGAGCGAGGCTGCAAAATACCTTGGCATTTCCCGGGTCACGCTCTGGCGCCTCATGCAAAAGCACAATATTGCCTGAGTGGAGCCTTGCGCCTCCTTGCGTGCTTCTTGGCAAGGACAGGCCTTTGGGACTATGCTGCGCCTTCCTGCCCGGGCCTGATCGCGCCCTGGTACTACATCACAAAAGCAAAGGAAGGCCCCATGGCACGCAAGAACAGATACCAGTACGACCAGAACCAGGATTTCGATACAACAGAGCGCGTGAGCCGTTCGCAAAAAAAGCGCGAAAGCACAGCCCTGCAGGAGCTTGGCGCAAGCCTTGCCAAACTCCCTTTGCGCGAACTCGAACGGCTTGGGATATCCCCGGATCTGCTCGCAGCCTACCGTGAACTTTCCCGCATCACTTCCCGTGAGGCCAAGAGACGGCAGATGCAGTACATAGGAAGGCTCATGCGCGAGGAGGACGACACGGAGCGCCTTCAGGAGGCAGTTGCCCTTTTCGAGGAAGGACGCAGGCCCTCCGACGTCTTGTAGCCTGGATTTTTCCAGGGCTTTTGGAAGAGACCGCAAAGCAAGAAGGCGGGGTACGCTGCCGAATGTCGGACAGCATGCCCCGCCTTTTTTGCGTGTTTTACGGAAAAATCCGGACTTGAAACCTGTGCTTCTGGCCTAGTTCTTCAGACTGTGGATGGGTGCCGGTATGCGTCCGCCAAGGCCGATGAAGGCAGAGGAATCACCCCTGGGAACGGGGATGATGGTGGCCTCGCCGAGCAGACCGCCGAAGGAGACCTTCTCGCCCACGCCCTTGCCGGGCACGGGAATGAGGCGCACCGCAGTGGTCTTGTGGTTGATCATGCCAATGGCCATTTCGTCCGCGATGATGCCGGAGATGGCAGAGGCAGGGGTGTCGCCCGGAATGGCTATCATGTCGAGACCAACAGAGCAGACGCTGGTCAGGGCTTCCAGCTTTTCCATGCTCAGGAAGCCGGACGTTGCCGCAGCCTCGATGCTGGAGTCCTCGGATACGGGGATGAAGGCGCCGGAAAGACCGCCCACGGAAGAAGAGGCGAAGGAGCCGCCCTTCTTCACAGCGTCATTGAGCATGGCAAGAACAGCCGTGCTGCCCGGAGCGCCCATGACGGAAAGGCCGCAGCTCTGGAAAATTTCGCCAACGCTGTCGCCCACTGCCGGGGTGGGGGCCAGGGAGAGGTCAGCCACGCCAAAGGGGATTTCGAGGCGCGCTGCCACCTCGTTGCCGATCATCTCGCCCACGCGCGTCACCTTGTAGGCTGTCTTCTTGATGACTTCGGCCACATCGAGGAGATTCAGGGGTCGACCAGTCTGTCGGCCCTTTTCAAGGGCCCTGTCAATGGCCTTTTTCACGACACCGGGGCCGGAAACGCCCACGTTGATGACAACGTCGGGCTCGCCAATGCCAAGATAGGCGCCTGCCATGAAGGGTACGTCCTGGGGGATGTTGGCAAAGACAACGAGCTTTGTGCAGCCGAAGCCGCCCTTGTCGGCAGTGGCAGCTGCCGTTGCCAGGATCTGCCTGCCCATGAGGGCAACTGCATCCATGTTGATGCCGGCCTTGGAGCTTGCCACGTTGATGGACGAGCACACGCGCTGCGTGCTGGCAAGGGCCTCGGGGATGGATTCAATGAGGGCTGTGTCGCCACGGGCAAAGCCCTTTTCCACCAGGGCTGAGTAGCCGCCGATAAAGTCCACCTTGGCTTCCACTGCGGCCTCGTCCAGGGCCTGGCAGATGCGGACCATGTCCTTGGGACCGAAGGGGGCGCCCACTGCGCCGATGGGGCTCACGCTGATGCGCTTGTTGACAACGGGGATGCCGTACTTGTCGCCGATCTCGTTGCACACGGCCACAAGGTTGTTGGCGTAGCGGTTGATCTTGGCCCGCACGTTGCCGATAAAGAGTTCCACGTCGTGGCTCACACAGTCGAAGAGACTGATGCCGAGAGTGACGGTGCGGACATCAAGGTGCTCGTTGCGCACCATGTCCAGGGTGCTGATGACTTCGCGTTCTGAAAGCATGTGGTACCTCGCTTGTTTTCGCACCCTAGAAATCGGTGATGCGGTGCATGGCCTCGAAAATGTCCCTGTGCTGCATGGAGACATTCAGGTTCAGAGGGCGTGCCGCGCTGCGGATTTCCCTGTTGAGGCGGCCGAGATCCTGCTCCTCGGGAACTTCCACCTCGAACACGAACAGGGCGTGATTCTCCCCGCCGTGGCCGAGAACGGCCTTCAGATTCTCGATGTTCACATTGTGGCGCGCAAAAACGCGAGCCATGGTGCTGATGAGGCCTGGCCCGTCCTGGCCGTCCGTAGTCACAACATAGGGCTGGCAGGGACGCTTTGTGCTCCAGGCGCCCTCAGAGGCCTGGCGGATGAGGACGCTGATGTCATGTCCCTCGCTGCGCAGGGATTCCTCGAGGCGCTGCTGCAGGAAGGCCATGGTCAGATCGTCCGGCACGTCAACAATGAAAATGGCCGCAAATTCGGCGCCGAGAATGGTCTGGGTGACCTGCAGGATATTGCACTTGTTGTCGCTTAAGCCCTGCGAGACAGTGGCCACGACGCCCGGACCGTCTTTGCCCAGGAAGGATATGGAAAGCTTCTGCATGACTGCATCCTCGAAAATCATACTGTTTGAGACAGGCTGCGCGCTTGAGCGGGAAAGCCCGACATTGTCCCCAAAAAGGCGCGACGCGCCTTTCCTCAAAAGAAATTGTTTAGCCGAAAAAGGAGCGCTTCGCAATATGAGCGTTTTGCTTGTAAAAAGGCATTGAATCAGCATTTTCAATGGATTGCATCACTTGCCGGCTGCTCCAACAAAGACCTTTCCCTCATTGCGAATCTCAGGAAGGAGGAGGGCTGCACGGGTGGGATTTTCCCTGCCTTGGCGAGGCAACCGTGTGGTATGTGACAATTTTTCGTTCATCTTGACGTTATGGCATTATAGGCATACGTTGTCGATTCAATCTATTTTTGCCCCCACGGGAGTCATTCTTTATGGAAGAGAAGAGGGAAAACACTCAGAAGAAGGCAGCGCAGAAGATCAAGCTCGGGACAAAGTCCCCGCACGCGGCCTATTTCATGCCCATGCTCGAGAGCTTTGCCGAAAAGGGCACTCTCAACGAAGTGACAAAGTCCAGGGTTGTCAAATCCTGCGATCTTCTGGATCTCGGTATCCCGCTTTTTCCCAATGACTTCCGCAAGGAACACGACATTTCCTACATCTGGGAAAACTACGAGAACATGCCAGCCGAGGAGCTGGAAAAGCAGGCCGATGTGGTCGCCATCGCAGGCCGCATCATCTCCCTGCGTTCCTTTGGCAAGGTGATCTTCTTCCATCTGCAGGACCAGTCCGGCCGCATACAGTGCTACGCCCAGAAGGAAAACCTGCAGGACGCCTTCACCCTCGTGAAGAAGCTGGACGTGGGCGACATTGTGGGCATTTCCGGACATCTGTTCCGCACAAAGACGGACGAGCTCACAGTGTCCTGTACACAGGTGAAGCTCATCACCCGCTCCATGCGTCCCCTGCCGGAAAAGTACCATGGCCTGAAGGATACGGAGACACGCTACCGCCAGCGCTACGTGGACCTCATTGTCAATCCCAAGGCCAGGGAGATCTTCCTCAAGAGAAGCCAGATCGTGAGCGAAACACGCCGCTTCCTGGAAGAAAAGGGCTTCATGGAAGTGGAAACGCCCATGATGCATCCCATCCCGGGCGGTGCTGCGGCAAAGCCCTTCATCACGAAGCACAATGCCCTGGACATTGATCTGTACATGCGCATTGCCCCGGAGCTCTACCTGAAGCGCCTGTTGGTTGGTGGCTTCGAGAAGGTCTTCGAACTCAACCGCTGCTTTCGCAACGAGGGCATAGACACGCGCCACAACCCCGAATTCACCACCTGCGAGTTCTACTGGGCCTACGCCAATTTCCACGACCTCATGGATCTGACGGAAGAGCTCTTTGCCCGCCTGGCCATGAAGGTGTGCGGTACAACCCTTGTTCCCTACCAGGGCGAAACCATAGACCTTACCCAGGGACACTGGCACAAGATCACCTTCTACGAATCCATAGAGAAGATTGGCGGACATTCGCCAGAATTCTACAACAACTACGCGAAGGTGAAGAACTATCTCGAAGAAAGGGGCGTCAAGATTCCGGAAAACGATCCCCTTCCCAAACTGCACGCCCAGCTCTTTGATCTGGACGTGGAGGAAAAGCTCATTCAGCCCACCTTCATCTACGAATACCCCATCGAGATCTCCCCGCTTTCGCGCCGCAACAACGAAAAGCCCCAGCTTGTGGATCGCTTCGAGCTGTTTGTGACCGGCAGGGAGCTGGCCAACGCCTTCTCCGAACTGAACGACCCCATCGACCAGCGCTGTCGCTTCGAGGAGCAGGTGCGCGAGCGCAAGGCAGGCGACGAGGAAGCCCACTGCATGGACGAGGACTTTGTGCGCGCCCTCGAATACGGCATGCCTCCTGCTGCCGGTCAGGGCATAGGCATAGACCGGCTTGTCATGTTGCTCACGGATTCGGCCAGCATACGCGAAGTCCTTCTCTTCCCCCTGCTGCGTCCGGAAGTCTAAGGGGACAGGACCCTTTTGGCCCAAAATCCGCAAAGGCCCGGATAGCCAGGAAAGATATCCAGAGGAAAGCCCTTGAGTTTCGAATTCTTTGTCGCAAGACGCTACCTCTTTTCCAAGCGCAAGCAGGCGTTCATCTACGTCATTTCGCTCATGTCGGTCCTTGGCGTGGCTCTTGGCGTAGCAGCCCTTGTCATAGTCCTTGGGGTCTACAATGGGCTTACCACGGACATGCGCGAAAAGATCCTGGGCGCCAATGCCCACGGCATGGTTTTGAGCACCCTGCCGGACGGCTTCGCCCTGGATCCCGGGGTCATGGACAAGGTCCTGGCAACCCCCGGGGTCACGGGTGCTACACCCTTCATCTATTCCGAGGTAATGCTCTCGGCCGGCACGGGTGTAAAGGGCCTTATCCTGCGCGGCATCGATCCCGTACAGGCACCCAAGGTCCTTTCAATGCTGCAGACCATCAAGAGAGGATCCGTGGAGGATCTTGCAAGAGCGGACACGCCGCCCGGCATTATCCTTGGCGAGGAGCTCACAAAGCGCCTTGGCCTGGCCCTGGGTTCGCGCATCAATCTGCTCTCGCCCTCGGGCCAGCGCTCAACCTCGGGCTTTCAGCCGCGCATACGGCCTTTCGTGGTGGTTGGCATCTTCAAGACCGGGATGTACGAATACGATTCGTCCCTGGCCTTCCTCTCCCTTGACGCAAGCAGGGATCTTTTGGGCATGCCGAAGGACTACCTCTCGGGCATTGAGATCACTGTTGCGGATCTCTTCAAGGCAGACGAGGTGACCGCGGCCCTGAACTCGACCATAGGCCACCGCTTCTATGCCCGCAGCTGGATGGACATGAACGCCAACCTCTTTGCAGCGCTCAAGCTTGAAAAGATTGGCATGTTCATTCTGTTGGCCATGGTGGTGCTCATAGGCTCCTTCTCCATCGTGGCAACACTGGTCATGCTGGTCATGGAAAAGACGCGCGACATTGCCGTCATGATGAGCATGGGTGCAACAAGGGGCATGATACGGCGTATCTTCATGTATCAGGGAGTCATCATAGGCCTTGTGGGTACGCTTTTGGGCTATGCCCTTGGCCTTGGCGTGGGCTTTCTGCTCAAGAAATACCAGTTCATCAAACTTCCGGAAAACGTCTACACCCTGGATCATCTGCCCATCATCATTACTGTGTCCGATGTGCTCATCATAGGAGCTGCGGCCATGATCCTGTGCTTTTTGTCCACCCTCTATCCGGCCCGCCAGGCCTCGCGCCTGAAGCCGGCAGAGGCACTGAGGTACGAATGAGCGCTCTCTACAGCTTCCACGACGTCTTCAAAAGCTACGACGAGGGCGGCAAGACCCTGGAAATCCTCAAGGGTGTCAACATGGACATCGCGGAAGGGGAGCAGCTCGCCATCGTGGGCGCCTCGGGTTCCGGAAAATCCACCCTCCTGCATCTCATGGGTGCCCTGGACAGCCCAAGCGCAGGCTCTGTCCTCTTCCAGGGCAGGGACATGGCAGATCTTTCCCCTGACGAGCAGGCTCGCTTTCGCAACAAAACCTGCGGCTATGTCTTTCAGTTCCACCATCTTCTGGCCGAATTCTCGGCTGTGGAAAACGTGGCCATGCCCGGCATCATAGCAGGCGTTGCCAAGGGCGAGATCTTCGAAAAGGCAGCCCATATGCTGGAAAGAGTGGGCCTCAAGGACAAGGCCCACGCGCAGGTGACCAACCTCTCTGGAGGCGAGAGGCAGCGCGTTGCCATAGCCAGAGCCCTGGTGCTGCGCCCGAGTGTTCTGCTTGCGGACGAACCCACAGGCAATCTCGACGAGGCGACCGGGCAGCAGGTGGCGAACCTCTTGCGCGAACTCAACCGCGAGCTTGGCATGACCATGGTTGTGGTCACCCACAACAGGGAGCTTGCCCGCAGCATGGACAGATGCCTTGAGCTCAGGCAGGGACTTCTCTTCGAGGCCTGATGTACCAGTAACGGAGCATTGGCACAGCCCGAAATTTCCGGCCCCGCACTCTGTTATTTCTCAAGTATTTTAATAAGTTACATTGTTTTCCGTTCTTTTTGATGCTTGACACAAAAAAGCAAGGCATATTATAGATTCAACATAAGCTTTACCAAACATATGCTAATAGTGCTCTCGGGAGTAGGCAGCCAACGAATCCAGGTGTGCCAAAACCGGGAGCTTTTTTGTCTTTTTCCCAATCTTGCAAGGGCGGGGCTTCTTCTGCTATGAAGTGCCGTTGTCCGCTTTTTACGGACTTTTGCCCATATCCGCCTTTCAGGATTTTTGCGGGCCCTTTCTTGCGCCCGCACGCCGAACTTACGGGAGGATCAGCGTTTTCCTTGCCGCAAACCCTGCCCCCATGGCAGGGAATTTGTCACAGGGACGACGCTGTGTAGCATTTGATGACAAGATATACGCGAAGCAAACGTCTGTTCCGTTGTGCCCTTAGTGCCGTTTGCGCCCTCATGCTTTTTCTGACTGGCGCAACAGCAGCGCAGGCCAAGGGAGAGACAGTTCTGGTTCTGCCCTTCGCCGTGCAGGCAGGCCCTGAACTTCCGGACGCGGTCCACGCAGTGCCCATGTCCATCGTGGAAAAGCTGGCCGCACAGGGGATGCGTCCCCTGTCCATGGAAAAGTCCACGGCCATATACCGCGAGTCCGGGCTCAAAACCCTTGATCTGGCAGCAGCCAGACAGCTCGGCGTCACTGCCGGCGCAGACGTCGTTATCTACGGCGCCTTCACCCAGGATGGGCGAGGCTTTGTCATGGATACGCGCATTGTGCCCGTTTCCGGCGCAAGGCCTGTGCCCGCAAGATTTGTCCGCCCGAACATGACGGACCTTGCCGAGGCTTCCACCCAGCTTGCCTCCCGTACGGCAGCGACCCTGAATCCCGTCGCAACACCGGCTGCAGCTCCCGAACCGGCGACCCCGGCCAAGCCCGCGGAGCCTGCCCCTGCCCAGCTTGTGCCCATGAATCTGCCCACTTCGGGCAAGGGCCTTGCAGACGTGCAGGTGCGCGGTCTGCGCAACATGGACCCGGATGTCGTGCTCATGCGCCTTACCATCCGCAAGGGTGACTCCCCGGACGCAAACGCCATCAATCAGGAAGTGATGCGCCTGTGGGAAATGGGCTATTTCACGGATGTGCAGGCCCACATGGAAGGCAATGTGCTGGTCTTTGACGTGGTGGAAAAGCCCCGCATCGACAACATCATTGTCGAGGGCGCCAGCGCAATCGACCAGGAAGACATCATTGCTGCCATGACGACCCGCACGGGCAACGTCCTGAACGAGCAGACCCTGGCCGAGGATCTGCAGCGCATAACCGAACTCTACCGCAAGGAAGGCTACTACCTTGCAAAGCCCACCTACCGCTTCGAGGACAGGACTGGCAGGCGCGGCACCATCCTTGTCATCAACGTGAACGAGGGCAACAAGCTCTACATCACGGAAGTGAAGGTGGATGGCTTAAAAGAGCTCAAGCAGAGCGATATGGAAAAATACATGGCCCTGCGCGAGCGTGGCCTCTTCTCCTGGATCACAGGCTCCGGTGTTCTCAAGGAAGAGTATCTCGAGCGTGACACCAACGCCATCGCAGCCTACGGCCTGAACGAAGGCTATGTGGACATGCAGGTGGGTGCCCCGGAGGTCGACTACAAGGAAGACGGCATTCACATCATCTTCCCTGTGAGCGAGGGCCCGCGCTACAATGTCAATGAAGTTTCCTTTGCCGGCGACGTCCTTGACACGCAGGAGAACATGGAAAAACTCGTCGAGATGGACGAGTGGAAGGCAGAAAACTCCTACTTCTCCCTGACTGTCATGCAGGAAGACGCAAAGCGCCTGCAAAACTACTACAACGACCAGGGCTATGCCTACGCAGAAGTGGACACGCGCGTGATCAAGCCGGACGACAAGCCGGGTACGGTCAATGTCTGCTACGTGATCAACAAGCGTCAGAAAATCTTTGTGCGCAGGCTTCTTGTCGAAGGCAACCTCAAGACCAGGGACAACGTCATCCTGCGTGAAATGCGCCTGGGTGACGGAGACCCCTACGAGGGAGCAAAGCTGCGCAGATCCACGGAGCGACTGAACCGCCTGCGCTACTTCTCTGCCCTGGACACGGAACTTGTGCCCACCGAATCCGAGGATCAGGTGGATCTGAAGGTCAAGGTCAAGGAAGCCAATACCGGCGCCCTCATGGCAGGCATAGGCTATTCCACCTACTTTGACGTGGGCGTCAACGCCAGCATCATGGAGCGCAACCTCTTTGGTCGCGGCTACCAGCTGGCCCTGAGCGGCTTCTTCTCCTGGCGCCGCACTTCGGGCACACTGACCTTCAACAACCCCAGGGTCTACGACACGGACCTGTCCTTCGGCAACGACCTTTACTATCTGCACGACTACTGGGACAGCTTCACCCGTGACACCATAGGCGACACCATCCGCTTCGCCTACCCCATCGGCGAATACACCTCGGTTGGCGTGAGCTACCGTCTGGAACGCTACGAAATCTACGACGTGGACCACAACGCCTCCCCGTACATCACGGACTACAAGGGCGTGAACTGGACCAGTGCCTTTGGCGCGCGCATCACCCGCGATACCACGGACGATCGCGAGCGTCCCACCCGCGGCACCATCGCCAGGATATGGGGCGAATGGGGCGGCGGCGGCCTCGGCGGCACGGACAACTTCGTGAAGGTCGTGGCCGACTGGCAGGGCTTCTATTCCTTCAATCCGCAAAACACCATCCATCTGCGCGCACGCCTGGGCGGCGTGTTCGAGAACACTGGCTCCAGAATCCCGGTATTCGAACGCTTCTACGTGGGCGGCATGGACACTGTGCGCGGCTACTCCTACACAGACGCGTCCCCGCGTTCCCAGGATCCGCGCTACGAGCACGACGTCATCGGTGGTGACCGCATGGGTGTGCTCAACCTTGAATATGTGTGGACCTTCCAGAAGGATATGGGCCTTGCCCTTGTGCCCTTCTTCGATATCGGCTTCAACTACAGCTCGGACGATGGCCAGAGACTTGCCCTGGACTTCGACGACTACTGGGTCTACTCCGCAGGTCTGGAACTGCGCTGGCGTTCGCCCATGGGCGATCTGCGCATAGCCTACGGTATCCCGCTCAAGAAGGACCTTGACGGCGAAAGGGAACCCGGACGTCTCGAATTCAGCATGGGTCAGTTCTTCTAGACCAGGGCCAAGCAATGCATGAGGAACAGGCTTTTACAGCCTGTTCCTCTTTTTTTGCGCCCTCTTGCTGGAGACGCACCCGCAACCATACAGCCATATGCATTGGCCTTGCTTGCCCCAGGGGCACAGCGCATGTTTCACAAAAATTTGCAACGTTTCTTGCGTCCTCATGTGAAACATGTCACTATGGGGCTATCTCTTTTCGCGCTTTTTGCAATCAGGCTAGAGAGACACTTCCATTCCCCGCACCGCTTTTTCAAACAGCACCACATCCTGTGAAACGGGCAATCCTGATTTGCCTTCATCCCCCCTCACTTGCACCAGGACAAATGGCACAAGACCTGACCGGTGAAGCCCATCCCCCCACTTCAGTGGCAAAGAAACCGATCATTGGCAGACAAGGCCCGGATTAGCAAACATTTGTCCTGTCTCTCCCCCATATTCCATATCTGCAGACAAAACCCCGTACAAATCCGGATTGCTGTGATGTATCCAGATGTGTCCAGATTTGCAGGGACAATTGGCGTCATGGATACCCGCCGACAAGGAGTTCCCATGTCTACAGTCACAAGTCTGAATGATACCCAGAAGCGTTTTTTGACGGACACCTTTGGAGATGCCGTTTCCTTTTCACCCGAGGTTTTGCGCGTCTACGCATCCGACGCAAGTCTCAAGGTCGGTACGGTCCTTGCAATGTACCGCCCGCGCAACACAGAGGAACTCTCGAAATTCATGCACTGGGCTCAAAAGGAAAACGTGGCTGTGCACCCGCGCGGTCGCGGTACCAGCCTTTCCGGCGGCTGTGTGCCCACAGTGCCCGGCATTGTGGTCTCCATGCTGGGCATGGATAAAATCCTTGATATTTCCGACACAGACTTTGTGGCTGTTGTCGAGCCAGGTGTAAACACTGCGTTTTTGCAGGCAGAGTGCGCGAAAAAAAGGCTTTTCTACCCGCCCGATCCCGCAAGCGGCAAGGCCACCAGTGTCGGTGGCAATGTCATTACCTGTGCTGGCGGACTCAGGGCAGTCAAGTACGGCGTAACCAGGGACTACGTTCTTGGCGTTGAAGCCGTGTTGCCAGGGGGCGACATTGTTCATTTTGGCGGACGCTGCCACAAGGATGTCATAGGCCTTGATATGGCAAGGCTCTTTGTGGGCAGCGAGGGAACACTCGGCATCGTAACAAAGCTCTACCTGAAGCTTCTGCCCTTGCCTGAGCTTTCCGCCTCGGTGCTGGCCGGCTATGCATCCCTGGACGATGCCATGAAATCCATGGCCAAGGTCTTCCACGCAGGCATATTGCCCTGTGCTGTCGAATTCATGAACGAGACTGTTTTGGAAGTCCTGGCTAAGACAGGCGAGGTCATCTGGCCAAAGAGCGTGCACTCCATGCTCTTGTTCCAGGTTGATGGCAGCGCAGACAGCGTTCCCTACGAAAAGGCAAGGCTCTACCGTCAGCTGGACGATGCCCTCTGGCGCATCGAAGGCGTTGGCAAGGAGGAAGAAGACAGGCTCTGGGCCATACGCCGTCGCATCTCTGCGGGGTCCTACGTGCTTGGCCCAGACCGCATAGGCGGGGACATGGCAGTTCCCAGAGGATCTCTTCTGGCAGCCCTGAGGCGCTTTGAGGAGATTGCAGCGTCCAATGGCAAGAGGCTCATAGGCTTCGGGCATGCCGGAGACGGCAACATACACGCCAACCTCCACTACGACGCTTCGGATCCCGATGATGCGGCGCGTACCCAGAAAACCCATCATGAGCTCGATCACGCAGTGCTGGAGTTTGGCGGAAGCCTTTCCGGCGAGCACGGCGGAGGCTGTCTCAAGGACGTGTCCCTGCAGATCCCACCCCGCGAACGCGAACTCATGCAGGCCATGCGCAGGGTCTTTGATCCTACCGGTATCATGAATCCCGGCAAGGCCTTCTGATGACGGGGGACAGTTATGAAACGAGGATGCACGCAGTGTGGTGAATGCCTGAGAGTCTGCCCGGTATACGCCATGTTTGGTCGCGAGGAATACGCACCCAAGGGCAAGCGTATCCTCATGGAACCTCTTGATCCGGAATACGGCAACGGCATACCCGTCCCGGAGGAGCTTGCGTGGGAGAGGGTGCGAAAGCTCTCCCGTCTGTGCGCAGGATGCGGCAGATGCGCCAGGGTCTGTGCGAGGAAGCTTTCCACTGCAGAACTTCTGGCTGATGTGAGAAGTCGCAATCCGCACTGGACACAGTTCATGTGGCAGATGTGGATCAGGGCCATGGGTGGCCTCTGGCCCATGGCTGGCCGCATGGCCATGCTGATCCCTAAGGGCATGACAAACTCCGGCGACATTGGGGGGCTCATCAATATGGCACGCTCCCTTGTGGCAAAGCCTGCCCCTGCCCCCTGGTTTACCTTAAAGCCTGCAAGCAGGGTCGCATCCAAAAGGGTCATGGTCTTTTCCGGCTGTACGGCAAAGTACGCAAGACCTGCCTGGACTGAAAAGGCCGCAAGGCTTCTGAGGCATTGGGGCTATGTGGTCATCGACAGCAACGACTTTGTCTGCTGCGGGGGCACACTGCATCACGCAGGCGCATACAAGGCAGAGGCAGAGGTCAGGGAACACAACATCAGGGTCTGGAAGGACATGGGCGAGCCCCTTGTTGCCACTTTCTGCGCTTCCTGTCTGCACAGCCTGCACTCCTATGCTGCACACATGGACAACAGGGAGGATATTGCCCTGTGGCAGGAACGTGTTCTTCCGCTCTCGCTTCTTCTGACAGACCCTGTTATCACAAGAACAGCCAATGCACCAAAGATCGTTGGCTACCACGAGCCCTGCCACTGGAATGGCAGGGATGAAGACAAGCCCCTTCTTGCAAAGGGGCTTGAAGTAAGAAAGGGGACAGGGCTTTGCTGCGGCATGGGCGGCATACTCAAGATGTCGGATGCAGGGCTTTCGGCAGCAATGGCAAGAGCCTGTCTCGACAAGATGCCCGGGGAATGCAGGGAAATTCTCACAGGATGCAGCGGCTGCGTCATGCAGCTGGCAGGGGAGGCAGAAAAGGACAGGGAGGTCAGACACTGGCTCGATGTCTGCGATACAGCGGACTAGACTACACCTTCAGGAAAAACAGAAAAGACACAGGGGAGAAACCCGGGACCTGGTTTCGGGTCCATGCCATTTGGAAGCTCTCTTTTTTGGGAGCAAGAACGGAGTCGACCATGGCACAAAATTTTGAATATTATGGCAAGAAGTACGGGAACTTTGTGGCCCTGGCTGTTGCCCTTCTGGTATGGCTTCTGCCAACCCCGGAGGGTATGAACATTGTTCAGCACAAGCTTCTAACCATCTTTGCCGGTTCTGTAGTCCTGTGGATCACTTTGAGCGTGTCCGTTGCCACAAGCAGTTTCATCATCACGGTCATGCTCTACTTCTGGGTTGGCAATGCAACGGGCGCCATGAAGGATGGCGTTCTCATACACAATGCGAGTTTTGCTCTGGCAGGCTTTACGTCGCCATCGCTGTGGATGCTCATCACAGGCTTTATCATCTCCATAGCCATGACTGAGACCGGTATGGCCAGACGCATAGCACTGCTTCTTCTCAAGCGTTTCGGCAAGAAGCCTGCAGGAGCCATCCTGGCCCCCATGCTGGCAAACCTTGTTGTCTCCCCCCTGACCCCGTCCAACACGGCCAGAACTGCTGCCATGCTCCCCATTGTCGAGGGTGTGGCCCAGGCCTACAAGGCCGAAAAGGGGACAAGCAGCTTTGGCAAGGCCCTCTTCCTCTGCAACACCTTCTCCTCCAACATCACGGCAGGCGGCTTTCTGACTGCAACCATTCCCAATCCCCTGGCCATAGGCATGATCATAGCCGCAGTGGGCACTGCCACGGCGCAGACATCCTGGGGCTTCTGGGCTCTTGCCTCGCTGCCGGCAACCATCATCATCCTTGTGGGCAGCATGTACGTAGTCTGTGCTATCTACAAGCCAGAGATGAAGAGCATTCCCGGCGGTCTTGAGTACATCGACAGGGAACTTGCTGCCATGGGCCCGCTTTCCATCATGGAAAAGAAGGCTCTCTTGTACTTCCTTCTGGCCCTGCTCCTGTGGGCCACGGACATGTGGCATCACTTCAATTCCACCATGGTGGCCTTTGTTGTCAGTGTCCTGATTCTCATGCCCGGCATTGGCGTGCTTTCCTGGAAGCAGGCGCAAAAGTCCATTCCCTGGGAGCTGTTCATCTACTTTGGTGGCGTCATTACCCTGTCCGGTGTTCTCAGCAAGAGCAAGGCCTTCGAATGGGTCATACGCTCCTGCCTTGATGCCATGGGTCTTACAGACATTTCCATGCTGCCCCTGTGTATCCTCTTGATGGGCTTTTCCATCTTCAGCCATTGCATATGGTCTACCACCACGGCCATGGCTGGCGTCATGATCCCCATCTATATCAGCCTTGCGCAAACACTTGGCTTCAACGTGGTCGCCTTTGTGCTGCCTCAGGCCATACTCATGGGCTACGCGCTCTTTTTGCCCTTCAACACCATGGGCAATATCATTATGTACGGCTCCGGCTACTTCACTGTCAGCGAGCAAATCAAGGCCTCGGTGGCAGTCGGGCTTTTCGCCTGGATTGTCTGGGCCATAGCGGCAGTAGTCTGGTTCCCGCTCATTGGTCTGTTCTAGCAAAGCCATCCGTTTGGCCGACACATACGTTAGAAAATGGCCCGGCTCGCGCAGGTCCGGGCCGCATTGCAAAGGAGGCCTGCCATGTCCAACACCTTGAGACCCCTGCCCCCACTGGCACCTGTCAGGCAGATTTTTCCAAGGCCCCGCCTTGCGGATCCCGTGGCAGACATGCATGATGCCATGCGCAGGCTTGCCCCCCGCATAAGGCCCGGGACAAAAGTGGGTATTACCGCAGGCAGCCGCGGCATAAACCATATTGTGGATTTTCTGCGTGCTGCAGTGGACGAGGTAAAGGCCTGCAAGGCAACGCCTGTTCTTCTGGCTGCAATGGGAAGCCACGGGGGCGGTACCCCTGAAGGACAAAAGGAAGTGCTGGACAGCCTTGGCATCACCGAAGAGGCTATGGGTGCGGAGATTGTCGCCTGCGCCAACTGTCGTGCCATAGGCCAGACCCCCGACGGCCTTGTGGCCTACATGCTTGAGTCTGCCTTCGATGTGGACATCCTCATTCCCATCAACAGAATCAAGACCCACACGTCTTTCAAGGGCTGTGTCGAATCCGGCATGTGCAAGGAACTTGTGGTGGGCCTTGGCGGCCCTGCGGGTGCAGGCCAGTTTCACAGCCGCGGCCAGTCCGAACTGCCAAGACTCTTGGTGGAGGTTTCAAAGGTCATCCTGGACAAGATGCCTGTCATTGGCGGTGTGGCCATTGTAGAAAACGGGTACGAGGAAACGGCCAAGGTCCAGGCCATCATGGCAGAGGACATGATCGAATCCGAAATCAGCCTGCTTTCCTGGTCCAAGAGCCTTATGCCAGCCCTGCCCGTACCCAATCTGCACGGCCTGATTGTCGAGGAAATGGGCAAGAACTTCACCGGCACTGGTATAGACACCAACATCATAGGAAGGCTGCGCATAACAGGCGAACCCGAGATGGATACGCCCACAAGCATACGCTACGTCAGTGTGCTTGATCTTTCCGAGGCCTCGCACGGCAATGCCACAGGCATAGGCCTTGCAGACTTTGTCACAGAGGCACTGATCAAGAAGATTGATCGCAAGGCAACGTACCTCAACAATCTGACTACGACCTTTGTCACAAGGGCCTTTTTCCCCATGTGGTTTGCCACGGAAAGAGAGACTCTTGAGACCATGATGTTCTGCCTGCGCAGCATACCGACAGAAGAGGTGCGCATCGTGCAGGTACCAAACACTTTGTATCTCACGGAATGCATGGTCAGCCCTGCAGTACTGAGGGAACTCACAGACAAAAGTCGCTACGAGATCCTGGGAGATCCTCAGGAAGTGGCCTTTGACGAGGAAGGCCGCCTTGTACGCCGCCTGAAGCACTAGCGGCAAAGGTTCTGCACAAAAGCCACATCCAAGCCATGATTGCAGCAGGAGGGGCGACTGCTCGTCTGACACTCGCCCCTCCTGCTGATTTTCAGTTTTTTGTGACGCATGAACACGCCCGAACTTCACACCGAACGCCTTCGCTTGCGCCGATTCCGGGAACACGATGCCAGCGATATGGAGGCCTTTTTCCGGATATACAGCGATGTCGAGACAAACACCTTTCTTCCCTGGTTTCCTGTGAGGAACATGGACGAGGCGAGAGCGATGTTTCAGGAAAGGTACGCTGCCGTCTACGAGAAGGAACAGGGCTACGCCTACGCCATCTGCCTCAAGGACGACAATGTTCCTGTTGGCTACATGCACGCCTCCATGGAGGACAATCACGACCTTGGCTACGGGCTGCTCAGCTCCTTCTGGAACAGGGGCCTTGCGACCGAGGCGGGCAGGACCCTTCTCGCGCGCCTCAAAGAAGATGGCGTACCCTATGTGACGGCAACCCACGACACCAACAATCCTGGCAGCGGACGCGTCATGCAAAAGCTAGGCATGAGCTATCAATACTCCTACGAAGAGCTCTGGCAGCCCAAGAACTTCCCTGCCACCTTCAGAATGTACCAGCTCAATCTCTCGGCGGACAAGGACTTTGTGTACAGACGCTACTGGGAAGAGAGCAGCGTGCACTTTGTGGAGAAAGCTTGAGCAATACAAAGGGGAGGATGAACGCATCACCCTCCCTATATTCTTGCATCCCAATGGGACGCATTTCTATTCGATCTTCTATTCGAAGAGATAGGAGAACTTGTCTATATAGCCCTGCACAAAGAGGATAAAGACAACTATGGGCAGGACATAGGTGAGGAAGGGACGCAGCCAGTGGGGAAACTTCAGGCCATCGCCCTTGTCAGCCTCGGCAACAAAGTTGTTCCAGCCCCATCCGTACCTGCTTGTGCAAAAGACAAGCATGATGAGCGAGCCCAGTGTGAGCACGTTGTTGCTCACGATAAAGTCTTCCACGTCCATGATGGTGCTGCCGGGACCAAAGGGTGCAATGTCGCTCAAGACATTGAAGCCCAGGATGCAGGGCATCATGAGGACAGCAAGGCAAATGCAGTGCACCCAGGTGGACTTTTTGCGCGTCCAGCCCCACACGTCCATGCTGTAGGAGATGATATTCTCTATGACGCCAATGACAGTGGTCACTGCTGCGCAGCTCATGAAGACAAAGAAGAGGCAGCCCCAGAAGCGTCCGCCCTCCATGGCGTTGAAGATGTTGGGAAGGGTGATGAAAATGAGGCTCGGGCCGCTGTCCGGCTTCACGTCAAAGGCAAAGCAGGCAGGAAAGATGATGAGGCCTGCCGTAATGGCCACGAAGGTGTCCAGGATGACTATGAGGATGGACTCGTTGCCAAGGCTCTTTCTGTTGTCGAAGTAGCTGCCGAAGATCATCATTCCGCCCATGCCGATGGACAGCGTAAAAAAGGACTGGTTCATGGCTGCCGAAATGGCATTCATGATGCCTGATTCCTTCATGCGCTCGAAGTCCGGGGCAAGGTAGAAGGCAAGCCCCTCGGTAGCACCCTCAAGGGTCAGGGAACGTATGGCAAGGCCCACGATGACAAAGAGCAGGCCCAGCATCATGACCTTGACCACGGGCTCAAGGCCGCGGCGCACGCCAAGGCCACAGACAACAATGCTTACGACAAGGACAAGCAAGGACCACCCTG
Organism: Desulfovibrio sp. An276; assembly: GCF_002159665.1. Taxonomy (GTDB): domain Bacteria; phylum Desulfobacterota; class Desulfovibrionia; order Desulfovibrionales; family Desulfovibrionaceae; genus Desulfovibrio; species Desulfovibrio faecigallinarum. The sequence goes on from NZ_NFJC01000001.1 coordinate 145,787, forward strand.
TCATGCTGACAGGCTCCTGCAACATGTTGTCGAAGAAAAGCCGTACCCCGTTCGGATCAAGGCCTGCCATGGCGCCAGAGGCCATGTAGTAGCAGTAGGAGACGATCCAGCCCGAGACCGGAATGTAGAACATCATGAGGCAGTAGCCGCCCACAAGCGGAAACCAGCCTATGCCGTGCCAGTGCGTGCCCTTGGGTTCAAGGTAGCGCAGGGCATCGCCCATGTTGCGCCTAGACGCCCTGCCTATGGAAAACTCCATGGTCAGGATGGGTATGCCCATGACCAGAAGGAAGAAAATGTAGACCAAAACAAAGAGAGCTCCCCCGTACTCGCCTGTGATGTAGGGGAAGCGCCACACGTTGCCAAGGCCGATGGCACAGCCTGCGGAAAGAAAGATAAAGCCCAGGCGTGAAGCCAGACGCTCGCGAGCCATGATAACTCCTTGTTGCCTGCAGGAAAATCCTGCCAGTGAACAGAAAATTGCCCTGTCCCGCAAAGCCTGGAAAAAATGGGGAAATGGGGGAAGTGAGGGCATGTCCCAAAAAGGCAGACGTACAGGAAAGGCCCTGTAGCTGCCGCAAAGGCTCAGGCCTTTTGCCAGTACCTTGCCCTGCCGTTGATGATGACTGCGGCAAGGGCCAGGGGAAGAAAGTGCACGGCATGGAAGAAGAGAGCCATGCCAAGGGCCTGGCTTGCGTCAACGCCAAACCAGGATAATGCCAGGACCACAGCGCCCTCGAAAAGGCCTATGCCGCCCGGAAGCGACGGGATGGCGGTCCCCAAACAGGAGATGGTGAAGGCCACCAGCATCTGCGGATAGGTAAGGTGTATGTCCGCCATGTAGAGCGAAAACACAAAGCACATGAAGTACGTGCCCCAGGTACAGGCGGACCAGGCAAGGCCGCGGGCAAGCCAGGGAATGGAGACCTGATCCACCATGCAGGAATGCAGGTGGGACAGGGGACTTGCTATCCTGGAGGGCAAAAACCTCGCATACAGGGCATGGAAGAATCCGGACCAGTGGCGCAGGGTGTAGAAGCCCAAAACGCCTGCGCAAAGAACAAAAGCCGGTACGACCATGTTTACGCCCAGCTCGTCGGCCTGCATGTTGGGCACTGCAAAAAGGAGCAGGCTTGCAAGGTAGATGACGTCGCACAGCCTCTCCCAGATGACTACCGAGCTTATGGTCACAAAGCTCTGGCCGGTGTTGCGCGTCAGATAGAGAATCTTGAGAGCATCGCCTGCCTTTGCCGGAAGAAGGCAGTTCATGCCTACGCACAAAAGGCACCCCTTCATGCTCAGGGCAAGGCCTGTCCCCTTGGGCATGAGAGCGTTCAGGCGAAAGCCCATGCAGGTGTAGTCCGCGATGGCCAGTGCAAAGACAGGCATCATGGCAGCCAGGGAATAGGACTGGACAGCCTCGCAAAGCATGCCAAGATCCACCTCGCTCAAGGCCCAGGCAAGGGCCGCAAGGCCAAGGGCCCACTGGGCAAGGGAAAATGCTGTCCTGTACAAAGGTTTCATACTGCTGACACTCCGGGGACGCTGCCTGGCCGGTGGGTCAGGGGCAATTGGCCCCATTTTTCTCCCCTCCCAGCGCCGCGGCACACGCAGCCTATAGCCCAAAGGCTTGCCGCAATGCAACATTTTCCCCTGCCTTCGAAAAAATCCCCTCCCCTCATGTTTTTGTCAAAGCTGCCGATAAGCAGGGCAAGGGATCCATATATGGCTCGCTGCATATTTGCTCCATGCGAGCGGCACAGAAGGGGAGGAAGACATGTTCCAGGGACTGGCAGGAAGAGCAGTGGGAGAAGCGGGGGGAAGAGATGCCCGCACGGCCCAGAGCGTCTTTTTGCGCGTCCTTTTCCTGTGCCTTGCTCTTTGCCTTGCTCTCCAGCTCGCCTGCCCCGCGGCACAGGCTGCGGGAGAGGCCAGGATAGCCAAAAATCTCAAGGCACTCGGCATCAGTGAAAATCCCAAAACCTTTGCAGGCGTAAGGCTTGTGGCAAGGGCCGAGCTCAAGGAAAGCTACGAGAAGGGAAAGACCGCCATGGATGAACTGCGCGCCCACAAGACGCGCTCGTGCTGGCGCCAGCCCTGGGAAGAGCTGCGCGACACCTTCCTTGGCATAGCTGTCTCCTCTCCCCATGGCAACCAGGCAGCCCAGGCGCTCTTTCGAGCCGGCGAGTGCCAGGAAGAGCTTGCCCGCTGCTCGCACACAGGCCGCGATGCAAGACTTGCCCTTGAGCTCTACACAGCCCTGGCAAGGACCTTCCCCAAAAGTGTGCGTGCCGACGACGCACTCCTTGCCTGCGCCATCCTCTCTTCCGAAAAGCTGAACAGGGCCGCAGATGCGCAAAACTATCTGAAGATGATAGTCGAGCGCTTCCCTGCCAGCGACTCTGCGCCAAAGGCCAGGGAGCTTGCGGCGAGGCTTGCAAGGGGAAAGTCCCTTGAAAGGGAAAAGCCTTCCACACTTGTCGCAAGCAGTGCAAAAAGCACAGGCCAGGGCCAGATGCGTGTGGCAAGGGCCAGGATGAGCGCAAGGGAAATTCGGGCTGCCAGGGCGAAAAAGGCAGGCCTTGCAGTGCGGCAAAAGGCCCAAAAGACCAGAAAGGCCCGGGCTGAGCTGTATGCAGAGAGCCCAATCAGGGTGGTCACCATTGACGCAGGCCATGGCGGCATTGATCCCGGCACACTGAACAATGGTGTCGTGGAGCGCAGTGTCACCCTGGACGTGGCACTGAAGGTGGGACGGATCCTTGCAGACAACGGGGTGCGCGTAGTCTACACGCGCAAGAACAACAGGACCGTGAGCCTAGCCAGGCGCACGGAAATAGCCAATGCCAGCAAGTCGGACCTCTTTGTTTCCATACACGTGAACGCCAACACCAACGCGCGCATAAGCGGCCTTGAGGTCTACTACCTCGATTCGGCCTCCTCCATGGAAACGCTGAAGGTGGCTGCCAGGGGCAAGCGCAACCAGAGGACAAGGGCTAGACTGCTCGCCCAGAGGGTGGCCTTGAACGAACGCGTGCTTGAGTCGCGCACACTGGCAAGGGATGTTTTGCGGCAGATGAAGCGCGAGACAAAAAAGAACGGCTTTGTCATTGCCTCGAAGGGCATAAAGTCCGCACCCTTCTATGTGCTCTCCACCTCGTCCATGCCTGCAGTGCTTGCCGAAATCGGCTATTGCACCAATCTGAAAGACGCAAAACTTCTAAAGGATCCGGATTTTCGCCAGGCAGTGGCAGAAGGCATAGCCTCTGGCATTCTTGCCTACCGCGACCGCGCAGCAGGCCTGCTCACAGCCGAAAGGAGCGGACGCACCCTGCAGTAGCAAGGCTTTGAAGCAAAAGGCGGCCCAGGGTTTGGGTCGCCCTTTTGCTGCACCCTTTTTTCGGGATTTTTTCAAGGAAGCTCCCATGCGTTGCCGGGCAAAATTTTCCTGCACCATTCCACTTCCTTAGTGTGATCAATCGCGCACAAGCTCTTGACATTTGCGGGAAGCTCTGTAAGAGATTTGCAGAAATTTCAGGTCCAGCCGTATTTGACAAAAAGCCAGATTGAGGCTGGCATCAGGTCCCGACTAGCTAGGGGAAGGAGACGGATATACATGCGCAAGTTTTTGGTGCTTACCTTCGTGGCCCTTTTCGCCATGGTTGGTGTTGTTTCTGCAGCTGACACGGCTCAAACCAGCGCTGCTCTGAAGATCGGCGTTGTGGACATGCAGACACTGGCCCAGGACAGTGATCCTGCCAAGGCCGGCAGGGCCGAGCTGGAAAAGAAATACGGCAAGGAACGCAAGGACCTTGAAGACGAAGGCGAGAAGCTCCGCAAAAGGGCAGAAAAGCTGAAGGATCCCAAGGCTTCCGAAGAAAGCAAGCTTGCCTTCCTGCGTGCCAAGCAGGATCTTGATCAGAAGACCCGCAACTTCATGCGCAAGGTCGAGCAGGACGAAGTGAAGATGCGTCAGGACATGATCGTCCTGGTCTTTAACGCCACCTACAATGTGGCCCAGCGCAAGAACTTCAACTTTGTCGTGGACGTGACCGCCGGCGGCGTGCTCTATGCAGAACAGAGCATGGATCTCACCAAGGACGTCCTTGCCGAAGTGAACAAGATGTTCAAGGAAAAGGGCAAGAAGGCTGCTACCGAAAAGCCCAAGGGCAAGTAGCAATCCTTGCCTTAAGGAATTTTATTGCAAGGGCCTCTTCTCTGCGGAGAAGAGGTCCTTTTCTTTTTGTCCGGACAGGCAATGGACTCAGGCTGGCAAAATGGTGTGCAAAGACATGGACGCTAGAGGCCGAACAGTGTACGCTGTCGCTGTTCTGTTCCATTTTTGTAAACTGATGGAAAGAAAGGGAGCCCTTGGGCCTCTTCTTTTCGCAAAACCCTTTTTGGGAGTTACGCCATGTCGGAAAATGCAGCCCAGACCATGGACATCGCGCGCATCATGTCCCTTCTGCCGCACAGATACCCCTTCCTTCTGGTGGACAGGGTTGTCGAATGCGTTCCCGGTGACCACATCATTGCCTACAAGAACGTGTCCATAAACGAACCCTTCTTCCAGGGCCATTTCCCCGGCGCACCGGTCATGCCCGGTGTCCTCATTCTCGAGGCCCTGGCCCAAGCTGGCGGCCTCCTTGCCCTGTCGGACAGCAAGGAAGACTATTCCAACAAGCTCTTCCTCTTCACCGGCCTTGAGGGCGTGAAATTCCGCAAACAGGTTGTGCCCGGCGACAGGCTTGAGCTGCACTGCTCCAACATCCGCCGCAGAATGCAGCTGTGCAAGATGGACGCAAAGGCCCTTGTGGACGGCAAGCTCGCGGCTGAGGCCCAGATTTCCGCAGCCATAGCCGACAGGCCCTAAAAAGGCCCGGTAGCTCTTAAGGGGCGGTCCAGGGTTGCTCCTTGCGCAGAGAGCCTTCTTCAGCTACTGTACATGCTTGTGAAAATTGATTCCCCCTGTTGATCTGCTGTCCGTTGGAAAGCCTTGCAGGGCGCACTTGTGCCCCCTTGTTTTCCAACTCAACCCAAACCGGGAGTGTTCCTTTTATGAAAAAGCTTCTTGTCCTTGCCCTCTTTTGCCTTCTTGCCTTTGCAAGCCAGGCCCAGGCCCAGAAAACCTACATCAACGGCATTGACCCCAACTACCCTCCCTTCGCCTACATTGACGAAAAGACAGGTCAGCCCGCAGGCTTTGACGTGGAATCCATGAACTGGATTGCCAAGAAGATGGGCTTCAAGGTCGAGCACAAGCCCATGGCCTGGGACGGCATCATCCCCTCCCTTCTGGCAAAGCAGATCGACATGATTGCCTCCGGCATGAGCATCACCGACAAGCGCCGCGCCCAGGTGGATTTCTCCGATCCCTACTGGCAGGTGTACCGTGTGTTCCTGGTCCGCAAGGACTCCACCCTCACCCCCAAGGACATTCTCTCCAAGCCCGTGAAGCTGGGCGTGCAGCGCGGCACCTCCGAGGCCGAGGCCATCAGGGCAGAGAAGAAGGCCAAGGGCTACACCTTTGAGCTGCGCTCCTACGACAGCTGTCCCTTGGCTGTCGAAGACATCCTGAACGGCCGCATCGATGCTGCCCTCATGGACAGCCTGCCTGCCAACGACGCCATCTCCAAGGGGCGTGATGTGAAGATCATCGGCACCCACGGCGAACAGGACGACTTTGGCGTTGCCATTCGCAAGGGCGACACCGAAATCATGAAGGTCGTCAACGAGGGCTACAAGCTGCTCAAGGCCGATCCCTACTGGAAGGAACTGCAGAACAAGTACCTTGCAAAGTAGTCCGGACCAGGACAATCAGTTTCGCAAGACAGCGTACGGAAGGGGTCTTCCTTTCCGTACGTCTGTCTTTTGTGCCAATACGGCCCTTTTGCTCCTGCTTCATCAAAAATTTCCCTATGGTTTGAAACCACGCCCTTCAGGGAGGGGCAATCCGCACGACCCCTATCCGTCGGTTGCGGAGTCAGTCGGCGGATGGGGCGACTGTGGAAAGAAACATGGATAGTCTGACAGTCATCATCAATGCGCTGCCCTTCATACTGGGCGGAACCCTTGTCACGGTTGGCGCTGTGGGCGCTGCCCTTGGCATGGGGCTTTGCCTGGGTGTGCCCTTTGCGGTCATGCAGGTCTACGGCAATCCGCTCATGCGCTCCTTCGTGTCGATCTACGTCTGGTTTTTCCGCGGCATTCCCATCCTGGTTCTGCTCTTCCTCTTCTACGGATTTTTCTTAAGCCTGGGACTTCCGGTCAATCCCTTCCTCATTTCCTGTCTGGTCATGGGCTGCACGTCGACAGCCTACCAGTCGCAGATTTTCCGCGGTGCAATCCAGTCCCTGCCAAGCGGACAGATGAAGGCAGGCCGCGCCCTTGGCATGAGCGACGGACAAACCATACGCTGCATCATCCTGCCCCAGGCCTTGCGGCTTTCCATTCCCGGCTGGGCAAACGAATTTTCCATTCTCCTGAAGGACAGCGCTGTGTGCTATGTGTTGGGCACCCAGGAAATCATGGCCCGCACAGCGGCCATTGCTGCCCGCACGCACGAGCATCTGGCTCTCTACGCCACAGCTGGCGTTATCTACTTTGTACTGACACTTGTTGTTCTGAAACTTTTGCGCCGCCTTGAAAACAGGGTGCGTGTTCCGGGGTACGGTACGCACGGCAATGCGGCTTTCAAGGGGGCCTAGGATATGGCAGCTCAAGAAATCGTTCTGGAAGTCAGAAACATCAGCAAGAGCCTTGGCGGCAAGGACATTCTGAAGGACTGTTCCCTCAACGTTGCACGCGGCGAACTCAAGGTGCTCATCGGCCCCTCCGGCGCTGGCAAGAGCACGCTTTTGCAGTGCATAAACTGCCTCATTCCCCCGGACAAGGGCGAGATCATACTTGAAGGGGAGCCCTTGAACAGGGCAGACAAGAAGTCTTTATGCTCCTTCAGGGCCAGGGTCGGCATGATCTTTCAGGACTTCAACCTCTTTGATCATCTGACTGCCCAGGACAATGTGGCCATAGCCCTGCGCAAGGTGCGGGGCATGAGCAAGAAGGAAGCTTCCGAGCGTGCCATGGACGAGCTTGCCAGGGTCGGCCTTGCCAACCGCTACCTTCTCTACCCTGCGCAGCTTTCCGGCGGACAGAAGCAGCGCGTAGCCATTGCCCGCGCTCTTGCCATGGATCCCACTGTCATCCTTCTGGACGAGCCCACCTCGGCCCTTGATCCGGAGCTTGTGGGCGAAGTGCTCGCAGTCATCCGCGACCTTGCCCAGCACGGCATGACCATGGTCATGGCAACCCATCAGATGGACTTTGCAAGGGCTCTCGCCAACGAAATCCTCTTCATGCAAAACGGTGTCATCATCGAACAGGGTACACCGGCAGATCTTCTGGCAGAGGGGGCTGCGACGCGCACCAAGGACTTTTTCACCAAACTGACCTCTGAGCTGGAGTAGCAGGATCATGTTCGACAGTGCCTTTGTTTTCGGAGAACTCCTGCCTGCCCTCAACAGGGGCCTCATGGTCTCCATTGCCCTCATTGTTCCTGCCTCGATCATAGGCTTTGCCGGGGGACTGGCATTGGGCTGCCTGCGCGGCTTTGGCTCCCCCTGGATGCGCAGGCTTGGGGACTGGTACACTGCCATTGTGCGCGGCGTGCCCCTGGCAGTGCAGCTCATGATGATCTACTTTGCCCTGCCCAAGATCGGCATCTACTTCGAGCCCTACGGCGCGGCACTCTTGAGCTTCATCATCTGTTCTGCTGCCTACCACTCGGAGTACGTGCGCGGCGCCCTGCTCTCCATAAGCCAAGGTCAGATCAAGGCAGCCAGAGCGCTCGGCTTCACCACCTTCCAGACAGTGGTCTGGATAGTTGCGCCCCAGGCCGCGCGTCGCGCCCTGCCAGGCTGCGGCAACGAAATCATCTACCTTATCAAATATTCCTCCCTAGCCTACCTTGTGACCTGTATGGAGCTCATGGGCGAGGGCAAGGTGGTTGCCTCGGACACCTTCCGCTTCACGGAAGTCTTCATCGCAGTGGGAGCCTACTACCTTGTCATGGTCACCCTGGCCACCTGGCTCTTGCACTGGCTGGAACGCCGCTTCCGCATCCCGGGCTTTGGAGCTGTCTAGCCATGATTCAGCGCGTTGACCTTCATACACACACCAATGCCTCGGACGGCACGGACACTCCCTCTGAACTTGTGGAAAATGCCCGCAAGGCAGGGCTTGCTGCCGTAGCCATAACGGACCACGACACCCTAAGCGGCCTTGCCGAAGGGGAAGCGGCTGCCCAAAGGATGGGTGACATAGAGTTTGTGCGTGGCGTGGAAGTGTCCACAGGCACGGACCAGGGCGAAATGCACATTGTGGGCCTGTGGGTTCCGAAGGACTGCGAGCCTTTGGAAAACGCCCTTGCAGCCATGCGCTCGAAGCGTGGCGAGCGCAACCAGAGAATTTTGGAAAAGCTGGCAACGCTCGGCATACACCTTGACATGGAGGATGTCCTGCACGAGGCCGGCGGCGAAAGCGTGGGCCGTCCGCACATAGCAAGGGCACTTATCACAAAGGGCTATGTAAAGACCATCACCGAAGCCTTTGACAAATATCTCGGGGCAACAGGCAAGGCCTACCTTGCCAAGGAAGTCATGGAGCCGGAGGAGGCAGTACGCGTCATGTCCGGCATTGGCTGCTCTGTCTTCATAGCCCACCCCATGCTCAAACCCTACCCTCCGGGATGGATAGACGAATTTGTGAAGCGCCTCTTGCCCTATGGATTGTGCGGCATAGAGGCCTGGCACAGCGAGCACACAGAGGCGGACTCCCGCGCTGTCATCTCGCTTGCGCGCCGCTTCCATTTGTGCGTCTCCGGAGGCAGCGACTACCATGGCAAGAACAAGCCCCGCATCAGCCTTGGCACAGGCTACGGCAGCCTCTTTGTGACCTCGGACGCCTTTGCGCTTTTGAAGGAATGGCGCGCAGAGCAGGGACTGCCCTGCTGACAGAAAGAGCTTTTCGGCTCAGCAGAAAGGCAACATGAAGGCAACAAAAAAGGCAGGATTTGCTCCTGCCTTTTTTGTTGGCCTGAAAGTCTCGGGCAAGTGCTGCGTCTACTTGCCGCGACCGCAGCACTTCTTGTATTTCTTGCCGCTGCCGCAGGGGCAGGGATCGTTGCGGCCTATGGCCTTCTTGGTATTGCGCACTGGCTGCTGCTTTCCATCCTCGTCCGCAGTGCTGATTCCAGAGGAAAGGACCGCACTTTCGAGATTGTCGGAATGCCTGAGTTCCGCGGGATCCATGATATCCCGGGGCTCTTCCTCATGCACTTCGGGCAGCTGTATCCTGATGTGCACCCTGGTCAGGGTGCGCATGATGTTCTGGCGGATGACGATGAGCAGATTCTCGAACATCAGGAAGCCTTCGCGCTTGTATTCGAGCTTGGGATCGCGCTGGCCGTAACCGCGCAGGCCAATGCCGTCGCGCAAGGCATCCATGTTGCGCAGATGCTCTTTCCAGCATCTGTCGAGCTCTTCCAGAACCACGTAGCGCAGGATGTCGTCCAGGGACTTCTGGGCATTGCGAGCCACGTATTCTTCGTACTCTATGCCCTCTTCCTGGGCTGCAAGGCGTGCTTCTTCCTCGTTGCCTACAGCCTGGAAGGACATGGCAAGCTCGTCTTTCAGCTGTGCCAGGATGTCCATGAAGAGCTTACGGGTTTCCTCGATGTCCGGCAGGGGCGCGTCTTGTGCCAAAACGCGGCTTATCTGGAAGTATTCCTCCAGCTGGGCGCGCACGGATTTGCGGGTTTCCTCAAGGTTGTCGCCGGAACCGCTTTCGAGTTCGTTGTAGATGTCGTTCAGAAGATCGTCCCTGAACTCGCACACAAGGCCAGTGAGGTCCTTGGCCTGCATGGCGTCGCGGCGCAGGGCGTAGATGACCTCGCGCTGCTGGTTCATGACGTTGTCGTAGTCGAGCAGGGTCTTGCGGATTTCGAAGTGGTGGGCTTCCACCTTCTTCTGGGCGTTTTCCACTGCCCTTGAGACCATATTGTTCTCGATGGCCTCGCCGTCCTTGAGGCCGAGCTTGCCCATGAGGCCCTTGATGCGATCCGAGCCAAACAGGCGCATGAGGTTGTCCTCAAGGGAGAGGTAGAAGCGCGAGGATCCGGGATCGCCCTGACGGCCGGCACGGCCGCGCAGCTGATTGTCTATGCGGCGGGACTCGTGGCGCTCTGTACCAAGGATGTGCAGACCTCCAAGCTCGCGCACGCCCTCGCCAAGGACTATGTCCGTGCCGCGGCCAGCCATGTTCGTGGCAATGGTCACGTGGCCCTTCTCGCCTGCCTTGGCAATGATCTCTGCTTCCTGGGCGTGGTGCTTGGCATTGAGCACGCTGTGGGGGATGCCGATCTTCTTGAGACGGGCCGAGAGCATTTCCGAGGTCTCGATGGAAATGGTGCCCACAAGTACGGGCTGCCCTGTCTGATAGAGTTCGCGTATGGTTTCGACAATGGCGTCGAACTTTTCCCTGCGCGTCTGGTAGATGAGATCTGGGTAGTCCTTGCGGATCATGGGCCTGTTGGTGGGGATGGTCATGACCTCAAGGTTGTAGATCTCGTGGAATTCGACTGCTTCCGTGTCTGCCGTACCGGTCATGCCGGCCAGCTTGTCGTACATTCTGAAGTAGTTCTGGAAGGTGATGGAGGCGAGCGTCTGGTTCTCGGCCTGGATGCGAACGTGCTCCTTGGCCTCCAAAGCCTGGTGCAGGCCGTCGGAATAGCGGCGGCCGGGCATGATGCGGCCTGTGAATTCGTCGACGATGACAACCTCGTCGTTCTGGACAATGTAGTCCACATCGCGCTTGAAGTTGCAGTGGGCCTTCAGAGACTGCAGGATGTGGTGCTGGGCCAGCATGTTGCGCGGATCAAAGAGGTTGTCGAGATGGGTCAGCTCCTCGCAGTGGGCTACACCCTTCTCCGTCAGGGTCGCTGTCTTGGCCTTTTCGTCCACGCTGTAGTCGTCGGGATCGAGCTGGCAGACCACTGCGTCCATGGCCTGGTAGAGGTCCACGTCCTCGTCCGAGGCACCGGAAATGATGAGCGGAGTTCTTGCCTCATCGATGAGGATGGAGTCCACTTCGTCCACGATGGCAAAATTGTGGCCGCGCTGCACAAGATCCGTGGCGTAGAATTTCATGTTGTCGCGCAGGTAGTCGAAGCCAAACTCGTTGTTGGTGCCGTAGGTGATGTCCGCGGCATAGGCTGCCCTGCGCTGGTTGTCGTCGAGATCGTGCACAATAACGCCGGTTGTGAGACCAAGGAAGGAATAGACCTTTCCCATCCAGGCGGCGTCGCGCTGGGCCAGATAGTCGTTGACTGTGACAACGTGCACGCCCTTGCCCGAAAGGGCGTTCAAAGACACGGCCAGGGTTGCCACCAGGGTCTTGCCTTCGCCTGTCTTCATTTCGGCAATGCGTCCCTTGTGCAGGACTATGCCGCCTATGAGCTGTACGTCAAAGTGGCGCATGCCAAGCGTTCTCTTGGCTGCCTCGCGAACCAGGGCAAAGACCTCAGGCAAGATGCCGTCCAGGGTCTTGGACCCTTCCTGCACGGCCTGCCTGTATTCAGCCATGCGCTGGGGAAATTCCTCGTCCGCAAGCTTTTCAACTTCGGGTTCAAGGGCATTTATCTTTTGCACCAGGGGGCGCAGTTTTTTCAAATATCTGTCGTTCTTGCTGCCGAATATTTTCTGAAAAAAGGACATGAAGACTCCTCGCTGAAAATCTGACCCCGCTGCATGCATCCCGCAAAAGACAGGAAAATCTTGGGGCAGCCCAGAAAATAAGACATGCCTGCCACCTTGACAAGGCCGCAAGGCTTCCTGTCACAGCAAAACAATTTCTGCAATGCACCAAATCTGGAACACAATGGAAGGGCACATCCTTGCCATTGCGTCCAAGCGTGCAAAAAGGGGACGCCCCCAAAAAGGAAGACGTCCCCAAAAAATCCGGAAATACGAAAAGACTAGTACATGCCCTGGGCAATCATGGCATCTGCCACTTCGCAGAAGGCTGAGATGTTGGCGCCCTTGAGGAGGTTGTTGGGCTCGCCGTAGGCCTTCGCTGTGTTTGCAGCGCGGGTGTAGATGTTCTTCATGATGTCCTTCAGCTTGTTGTCCACTTCCTCGAAGGTCCAGTGCACCATATTGGCGTTCTGGGCCATTTCCAGCTGGCTGACGGACACGCCGCCTGCGTTGGCAGCCTTGGCGGGACCGTAACAGATGCCGGCCTTGAGGTAGGCTTCAATGGCTTCGGGGGTGGAGGGCATGTTGGCGCCTTCGCACACGCACTGGCAGCCGTTGGCAAGCAGGGCCTCGGCGTCCTTGCCGTTGACCTCGTTCTGGGTCGCGCAGGGGAAGGCTGCGAAGCAGGGCACATCCCACACTGCGTGACGGCCTGCGGGATACTCTTCCACAGGGGTGTACTTGGCAGAGGGACGCAGTTCTGCGTAGCGGGTGAGGCGGGCATGCTCCACTTCCTTCACCTGCTTCAGGATTGCCACATCGATGCCCTCGGGATCGTAGATCATGCCGGTGGAATCGGTGACTGTCACGGGCTTTGCGCCGCACTGCCACAGCTTCTCGCAGCAGTAAATGGCAACGTTGCCGGCACCGGACACTGCGCAGACCTTGTCCTTCAGATCAAAGCCGCGGGCGGCAAGCATGTTCTGGGCAAAGTAGACGCAGCCGTAACCTGTGGCCTCGGTACGGGCAAGGGAGCCACCAAAGAGCAGGTTCTTGCCGGTGAGCACACCTTCGTAGCGGTTGGTCAGCTGCTTGTAGGCGCCGAAGAGGTAGCCCACTTCGCGGCCGCCCACGCCGATGTCACCAGCAGGCACGTCGGTACGCATGCCGATGAAGGGGTAGAGTTTGGTCATGAAGGCCTGGCAGAAACGCATGATTTCGCCATCGGAGCGGCCCTTGGGGTTGAAGTCGGAACCACCCTTGGCACCGCCAATGGACAGGCCGGAGAGGGCATTCTTGAAGATCTGCTCGAAGCCCAGGAATTTGAGGATGCTCAGATTCACGCTGGGATGGAAGCGCAGGCCGCCCTTGTAGGGTCCGAGAGCGGAGTTGAACTGAATGCGGTAGCCGCGGTTCACCATGAGCTCGCCCTTGTCGGTGAACCAGCTCACGCGGAACATAACGGTGCGCTCGGGTTCGGTGATGCGCTCGAGAATGCGGTTTTCCTCGTACTTCGGATTGGCATCGAGAACGGGCTGAAGGGTTTCAAGCACTTCCTTGCAGGCCTGGATGAATTCGGACTGGCCTGCGAAATGGTTCTCGATGTCTGCAATAATGCGGGAAGAATAGTCCATTGCTAACCTCTTGGCGTTGCGAAGGAACGCGTAGAAAGATTGCCCTGCGTGCGGCATGCGCCGTACGCGCCAGGGAATGAGGGAACATGAAGAGGTGTCAGCCTTGGGGGAACTCAAAAACCTGTCGAGAGTACCCCTGGGACTCCCGCTTGGGGAAACCGAAACAAAGCATCGAGGGGGAGTGACGCTTGATCCCGGCCATTTTGTTTTCTGGGGGATGGGGAGTTCAGGGAACCTTCTTGGTGAGCAAGGCAAGGGAACCCTTCCCGCAAAATCCTTGGGAACGGACCGGGAAGGAGGGCATATGCCTTCACCCTTGGCCTTTGCCGAAAGACCTCTTTCAGCTGGACAGCCTTGCGAGGGCTACAAAGCCCCGCAAAACTGTGCGCGGGAACATACGCATTCTTGCTTTTTTCAGCAATATCTGCGTGTTTCCCCAAAAAAACGTGGACATCATGCAAAAGGATTATCCACTTGCTTGAAATTGCGCTTCTTTTTCTCTTCAAGACCTGACTGTGCACAAGGGAATGTTCTGCGGCAGCAAGGAGAGTGATGACGTGAATCAGACTATAAAACAATGAATTTTCATAAGGTTACAATATCATGACAGGGCTTGTCTCCCAGGATCCACAAAAATTGAGTGCTCAACCAACTTTTTTTGCTGTGTGAGTCAGGGACAGGGGACATCTCCTGCAAAAGAGGCAGTTTGTCGGAAAAGTCCGGAGTGCTGACCTTGGTACAGTCCGGATTTTCGGAATTTTGCCAGCCTCTTCTTGTTGCCCTTGCAGGCTTTTGGACATACAAAACAGGGCCTGTGTCTCCTTTGGCGCTTACTTGCTGGTAACTTGCACGGACCCTGTCTCGACCCGAAAAAGAGAGCGTCCTTTCTGGGTAACATATTGATACTATTGACTCCATGAATTTCCTACTTCCCTCATTTTAGCTTGCTGGTAACTTGCAGGGTTGCCCCAAGGCACATGCATCATCACCGCATTCTTCGTCAGACCGGACCCAATCCAAGCTGGCTCCGGGACAGGCTCAAAATATGTCAACAGCAATACTCTCCCAGGTCCTCATCATCTTTCTTCTGGCCGTTGTGGTCAACATTGTCTGTTCCCGTTTCAAGATACCGGTCACCGTGGGGTTTCTGCTCACGGGTGTCCTGGCCGGCCCTTCCCTGCTTGGCCTTGTGGACGACATGGAGGTCATCTCCTCTGCAGCTGACCTTGGCGTTGCCATGCTCATGTTCACCATCGGCATGGAGCTTTCCGGAGAGGTTCTCGACAGACTGAAGCGTCCAGTGTTCCTTGGCGGCAGTCTGCAGATAGGGCTTATCATCGGCGTCGCAGCTGTGGTGGGCCTTGTACAAGGACACCTCGCCCAGGGCATTTTCTGGGGATGCCTCTTTGCGCTGTCCTCCTCGGCCATAGTACTGCACATCTTCCAGCAAAAAGGGATCACCGCCACGCCTGTGGGACGCCTCACCCTTGCCATCCTGGTCTTTCAGGACATCCTTGTCGCACCCATGATGCTGCTTGTACCCCTTCTGGCTGGCACCATACACCTCTCCTTTCTTTCCGCAGGCATAGCCATACTGAAGGTCATTGCCTTTGGCGCGGCCCTGTACGTCTTTGCTCGCTGGGTCCTGGACAGGCTCATGACTGCAGTTGCCAAGACACGCTCAAGCGAGCTTCTTCTTTTGACCATACTGTGCCTGTGTCTGGGGTTTGCGACCATAACCAGCGCCCTTGGCATGTCCTTCTCCCTTGGCGCCTTTCTGGCAGGACTCATGCTGGCAAGGTCCCGCTACTCCATGAGTGCCGTTGCGGACATTCTGCCCTACCGTGACGTTTTCTTAAGCATATTCTTCATTTCCGTGGGCATGATGCTTGATGTAAGCTTTACCGTACGGCACATCCTGTTCATCCTCGCCTGTGTCCCGCTCTATATTATAGGAAAGAGCCTTCTCACCATGCCGGCAGTGCTGATACAGGGCTACCCCCTGCAAACGGCCATACGCACCTCCTTGTGCCTTTCACAGACAGGCGAATTCAGTTTTGTGCTGGTCACAGCAGGCGTTGCCTCAGGCCTCATGGGCAATGAGGCACATCAGTTCTTTTTGGCTGTGAGCATCATCACCATGATGCTCACCCCTGCCCTCATAGCCTGCGCCCCAGCAACTGCAAGGAAGATCTGTTCCATTGTGCAGAAAAAGGGCAAGGCCCAGGCCGAGGTGGAAGAGGAGCACAAGGACGGGGGTCTCAAGGATCACTGCATCATCATAGGCTTTGGTTTCACCGGACAGCAGCTGGTAAAGGCAGCAAAGCACTACAATCTTGCCTACACCATTCTCGAGATGAATCCCGAGACAGTGAAGCGCTTCAGCGGCAAAGAGCCCATTGCCTACGGCGATGCTGTCCAGCCGATCATTCTGGAAAGCCTTGGCATAGCCCAGGCCCGCGTCATAGCCATTGCCATCTCCGATCCCATGGCAGTGCGCGGCATTATCGCCAATGCCCGCAAGCTCAACCCGGACATCACCATTATTGCCAGAACCCGTTTTGTGGGCGAAATCCGCCACCTCTACGCCCTTGGTGCGAACAAGATCATAGCCGAGGAATTCGAGGCAGGTGTGGAGATGTTCTCCCAGGTCCTCGCTGCCTACCTTTTGCCTGCCCAGGACATAGACAAAATGGCAGCCAAGCTGCGCCAGGAGGAAAGTCTGAGCATGCGCCACGCAAGCAAGGGAGCTGGCCTGCAGTCCCTGACAGCCAAGCTTCCGGACATGGGCGTGTGCGCTGTGCGCCTGGAAGAGGGCTCACCCTTTGTGAATCACACCTTGCTTGAGAGCAATATCCGCAAGACCTTGGGTCTTACCATTGTAGCCGTGTCCAGGAACAATGAACTTATTCAGGCACCTGACGCATCGTTCATGCTTTTGAGCGACGATGTGGTCTATGTCTTCACCACCAAGGACAAAATCTACACAGCAAGACAGCTGCTCAATCCACAGAAATAAAAATAACTCACATAATAGGTGAACTTCATGTTTCAATTTCCAGAACCATTAGAATTTCTAACTTATAAATCTGGAAAATTTCATTTTTATTCATATTTTGATATAAACACAATAAATCAGCTTCTTGTTGAAATAAAAACTATATTTAATATTTTAAAAAACATTCCTTTGACACCTGAAATAAATAATAAACTAAAAGTTGAGCTTATAAAAAAATCTATTTTCAGTACAGCTGCAATAGAAGGAAATCCATTAAAAGAAAATGAAGTAGATGAAATTTTAAATAACAATGTTGAAAACAATAAATTTAATCAAAGCAAATCAAAACAAGATATTTTAAACCTTAAAACTCTTTACGATAAATTAGTTAATACTAATACAGAAAACATTTTAATATCTGAAAACCAAATAAAAGAATACCACTATATAATAACAAATAATATTGATTACCAAGAAAATTCTCCAGGAAATTATAGAAATACAAAAGTTGTTGTTGGAGATAATGATCATGGTGGAATCTATAGACCACCAGTTATACTTGAAGATATTATAAATTTAATGAAAAAATATATTGAATTTATCAATAGTGACTCAATGCTAAAAACTGAACCTTTACTAAGACCAGCTTATGCTCATTTTTACTTGGCAATGATTCATCCTTTTAGAGATGGTAATGGTCGTACATCAAGGTTTGTAGAAGCATGGTTATTGAGCAAATACGGATATCATTTTCTAGCTCCAATACTTTCAAACTATTATTACAATAATATTGATACATACTACTCAGTTTTCTCAGAAACAAGAAAAGAAAAAAATATGACAAGCTTTTTTAAATTTTATCTAAAAGCCTGCATATCTTCTTTAAAATTTTTATCAGAAAACATAAACACACATATATATAAAATTATATTTTTAGACCATATTAATAATCTTAAAAACAATAATAACATTTCTTTAAGACAAAAAACACTTCTTGAATTTATATTTGAAGATTCGCAACCAATTTCATTAAATTCATTTTGCAGCGTAGCTAAATATAAATTATTGTATTCAAATATATCAACTGACACAATACGCCGAGATCTAAAAAAACTTAAAGAAATTGGCATTCTAAAGCAGATAGATAAAAATACATATTCTATTAATACAAACTACTTCATAGAGAAATAATTTATTTATATTTTCAAGCATTATTATATAATTTATTATCATTATTACAGCAACCGACTACTAATACTGAGTGGTAGATGCCATTGTATATGACTTGCCAAACTGGATGATATCTTTGGGGCCTACATCGGAGTATCCTCCGATATCTATCACTCTACAAGCGTTCTTCTTGTCCGATTTTCCATGCTCCACACTACAGAGGCTTGTCAGCCGCCTGTCCCAAATCACTCCTTGCCTTCCCCTGTCTTCTACTTGTATCATAACAAATACCTGAGCCCCTGAAAGGGGCAAACCTGTAATTTGCTGGGGGAGCTGCGCACGGGCAGCTGAGAGTGGTCACCTACGGGCCAGACCCTTGGAACCTGATGCAGTTAGCGCTGCCGGAGGAAAGCTATGCATTCTCGTATTGGTATGTGCTCTGCCCCCTTGTACAGCTAGAAATCTTTTAGGGAGAGCACTATGTCAGACATTCTGTCCAAGAACACTGTGCTGAAAGCACTTCTGGACCAGCACCTGGATGCTCTCGCCTTGCGCGAGGGCCTGGACAAACAAGTCATTTTAGAAGGCATTGAAAAGGGCACCATGGTGCTGCTGGGCAATCCTGCCCACAAAAAAGTGCGGCCCATCCTGGTGGGCCAGCCATCTTCCATCAAGGTCAATGCCAACATCGGCACATCGCCCCTGTGCAGCAACGACGACATGGAAATTGAAAAGCTCCATGTGGCCGAAGCCGCAGGCGCTGACACTGTGATGGACCTTTCCATTGCAGGAAATCTCGACGCCATCCGCACCCGCATGCTGGAGAGCACCTACCTGCCCCTTGGCACTGTGCCGCTCTACTCCGTAGGCCAGCAGCTTTTGGACAACGAGCGCGAAGTCTCTTCCATGGACCCCGAGGAACTGTTTGCGGAGATTGAAAAACAGGCCGAACAGGGCGTGGATTTCATGACCCTGCACTGCGGCATCTCCTACCGCGGCGCCCGCATGGGCGCAGAAAAGGACAGGGTCCTTGGCATTGTCTCGCGCGGCGGCTCCATGCTGGCCCGCTGGATGCTGGAAAACAAAAAGGAAAATCCCCTTCTGGAACACTTTGACCGCCTGCTCGACATTTCCCTGAAGCACAACATCACCCTTTCCCTGGGCGATGCCCTGCGCCCGGGTGCAGGCTGTGATGCAGGCGACACTGCCCAGTTCGAGGAAGTGCTCAACCTGGGCGTTTTGCAGAAAATCGCCCTTGAGCGCGGCGTGCAGTGCATGATCGAGGGCCCGGGCCACGTTCCCATGCACAAGGTGCGCACCCAGATTGAAGCCATCAAGACCCTGACCCACGGCGCCCCCCTCTACGTGCTCGGACCGCTGGTCGTGGACGCTACCCCTGGCTACGACCATATCTCCGGGGCCATAGGCGGTGCCATTGGCGTCACGGCAGGCGTGGACTTCCTCTGCTACCTGACCCCTGCAGAACACCTTACCCTGCCGGACAAGGACGACGTAAAGGCAGGCGTCATGGCCTCGCGCATAGCTGCCCACGCGGGCGAAGTGGCGCTTGGCACACCAAGGGCCGTGGCGAGGGAAGAGGCCATGAACAAGGCCAGACGCGATCTGGACTGGGAAGGCATGAAGGCCCAGGCCATTGATCCGGAAATGGTCACAAAGCGCAGGGGTGTCCACAAGGACGAGAAGGTCTGCGCCATGTGTGGCAAGTTCTGCGCGGTCAAGATGGTGCAGGACGCCAAGATAATCTAGGCTCAACACTCTATAGGCAAACATATCTGGCAGGGATTCCGGCATGTTGTACCATGCCGACTCCCTGCTACAAAAATTTTTTCTCTTTTGGGGCAAAAAGGTCTTTACAAAAGCTAATAATAATCTATACTGGTAAAACGAAATGACTGAAGCGGATGCACAAAGCAGCATCCCGAAATCAACCTCTAACACAGAACGGAGTTTGCCATGAAATCCCTGAAAGGAACCCAGACCGAGAAGAATATCCTCACTGCCTTTGCCGGCGAATCCCAGGCCCGCAACCGCTACACCTACTTTGCCAGCAAGGCCAAGAGCGAAGGCTACGTGCTTGTTTCCGACATCTTCACCGAAACTGCCAACCAGGAAAAGGAGCACGCCAAGCGTCTGTTTAAGTTCCTTGAGGGCGGCGAGGCCGAAGTGACCGCAACCTTCCCTGCAGGCAAGATTGGCACCACTGTGGAAAACCTGCAGGCTTCCGCAAGCGGCGAGAATGAGGAATACACCCACATGTACCCCTCCTTCGCCGAAGTGGCTGCCCAGGAAGGCTTCCCGGAAATCGCAGCTGTCATGCGCAGCATTGCCATTGCCGAGGAATTCCACGAAAAGCGTTTCCTGAAGCTGCTGAAGGAAATCCAGGACGGCACCATGTTCAAGCGCGACCACGTGACAGTGTGGCGCTGCCGCAACTGTGGCTGTCTTGTGCGCGGCGAAGAAGCTCCTGCCAAGTGCCCGGCCTGTGATCACCCCCAGGCTCACTTCGAAGAGCTGAACTACGCCTTCTAAATTCTGCTCGAATTTCCCTCCTCCCAAAGACATCCCTGACATTCCTTCCACCACCGGGGGCAGCAATGCCCCCGGATATATTTTGGGGCAGCGCCAGCAACGGCACTGTCCCTTTTTTTGTGCCCCTGGCCCGCAGGTTCCACGCAAGCTTCCCGTATTGTCTATTTCGGTCGTTTCTATATACTCTGGCCTGGGTTTCCTCGCGCAGTATTTGCCCTGCAAAGGGAGCAACCATGCGCAAAAAATACGCATATCGCAGGATTGTCCCGGGTCTCCATACAGACACACAAAAGCCCCAAAGACATCAAGGAGCCTTCATGGCCATATCCAACCACAAACGTCTTCTCTTTCTGCTCCTGCTTGTCCTTATTGCCTTCGGGCTCTACCGCTACCTTGCAAAACCCGAGGTCAAGGGGCCGCCGGAAATGACTGTGCCAGTGAGTGTGGCAAGGGCCATAGTCCAGGATGTGCCCCACTACCTGCAGGGCATAGGGACTGTGCAGGCCTCTGCGGATGTCCTTGTCACAAGCAGGGTAGGCGGAACCCTCATGGACATCTATTTCACGGAAGGCCAGAGGGTGAAGGAAGGGGATCTGCTGGCCCAGATTGATCCGAGGCCCTTCGAGGCTGCGCTGGCCCAGGCAAAGGGAACGCTTGCAAGGGACGAGGCAGAGCTTGCCAATGCCCGCAAGGACATGCGCCGCTACGCTACTCTCGCTGCCAAGGACTATGTCGCACGGCAGACCTACGACCAGCAGGTGGCCCAGGTGGGGCAGCTTGAGGGCACGGTGGCCGCGGACAGGGCAAATGTGCGCACAGCGGAACTGGATCTGGTCTATTCGCGCATCACGGCACCGGTATCCGGACGCCTGGGCTTGCGCAATGTGGACAAGGGCGCCCTTGTCACTGCCAACGATACCACTGGCATTGTGCGCATTACGGAAGTGTCCCCATGCTATGTGGTCTTCCCCCTGCCGGAAATAAATGTGCCCCTTCTGACAGAGGCACTCTTTGTGCGAGAACACAGTGATCCCGCGGCACCCAAGCCCAGAGTCGAGGCCTGGAGCAGGGATCAGAAAGAATGCCTGGCAGTGGGAGAACTCCTCACTGTGGACAACCGCATTGACACGGCCACAGGCACTGTCATGCTGAAGGCCATATTCGCAAACGAAAACGAGCGCCTCTTCCCCAACGAATTCGTGAACGCACGCGTGCGCGTGCGCACCCTGAAAAATGTGGTGACAGTACCCCCGGCTGCAGTGCAGATAGGCTCTTCAGGGAACTATGTCTTTGTGGTGGACAGGGACAACACTGTTGAACTGCGCAAGGTGACAACAGGCATAAATACAGGGGCAGTGACTGTCATAGAAAAGGGCCTTGCGGCAAACGAAGCAATAGTGGTGGACGGTATAGACCGCCTGCGCCAGGGATCAAAAGTGCGCGTTGCGGCAACGGTGGAGACGGTACGCCTTGAGGCCATGCCCTCGCCCATGCAGACAGAAAATACGCCAAGGCTTTTGCCCAATGCAGGGGCCCACAAAAAAGCCGGCAGACCCAATGCGCCTGAATCCCAAAACTCCGGGACCCCAAAACCCGGGGGCAAAAACTAGGGCGGGGCAAGCGTGAACATCTCCCGTATCTTCATACTGCGCCCCATAGCGACCTCGCTGCTCATGGTGGCCCTCTTTTTATCCGGTGTTCTGGCCTACCGCTTTTTGCCCATTTCGGCCCTGCCCCAGATAGACTATCCCACCATACAGGTGCAGACCTTCTATCCGGGAGCATCCCCGGACGTCATGGCAGCTGTAGTGACAGCGCCCCTTGAGACGCAGTTCGGCTCCATGTCCGGCCTTGTGCAGATGAGCTCCTTTTCCTCTGCAGGGGCCTCGGTCATCACCCTGCAGTTTGACCTTGGCATAGCGCTGGATGTGGCGGAACAGGAGGTGCAGGCAGGCATCAATGCAGCCCTGACACTATTGCCCTCGGACTTGCCAACGCCTCCTGTGTACAACAAGGTGAACCCGGCAGACCCGCCGGTCATGACACTGGCTCTCACAAGCGACATCTTGCCCATGACACGCCTTGAGGATCTGGCGGACACGCGCATGGCGCAAAAGCTCTCGCAGCTCTCGGGTGTGGGTATGGTAACCCTTTCCGGCGGCGAGCGACCTGCCATCAGGGTCAGGGTGAACCCGAAGGCCCTGGCAAGGGCGGATCTGACCATGGAGGACATACGCACGGCCATATCCGCTGCCAATGTGAACACAGCCAAGGGCAGCCTGGACGGACGCCTGCGCTCCTCTACCATCAACGCCAACGACCAGCTGGAAAGCCCGGAAGAGTACATACAGACCATCATAGGCTACAAGAACGGGGCTCCCATACGCCTGGGGGACATAGCAGAAGTCGAGGAAGGGGCTGAAAACGCCCTGCTCTCTGCCTATATTGTGCAGGCAGACAAGGACAGTGCACCAAAGAAGATACGTCAGGCCATCATCATTTCCGTGCAGCGCCAGCCGGGAGCCAACGTCATAGCTGTTGCGGACGCCATCAACGCGCGCCTGCCCATGCTTGCGGCCTCGCTCCCAAATTCGGTGCAGCTTGAGGTCATCACGGACAGGACGGCAACCATACGCGCGACAGTGGCGGACGTGCAGTTCGAACTTGTGCTGGCTGTGGTCCTTGTCATTGCAGTCATCTGGGTCTTTTTGCGCAACGCAAGGGCAACACTCATCCCGGCATTGGCAGTGCCCCTCTCCCTGGTGGGCACCCTGGGCGTCATGTACCTTGCCAACTTTTCCCTGAACAACCTGACCCTCATGGCCCTGGTCATAGCCTCGGGCTTTGTGGTGGACGACGCCATAGTAGTCATAGAAAACATCACCCGCTATCTGGAAAAGGGCATGAGGCCAGTACAGGCTGCGCTCACGGGTGCAGGCCAGATTGGCTTTACGATCATCTCTCTCACCCTCTCCCTTGTTGCTGTGCTCATCCCCCTGCTCTTCATGGGGGACGTGGCAGGAAGGCTCTTTCGGGAATTTGCCATCACGCTGGCTGTGACCATCCTCATCTCGGCTGTCGTGTCCCTGACGCTCACGCCCATGCTCTGCGCGGTCTTTCTCAAAACAGAGAGAAGGAAAAGGGGCGGCGAGACGGGAGAAGCAGACAAAGAGGAAAAGGGCTTTTTCCCAGTTCTTCTGAAGCTCTACGACAGGGCGCTTGTCGTTGTTTTGCGCCATCAGACACTCATGCTCTGGGTGGCCCTGGGAAGCGTTCTCTTCACTGGCTTTCTCTATGTTGCGGTCTCCAAGGGCTTTTTCCCTGTGCAGGACACAGGCCTTTTGCAGGGCATGGCAGAGGCTCCGCAAAACACTTCCTTCAGGGGCATGGCTGCCCGCCAGCAGCGTTTGGCAGACCTTCTGCTCTCGGACCCGGCTGTCAGGCGTGTTGCCTTCTTCGTGGGTGTTGACGGACAAAATCCGAGTATAGCCACCTCAAGGCTCACCATTGAGCTAAAGAGCCTTGACGAAAGGGAAGACAGGGCGCCTGCCATAGCAAAGAGGCTCATGGAGCGGGCGCACAGCGAGATCCCGGGAACAACCCTCTACCTGAATCCAGTGCAGGATCTCACCATTGAGGACAGGACTTCGCGCACCATGTACCAGGTGACCATGGAGGCTGTGTCCAGGGAGGACCTTGCCCTGTGGGAGAAAAAGTTCAGGCGCTCTTTAAACGAACAGGAAGAGCTCTCAAACGTTGCAACGGACCTTCTGCCACAGGGGACCATGGTCTATGTCAACGTGAACCGCGACATGGCTGGCAGGCTCGGCATCAGCATGCAGGACATAGACAACGCCCTCTACAATGCCCTTGGTCAGAGGCTCATCTCCACCATCTTCACACAAACAAACCAGTACAAGGTAGTGCTCGAATCCGCTTCGACCTTCAGAAAGGGGCCGCAGGACATGGAGGCCATCTTTGTGGAAGCGGGAGACGGAAAGCCTGTGCCGCTCACAAGTGTTGCCACAATCGAGGAGCGGCCAGTGCAGCTGGGCCTTGCAAGGCAGGGACAGTTTCCGGCAGCAACCCTCTCCTTCAACGTGGCAGAGGGCTGGCATCTGGGAGACGCGGTGGAGGCAGTGAAAAGGGCCATACAGGAGATCGAGGCCCCGGAATCCGTGCGCTTCCTCTTCCAAGGTGCAGCAAGGGCCTTTGACTCCTCGACCAACAACCAGCTCTGGCTCATCCTGGCAGCCATTGCCACGGTCTACATTGTGCTTGGCGTGCTCTACGAAAGCTATGTGCACCCCCTGACCATCCTCTCTACCCTGCCCTCTGCAGGCATAGGCGCAATCCTTGCGCTCATCATGCTGGACATGGAACTGGGGGTTGTGGGCATCATTGGCCTTATCCTGCTCATAGGCATAGTCAAGAAAAACGCCATCATGATGGTGGACTTTGCACTTGAGCTGGAAAACAGGGAGGGCAGGGACAGTGTGAGCGCCATACACGAGGCCTGCCTCTTGCGTCTTCGCCCCATCCTCATGACAACACTGTGCGCACTTCTTAGTGCCCTGCCCCTTATCCTCACCACTGGCATGGGCGCGGAACTCAGACGCCCCCTGGGTGTGACCATGGTCGGAGGCCTTATCTTCAGTCAGCTGCTCACCCTCTTCACAACCCCGGTCATCTACATCTGGTTCGACAAATTCTCCCGCAAGAGAAAGGGGTAGCGACGTATGTGGTCGCTTTTGAAAAGGCTTGCCGGACTCTTCGGGGGCAAGAAAGAGGATCGGGTCGTTGACCTTGGGCGTCCTGTGGCTTCGGATCACCCGGACTCGGACCATTTGGCTTCGGAAAATCCCGAAGCCTCTCACCCCATGCCCGAAGACAAGACAAAAGGGACCAGGAAGGGAGAGGCTGCAGGGTGCCTTTCCGGGGATAGTGAAGCCTGGGATACAAAAAATGCGCTGGACGCACAGGATGCCCAGGATACAGGGGAAGAGGCAGGCAGAAAAAGGCGCATTGGGCCAAAGTACGTGCCCTTCAACATTTCAGCCCCCTTTATACGGCGCCCTGTTGCGACAACACTTCTGACCATAGCCATAGCCCTTGCAGGAAGCATTGCCTTCACAACCCTGCCAGTGGCGCCATTGCCGGAAATGGACTTTCCGGTGGTCGTTGTCCGCGCGCGCCTTCCTGGCGCAAGCCCGGAGATCATGGCAACAACGGTTGCAACACCTCTTGAGAGGGCACTGGGGCGCATTGCGGGCATTACAGAGATGACCTCAAGAAGCTCGCAGGGGTCAAGCAATGTCATTTTGCAGTTCGAACTCGACCGCGACATCAATGGCGCTGCCCGCGACGTGCAGGCAGCCATCAATGCGGCAAGGTCCACGCTGCCCACCATGCCCTCCAACCCCACCTACCGCAAGGTGAACCCTGCAGGTGCGCCCATCCTGGTCCTGGCACTCACTTCGGAGACCATCTCGAACTACCAGATGTACGACATGGCCCAGAGTGTGCTGGCACAAAAGATAGCCCAGGTGCCAGGTGTGGGCGAGGTCAATCTGGGAGGCGGTGCGCTTCCAAGCATCAGGGTGGACGTGAACCCGCAGGCCCTTTTCCGCAATAATCTCACCATGGCGGACGTGCAGCAATGCATACGCAACTCAAACGTCTTCATGCCCAGGGGCCTGGTTGAAAACGGCAACCACTACTGGCTTGTGGGGGTCAACGATCAGCTGGACGATCCCAAGGACTACGGGGAGCTCATCCTGAAATCCTCCGACAGGGGTGTGGTGCGCCTGAAGGATGTGGCAACCATTCAGGGTGGGCCGCAGGATGTGCGCTCCATGGCCATCTTCAACAACAAGCCCGCAGTCCTGCTCATGATCTTCAAGGCCCAGGGCGCCAACATCATAGAGACAGTGGATCGCATAAAGGCCATGGTGCCGGGCATGCGCCAGTGGGTGACAGAAGCCGTGACCATGGACGTGACCATGGACAGATCCATCACCATCCGCTCCTCCCTGGCGGAGGTGGAGCTGAGCCTTGTGCTCTCCATGATCCTGGTCATTTTGGTGGTCTTCCTCTTCTTGCGCAACAACAGGGCAACGTCCATACCGGCAGTAGCAGCCCCCGTCTCCCTCATCGGGACCTTTGCGGTCATGTACGTCCTTGGCTACACCCTGGACAATCTCTCCCTCATGGCCCTAACCATTGCCACGGGCTTTGTGGTGGACGACGCCATAGTCGTTCTGGAAAACATAGTGCGCAGGCTGGAAAAGGGGGAAACGCCCCTGCGCGCGGCCCTGAACGGCTCGCGCGAGGTGGGCTTTACCATTGTCTCCATGACACTCTCCCTTGTGGCAGTCTTCATCCCCATTCTGCTCATGCCAGGCATCCTTGGCAGCATCTTCAGGGAATTTGCCGTTGTCCTCTCGGTGGCAGTGCTCATCTCCATGGTCATCTCGCTCACCACAACGCCCATGATGTGCGCAACCATGCTGAAAAGCAGGGAGGAGGTTTTGAGCGCACGGCTCGTTCGGGCTGACAGGGGAGGCCTTCTTGATTTTGTGGCAAGGTGCTGGAAAAGGCTGCTCGATCTGTGGAGCCGCATGCTGGACGGGTTGCGCGACAAATACGCTGCAAGCCTCACTGTGGTGGTGCGGCACCCAAGGATCACGCTCTTTGTCTTCTTCCTAGTCCTTGCGGCCAACGTCTGGCTCTACATTGTCATTCCCAAGGGCTTTTTTCCGCAGCAGGATACAGGTGTCATCATGGGGGGCATACGCATGGACCAGAGCCTCTCCTTCCAGGCAGGAAGCGAGAAGCTTAGGCGCATACAGGCAACCATACGCCAGGATCCGGCTGTGGACATGGTCTCTTCCCACTATAGCGGAGGCAGGGGAAGTTCGGGCATGTTCATAACACTAAAGCCCTTGAAGGAGCGCAAGGTCTCGGCCCAGGCTGTCATTGACAGACTAAGGCCAAGACTTATGGGTGAGCCTGGTGTTCAGGTTTTTCTGCAGCCTGCCCAGGACCTGCAAATGGGAGGCCGTTCTTCCAGAAGCCAGTACCAGTATACCCTGCAGGGAGACAACATAGGAGAGCTGCGCGCATTGAGCCGCAAGCTTGTGCAGGCCCTTTCCGACAACCCCATCATCAAGGACGTGGACTCGGACCTCGAGGAGCGGGGCCTTGAGACCATGCTCACCTCCAACCGCGACGTCATGGCGCGCCTTGGCGTCAGCATGCGGGACTTTGACAATGCCCTTGGCCTTGCCTACGGACAAAGCCAGATCAGCACCATCTACAAGGACAAAAACCAGTACAAGGTGGTCCTGGGCTTCAACGAGGAATGGTGGCAGTCGCCTTCGCAGCTTGAAGTGGTGCGCCTGCCGGGTAGAGACGGCCTTGTGCCCCTTGCAAGCGTTGCCGAGGTAGGTGCAGGCTTCAGCTCCCTTTCGGTCTCCCACCAGGGGCAGTTTGCGGCAATTACGATTTCCTTCAACCTGGCAGCAGGCTACTCGCTTTCGGATGCGCAGCGCATCATAGAGGAAAAGTCCGTCCAGGTGGGCATACCCAATACAGTCATAGGCTCCTTCCAGGGCACGGCAAAGCTCTACAGCGAGACTGTGGCTAACGAGCTCATCCTGATCCTCACAGCCATTGCAGTGCTCTACGTGGTCCTTGGCATACTCTATGAAAGCCTCATCCATCCCTTGACCATTCTCTCAACCCTGCCGCCAGCAGGCGGAGGAGCACTTATTGCGCTCATGCTCTTTGGCAAGGAGTTCAGCATCATAGCCCTTATAGGCGTGCTTTTGCTCTGCGGCCTTGTCAAGAAAAACGCCATCCTCATGATCGACTTTGCGCTCACGGCAGAGCGCGAGGGGAAGATGAAGTCCATGGACGCCATCCTCACAGCCTGCAGGCTGCGTTTTCGGCCCATCATGATGACAACCTTTGCGGCCATGCTGGGTGCTGTGCCCCTGGCATTGGGTCAGGGGGATGGTGCGGAGCTTCGCCAGCCATTGGGTATTGCCATCGTGGGCGGCCTTGCTGTAAGCCAGCTGCTCACCCTCTACACGACACCAGTCATCTTCCTCACCCTGGACAACATGCGCCACAAGTATCTCTTGCGCAGGCTTGCAAGAAAGCATGGCGAGCGCAAGGCACGTCTGCTTGTTGCCCTGAAGGGCAGGGGATAGAGAAGACTTTCTGTCTCGGGGGCTGAACAGGCATTCCCTTGCATTCCATGTCGCATCCTTTTGCCTTTTCCCTGTGAACAGGACAGACAAAATGGATTGGGAGAAGAAGGATCCTGAGTCAAAGCACGCATCAGCACTCTTTTCGAGATATACCCATGGATACAATAGCCGTCCTTATACCCTGCTTTAACGAGGCGCAGACCATTGCCAAGGTCGTTCGCGACTTCAAAACGCATCTGCCCGAAGCAACCATCTACGTTTACGACAACAATTCCAGCGACAACACAGCGGCACTTGCTGCCGAAGCCGGTGCGATTGTGCGCCACGAACCGAGACAGGGCAAGGGCAATGTGGTTCGTTCCATGCTGAGGGATATCGACGCCCGCTGCTATATCATGGTCGATGGCGACGATACCTACCCGGCAGAATGTGCCAGGGCACTTTGTGACCCCATATTGAAGGGTGAATGCGATATGGTCATAGGGGACAGGCTGTCCTCGACCTATTTCACGGAAAACAAGAGGCCCTTCCACAATTCGGGCAATGTCATAGTACGGCGCTTTATCCGTTCCCTGTGGCACAGGCAGGGAGGCAGGGACATCAACGATGTCATGACCGGCATGCGGGCTCTGTCACCACTCTTTGCCAAGGCCTATCCTGTCATGAGCCCGGGCTTCGAGCTTGAGACCGAACTGACCATCTTTGCCCTTGAAAACAGGTTCAGAATACGCTCCTGTCCCGTTCCGTATCGCGATCGCCCAGAAGGAAGCACATCCAAGCTCAGCACCTATCGTGACGGCTTCAAGGTGCTCAAAACCATATTCAGGATGTACCGCGACTACCGGCCTTTCAAGGTTTTCGGGATCGCTGCCTGCTTTCTGGCCCTGCTTTCCCTCGTACTCTTTGTTCCGGTTTTTGGAGAATATCTTGTCACAGGTCTTGTCCCAAGGCTTCCCACCCTCATTGTATCCGGCCTGAGCATGAGCATGGCCATGCTGAGCTTCTGCGCAGGCCTCATTATGGAACGTATCTATCTTGGGCAACGCCAGAATCTTGAGATACTGCTGAATATGCTCCATATGGAGCTCAAGCAGCATACTTCAACAGCAGCAACTGACAGCCTTGAATCAGTCTAACAAAAAAACTATGGGACAGAGCATGGAAACTTCATACAATTTGAAGAATACTACAATAAAACAAGTATGTCTTGTTGTTCTCGGCATACTTGCTGGCTGGATTTTATTGACTGCTGCCTATTCAATTCCCACAGCAAGAATAAACGACAATATAGAAAATTCTGCTCGCTACTTCAAGGAAACCTATCCAAGGTTCACATTCTATGGGTCAACCCAGTTGGATCTGTTTACCGATGCCCTGATGCTTTTGACATCCGGATACAATAATACAGAACCTTCATATGTCGCATCATTGCTGAACAATCGCATTGGCTATTCTGGAAAAAATCCTGCGCAAACACTGTATCATGCCTACAGCAAAAACAATGAGATAAACAGTACTTCTGCTGATAGCCAAAATGTCATTTCATATGCCAGATACTGGCATGGATATGCCTCTATCCTGAAACCTCTCCTTGCCTGCCCAGGCCTGCATTACGGTCATATCAGATCCATCAATACTGTCATTCAGCTTGGATTGTTTGCCCTGTTCTGCGTAGGGCTCATCAAGCTGCACAAAATAGAACTTGTTCCTGCTTTCGTGATATGCTGGGTATTCATGAATCCGCTGTGCACAACGATGTGTATGCAGTTTTCCACATGCACGATAATCACTTTTGCTGCCCTGAACTACATAGTTTATAAACTTGCTAAAGGAAGAGAAAACCTCCCGTTTTGTGGAATATTTTTCACCTGTATAGGAATTGTTACTTCATACCTGGATTTGCTGACATTCCCTCTGATTACATTGGGCATACCATTACTCACCTACATGTGTCTGAGAGATGAAAAAGACTCTATTCCCCTATTTGAATCTGTCAAAAAGATTGTTTTCCTTGGCTGGTCATGGTGCATTGGATACGCAGGAATGTGGGCAGGGAAATGGGTTTTGGCTACTCTGGTTACAGACGAGAACATTATAGCCAATGCCTATAATGCCATGCTCATCAGGGCAAGTTCAGTCAACAAGACAGATCATTTCAATGTTCTTGATGTGCTTGTCAAACAAGTCCATGCTATGGATCTCATAGTTCTCATCTCGTTTGTTTTTGCTATAATTTGCTCTTTCTATATCCTGTTTAGAAAATACGGAAAAACAAGCCTAAAAGAAAATTCAAACGCTGTTCTGTATTTGCTTATCATGATTATGCCAGTTTTTTGGTATTCTGTTTTAAAAAATCATGCCTACATGCATGGGTACTTTACCTACAGAAATCTCGCAGTCAGCGTGTTGGCAATAATGCTAATACTGACAAGTTTTTTGAAAACAAAAGAAGAACGAATACAGGTGTAGGCAGCGCTGAAGACATTTCAGAGCTTGTATCAGAACAGATACTGGCTGCTGGCATGGCCAATCCCGGATAGCAAACTATGAACAACTCCAACTCGGCTGTAGTGCTTGGCGGTGGTCAGTACGGGCTCTATCTGGCCCTTTCCCTGGCCCGGAAGGGGTGGAACATTACACTGCTCGAGGCTGCCTCTGACCTTTTCACGCGCGCCTCGTACAACAATCAGGCCAGGGTACACAATGGCTACCACTATCCCAGAAGTGTCCTGACGGCCCTGCGCTCGCGTGTGTCCTTCCCGAGATTTGTTGCCGAATTTCCCGACTGCATCGATTCGGACTTTGAGAAGTACTATTGCATAGGACACCCGCTCAGCAAGGTATCAGCCTACCAGTTCAGGCGCTTTTGCGAGCGTATTGGAGCCGAGATTGATACAGCTCCCTCGCGCGTTGTCTCACTGTTCAATCCCCGCCACATCGAGGCGGTCTTTGCAGTCAGGGAATTTGCCTTTGACGCGCACAAGCTGCGCGACATGCTTGTGGCAAGGATCGCGTCCCTCCCTGTCACCATACTGAAGAATGTCGAGGCGCAAAGGGTCTATGCGGATCCCCCAAAGGCTGTCAGACTCATTGTCGAGGCCAAAACAAAGAGCGGCGATATAGAGCTTTTTGCGGCCAACCATGTGTTCAACTGCACCTATTCGCGCATCAATTTCATAGTCACGCAGTCCGGTCTCGAGGTCATTCCGCTCAAGCACGAGCTAACCGAAATGTGCCTTGTGGACGTCCCTGAAGAAATCCGCAATCTGGGCATTACCATCATGTGTGGCCCATTCTTTTCCGTGATGCCCTTCCCTGCCGTGCAGCACATGGGACACGTGGTCCATTCCTTCAGCCACGTGCGCTACACACCCCATTTCGAGTGGCATGACACTGAAGGTTTGGCATACAGGGATCCGTATGCGCGCATGATTCAAACCAGACACTTTACGGCCTGGGAGTACATGCGCAAGGATGCAGCAAGGTACATTCCCTGCCTTGAGGACTGCAGCTACCTGGACTCTCTCTGGGAGGTCAAGACCGTACTTCCCAGCAGCGAGGTGGACGATTCCCGTCCCATCCTCTGTCGCTTTGACCATGGACTTCATGGTTTTCACTGCATCATGGGCGGCAAGATAGACAATATCTACGATGTCGTTGACGCAGTCTATGCCCATTTTGGGATCAACTGATGAATATGCAAGACAAAACAAGCACATACAAAATCATAAGGGGGGGGGGGTGAAAAAAAGTCAATCTTTTGTTTCTGTCATCACTGTGGTAGATGCTGCATGCTCAAAGGCCCTTGGCAAACTGCCTGAACTGTGCTCCTACCTTGGGGAACGCTACAATGACTACGAAGTGCTTATCGTGGCGAAGAAGGACGCACAGTCTTCCTGCTCGAAGGGCCTCGATGCCATGCTGCAGAAGGTACCGTCCATCCGCTATCTCCAGCTTTCGGACAATGTTCATGACGACGTAGCCTTTGCCGCAGGACTGGAAAACGCCATTGGGGACTTCATTGTCATGATGCGGCTGGACTGCGATCCCCTGGAAACAGTTGGTACTGCGGTTGAGTTGTGCAAGAACGGGAACGATGTCGTTGTCGGAACAGCGCATGTCCCATGCACGCTCCCGTATAGAATTGTGCGCCCGCTTGCATCCTGGCTTTTACGCTGCATCGACTACAGGCTCCCGCACAATGCCACCCATTTCCGCTGCCTTTCCAGACGCGCTGCCAACGCAGTGATGGAGACAGGAAGGCACTATCAGCAGCTTGCGATGCAGATCCAGAATAGCGGCTACGCCTGCAGAGAAATGCCCTACACCCTGCTTGGGGCAGGTGAAGCCAAGAGACAGGCAGCTGTAAAAACACTCTATTCGGGCTTAAAGGAAACAATGCGCCTGATGGTCTTCAATTCGGTAGCCCCCTTGCGCCTTGTATCATTGCTCGGACTTGTCGGCTCCACAATAGCCTGTCTGATCTCGCTCTTTGCGCTTCTCGTGCGTCTCTTCAAGGACGACGTTGCCGTAGGCTGGGCGTCTACTGTGCTCATAATCTCGTTTTTCTCCCTTTTGCAGTTCGTCATCCTGATGTTCCTGAGCGAGTATGTGGGCAGAATTCTCACAGAGATACGCGATCGGGAAAAATACGCCATTGTCTTTGAACGCAATTCCCTCACCATGATCAACCAGGACAGGATCAACGTCCTTGAGGAAAGCGACAACTCCGAGGTCAATCTGGTCCAGACCGGACGGGATCGATAGAATTGCAGCTGGAATTGCATTGATGGCTTTCACCACACGCTAACGTTCTCCGAAGGAGAGGACATGAAGACAGCATTGATTGGCTATAGCGGCTTTGTTGGTCAGACGCTGCTGCACGCAGCAAGCTTTGAGCATCTCTACAGGTCAACCAACATACAGGACATTGTCGGACAAAGCTTTGATCTCGTTGTCTGTGCCGGTGCCCCGGGCCAGAAATGGCTGGCAAACAAGGAGCCCCTGACGGATGCAAAAAGCATCGACAGCCTCATCTCGTGTCTTGAATCCATTAAGGCTGAGAGATTCGTGCTGATAAGCACAGTCGATGTCTTTGGAAAACCTGTCTCTGTTGATGAAACCAATACTGTGGAAACAGAGGGACTGCATCCCTATGGCTACAACAGGTGGCGTCTGGAACAGTTTGTGCAAAAGCAGTTTGCAAATTCCCTCACAGTCAGACTGCCGGGCCTTGTAGGCCCGGGGCTCAGGAAAAACATTGTCTTTGACTTTCTGAACGACAACAACGTGCACAACATCAATGCGCGGGATGTCTTCCAGTTCTACCCCATGGTCCACTTGTGGAGCGATATTGAAAAATGCCTTGCGCACGGTCTCAAGCTTGTCCACCTGACAGCGGAGCCCCTGAACGTCGCACGAGTGGCAAAAGAGGCCTTTGGACTGGATTTTGAAAACACCCTTCCCCGCCCTGCCATACGCTATGATTTCCGTTCCCTGCATGCAGGTTTCTGGGGCAGGAAGGACTATCAGTATTCCGCAGAAGCATCCCTTGCCGCAATCAGGGAATACGCCCTGACAGAACCCAAGCACATGAAGCAGGCATAGGGGGCTCCATGACACAGATCTCCATCTCCAATATCGCCTGGGATACTACAGACGATGTTCTGGTTTCCGGGATACTGGCATCCCTAGACGTCCACCACATAGACATAGCCCCGGGAAAATACTTCCCCAATCCGGAAGAGGCGTCGGATGCGGACATTGCTGCCGTGCGAATGTCTTGGGAAGAGCGGGGCTTTGCCTTGGCGGGCTTTCAGTCCCTGCTTTTCGGCACCCAGGGGCTCAATGTGTTTGGTTCCGAAGAAGTTCAGGAGCGCATGCTTGAACGCCTTTGTCACATTTGCCGCATTGCAGCTGGCCTTGGGGCAAAAAGACTTGTGTTCGGCAGCCCCAAGAACCGCGACCGCACTGGCCTTACGGATGAGCAGACCATGGACATGGCCCGTGATTTCTTCACGCGCCTTGGAGACATCGCACAAAAGTTTGGCGTCGTGGTTTGTCTTGAGCCCAATCCCAAAGCATACGGAGCAAATTTTCTGACCAATACCATGGATGCCTGCGACTTTGTCGTAAAACTCGATCATCCCGGCATCCGTATGCAGCTGGATACCGGGGCCATGTTTATGAACAACGAGTCCCCCGAGACCATCGAACAAGTCAGGGACTGGATTGGGCATATCCATATAAGCGAACCACAACTTGCTCCCCTTGGAGAGAGCGGAGTCAGCCACGCGCAAATTGGGGAGAGCTTCAAAAAGGCCATGGGACAAACATCATCCATTGTCACCATTGAAATGCTGATACCCAAAGGGGATGGTGCAGACAGAACCTCCCTGATTGAAAAAGCCATTGTGCAGGCTGTGGGGCTTGTGCGCCGGAACTACCTGTAGGCCGGAAACTGTGGTGCAATGATGCTTTGGGAGAGGGAAGAATGGTTGTTTATGAGCGGCAAAAGGGCGTGCCAAGATTCGAGTGCGAGGAGTACGGGGAAAAGACAAGTGAGTATGTCGTACTCATCCCTGTCATCAACGAGGGCGAGCGCATCATCAAGGAGCTTGAAAGGGCCCGTGAACACCATGTTGCAGAGCGTGCCGACATTGTTCTCTGCGACGGAGGCTCCACGGACGGAAGCACGGACGCTACTAACTTGCAACTGCTTGGGGTGAACACGCTTTTGGTCAAGCGGGACACAGGAAAGCAGGGAGCCCAGCTGCGCATGGGAATCTGGTGGGCACTTAAAAGAGGCTACAAGGGCATTATAACCGTTGACGGCAACAACAAGGACAGCATCGAGGATGTGCCAAGATTCATCTCAAAGCTGCAGGAAGGCTATGCCTTCGTGCAGGGCTCCCGCTTTGTAGCCGGAGGCAGGGCCATCAATACGCCCCTTGTCCGCACCATAGCTGTCCGCCTCATCCACGCACCGATTATCTCCCTGACAGCCAGGCAGCGCTTTACCGATACCACGAACGCCTTCAGGGGCTATTCGGCAGAGTATCTGTCGGACGAACGCGTGCGTCCCTTGAGAGACGTTTTTGCAACGTACGAATTGTTGGCCTACCTTTCTGTGCGCGCCACACAGCTCGGGTACAGGGCGTGTGAAATCCCTGTCACGCGTGCCTATCCCAAGAAAGGCAAGGTCCCGACGAAGATAAGCTTCTTCAAGGGCAATGCAGAGCTTATGAAAATCCTGCTCAGAAACGCCCTTGGACGCTACAATCCCTGACCAAAGCGGGGTTTGCACCAAAGAGGTACTGACCGTCAGCCCTACCCCTTCTCCTCGTGGTACTCCTTTTCCGCATTGACCTGCCAGACATCATTCTTGGCAACACCCTTGCCGGCAAGACAATCTACAGTGCGCAGGGCGGAAAGCATGGAGTGATCCATGTTGTTGTACCTGTGCATGCCGTTTCTGCCCACGGGATAGAGGTTTTGCACGCTGTTCAGCCACTTTTGCAAAACATCGATCCTCTCGTAGCTGCCAAAGTAGGCAGGATAGGCCTTGGGCACGCGCACCACAAAGGCCTCAAGAACGTCTTCCCTCCTGGCAAGACCGATCTTTTCGAGCTCCCCTGCGGCCATGGCAATGAAATCCCGATCGTCCATGGTCCAGAAACGGTCTCCCTCGCTGCAAAAGTATTCCAGGCCAAGCAAAAGCGTCTGCCTGTCCTTTGCGAGATACGGGCTCCAGTTGTTGAAGATCTGTATGCGGCCCATGTGCACATCAGGCTCCTGCACATAGATCCAGTTGTCCTTGAGGTTTGCCAGGCGCTCGCTTGTGCGCAGGACAAGGCCGACGGTCATGAAATCGCGATAGGCAAGCCCCCTTGCCACATGAAGGACGTCTTCCGGCACGCTGCCCCGCACATCGGCCACAAGTTCCTGCAGGGGCATGGACGAAATGACTACGTCCGCAGGATACACTGTCTCTTCTGCGCCTCTTCCGCCTGCAGTAGGAGCGACGGCAACGCCTGTAATGCGGTTATCCGCGTATTCGAGGCCAGTCACTTTGGTCTTGTAGAGAATTGTGCCGCCCATGCGCTCTACGTCATGGGCCACGGTCTCCCACAAAGATCCCGGGCCGTGCTTGGGATAGAGGAAGTATTCGATGAGGCTTGTCTCCACATCCTTTTGCGCAATACCGGACTTGCTCCTCCCGCGCAGGCTCTTGCCAATGCTTTTGATAGCATGGGCCAGAACTGCCGTGACGGAGAGCCCCTTGACTCTTTGCGCACCCCAGTCCGCGGAAAGTTCGCTGCAGGGAAGGCCCCACACCTTTTGCGTGTAGTCGCGGAAAAAGGTCTGGTACAGCTCCCGCCCAAAGCGGTTCACAAAAAACTCCTCAAGGCTCTTTTCCGGCCGGACGGGATGCAGACGGGCCAGTGCGTAGGAAAAAGCAATCTTCACAAGGCGCACAAGCCCAAGCTTCACAAGTGTGTCCATGCTCAAGGACACGGGATAGGCAAAGAACTTCCGCTCATACAATATGCGCGAGAGCCTGTGGCGCACAAGAAAAGCCTCTTCGTCCTGCCCCATTGCAGCGCTTTCCATGGGCAAGACGGACTGCCACCACTGCATGACCTCGTCTGATTTGGAGAAGAATCTGTGCCCTCCAAGGTCTATGCGATTGCCATTGTGGCAGACGGTCTTGGAAATTCCCCCAGCCACGTCTTCCTGCTCAAGGACAAGAACATTCGTGCAGCCCTGTGCAAGCAGGCTCTTGGCAGCCGTCAGGCCAGCAGGGCCTGCTCCGATGACAATATGGCGTTTCCCTGTGTCGAGAGTCATGCATATCTCCAGGCCTGGCCCACCTCACACCCGTATGCAATTTGTGTAAAATTTCACAACGGGGGGGGGTATAACCAGGATAAGATAAAAAATATAAGGTGCTGATTTCTATTCTTTTTTGCTATACATTGTCCAGTGATTTTGCACGCTGTGCGTTCACGGCTTCTTGCCAAGAGATCTCATACGTGCCAAGAGCTGCTTGCCCCCTTCGTACAAGGAGGGGAAGCCAGCCATTCAGCAGGAGAGAGTTTGTGACGCACTTGTATTCCGGGAAAAATTCTGTCTGGGCTACAGATCTACTCGTAGTCCTTTGTTGCGCATTCTTCTCCTATGCTGCCGTTCAGGGGATATTGCTTCTGTGCCCCATGGGCTGCGGCATCAACACGGATTTGCAAAACTACGCCCAGGTCCTTGAGGTGAGCCACAACCCGGCGCCCTTCGCGGCAGATCCCCTGGTCCACTACCTCCCCCACGATCCAGGCCTTCCAAATCTGCTCACCATGCTGGCTGGCCTTTTCCCGGCAGATACCACTGCCATCTCCCTTGTCCTTGCCGGCGGGCTTGCCATCTTTGCGCAGCTTGTTTGCTGGTACATCTGCGGCAGGGTCCTCTTCGGACGGGCAGGTCTTGCCGTTCTCCTGACCCTTCTTTCCAGCATCACCTGGTACTGGTGTTTCGGGACCTACTGGGGAGCAACCCACGAGGAAGCAGTACCCCGCATCTTCTTCAATGCCCTGTGGGCCTTTTTGCTGCTTTTGAGTTGCAGGGGTCTTGAGAGGAGTATGCCAAGGTATCTTTGCTGCTTTCTTACAGGCCTTGGTGTCTTCATTCACTCTGTAAGCGCCTTCATGTGCGGTGGCATGTTCCTGACACTCTTCTTTCTTCTTCCTGTCGGAGGATGGAGAAACAATGTCCTGCGTCACCTTGCCTCAACACTCTTGTGCGTTGTGCTTCTTGCTTTGCCCATACTGGCCTTTCTTGGCATGCGCGTAACCCTGGAGCCTCCACTTCCCGGTTCCTACAATCTTGTGCGCACCATCTTTGCCGCCCGTTTTGCGCATGACTGGGGCAATGTCTGGGGAAGCCTCACTGAGCAAATCCTGCTGTTTTCCACCACAACACCGGTTATTCCCCTGGCCCTGACATCCATGCTCTTCCTCTTTCTCAAAAAAAGGGCTCTTCCCGAAAGCTGCCGGCCGCTGGCAATTGTCCTGCCTCTCCTGCTGGTTGGCATCGCAGCAGTCTGCCTTGTCTGCTCATTTGAGATGGCTCTTGCCCCGCGTCTTGGACGCATGTCCATGGGACAGGAAATTCTGCGCGGAACAAGGTTCATCATACCAGTCTGCCTTGTGGCAGTAACCTGCGCGCTCTTTCTTTTCTGGCGCAGGCTTCCCCGATGGTTATGTGTCTCACTGGTTCTTTCCACAACGCTTGTGCTCCTCTGCCTTTCCCCGGACAGAATGGTACTTGCCGCAAGGTACTACGTCTGCCAGACACTGCATCTTCCGGCCCAGGGCGCTGCCGAACAGATGCGCAGGGACAACACAACAGAGCTGGATGCGCTTTTGGCGATCAAGCGCCTTGTTCCAAAGAGCGAGCCCATATACTCACCGGACAACACTCTGTCCGTGCGCTATGTGATACGTCACCCCCTGCACCCGGTCCACAAGGACGGCATCATCCTTTACTACGCCAGGGACTACGCTCTTGCCTGGCAGTGGCTGCGAGAACAGGAGGCCTTTGCGAGAAACGACAGCCTCTCCTCCATATGGGAGAGCACAAACACAAAGTGGATGCTGGTGCACAAGCACACTCTTGCCCAGAGGGGGCCAGAAATCAGCCTTGCGCCAATGTACGAAAACAGCGACTGGCTCTTGTTTTGCAGAGATACTGAAGCAAGATGATTGCCAGCTTCTGGGACAGTACGGCAATTTCCCCTTATGGCTTGCGTAAGAGCTGCCAGTCCGCATTGTCGTACACCACAGGGAAACCTGTCATGTCTTGGTTCAGCGCAGTCCAGAACCGTCCGGATTTGCGGACCAGAAGCCATTTTGCGTCCGTCTCAATCCAGACGGGGATGACGCTGTCGGGACTTGCGGCAAGTCTTGACTGCTCATGCAGCCATTGTCTCGCCACGGCAGGATTGCGAGAGTAGTAGATGGCATTTCCATCCTTGTGGACTGCATGCAGGGGATGCCGGGCGATATAGCGCACTGCCATGGTGTCTTCCGGGGCAAAAATGATCTCGTTTTGCGGAACAAGGCGAACTATGGCCTGCATGGCGTCCACTTCAAGCCTGTTTCTTTCCTGTTCCCGCAAGGCACCGTCTTCAGCGTCCAGGTGACAGACCGAGGCCAGATAGTAACGGGCAGCCATGACCTGTCTGTCCTGAGAGAGCGAAAAAAGCGCCAGGGTACCGGCAACGACAGCGCAAGATGCAACAAGGCCAGGAAGCTTGCGCCAGGCAATGCTTACAACACAGGCAAAACTCAAAAGACACAAGGGGACAAGAAAGCGCGTGCCACGCAACATTTCCTGGCTCATTGATTGACGCCCAAGAGATGCAGCGAGCTGCATCTCCAAAAAACAGACTATGCAGCCGGCTGCCATACCCAGGACAAGCACAAGCAAAAGCTTTGGAAGCTCCTGCATCCTGCGGGGCAAAAGATGCCTTTTGCAAAAGAGAAGGACGAGAGCTATCAGCCCCAGGGGGAACAGGGGGATTTTATACGTGTACTGTGCAAGAACTGCAAAGAGACTCCCCCACACGTCCTGCCAGTTGTTGGAGTAGCGCAAGGCAAAGACCTGTTCGAAAAGCGCCATGTCTTCACCCGTTGGCTGGGCAACGGGCACACGCCAGAGCAGGAAACAGGCTACGGGAACAAGGTAGAGCAGCGTACACCCAAGGGTCTGGAAC
The DNA here is from genome assembly GCF_002159665.1 of Desulfovibrio sp. An276. Classification (GTDB taxonomy): domain Bacteria; phylum Desulfobacterota; class Desulfovibrionia; order Desulfovibrionales; family Desulfovibrionaceae; genus Desulfovibrio; species Desulfovibrio faecigallinarum. The sequence goes on from NZ_NFJC01000001.1 coordinate 185,872, forward strand.
AAGTGTCGTATAAAATTGAAACGTGCTCCATCCTTTTGGCAGGGCAAAAGCAAAAAAGAGGTCAGGAACATGGCCCCGGCCATGAGAGCACTCACGGAATGGACAAAGACGCTTGCCCCAAGCAGTGCTGCCAAAAGAAGCCGTATGCCATAGCTTTTCAGGGCCGGCAGGGCCAGGCCGAGGAAGAGAGCAAGGCAGGAGTTGAAAAAGACGCGGGGAATGGGTTCTGCCTGGGTAGCGCCCCAGTACGTGCCATAGGCCCAGTAAAAGGTAATGCTGCAGGCAAGGCTCAGCAGGACGGCAAGGGATGCCCGGATCCCAAGAAACCTTCCCAGTGCATACCAGCTTAACAGATGCAGCCAAATGGCAATGGCTCCTGCCTTTAGAATAGCCACTGCCGCATTGGCACTGGAAGAAAAAAGGCCTGCGAGATCCGTCATAAGATTGGGGACACCAGGGTCGTGGACAAAGAGTCGCGCGATGGGGTCGGCAGCAAAAGCTGCCGGATACCTGGCAGCCTCAAGAATCTGTGCATAGTTTTGCAGATCCGTGTCTATGCCAGCGCCCAGGGGAGAGAGCTGCAGCGTGCCCTTCAGGGCAGCAAGGCTGAAGAGGAGGCTCATGCAGGCAAAGAGGATATCCGCTATGCCAGGCCTGGAGGATATGGTGCGCAAAAAAAGCTCCTGCATCTGTCTCGAGTGCCGGTTTCCACTTGCTCCGTTCATCCAGGGCTTTCCATGTTTGTGGCACAAGGAGCCGGGAAGCGGAGGTTCGCGCTACTCTGAAATCCATCCCCACGCTTTGTCAACAGCTTTTGCTCTTTTCGCCCTCCACAAAGCTAGATGCGGCCGCAAGGGGATATTCCCCTTGCGGCCGCATCGGCTTCAAAACTGTTTGGACTTATTCTTTGGCCCTTTCATCGTGGTCGCGCTCCACGTCAACGGAAGCGGACTCATGCATGCCAAGCAAGATGTTTTGGTGACCGAAGATGATGTGCTGCACAACCTCGGGCCTTGCCACAGTGGTGAGCTCACCCAGATCCTCCAGGGTCGCACCGCCGGCTATCTTGCGCAGGATGCGGCGTATGACCTTGCCGGAATGGGTCTTGGGCAGGGCTTCCACAAACTGGATGTATTCCGGGCTTGCCAGGGCGCCAATGTCGCGGCGAACGGTTTCCACCAGCTTCTTGCGCAAGGAATCCGTCCACGGCACCTCGTCCCTGGTGACAATGTAGACGTAGATGGCCTCGCCCTTCAAGGGATGGGGCATGGGCACTACGGCTGCCTCACCCACTTCCTCGCAGGAGGCAAGCACGGCCTCGATTTCGGCAGTGGAGAGCCTGTGGCCGGAGACGTTGATACTGTCGTCTATGCGTCCCAGGATCCAGAAATAGCCGTCCTCGTCCACTTCCGCACCGTCGCCGGACTCGTAGCAGCCAAAGCGACTGAAGTAGGACTGGTACTTTGCCTCATCGTTGTAGACGCCAAGCATGATGCCGGGCCAGGGCTTGCGAATGACAAGGTGGCCGGACTGGCGATCCTCGCTTGTGTCCATGTCGGGCGAGGTGGAATCGCGCATGACGGTGGCGTCAATGCCTGGCAGCGGTCTTGTGGCGGAACCGGGCTTCAGGCGTGTGGCATAGGGCAGGGGCGCAATCATGGCGCCGCCGGTCTCGGTCTGCCACCACGTGTCCACGATGGGCAGTTCGCTGTCACCGATATTGCGGTAGTACCACTGCCAGACCTCGGGGCTGATGGGCTCGCCAACGGAACCAAGGATGCGCAGGGTGCGCAAATCGTAGCGCTCGCACCAGGCCTCGCCAAGGCGCATGAGGGAGCGGATGACTGTGGGGGCAGTGTAGAGGATGTTCACGCGGAACTTTTCCACTATGCGCCAGTAGCGGTCGGGCTTGGGCCAGGTGGGCACGCCCTCGAACATGAGGACAGTGGCACCAAGGGCCAGGGGGCCGTAGACGCCATAGGTGTGGCCAGTGATCCAGCCTATGTCTGCAGTGCACCAGTGCACGTCGTCGTCGTGCATGTCAAAAAGCCACTGAGTGGTGTGGGCGGCATAGGTGAGATAGCCGCCTGTGGAGTGCAGAACACCAGTGGGCTTGCCGGTGCTGCCGCTTGTGTGCAGCAAAAAGAGCGGATCCGTGGAATTCATGCGCTCGCAAGGGTAATCCACGTCCAGGGTGAAGTCCTCGACCAAATCGTGCCACCAGATGTCACGGTTGGGCTGCATCTTGACGTCTTCAAGGTTGGCGTGGTTCACGACAACCACATGAGCGACGGAGGGGCACTTTTCGATGATGGGATCAAGATTGGCCTTGAGAGGCTTTTTCTTGCCGGCACGAATGGCAGCGTCGGCAGTGATCACGATCTTGGCCTTGGCGCCCTGGATACGGCTGCGCACGCCACCCTCGGCATAGCCGGAGAAAATGGCTGTGTGGATGGCACCGATACGTGCGCAGGCGAGCATGGCTATGACGAGCTCCGGGATCATGGGCATGTAGAGGGCCACACGATCGCCCTTGCGGACGCGCAGGGAGCTCAAGGCGTGGGCTACACGACAGACCTCGGTGTAGAGCATCTGGTAGGTGAAGCAGCGCACGTCCATTTCGTTTTCGCCCTGCCAGATGAGGGCTGCCTTGTTGCGGCGACCAATGAGAATGTGGCGGTCGATGCAGTTGAAGGAGGCGTTGAGCTTTGCGCCTGTGAACCAGCGGTACTTGTGCCTTTCCTCGTCGGCTTCCAATACCTTGTCCCAGCGCTTGAACCAGTGCAGTAGCTGCGAAGCACGTCCTGCCCAGAATTCTTCCGGGTTCTCGAGGGCCTGCTTGTACAACACTTCGGCTTCTTCGCTGCCGCATACCCATGCGGAAGCCTTGCCGTGCAAGGGTGGCAAATAGCTTCCCGTCTGCTGAGTCAGCGAGTTTTTGCGGCTTTCCTGAGACATGATTCTCCTCCTGCGCGTGACAGTCATACTGGAATCCAATGAAGGATTATGGACGATGCACAACGGGCATTCGCCCATTTTTAGCGATTAAGGGCTTTTTCCCTGTTTCGTCAAGTCACTTTCCTGTTTCCTGCTCCAAAATGCGGGCTGCGAAACAGGAACAAGTCGCAATTTTGCACCCTTTTTCCTGCCTTTCATCCTCTTGATCCAAAATTCACGTATCGAAAGGCTGTTTTTGAAGAATATTTTCCCTGTAATTGTACGTAATTAGCAAGAGAGGAGCCAGACTGTATCCACTGTTTGAACGTTCATTTTGTCCTGAGGCAAAAATTTTTCACTTTTTTTTTGCAAAGCACCATTGCAATTCTTGACGCCCTACCCAAAAAAGCTGGAAAAACAAAAGATTGAACGTTCAATCAATATTATGGAGCATAACGCTTCACTTTCCTACTGCACTGGAGATGGACGACCAGAGCAGTGGCCCCAAAGCCTCAATGCTGTATCAACGAAGTCCCGGGCAAGGCGCAGGGGCAAGGCATCCCATTCCCGAGCCCATGCCAGCTGGAACACAAGTCTTTGCAAACATGCCCTTTCCTGGCCGGCTTCTTCCCCAAATGGCCTCTTTTGCTGTTGTAAACAGGGCCTGCGTGTGCTAGTTTTTCCATGCGTAAAAGGCGTGCAGAGCCTGGCTTCCAGGCGGATGCACTCCTTTTGTCTACCCATTCTTGTCCCTGTCTGGCCTGTCTTTTGCAGAGTCTTCTCCTTAAAACTCGCGACAGCAAGGCAAAAAGGCTTTCCCGAAAAAAGGAATGCTTTTGCAGGGCGAGCCCCCTTGGAGCATTGGAGGGACAATGCCAAACAAAGTCCAGAAGAATACGTCCCATGCAGGGCCGACTGTCGAGCAGTTCGTGGAATTCATGACCAGGAACAAGATGAACATCACGGCCCAGCGGCGCCGCATAGCCGAGGCCTTCTTCAACTATCCCGGCCACCATACCCTGGAAGAATTCTACCAGTACGTACAGACACTGGATTCCAGCATAGGGCAGACAACGGTCTACAGGACTCTGAAGCTGCTGTGCGCTGCAGGGCTTGCAGCGGAAATCCATCTGACGGACACGGTTGCCCACTACGAAATCGTCAACGCAGGCACGCATCACGATCATCTGACCTGTGTCAATTGCGGCAAGATAGTGGAAGTCTACGACAACAACATCGAGCAGCTGCAAAAGAGCATTGCCGAAAGATACGGCTTTACGCTTCTGGGACATTTTCACGTGCTCTATGGGCTTTGCTCCGAGTGCCGCGCGCACAAGGACAGCGAGGAAGAGCTGGACGAACAGGCAAGACTGGCCACAAAGCTCAAATAGCGCATCAGACACACCGACACACACAGGCACTCGGGCGTACATCCGGGCGCAAAAGACCTTCCCCCTGCGGGCCGGCTTTTGCGCCACTTTTTTCACCCTTCTCCAAAAATTCGGGAGGCAGACCAGGGCATGACAGTTCAAGGACAGGACTTTGGCAGGACAGCCAACAGCGAGGAAGCCCCCTTTCGTTTCAGACCATCCCGTCCCTTCCGCTATCCGGACGATTTTCCCTGGAAGGGGGCCCTGCACGCCCGTGCCGTGCCAGTGATTATGTTCAAACCCCTTGCGGATCAAAAAAACGCTCTTTCCGGAACCAAGGGAGAAGAAAGACTCTTTGCTGCTGCGCAAAGACTTCTTGCTCTCTACCATAATCTCAACCTGGAACCCCTCTTTGTGATCCATGCAGGACTCCCCGCAAAGGAGCTTTCCAAGGGACACAAAAAGAAGGGCAAACCAGGAGGCCTTCCGGCTCTTGCGTGCAAAATGGCCCTTCTTGGGTGCCGAGTGTTCCTGCTCGCAGGCGAGAGGGAGATGTGGAAGGCTTTGGAAAACCTTGTCTCGGATCCCGTCCTCTTCCACCCTGCAGCCTTTCCCTATACAAGGCGCTCGACACTGTGTTGCCTTCTTGAACTCGCAGCAAATTCCCCGAAGATCTCGCATTGTCCCTGCTCGCTTGCCGGGCCAGGCTGGCCCATCTATCTTGCAAAAGGGGATCTGGCATCCCTAGCCTTGGGCACAGCCTCTCTCGATGACATTGCAAGGCAAGCGCAGGACAAGGACCTCTTGGACGAACTCTCCACCCTGCCCCAGGACCCACTGCAGGAAAGATACGCAAGCCTTTTGCAAAAATCCCTTTCCCCTGAGGAAGCCCTTGCGCTTCTTCGCTTCCTCAATGTGCCAGAGCGCGGCATAGCACACGCCATGGCAGTAGGCCGCACGGCAAAGGTCCTTGCGATGCACTATATCCTCAAGGGCGAGCCAGTGGACGAGGCTCTCTCCTGTGCTGCGGGCTATGTGCACGACATTGCCAAGGGCTTTGGGCACCACGAAAAAATTGGCGGCCATTTCCTCGATTTTCTGGGCCTTTCCGATCTTGCGCGTTGCGTGCGCGATCACAGGGACCTTGTGCTTGCCAAAGACGAGGACGTGAGCCCCAGGGAGCTTGTGTACCTTGCAGACAAGTACTGTTTTGGCCCGCGCTTTGTTCCCCTTGAACGGCGCTTTGGCATGAAGATGGAGCTTTTTGCGGACAACGAAAAAGCTGTCGCAGGCATACAAAAGCGCCTCTCCCACGCTTTGGCCCTGGAAAAGAGGATACGCAGGGAGCTAAAGAAAAGTCCTGCAGACATTGCCCGGGACACTCTGAACTGATATTGTGCCCAAGGGCCACTTCGGGGCGAGCCAGTGTTCAGGGCCTTCTCCCCCAAATCCCAACTCCCGAATCGCAACCTTTCCGAAGGCAGGCCTACCCTGCCACAACATGAGCCATGCCGGATACTTCCTCCCCTACCCTTCCTGAAAACGGTCAGGCAATCCTTCTTCTTCGCCACTGCGAGCTTGTCCCGAATCCCGAACACCGCTTTGTGGGACAACGAGACGTGGAGCTCTCGTCATACGGAGAGGCGCACATGACCCGCCTGGCAGAAGAGATTGCCGAAGCCCTGGAAAAAACACCACCCAAGGCCTTTTTCTGTTCGGATTTGCGCAGGGGCATAGCCTGTGCCGACATCCTGCGCAGGGCCTTCAGACCCAGGGGCGGAACCATGCCTGTCATTGCGGATCCCGGCTTTCGGGAAATATCCCTTGGCGCCTGGGAGGGTCTTGCCAAGGAAGAGGTGGAAAAACGCTTTCCAGGAGCCTTGGCAGAGCGCGGGAAGGATTTTGCGAACTACGCACCAGCAGGGGGCGAGAGCCTTGCCATGCTGCAAAGAAGGGCACTCATGGCAATCCTTAGGGCACGCATGCACACGCCAGAAGGCCTTTTCGTGGTTGTGGGGCATTGCGCCTTCAACAGGACCATTCTTGCGGACTACCTTGCCCTGCCATTGGAATGCGCCATGAGTATCCCCCAGCCCTACGGGGCCATGAGCCTTCTTTGGGGAAGATAGAGCGGGGCATCCCCAAAAAGCCCCTGCTGCCTGTCACGGCTTTCATCGCGGCCTTTGCAATCGCGGCTTTCAGGCCCCGTCTTTCAGGAGTGTATTTTCATGTCCATAGTAGAGAGTATTTGCCAGGAACTCCAAAAGAAGAAGAACCTTGCCCTGGTCTCCATTGTAAAGCAGCTTGCCTCTGCACCGAGGCATGCGGGCTCCTGCATGCTGGTTGACGAGGAAGGCCTTGTCGCCGGCACCATTGGCGGAGGCCTTCTGGAGGGTCAGGCCATAGAAAGGGGCATGGAGGTGGCAAAGTCCGGCCGCTCCGAATTCATGGACTTCAGGCTCACTGGCAAGGACGCGGCCTCTGCCGGCATGATCTGCGGGGGCAGCATGCGCCTTTTCCTCGAACCCATACACCCGGAGAGCAGAACCCAAGTGCTCTACCAGCGCCTTGCCATAGCCATGGGCTGCGGGGACGACATGTTTTCCGTGATCCCCGTGCGTGCGCCCGGAAGGCGGGTTTTGTGCCGCAAGAAGGCTGCCACCTGGCCCATCCCCACGGAGATCGCCTGCACCTTAAGGGAAAAGCTCGAGAAGGGGGAGCTGGACGTGCCCCTGGAGATTTCCGATTCCATGGGCCAGAACTTTGTTGTCATCCCCTGGTCAGCACCCTGGAGGCTTGTCCTTGCAGGCGGTGGCCACGTGGCCCAGGCAACTGCAGAGATTGCCGCAAGGGCGGATTTTACTGTCTGTGTCCTGGACGACAGGGAGGAGTTTGCCAATAAAGACCGCTTCCCCATGGCGGCATTGGTGCGCGCTGTTCCGGAGTACAAGGACTGCTTTGCAGGCATGGCCCTGGAAAACAAGACCCTTGTTGTCATCGTGACCAGGGGGCACAGCTATGACAAGGTAGTCCTCGTTCAGGCTTTGAAAAAAAAGCCGGCCTACCTTGGCATGATCGGCTCAAAGCGCAAGATCAGGACCATCTACGACATGCTTTTGAACGAGGAAGGCTTTGCAAAGGAAGACCTTGCACGGGTGACGGCTCCGGTGGGCCTCGACATTGGTGCCGAAACACCTGCAGAAATTGGCATAAGCATCGTGGCTCAGCTTATTGCCGCAAGGGCTGTCCTTGACGGTGGAAGGCATCACCTTGATGCCTCTCTTGCAGGACAGGTGCAGGGTGCAGACAAGGCGCAGGAAGCTGAGGAGAAGGAGAGTTCCGGGCTTTGCGAGAGCGGCGCAGGCTGCGAGACTGCCAGCTAGAAAGACACAAGAATCAAGCAGGGCTGACCCTATCCAGAGAGAGGCATGAGGGGCGGATCCCGCACAAATTCCCGGGCGCGTGAGCAAGGGGCTTGAACCGATTGCAAAATCCGGTTCATGTTTCACGCGTCCGGGACTTTTCTTTTTGGAAATTGGCGTATAGAGTGAAATCCAGTATCAGCCTGAATTCCAATACTGGCAGAATTTGGCCGAATTTGTTGCAGAACCGGTCTTTTTTGTACGGACACGTCCGGTTCGTTTTTCCCCTGTCCACGTCAACCACGGGAGTACTTCATGGCAAACCCTCTCGATATGCAGCGCTCATACGCCATTGTGGGTACGGGCGGCTGCGGCAAGACCTCCCTTGCAGAAATGCTGCTCTTTGATGCCGGCGCCATCACCAGGATGGGCGCCATCGAGGAAGGAACCACCTGCCTCGACTACGAGCCGGAAGAAATCCGCCGCCGCGGTTCCATTCAGCCTGCAGTGGCTTCCTTCCTCTGGAACAAGAACCGCCACTTCCTGCTGGACATTCCCGGAGACGGGAACTTCACCGGAGATCTCGAGTATCTGCTCAAGGGCGTGGACAGCGTTCTCTTTGTCATAGACGCAGTGGACGGCGTGCGTCCCCTGACAAAGCGTTTCTGGAACCATGTGCGCGAGGCAAATCTCCCCACTCTCCTTGTCATAGGCAAGATGGACAGGGATCGTGCAAACTTCTCCATGGCAGTGGAAAGCCTCGCAACTCTTGGCGTGCGCCCTGTTGTTTTGCAGCTGCCCATCATGGAGGGTGCGACCTTTGCAGGCTACGTGGACGTTCTTGCCGGCAAGGCCTACCGCTTTGGCGACAACGGTGCTGTGACAGAATGCCCGATCCCCGAGGCCATGCAGGACGAGGTGACCATCACCCATGACCTTGCTGTGGAAAACATTGCAGAAAGCGATGAGGAGCTCCTTGAAAAGTATCTGGACGAGGGTGCCCTTTCTGCTGAAGAGCTGCACACGGGCCTTCGCAAGGGTGTTTTGACAGAACAGATCTACCCTGTGCTTGTGACTGCTGCCCTTGAGAACAAGGGAGGTTCCGCCCTTCTTTCCACCATCGAGGACCTCTTCCCCTCTCCCCTGGAAAATCCCGGTATCCTGGACGAGGCTGGCGGTACCCACAAGGCCGATCCCGAAGGCCCCCTGGCCTGCTTTGTGTTCAAAAGCGTTGCAGACCCCGTTTCCGGCCAGCTCTATTCGCTTCTTCGCGTGCTCACAGGCACCCTGACCTCCGACGCACAGCTGCTCAACATGACAAGCGGCGAGACGGAGCGCATGGGCGGCCTTTTGAGCATCACCGGCAAGACCACAGTCTCCTGCAAGGACGCCATGGGCCCTGGCAGCATCGTTGCTGTCTCAAAGCTCAAGAATACCAGGACCGGCGACACCCTGGCAGATCCCAAGGCCCCCTTCAAGGTGGCAGTGCCTGCCCTTCCGCCACAGCTCATCACCTTTGCCATTGCTCCCAAGACCCGTGGCGAGGAAGACAAGGTCTTTGCTGCCATACAAAAGCTTCTGGACGACGACATCACCCTGAAGCTTGAGCACGATGAGGAGACAGGCGACATCCTGCTCTCCGGCATGGGCCAGCTGCACATCGAGCTTGCAGTCGAGCGCGCAAAGCGCCGCTTCAAGGTGGACATTGTCCTGAAGACCCCCAAGGTTCCCTACCGCGAGACAGTCAAGGGCAAGGTGCAGGTCCAGGGCCGTCACAAGAAACAGTCCGGTGGCCGCGGCCAGTTCGGCGACTGCTGGATCGAGATGGAGGGACTGCCCAGGGGTTCCGGCTACGTCTTCGAGGATGCCATCGTGGGTGGTGCTATTCCGAAGCAGTACATCCCCGCAGTAGACAAGGGCATTCAGGAAGCTGCAGCCAGAGGCTACATCGCAGGCTATCCTGTGGTGGACTTCAAGGTGCGCCTCTACGACGGCTCCTACCACACCGTGGACTCCTCGGAAATGGCCTTCAAGATCGCTGGCTCCCTGGCCTTCAAAAATGCCATGGAAAAGCTCAAGGCCATATTGCTTGAACCCATTGTCCTCATGACAGTGTCCATCCCGGACGAGAGCATGGGCGATGTCATAGGCGACCTTTCCTCCCGCCGCGGCAAGGTCATTGGCTCAGACTCCCAGGGCGGTGTCACCGAAATCAAGGCCCATGTGCCCATGAGCGAGATCTTGCGCTACGCTTCTGACCTGCGCTCCATGACAGGCGGCCAAGGCTTCTTCACCATGGAATTTGACCACTACGAGGAAGCGCCCCAGCCCGTTGTCGAAAAGGTTGTGGCAGAATACAAGGCTGCCAGGGGCGAATAGTCGTCAAGACCAACAAATATGTTTAAGGTCCGGCCTGGGAGACAGGCCGGACCTTTTTTTCAACAAGAATTGAGCCAGGATACCTATGTACCCGAGACACGCACGAAATACGAAGCAGAAGGCGCAAATCAAGGAAGACGCAAGAGGCAGGCGCGAGTTTTTGCGGGCAGGCCTTGCCCTGGGGCTTTTCGCAGGCATGGGGCATCTGCCCCATGAGGCAGCAGCAAGCACGAAGGACGAGGTGCTTTCCCGCTATGCGGAGCGGCTCTTCTTCCACGAAGAGAACAGAAACGAGCTGCGCCTGCAGGCCCTGCAGGCAAGGGACAGGCGCGGTGTCATCCCCAACAATAACCGTCCCCCGCAAAAGCGCGTCCCGGACTTTTCCCTACCTGCCAATCCCGAAGCAAGAGAGGGTGCCATTCGCAGGGTGGACATTGTGGGAGAAGAGAAGGTCTGTGCACTCACCTTCGACATGTGCGAGCTTGCCACAACGACTACGGGCTTTGACGCGGACATCGTGCTCTGGCTGCAGGACAACAACGTGCCAGCCACATTCTTTGTGGGCGGCAAGTGGATGCGCTCGCACGAGCGACGTGTGCGGGAGATACTGCAGGATCCCTTGTTTGAGCTGGGAAACCACGCCTGGGCCCATGGGAACTTTGCGCTGCTCTCCCCTGAGCGCATGAAGGAAGAGATACTGGATACCCAGTGCCAGTACGAGATTTTGCGGGACAAGGCTTTGAAGGACAGGAAGCGCTTTCGAGTTGGCAACGACTTTCCCCTGCCGGAAGTCTTGAGGTATTTCCGCTTCCCCTACGGCAGATCTTCCGAGGCTGCTCTGAACATATTGGCGGAACTGGGCCTTGAGCCCATACAGTGGGATGTGGTGGCAGAGACTGGAGGCAACAATGCAAGCATAGCTCAGGCAAGGCATGTGATAGGGTCCGTCAAGCCTGGCTCTATTCTCCTCTTCCACGCAAATCTGGTGCCAAGGGGCTCGTTCCAGCTCTTGCGCTATGTGGCTGAGGGATTGAGAAGGCAGGGGTATCGCTTTGTGAGTGTTGGGGAACTTTTGGCCATGGGAAAGCCTGTGCGCGAGAAGGAGGGGTATTTTTTGACGCCCGGGGACAATGCGGCGCTGGATGAGCGATTTGGGGCAGAGGGGACTGGGAGGTAGGCGCGAAGCCAAATTCTGCAAAAAACGGTTTTTGCAAGGTATGAAAAAAGAGGACCTCGAAAGAGATCCTCTTTTTTATGCAATCTTGGGAGGGGCTTTTCAGCCCCTCGCAAAATCTGTCGTGCTCTTTGATGTACTAGAAGGAGTACACGAAGGACACGTTGACGTTCCAAGCGTCGCGGGTTTCGCCGGACGTAGTTGCGCCCATCATCTGGCGACGGATACCTTCGTACTTGGTATCTTCAAGCCACAGAGCCAAGTAGCTGGCGTCCAGCATGATGGTAAAGTTCTCGTACATCTTGTACTCGTTGTGCAGAGAAATTTCCAGAGCGGTATCCTGATCGGTGAGGTACAGGCCCTTGAAACCATAGTCATCGCTATTATTAACAGGGTAACCGGCCACAGTCGCAGCACCCTTGGCCAACTGCCTGAAGATACCATGATCGTTGGTACCGCCAATGAGGTTGACACGGAAGGTGTGCTTCAGGTCTTCGATGAAGGACATATCCCTCACGCGCAGGCCAACGCCCCAGGTACCGGCCATGCTGGGGCCAAGAACTCCTTCACGGGCGATGTAGGGATGACCGTCAAAGGCAAAGTTGGAGAACTGGTTGTCGCCATTGCCCAGGGACAGGTAAGGCAGACGCTCGGAACCGTCGCCGAGGTTGCTGTTGTCACCGGAAGCGTACCAACCAAGGATTCCGGGAATACCCCAATCCATCTTGTACTCAACGAGCAGGGCAGCCATCCAGCCAGCGCGGTTCAGGCGGCTGTCATCCCACTGCACGCCGCCACCCATGAAATCAAAGGCGATGCGGAAGGGATCAAAGTAGGTGATGTCGGCAGTCAGGCCAGCCCACCAAGCTGTGGCGTATTCCTTCAATTCCAAGTTGTTAGCAGTCTGACCACCGGATCCTGCGACACCCCAAGCAGGCAGCAAACCATTCAGCATTTGGGCCTTGCTTGTGCCAAGATTTTCGTAGTTTACAAAGGCATCGGTGGTATGGTCGCCATTACCACGAAATGCATTAGGACCAATGGCTACGATCATACCCCAAGGAGTTACCTTGATGCCGTCAAAGGTCAGCGGAACGGTCAGACCAAAGGCGTCAACATTGTCCATGAAGTTCTGGTTGTGGGAACCATTGTTATCCTTCCAGCCACCATAGTTGTCGTTGTAAGGACGAGCCCAGAAAGCGGTAACACCTACGTTGTCGGTGAACTGATAGGACAAGGTGATGCCCGCCACATCATCCTCGAACACCTGGGACTTCTTCATGGTGAAGGAGGGGATGCTCATGCCCTGGAGACCCATACGAACCTTGAGTTCGGTGTTGGGAACCATCCAGTCGATGTAGGCGCGACGCACTTCAACGATCTGCTTATCGGCACCAAGGGCACCGCCACTCTCGCTTTCACCCCAAGTGGTGTTGCCGATTTCGAAGAACACGGTACCGGAGAGGTTTTCGGAGGCCACAGCATCCAACTGCAAGCGCAGACGCTGCTTGGCTTCGAACTCGTCTTCCTTGCCGTTGTAGCCAGTCTGACCATGGCCACCGGTGAAGTTACCGTTCTGGCCGTAATCGAAGCTCATGACCCACTCGCCCTTGGCCTTGAAGTCAATGGCGTTTGCAGCCGGAGCGGTCGCACCAAACACGAGACCGGCGGCAATCAGAAGCGTAGCAAGCTTTTTCATGACTTTCCTTCCTTAAATGAGGCGCCATATATGGAAAATTGGCACCAAGTTTTGGCAAAATTTCCTGACCTCGGGCGTTGCCCAAAAGATCTAGGTTTGACGGGTTAAGCTGGTTCGCTCACCCTTGTTGGATGCAAGATACTCAGTTCCAACCCGGTATGCAAGTCTTATCGTCAAAAATTTTTTACTCTTTAGCCCTGGAAGAAATTTCTTTGTGAAGCCAAATTCAAGAATTTCAGTAGGTTAACCAAATTCAAAAAATTTTTCTTCAAAGTCAATTTCTCAAGGTTCGAACAAAAAATTTTCCTGCAAATGGGCTTGCAGGGCGATATGGGCTTTTCATGGGCTATGGATGGCCTTCGAAAGCCCAGCAGGAATGGTACAATCTTTTGCATCCACTCCTGCAGACTGTGAGGAAAACCGATTTTTCCTCCGGGTTACCCCGCCTGAATATCTTATCGACCTTCGGGCAAAAATCTTTAACCGGGATCCCGGATTTTTCCTGATCCCTAGGCAAACAAAACTTCAAGTATCTGAAATTGCTAACGTTGTATTTTTTGAACAGTCTGCCCACTCTTTGACAATGGATGCAAATCCCGCATAAGAGAGCACGCCAAGGGAGGGCCCATATATGATCAAGGAACAGTACACAGGCCAGGGAAAGGTTCTGCTGCTCGCAGGAGGCGGCAAGATTTATACGGACATTGCTGCCCGTTTTGTGCGCTCGGAGCGCAGCCTCGAAGACATTGTCGCCTCCGAGTATTCAAAGAAAATCGTCGAGAACATTGTCTCCAGCAACCACGGCGCAGCCCTGGAATTCGACTTCTTCCTCTTCGGCATCGAAGGCTACAGCCGCGTGACCGAAACCCAGCTTGTGCGAAAGCGCATTGCCTCCTATCTCATAAAGTCCGGCCGCGCGGAGCTGGGGGGCAAGCGGACCTTCTCCGTTGTCTACCCCGAATCCGTCGCCAACTTCGCAGCCGAAGTCACCCTGCCGGACGGGCATATGACGCGCCTTACTGGCAGGGAGCTGGCCGCCATCTCCTCCCAGTGGTACGACGCGGGCCTTGAGGCAGGCCTGCCGGAACAGGATCTGCGCTACCTGAAACCTCAGGCCACAGAGTTCAAAGCCATCATCGGCATGAACGCTCACGCACTGCGCGACTGGTTTGCCATCCGCTGCTGCAAGAACGCCCAGGCAGAAATCCGGGATCTGGCAAACAAGATGCTGCGCCTCTGCCGCAAGGCTGCCCCGGATCTTTTCGCAGGCGCAGGCCCCTCCTGTGTCCAGCTTGGCTATTGTCCGGAAAACAGACTCATCAATCCCGCCTGCAAGGGGCGTATCCTCACCAAGGACGAAGCCATGGAGCTTCTCAAAAAGCACAGAAAGGAAGCCTTCGCTCAGCTTGAAAACGACCAAGACTAATCCCTAAGGAAGCTCAAACGGCTCCAGAAAGTACCGGAAATTTCCCAAATACGCAGTACTCCCACTGCGTATTTTTTTGTCGTCCAGCTGCGGGCAATGGGTACGATACAGCGTCTCTCGGGCACAAAAAAGGCCCCTGTGTCCGAAAATCAGGAGACAGGGGCCATACGACTTTTGTTGATTTGCTGGTGGACCCGCCAGGAGTCGAACCTGGAACCAGCCGGTTATGAGCCGGAAGCTCTGCCAATTGAGCTACGGGTCCGCCGAAAAAATCTTCTATGTCCTGTTCCTGTTTTCTGTCAAGACAATTTTTTCGAGCGCAAAACAAGGCTGTCCCCCGAGATTACCTCAAACAAACCCGGGTTTCTCTATGTCACGCCAAAAGTAGAGCGGAGCGCGCAATCTTTTCTCCTTGTGCAAGGCCATGAGCTTTTCTCCCGCCTGTACCGTCAGTCGACCATGCACCCTCGTCATTCGACTCTATGCCTCCAGCAAAGCTTTCTGCGTCAGGTAGCCTTGTCCCAAATATCCTCTTGTGTCATGCCCAGCGTGAACACTACTTTCGAAGTTTGACAAGATAACTGCTCAAAAGTGGTCCCTAACGACAGTTTGAGCATTTGATTCCTCAAACTTGTTGTGCGGTACTGCCATCCTCCCTTTGCCCTCCATTGCTGTTGTGTCCCCATGGGCCCAAGGAGTATGATGAGGCACGCCCATATACTTGCCTTTCCAGGGCGCCTGCCCCCCATGTGCCCCTTTTCCAGGGAGAAGGATTATGCTGCTCTCAAGCGTTCACTTCAGAAACTACGCAACGTTTGACGACCTTGAGCTTGCCTTCAGGCAAGGCATGAACGTCCTCTTCGGCGTGAACGGCACAGGCAAGACCACCATCCTGCGTGCTCTTGCCGATGTGCTGCATGCCCTCCCCTCCCCAAAGGCTCGCAAGGCTATGCTGCAGCCTTCCTTGCAAAAAGCCGGGAGCAGCGACTGCCAGGTAACAGCCACTCTTGAAGGAGCAAGCGGCAGCTGTATTGTCCATTGCTCCGAGCGCGGGATACACGCCACACAGGATGACGGAAGCCAAGACAAGGATGCCATGCCACAGGGTCCGCGCATCGTGTCCATCCTCTCAGGGAAAAGGGATATCCACTTTGCAAGGCTCAAGACCCGTTTTGCGCGTCTGGAAAGTCAGGAGCAACACGAACGGCAAAGGGACAGTACCTACAGGGATCCAATCCTGGAGAGAATACGTGCATCCATTGCGGAAATTGCTCCCGGCCTGCAAAATCTCCATATCAAGAAGGAACGGGTGGGACACCCCTTGTGCGTTGAAAAGAACGGTATGATCCTTGATGTCGCAAGCGAGCTATCCGCAGGAGAAAACTTTCTTGTAGGCCTTTTGGCGCACATAGCACTTGAGCTGGACACTGCTTCCCGTGCAAACCAGGACATGATAGTCCTTCTGGACAATCCGGAAGCAAGTCTGCATCCACTCTGGCAGATGCAGCTCTGCCCCCTTCTCAAAAAGACCTTCCCAAAGGTGCAGTTCATTCTTGCAAGCCTCTCCCCCTTCATGTGGGCCAGCCTGGACAGACGGGAGATAGTGTGGCTCGACTACAACGAAAAGGGCAAGGTCGCGCAAAAGCGGGTTTCCTTTGCCAGGGGAGCAAGCATAGAGAACATACTTGCCTCCTTCTTCCAGGTCCCTGGAGCCGTAGACGAGGCAGCGAGTGAAGTCCACATTATTGAGACGCTGATCGAACAGGGCAATGCCATGGAAGCGCAAAAGGCCATCGAAGCCCTGAGGGAGCGGTTTGGCGAAATCCCTGTTCTTGCCATGCTCGACTTTCGCCTGCAGCTTCTGAACAACTGACGGGCATAGGCATCAGGCGAACACCTCCTGCTACAGCTCAGTCGAAGACAATACGCCCCTTCTGTCATTACAGACATTTGTTACTTACACCAACGAGAAGCTTCCAGTTTCCGTACTCTTGTGGATTTACCGATATCTATCAATTCTTGTAGATCTATTAAGCTGTTTAAGAGATGCAATATACTTTCTTGCTAAGTACTTCGTCTTTATGTTTTCAATAGAAGTCGGCATTTCTCTATATACATCTCTCACAGTACTTATATCCATAGCAGTTGACGCCAAAGATGATAATATACCTTCGCTATTACCTGATATTAAAGAAGAAGCACTAAACACACTTAGTATTACTGATGCAGTACACTTAATAACTGATCAACAAATTTTCAAAAATTCTTTTTATATGTTAACATATCACGCAAAGATTACTCTTTATTTCCTTCTTTACAATCTAGTATTTTATCTATTTCATGAATATAAGCACTTATATAATTATTAAAATCATTATTTTTCTCAAATTTATTATTGTTTAAAGTTTAATATATGATATATTTGCTGGAAATTCTAAATAAATTTTATTATAGACATTTGAAATTTTATTTTTATTTAGTTTTAACAAAATAAGATCATCATGAACTAAAAAATCAGAATATATTTTTTCATCAGTAATAATTTCGTATCCATTTGATCTTGAAATACAATTTGCAAGAAAGCTCATATACAAATAAGCTATATCATAAGAAATTTTAATCCCTTCATCACATTTTCCCCTAATTTGCTTTTAATACAAAATTAAAAAAAATTTTGTGAATATTTTTCTCTAAAAAGTATAAAATTTTGATTGTTTTTATTTTTCCATTTTTCTATAATATTTTCATTGTTTTTTACTGGAAAATATATATTATAAATCTTTGGATCTTCTAAATATTTTTTAATTTCTTCATATGTACGTCTAAATGCACATGCTTTATGTTCATAACTTGGGCTATATCGATCAATTAAATCAGTTTCATCCATAACAATTTGAAATTTTTTACTTAAATACATTTCTTTTTGATCAAGAGAATCTGGCATAATCGGATGAAGTACATCAAAATAAAGCAGTGCAAACTTCAACCAATTTTCATCCATAATTTCAAATCCAGGATAATATCTCATCTCTTTCATTTATCTTTCCCTCCTCATACATTCACAATAATGTACCTTCGACTCGCTCGTTTATAGGAGAAACGGGCCACTGAGGCACTTAAAAGGAGATGAGAGGCCTTATTCTCCCTCTTCCGCCATCCAGCGCTGCCCTCCTCCGTGCCAAGTCTCTTCCATGCGCCCCTGCATATCAAGCATCATGCCCTCTGCCAAATCCTTCCGCACATAGGTAAGGCCACACTTTGGGCAGCGCCAAAGGCGCATGGTGAGCCCCCCGTGGGCGTAGCGTGTGGGCACATCTTCCTGGAAAAGCGCCTTCTCGCAGCGCCCGCAAAGCCACGCGCAGCCTTCCCCTGCCTCAGACTGGGCCCTTGGCTGATTGAGCTTTTCTCCACCTGCTCCTGGCACAAGGGTGCGGTGACACCAGGCGTCAGACACGACATATATGTCCCCAGCCTCGTCCCTATAGTATTCGACCCAGAAGGTCACAGTGCGGGGACGATGACTCGCAAGTCTGTGTCCAGTATCGGGGTTCACAAAAAAGCGCCCTTCTCTCTCAGCCACAAAAATCGTCTCTTCTACATCATTAAGCAAAATCTGCCTTGCCTCCAGGGCAGCCAGACATGCCGCTTCTCTAGCCTTTGAGCCTTCCCCCAAAACGCTCTCATTCTGCCTCACGGGAAACGTCCTTGCAAAGCGCAGACGCACCTTGTGCTCCCCTTGGGGCATCTCTTCCTTGTCAAGCTTCCTCACAAATATGCGCCTTGCCTCAATCCGCCCTGCCCTTCTTTGCGACAGGCTTGTGGCAGGATATGGAGCACCGACCTCCCAGCCTACGGGCAGGATGTCCAGAAGATGCCAGGCAGGCAGCCCCTGGGCTGCGAGGTTTTCCCGACACATGATGCAGCTTGTCATGGCAGGGCCACCCAGCTCCCTTGCCCTCTTCCTTGCCATGACACGGGCTGCCTCAAAGTCGGCACACCACTGATTGCCTCCGTGGCCGCAGCAGGCCGTGGTCTTGCGGGTATGCTTCGGCTCCAGGACTGTGACTCCGCACTTTTTGGCAAGGCTGCGCACAGCCTTCTGCCAGGCCGTATTGTGCCTTGCTGCGCAGGGATCGTGGATGACCAGGGTGTCCGGCACATCTGGCCCAAGCTTCCTGTCCCCCAGATCCATGCCGTCCAGCACTTCCCAAAGCGACGCAGACGCAACCTCGGGGAGATATTCCTTAAAGACATTGAGGCACGTGGGACAGGCGGCAATGATAGTGGGATTTCCAAGGGAAGCGAGCCTCTCCCGCATCTGCTGCACATGCCTTGCAAAATATTCCTTCTCCCCTGCCCAGTGCGCGGGAATGCCACAACAGGAAAGGTAGACGCCAACGCCGCCGCGAAGCCCCTTGCAAAGAAAATCGTACACGTCGGCAACCTGTTTGGGCCTTGCACCCGCAAGCTGACAGCCAGGGAAAAAGACGTATCTTGGGGCATTTTCGCCATTTCCTTCGTGCACAAAGAAGCTTTCGCTTCCTGAAGCCTGTTCCATGTCCTCTAGGGCAAACTCAAAAGCACTCTTTGACATGAAGCCCTGTCTTACAAGCTCTTCCCTCGCTGCCAGACACAAATCCTTCATGGAAAAGCCATCCGGACACAGCTCCTCGCACTGTCCGCACAGGGCACAGCTGTTGATGAGGGTATTGGCCTTGCGTATGCCCTGGGCAATGGAGAGGTTGTTGAAAATCCTGCGCGCAAAGACCTTTGGATAGCCCTGGTATTTTTGCATGTAGGCGCAAGCCCTGACACAGATGTCGCAGCGGCAGTCAAGGCAGCGGGAAGCCTCACGCACTGCCTCTTCCTTCGTGTAGACCCCCTTTGCGGGAGACACTCTGACTGCTTCTTCCATGCCATCCAACTTCATGGCAGGACTTTTTGTCTCCCTTTCCCGTGCTGCAGTAAGCGAGACACCACTTACCATGCGCTCCATGGTGAGAGCGCCCTTGCGCCCCTCTCCTCCTGCACGCGCAGCAGAAAATGTCGCATCTTCCCATCCGCCTGCAACGACCCTGCCGTCAAATCCTTCCTCGTACACAAGACTTGTTGCATTGCACGTATTCCGGGAAATGCCGAATTCCCCGCACGAGGCGTCCACAAAGATCGCTTCGTACGAGGCCACAAGCTCTGTCAAAAGCCCGGCATCAAGACTCTCCACCTTAAGGAAGGCAACCTTTGCGCAAAGCCTCTCCCACTCTGCCGCTGGCCCGTTGGGCGCCTCCCAGTCAAGATTGGGAAACCTCTCTTTCAGCGCATACTCTGGCTCCCCTGTGTGGTACACGTCCACGTCAAAGCCCTTGGCAGCCAGGTCATAGGCGCACACAAGGCCCGCAACTCCAGCACCTACTATAGCCATGCGCTGACTCTTCTTGCGAACGTACGAGCGCTCAAGGGGAGCTTCAACCTCGCGCACTAGGAAGCGCTCAATCTCCCCCACGTTGAGAGGGCCGCCAAGGTTCTCCCTCAGGCACATTGTTTCGCAGGGGTGATCGCAGATGTGGGCAAAAATGCCTGGCAGAGGAAGAGAGCGCTGCACAAGCCTTCTTGCCTCGTGCGCATTGCCCTTCGCAAGACAAGTCATGACAGCGCGGACATCGAGGTTGAAGGGACAGGCCACCTGGCAGCGGGGCGGGTTTTCCTGTGTGCAGCGAGCTTCCAGGGCGTGCATGCCCTTTTGATCAAAAACGATGTCCATACTGTCGTATCTCCAAAAGC
The DNA here is from genome assembly GCF_002159665.1 of Desulfovibrio sp. An276. Lineage (GTDB taxonomy): Bacteria > Desulfobacterota > Desulfovibrionia > Desulfovibrionales > Desulfovibrionaceae > Desulfovibrio > Desulfovibrio faecigallinarum. Next base: position 205,997 of record NZ_NFJC01000001.1, read on the forward strand.
TTCGGGCTGTTAAAAAGGGGGGAACGGGTTGTCCCGTTCCCCCCATGGTATACGTTTTGTCTACGCTATGCGAAAGGCACTACTTCGGCATTGCCGCAAGCACCTTCTCGGGATAGGCAGGCAGATGGCGAATGCGTGCGCCGCAGGCATTGTAGATGGCGTTGATGATTGCCGGATGCGGAGCAGTCAGGGGCATTTCGCCCACGCCGGATGCGCCGTAGGGGCCGTCCTTGCGCGGGGTCTCGACATAGATGATCTCCATGTCGTCCGGGATGTCCTTGATGGTGGGGATGCCGGCGCCGGCCATGGTGGCGTGCTTCTTCAGATCCTCGTAGTCCTCGGTGAGGGCCAGGCCCACGCCCTGGGCCATGCCGCCGAAGATCTGGCCGTCCACAACCAGGTAGTTGTTGACCTTGCCGATATCGGTCACGCACACAAGGCGGTCCACAGTGGTCTTGCCGGTCTTCACCTCAACGGACACTTCGGCGAGGAAGAGGCCATACATGTAGCAGCAGAAGGGATCGCCCTTGCCGGTCTCAACGTCGCAGTCCGTGCAGGGGGCAGTCCACTTGCCCTGCTGTTTGGGCTCACGGCCGAGTTCCACCAGTTCCTTGCGGGTGTACCAGCCACCCTCGGGCTTTCTCATGACGTCCACCAGCTGCTCGCAGGCAACGCGGATGGAGTTGCCAACCACCACCTGAGAGCGGGAACCGCCTGCAGGACCGGAGTTGGGGGTCTTGCTGGAATCGTTCATGACAAGCCTGATCTGGCTCTCGTCTATGCCCATGACGCGCAGGGTTTCGTGGGCGGAACCGAGCATGCCGCAGGTGGCACCCTGGCCGTGGTCGCCCCAGGAGGCGCCGATGGTAATGGTGCCGTCGTCGTTCAACTCTGCCCAGGCCTCGGAGGAGTCTGCGCCGTCAAGGCCAGCAGCGTACACGCCAAGGGCAATACCTGTGCCGCATTTCACCTCTGCGGTGCTTCTGGCAGCTGTCCTCTTCTTGGAATCCTCGTAGATGGGACGCATCTTGTCGAACATCTCCGGCAGGGAGAACACTTCCGGCACCTGCTGGGTGGGAGTGGTGTCACCGGGACGGTAGACGTTCACATAGCGGAATTCGAAGGGATCCCAGCCCATCTTGTGGGCCAGTTCGTCCATGCACACTTCGAAGGGGAATTCCACTTCGGGTGCGCCGTAACCGCGGAAGGCAGAGCCCCAGCAGTGGTTGGTGCACACTGTGCGGCCTTCGCCACGGATGTTGGCAATGCCGTAGCCAGCGCCGATGTACTGGGAGCCACGCAGGGTGAGGAGGTCACCGAATTCGGAGTAGGGACCGTGGTCGCAATCCCAGTCGGAGACAAGGCCAGCAATCTTGCCGGTCTTCTTGTTGGCAGCAAGCTTCAGGGTCGTCCAGAAAGGCGAACGCTTGCCGGTGTAGTTTTGCTGCTGCTCGTAGTTGTAGTTCAGGTGCACGGGGCGGCCAGTGGCAAGGGCTGCCACGCCAACCAGGGCTTCCAGGGTGGGGCTGAACTTGTAGCCGAAGGTACCGCCGGCTGTGTTTGCCACCATGACCAGATCCTTGCCGAGCTCAACGCCAAGGCCAGGAGCGATCATGAGGCCGTGCAGATGGATGCCGATGGATTTGGAGTGGATGACAAGCTGGCCCTGTTCGTTGATGTAGGCAAAGCCGCAGTCGGGTTCCAGGGGAAGATGGGGCTGACGCTGGGTGTAGTAGCTTTCCTCCACCCACTCGTTTTCGGGATCGCTGAAGGCAGGCTCGGGATCGTCGCCCTTCACCACATGGGTGATGAAATAGGTGTTGGGGGTGCCGGGATGGATCTCGATGGCGTCGGGAGCCTTGGCAGAAGGAGCGTCCATATATTCGGGCAGAAGCTCGAGATCGACCTTCACCTTCTCTGCTGCTGCGCGGGCGTGCTTTTCCGTATCTGCGCAGACGATTGCCAAAGCGTCACCGTACTGGAAGATCTTGGTGTCGTTCAGGATAGGACGATCCCAGCCATCGCCAAGGTTGGAGGGGAAGGTGATAAGGCCTGTGATGCGGTTTTTGCCCTTCACGTCCTTGTAGGTGAGGACGCGGTACACGCCGGGCATCTTCTCTGCCTCGGAGGTGTCGATATTGAGGATGTTGGCGTGGGAGACCTTGGCCTGGGTGAGGGCAAGGTGCAGGGTGTCCGGGGGCATCTTGAGAGCAAGGTCTGCGCCGTACTCTGCCTGGCCTGTCACCTTGGCAACACCTGTGCGCCTCGGCATGCGAGTGCCCCAGATGCGGCCGTCCTCGGGTTTCTTCCAGGTGATGTCGTCAATGGTCTTTTCGCCGCGCATGATGGCGGCAGCGTCCATGACTGCGTCAACAAGGTGCTTGTAGCCTGTGCAGCGGCAGACGTTGTGGTGCTTCTGGAACCAGTCGCGCACGTCTTCCCTGGTGGGAGAGAGGTTTTCCTGCAGAAGCTGGTAGGCGGAAACGATGAAGCCGGGGGTGCAGAAGCCGCACTGCACTGCGCCATGGTAGATCCAGGCCTGCTGCAGGGGATGCAGGTTGGTGGCCCTGCCAACACCTTCCACTGTGGTGATGGAGGCAAAATCGGGCACGCGGCGCATCTTTGTGATACAGGCGCGGGTCACCTTGCCGTTGAGGATCACGGAGCAGGCACCGCAGGCGCCCTTGCCGCAGCCGATTTTCACGCTTGTGTAGTGCAGCTGATTGCGCAGCACATCCACGAGAAAGTCGTTGTCGTCACAAAGGACGCGGTGTTCGGTGCCATTGACAACGAGAGTTTTGGTAAGCATGCATTCCCTCCCGCCCGGAAAAACCCATGGGATAGGCACGGGGGCCCCGGGTCTGGATACTAAAGGAAAAGGTCTGGGGACCTTGTTGGAAGCGGTTGGCGCCATATTCCCGCAAAAAGCCTTGGCAAATCCCCCCGCAACCCCCAGGCTTCCTTACAAGCCCAATTGCCGGGAGGATGTTTTCAAGAACTACAGGCAGGAATATGGCATGGAGCTCAGCTGCGTGAGAAAACCTCCGTGCCCCATGCGGTGCACGTCGCGAGCCGAGAGAATCTGCCCGGCAAGAAGCCTTGGGACAACGAGATCGAAGATGCTGACCTTGCTGTACATAACCCCTCCCGGAAGTCCCAGGACGGGGATGGTTTTGCCATCCCTTTCAAGGTAGGCCAGCATGAACATGGCTCCCGGATATACGGGCGCCCCGTAGCAGACAACCGAAGCCCCTGTCTTTCGTATGGCGGCAGGGGTCCTGTCGTCCGGGTCCACGGACATGCCGCCTGTGACACAGATGAGGCCACAGCCCTCTGCCGCAAAATCAAGGATTGCGTTTGCGATGACGTTTGCATCATCGCCGCTGAGCTTTTGGCCTGCCACAGGGCAGCCAAGGGAGGCAAAGCGCTCGCGCAGGACAGGACCAAAGCCGTCCCTGATGCGGCCAGCGTATACCTCGGATCCTGTGGTGACTATGCCCACAAGAGGCGAGGCAAAGAGGGTCACGGAAAGAACGGGACGGGTGATGGTGCTCTCCATCCTGCGAAGAAGGTCTTCTTCCACAACCAGGGGTGTTACGCGCGTAGCACCCAGGGCCTGTCCCTGACACACGCGAATGTTGCCGGGAAGTGTCGCGAGTGTCATTTCCCCAAGAGAGTTGAAGTCGAAAAGGAGGTCTTCGTCCACGTTCAAAAGGCCGTCGCACTCGGCCACAAAGTCGATGCGGCCTTCCTTGGGTCCCTTGAGAACAAGGTTTGCACCGCCAACACAGCGCGCTATGCGCCATGCGGCATCCTCCTCGTGCACCATGCCGGGCTCGGGTCTATAGACATAGAGGTGTTCCTTGCCCACATCGAGCAGGACAGGAATGTCCTCTTCTGTCACCACGTGTCCCTTGCGAAACACTGGGCCCTTGTACTGGCCGGGAACGATGCGGGTGATGTCCTGACAGAGGATAGTGCCCACAGCGTCCTGCACGGGTATGGTTTTCATGGAAAAGCTCATCACAACTCCTTTAAGGGAGACAGCCCTGCCCTTGCCTTTCTGGACACGAATTTCAAAAAAACGTGTATTCTCCGGTCAGGAAAAGGCTATGGCTGTTTCCCTTACAAATACATGTGAACACGAAAAAAGACAAACTTTTTTTGAAAAAAAGCCGGAAAAACTGGCCATATTGTTGCTTTTCAAGGCCTTATGCTCCTTGGGGCAAAAGAATCGTGACCATTTGGGAGAGCATAACGGCCTTGCGAAAAAAGCGTGATTATTTCCCCCTTCTCCTTGCCCTTGAAAAGGAAGAGGGATCCATTCCGTCCCAAGGGAAAGCATGGGGATCCCAAAATGATCAGCATAGACCAATTTCCCGAGATTGCAATATCCATGTATTGCGGCATTTTTCGCCTGCAAGGCGAAGCAGCGAAGAGAGCCTTTCCGCTAAGGACAATTGGGTGGGGCACAAAAAAAGGGGTTTTTGCCAAGACACTCTCCTTGGCAAAAACCCCGAAAGGCAGGCGTTTCATCGTGACCTTGCGATCACGCAACGCGCTCACAATGAAACACGGATATTTTGTCTCAAAGCCCTACACAAGAGCCTTCACGGCCTTAAGGACCGCGTCGAAGTCGGGCTGTTCTGTCATTTCGCTCACAACCTGGGTGTAGGCGACCTTGCCGTCCTTCACGATGACAATGGCGCGGCAGAGCAGATCGAGCTCCTTCACGTAAAGGCCGTAAGCTTTACCGAAGCTGCCGTCACGGTAGTCGGAGAGGGTTTCCACTGCCTTAACGTCTGCTGCACCGCACCAGCGGGCCTGGGCAAAGGGAAGGTCGCGGGACACTGCCACGATGGCCACCTTGTCGGAAAGGGCTGCGGCTTCCTTGTTGAAACGCTTCACCTCGAGGTCGCACACAGGTGTGTCGAGGGAGGGCACGCTCACGAGCACAAGCACCTTGCCCTCGTAGTCGGAAAGCTTTTTGGAAGAAAGGTCGTTGGCAGTGAGGGCGAAGTCGGGGGCAGCAGCGCCAACTGCGGGAAGAACGCCCTCAAGATTCATGGCATTGCCGGCAAAGGTAACCTGGGACATTTGTATCTCCTTGAATTTCTCAAACTTACTTGCTGTCTGGATTGGGATGCAACGAGCAACCTGGCAGGCTGCTCACTTTGTAAATAATAATCATTCCTCTTATGAAGTCAAGGGGCAAAAGACGTTTTTTGCCAGGTTTCCTGCCCTATTTCCACACAAGGCAGGACCACTCGCCCTGCACAAATTCTTCCGGTTTTCCAAGGGCAGCATAGGCCTCGGCAACCCGTGCCGCCTGCACGCTCAAAATGCCTGAAAGGATAAGGACGCTCTTTTTGCAGGCCATGATGTCCTGAGCCATGTCAATGAGGGGCTGGGCCAAAATATTGGCAACCACAAGGTCAAAGGTCTTGCCAGCAACCTTTTCTATGCTGCCAAGGCCAAGCTTGAAGCTTTCCGCAGAGATGCCGTTGAGGTCCCTGTTTTCCGTAGCATTGTCCATGGCAAGGGGGTCTATGTCGTAGCCTTCACCCGTAAGCCCATTCATGGCAAGGCCCATGCCGAGCACGCCGGAACCAGTCCCGAGGTCCAGAAAGGTCTGCCCAGAGCGCAGGACACCGGCATCCAGAAGATCTGACAAGGCAGAAAGGCACAGGGCCGTTGTAGCGTGATGACCAGTGCCAAAGGCGGACTTGGGTTCTATGACTATCTCCGTGCGTTCCGGAAAGCTTCCCTTGCCCGCAAGCCAGGGCGGCAAAACCACAAAGCGCTTTCCGCAGGGCACGGGAGTGAAGAAGTCCTTCCAGGCAGTCACCCAATCTTCTACGACCACCCTGTCGCGTTTCAAAGATGCTGCAGGATAGAGGGCCTTCACGGACTGCTCTATATCGTCCACAAGACCAGCATTTTCGCAGTGCACGCGAAAAAGCGTTTCCCCTGTGGCAAGACTCTCCTCTTCCCAGCCAGAGGAGAGCTTAAGACACAAGAGCCCAGTTATCCCTTCGTAGTCCTCTTCCTGTGCCGTAATTTCCAGACGGACAAGTTCCTCGCTCATGCCATACCTCGATACTTGTGATTTCGGGCATTGCGGCAAAGCCCCATGGCAATGGCCGCATGGCCTTTTTGTTTTCCCGAAAAGTGATACAGGCAAGGCCTTGCACTGACAAGGGCTTGCGTGAAGCCAGATCCTGCTCTTTCATGTTGCGTTTTTGCCCAAGCTTGTTTGCCCCAAACAAAAGCAGTACATTGCGATTTCGTGACATTTTGGCGTCAAATCCACGACAAAATCCTGCGCGCATATGGTAGGGAAGGCATGCAATGGCTAAAGAACACTGTCCAAAGGCCGCAAAGGCGGAAATCACCCTCATCTCCATAGTCACTGCCCTCTGTCTTGTGGGCGACTCCTTCCTCTATGTAGCACTCCCCCTGCACTGGGAGTCCGCTGGTCTTGCCACCCTCTTCGAGGTGGGTGTCATCCTTGCTGCCAACAGGCTTGTGCGCATCCCCTTGAACCCTCTCATCACCCTTTTCTACAACAGGGTGTCCTGCCGAACCGGCATCTGGATAGCTACCATCCTTGCCATCATCTCGACTGCTGGCTACGGCCTCTCGCAGGGTCTGTTCCTTTGGCTATGCATGCGCTTTTTGTGGGGCCTTTCCTGGACCTTGCTTCGCCTTGGAACCCTTTTCACCATATTGCGCGTCTCATCGCCCTCCACCCTTGGGTATCTCACAGGCATCAACAATGGCCTCTACCGCCTGGGAAGCCTTGCAGGCATGCTTTTGGGCGGCCTTCTTGCCGACAGCTTCGGCCTGCAGACTACAGCCCTCTTCTTTGCTGCCGTCTCCTGCCTGGCTCCCCTTGTCATGCTCAAGATGCAAAAAAGCGAAGAGCGTACAAGAGGAAACGCCTCCCAAACATCTGCCCTACAGGCTGCAAACCGTGCAGGCTGGAAGGAGATCCTTGCAAAGGGCCCTGCGCTTTGGGTCATGATGACAGCCTTTGTGGTTGCCATGACCTATCAGGGTGTGACAGCATCAACCATCTCCATGCTGCTTGATGCGCACAGCCACGAAAAGCTGGTCATCCTTGGGCTCACCCTTTCGGCAGCCACTCTCTCCGGCGGGCTTCAGGCCATGCGCTGGGTGTGGGAGCCCTTTCTTGCCCCCTTCTTCGGCTCCCTTTCCGACGGGCGCATGGGCCGCTGCAGGCTTAGCGCCATAGCCTTTGCCATAAGTGCAGTGACACTCTTGCCAGGTGCTCTGGACCTTGCCCTTGTGCCCCTCTCCCTGGTCATATTGCTTGTCCTGCTTTCCGGCACACTGCTTACCACAGCAACGGACGCCCTTGGCAACGACGCTGCCCTGCTCTCGGAAAATTCTCGCACCTACCTCTCGGCCTTTGCCCTTTTCACGGACCTTGGCGCAGCTGCAGGCCCCCTCTTTGCCTACACTGTCATTGCCCTTGCAGGCACAGGATTGGCCTGGGTTTTGACAAGCCTCTTTCTGGCAGTCTTTGCAGTGTACTGGTGGACACATCCTGCCCTGCCAGCTCCTGACAAAAGTTTATCGGTGTAGTATCCGGCCCGCTCAATAGCGTATCCCGAAATAGTCCAGCGCCTTTTTGAAGCGATCCTGGGCCGTGAGGCAGGTATCCATGAGATACCCCGGCAAATCGTCCCATTCATTGATCCCGCGGTAGTAGAACCTCTTGAGATCCTCCTCGATGATGAAGGGAACTATGCCAAAGCGCAGGCACTCCTTGAAGAGGATGAGTCTGCCTACGCGCCCGTTGCCGTCCTGGAAGGGATGGATGCGCTCGAAGCGGACGTGAAAGTCCAAAAGCTCCTCGAGCGTTTTAACTCGTGAGGCCTTGTAGCTGACCAAAAGGTCTGCCATCTCCTTTGCCACGCGCTTGGGATGCGTGGTCTCTCTTCCGCCCACCTCGTTCTCTATGAGCTTGTATGCTCCCACTCTAAACCAGCTCTTGCGGCTGTCAGTGGTACCATTTTTCAGCATCGCATGCAGGGAGCGTATGTCTTTCTCGCTCAAGGGACGTTTGGCGTTATCGATTACCCAATCGACACAACGGAAGTGATTCGCAGTTTCAACGACATCATCCACTTTGACCGTTTCTTTGTCGAAACCTATGGTATTGGTCTCGAAGATAAAACGCGTCTGCTCGTGCGTGAGGCGGCTGCCTTCCATGTGGTTTGAATTGTATGTCAAATCGATCTGGACGCGGTGATAGATGCCTCCGGGAAGACGGGCCTCCCTTTCTTCCTGAAGACGTTTCAACAACGTGCGGGGAGCACTCTTACGACGTTTCGGAGGGACTGAATCGGCTGGTATATTCCACGTTTTGCCAGAAAGATACGCTCCGGCTATCCTGCCGGTTGCGCACATGTTTCTGACCGTTCTTTCCGACACACCCCAACGTTTTGCGATTTCCGCAACAGAAACAAAGTTCATGGCTCACCCCACGCAAACAAGCCTACAACAATCTATCGGCAACAAAACAAACTATTGATAAAAAACTTCCAGACATTTCTTGCCGATAGCGGATACTTTTTTTGCCGATAACGTGCATGCAAAAAATGTATATATAATTTTTTTCAAATACTTACAAATGTGTTTACATGTAGTAAGCATAGGAGAGCATCGGCAATAAAACAAGTCAAAATTTACGTATTTTGGCATTTGTTTTGCCGATAATGGGTGTGTCTAAGACATTCAGACGCAAAAAGCCTATTGGCCGCTTGCCTGACTTCCTGCCTGCCCTGTCCCGTTCACATCCTTTTTGGCCTTCTCCCTCTCGTGCGCCTCGCAGGCAGCCTCGTCCACGGTAAGAGACATGATCTCCTTCCCCTGCCCGTCCTCGTAGACATAGGTATAGAAGACACCGTACTGCATGTAGTCGCGCATCTCGGGCACGCTGCAGGTCCTCTCGACCACAGGCTCTGTATCGAGCGCTGCAGCACCGTTCTCAAGGACATAGTGGTAGGTCATGGAGGGCCCTTCCCCCACATCAACCCTTTTCAGGACAATGCCCGGCTGCAATGTCTTTGGCGCATCCTTGTTGAGCAGATCCGCTGCTTGCGCAAAGCGTTTTGCAATCTCCACCTTCAGATCGCGAAAGCTCTCCTCAAGGCCTGCCTGCAGCGGCACCTGCGAGACCTTCTTTTCCTCGCGCGCCTGCCAGGCCCAGACAAGAGCGCAAACAAGCAGGCAGACGACCACAAGACCAATGAACGCGTGCTTTTTGTTCATGCCTTTCTTCCTCAAAGTGTGAAAAAGGCCCCGTCCCAAGGCTCCCCCGGCAAGGGGCAAGCTTCAGGAACAAGACCCAGGCAAGCTAAATGTTTACTTCCTGCACTCCGCCGGATGGCTTCTCGCCGCTCGGGGGTGTTGTCACTGTCGTGTCCCCTGGCAAGACGTCCTCCACGTCCGTTGGCGGCATTTCCTCTCCCTTGCCGTAGGAAGAGATGTCACGCACGTCTATGATGGGCTTGGCATAGCCCATTTCCTCAACACTTGCGAGGATGGTGCCATGCGTCATCTCGCTGCCCTTTGGGGCAGGAGCAAGCACATAGTAGTGGCGCACGCGATTGCCCCTGAAGCTTTCCACTGTGCAGCGCACAAGCCAGTCCTCTGTCTTGTCGCCATTCCAGTCCACAACGGCCAGCATGCGCATGGCAAGGCGCTGCGTTGGATGGACAATGGCAAAGCCCTGGCCGTCGCTGTCCGGATAGACTCTGCTTGAGGGCGTAAGTGTAGCGTGGAAATTGGAGCCAAAATAGATGTGGTGGCCCTGCTCATTGAAAAGAAAGTCCGGGGAAAGCTGCGCAAACAGTATGTCCGAGAACTTTCCGGACGGCCTGCCCCTGTCCGTGTAGGCAAGGTTTTCGTCTGCAAGGCCTTGCGCCTGCATGACCTTGGGCAGGGTGCGGATGAGCCTTGCGTATTCCCTGTTGTCCACAACTTCCGCGCCCTTGCCCATGAGTGCGCAGCCGGAAGTCACGAGCAAAAGGACAAGCAGGACAAAAGGCGCCACAGGGCGAGGGAAGGCTTTGCCGGTTGTTGTTTTTGTGGTTGCCATTGGAGTTTTGGATCCCCTTGCACAGGACAGGCACAGGAAGCCTGCTGGCCCCTGTGCCTGTGATTGGTCTTTTGTCAGGACGAAAAGTCCCTTCGTGCGTTGCGCCTACTTTTCCATGGCGTTGCGGATGTCCGTGAGCCTGTTGCTCACAACGTCGATATGCCTTGCCATGGCAGCAATGTGGTTGGGCCAGAAGGAGTCGCCCACACCGTAGGAGCCACCCACAACATAGATGGGGTTGAACTGCGAAATCATGTGCAGACGCTTTAAGAGTTCGTCCACGTTTTCCTTGCCGCCGCGCTCGATAATGGAGCTGTCGCACTGCAAAAGGCCCTCGATGATATTGTCCACCACGCGGCTTATACCCTTGACGTAGTAGATGACGTTGTCACCGTAGAAATGGCCCACCTTGTCGTCGTTGAGAACGCCCAGGGTGTACTCCATAGTCTTGATGGCCCAGTTCATGATTTCCACAATGTCGCTCGTGGTTACATTGTAGACCTGTGCCTGCTTTGTCTGCTCGCCAGTGACCCTGGAAGCCCACAGGCGCCAGTCTGCAATGCCCTCGCGGTAGCGCTTTTCGCTGTTGTAGAGGAACCACCAGCCCCAGGAGTCTTCAGCGTAGGCAAAGTGCTTCTGGGTGGCGTCCACCAGCATGTGGGGGAGTGTATCGCGATCGCCAAAGCGGGCGACAGTGCGGGCGAGGACCTCGGAGCCAGAGCGGGTGGCGTAGATGACGCCGAGCTGGAAGCTCGTCTTGTTGTCTATGATGCGGGGAACAAGAAGAATGTCATTGGGAAGCCAGCCGAATGCGCCGTCCAGCTCTTCTTCCAGGGGCTGCACCAGAGCGTCGGCAATACAAGTGGCCTTTGCCCTGTCGTCAGCCGGGGCTTCTGCCGGCGCCTTGTAGGACTGGCCGGCCACAGTGGTGAACAGGCCAACTGCGAGAAGATAGAGAACATACACAGCGACAAGTCCGGCAAGACCGCGGACCACCCAGGTACGTTTGGAAGAAAGTGCCAAGAGAAATACCTCCACGGAAGACGGATCCTTACCCCTGTCTTCCACCTGTATGCAAATGAGAAACTTCGTGTGCGTGAGCAGAGTACAAAGGAAATAAGCATTCCCTGCGATTTTGCCACAGGGAAAGGTGAGAATATTTGCTACTCCCCAGCCTGCTGTCTCAAGCCCTCTATTTCCTCAAGGGCCTTCCTTGCAAATTCAAGTCCTGGATCAAGCTCAAGGGCGCTTGCAAGGTGCTCTGCAGCTGCCTCAAGGCGTCCCAGGCGCAGTTCGCACATCCCTAAGTTTGCCAAATCCATGACCGACCCCTTGTCCCAGGCAAGGGATGTCTCGAAGGCCCTTGCAGCCTCCTCGTAGCGCTCCTGCTTGAAGAGGGCAACGCCAAGGTAGTTTGTGTACTCCTTCATGCCGGGGCAAAGCTCTGCTGCCCTTGCAAAAAAGCCTTCCGCACCCTTCCAGTTTCCGTTCATGGAAAGCGCGTAGCCTGCGTAAAAGCTTGCAAGCCCTTTTGCCAAATCGTCCGGCTGACGATCCACGCTCTGGGCAAAGAGCTCTGCGCTCTCCTGCCAGCGCTCCTCGCGCATGGCGAGCATGCCGGCAAAGAAGGGCAGAAAGTGCGCTGTGGGATACACAGTGGCAATGGTTTCGAGATGGCGCCTGGCCTTGGTCACACCCTGGGTCTCGCTCACAACGCGGCCGGCAAAAAGGCCAACGCTTGCGTTGCGATCCCTTTCCCTGAAGGCAAGGCCGGGGATGACAAGGTAGTGGGCAGGAACTCCAATCTCGGGGTTCGTGGTCTCCACTGCGTACACGGAATAGTCCCCAAGGCCCTGCACAAGATTTCGCACCTCGTTTGCTATATCCGTATCCTCAATGCTGGGAAGGCTTGAAAGGGAGCATGTTTCGCCCTCCAAAAGCCACTGGCATTCGTCAAGAGAGGCAAATTTGGGAAGTCCGGAGGCCTCGTAGCAGGCATTGGTACAAAAATCTCCGCCTAGCTGGGCCACTTCCGTGACAGCCCTGATGGCAGCCTTGACAGGCGAGGAAGACGTTCCTGCCGTAAAGACGATTTCGCTTGTCTTCCCCAAGGTTGCCGGATCCCAGGCCAGGGCAGCAACCGTGGGAGCAGGCATGCCCAAGGAAAAATCCTTCAGGATGAGTTCTATGCCCTGGGCCTTGAAACGCTGCACAAGGTCCTTCAAAACCTCGTCTTCCAGGCTTTCGGGATCGATTGTTGGCGTCACAAGGTGGTCTTTGTCCACAAGGGCGCACACGTGGCGCTCCACAAGCTCGCACATGCCCTGCAAAAGGGATTCTTCCACCGTATTGCCGCAGCTTGAGCCGTTGAATTCGCTCAAGACCCTGAACCAGTCCAGGGGAATCCAGACAAGTTTACCGTCATTTAGGCGCGTGGCAGGGTAGAAGTTCCATTCCACGCAATCCATGACCTTTATGACATCGCGATCGCTCAAGTGATCCAGGACGGATCTGTTCACATCAGCGGGAGGCATGCAGTCCGCGCCAAAGCGTTTCATGGCAGCACTATAGGTCGCCTTCACAAAATGGGGTTCGCGCTCCCAGAAAGAGAAGAAGGCGTAGCGCTCCATGAGCTCCATGAGCGCAGAGGCCCTTGCCTGATCTGCAGACGCACCCTTGCCCATCTGCTTGCGCGTGGGAAGTATTCTTCTCGCATCCGCGCCGCACACGCTCAAATAGACCGGTATGCCAAGGCGGCCTACGTCCACCCTGCGGGTCTCGCGCAAGATATCGCTGCCCAGTTCTTCTAGGCGGCCGAGCACTTTTTGCACTGTGTCCGCAGGAGAAATGGCCTTGTCGCTGTCCTTTGTATAGCCCTTGGGGCAGGGGTTCAGACGAATGAGAGGAAGTTCCTGGCCTTGTGCTGTCATATGTTGTCCTTGATGCTTTTTTTCGGAAACTGTCTGCCAGGGGGCCTTAGGCCTGCCTTTGCAGGATGAGGAGCGAATAGAGGCGTTTTTGTGCCTCGCCCTCGTCGTTGGTGAAGGAGCCTGGCAGATAAAGTTCGCTTACCCTGAACCTTTTTGCTGCAGTCTTGGCAAAATGCGGCTTGCGCCTTGCCATATCCGTGCAAAAGACAGCCTGACCGTCCCTTGCCAGATGTCTTTCCAGGAAGTTGAGCAAGGGCTTGTGCAAATCGTCGAGATAGAGGATTTCCGAAGCGACAATGACGTCAATGTCCGTGGAAAGCCCCGGGCAGACGCCGGGCCTTGTCACATCGATGTGCCTCACGTCAATCTGCTCCTGCAGATTGTTTTTGAGCACATTGGCCCTTGCAAAAAGCAGGGCCATGTCCTCCACGTCCGAGGCAGTTATATGGGAAAAGCCAAGGCGCGAGGCCAGGATGGACAAAACAGCGCACCCTGCCCCAAGCTCAAGCAGGCTTTTGCCGGCGCACGCCACCTTCTTGCGCAGATAGGTTTCGAGCACAAAGGATCCGGGCCAGATCTTGGCCCACAGGGGCAGATCCTTCAGGGGATTCTTGAGCGCCTTTGTCTGCACCAGTCTGTCCAGATACTGGCGCATGTTGTTGACGTCCAGAACCTCAAAAACGCTGTCGTTGAAGGTCAGGGGCTTGAAATCGACCTCGAAGCGCTCTCCTATCTCGCGCAGGAGAGTCTCAAGCTCGTCCTTTTCCTGTTCCTGTCCCTGAGCATTGTGCCCGTCCTGTACCATGCCTTGCCTTCCTCCAAAAATGTCTTCTGCCAGCAAGGACGAATCCCCGGGATGCATATCCAGGGGCAAATGTGTCCCTTAAGGCAGGCAACGAGATAGCACGAAGCAGGCCCGGATGAAAGGCCCGAGAAGCCGGGGTACCCGCAAAAGGGGCCTGCGTTTCCTGTCCACGAAGAAGACAGGGCTGTCTCTTTTTTCGACAGCCCACACAGAGAAACTACGGCTGCCGAACAATGATTGCCCTGGCCTCGCAGCTCTTCTTGCAGAAGGCTATGCTCCAGTGGATCAGCGTTTTCACCGATGGATCGGAGAGAAGCCTCACATTGTACTTGTTCTTTTCGATCTGCTTGAGGCCCTTTTCGGCAAGGCCCAAGAGATCCTCCTTCTCGTCGGCACAGCGCTTAACCTCTACTATGGCTGCCCTTCCAGTATTGTTGTCCAGAACCTGGATATCATAGAAGCCTTCGCCAACTTCCATGTTGGAAAGAGTGTCTGGATAGGCGACAAGGAAGTAGCCGACCAAAAGGCCATGATAGAAGTTCTCGCGCGGAGATTCATCGCTGGATTTGGCAGAAGAAGCAGGCTCCTTTGCAAGGTCCTTGCTGCTCACATTTTTCAGAAGAATCGCTTCGATCTCTTTCTTGAAGCGCTCTGTGTCTGTCTTCCAGAAAGCCTCAAGGAGAGCCGTCGTCTGCTTTTTGCTGACGGCGCCATCGAACCAGCGTTGGACCTCTTTCTCGAAGATTTTGTGAATTTCCATGTTCGGTATGACAAGGGCCATCTCATCCCTGTTTGGATTGGGAGAGATACCGGACTTTTGCGTCTGTTCTTCGGATGCCGTTGTCAGATAGCCAGACAGGTAGAGCAGTGACCAAAGGTTTTCGGCTGAAGAGTCCAGACTATCATACGTCGGCTCCAGATTAACCTGTGTCACGAGCACACCACCGGAGACAAGCTTAGCTATATCATCAGCCATCTCGAGATATTTACCTGGGAATAATCTTTTGATTACTGTATTTTCCGAGGTCTTGTTCCAATAGGCCTTGGGAGGAACCCTTGGATTTTTCTGAAGGGCGTATACCCGATTCAGAATGCTCCACGGACAGTACATTTCCTGATGTTCGCCAAAACAATAGCCATCATACCATTCCTTGAGTTCTTCCCTTCTGTCCCACAGACCGGCCTTTAACAAAATGGTATCCACATCGTCTTGTGTGAGCCCAAAGACATCCATGTATTCATAATCAGAGATATCGTAACTCTTAAAGTGATTGAGACCACTGAAGATGCTACGCTGAGCTATTTGCAGGCAGCCTGTAAGAATGCCAAGTTTCATATTTTTTCTGTTGGATTTGAGACATGCTGAGAGAAAGTTGCGCATAAAATCAACTATCTCATCATAATAGCCATTGTCCGCTGCTTTTGCGATGGGAGCGTCATATTCGTCTATCAGGACAATGGCTGGTTTGTCATAGTGGTAACGCAAGGCTCTGCTCAAAATCAGCAGAGCATCGGCAAGTATATTGTCATCAGCTTTTTCTGAACGCAATTCTTTGAGTTTTTTGCGCTCTTCGTCATCCAGCATGGAGCTTTTCAAAAGATAATTATGTGCTAAACATACGTCGCTGACAAGACTGCGAATCTTTTTCAGCGCTTCTTTATAGGTTGGCTTGTCCACATCCTTAAGTGAAAGAAAGATGACTGGATACTGGTTCATCCACTGGTCGCACAAATCCTTATTGGAAGATACTGCGAGCCCTTCAAAAAGCTCACGGCTATCCTTGGTAATATCGAAGAATTCGGCCAGCATGGACATGAACAAGGTCTTTCCGAAACGTCTGGGGCGGGTGAAAAGTATGGCGTCGGCAGGGACACGAAATTTGGGGCCGTCAGCAGGGTTTTGCAAAAATTCTTCAATAAAGCCTGTCTTGTCGACATAATAGCCGTTTCCCAAGCGCATCTCTGCAAAGTCGTCTGTATTGATGATATTGATGGCTGGCATTGAACATACTCCTCTGGCAATGGCTTTTGTTTCGTAACTTTCGGAACAGACCTTGTTGTTATGGGTGTTTGAGAATAAGCGCCTTCGCTTCGCATCTCTTCTTGCAGAAGGCTATGCTCCAGTGAAGCAGCGTTTTCACCGATGAATCGGAGAGAAGCCGCGCATTGTTCCTGTTCTTTTCGATCTGCTTGAGGCCCGTTTCGGCTAGCCTCAAGAGATCCTCCCTTTCGTCGAAAGCACGCCTGACCTCCACTATGGCTGCCCTTCCTGCCCTGTTGTCCAGTACCTGAAGATCGTAGCTCCTGTCGCTCACTTCAGTAAAGGACAGGATTTGGGGGCAGCCCACAAGGAAGAAGCCTGCCAAAAGACCGTGAAAAAAGTTCTCGCTCAAAGCTTTGGCAGACAAAGCAGAAGCCTTTGCCTCACTCCTTTTCACATTTTTCAGCAAAATCGCGTGAAGCTTGTTTCTGAAGCCCTCTGTATCTGCCTGCCAGAAAGCATCAAGAAGGGCTCTTCGCTGCTGTTCCGTATCAACAGTATCCCTGTACCAGGTGCTGACCGTGTACCAGAACACGGTGCGGATTTCCTCGTTGGGGATGACAAGCGCCATCTCGTCTCTCGCTGGATTGGGGGAGACATCAAGGCTCTGCAGCTGTTCTTTGGATGCCCTTGTCAGACAGCCGCACTGGTAGAGCACTGCCCAGAGATTTGCAGAAAAATCAAGGTTTTTGTAGGTTGACGTCCGGGGTATCCTTTTTAGGAGTACACCACCCAAGACAAGATTGGCTATTTCGGCAGCCATTTCGAGGTATTCGTCAGGGAACAGCTTTTTGACAAAGAAAGACTGCGAGCTGTCGTGCGCATTGGACTCTGGCTCCAAAGTCGGGTACGCCTGCAGATCTCTCAGGTATTGCATGGTACTCCAGAGGCTGTATACTTCTGTTTTGTCGCCAAGGCGATACCCTCCGTACCAATCCCTAAAGACTTCTCTCTTTTCAGAAAAGCCAACGTCGCAAAGGAGTTTGTCCACTTCACCTTGAGTGAAGCCAAAGACATCTGCATACCTGCAAGTTGTTGTGATGTCATCAACGTCGAGATTGTTCAGACCGCTTTGCAGAGGGATGTGCAACCTGCCTGTGATAATACCAAACTTCAGGTTGTCCCAATTGGTTTTGAGCCCGGCAGAAAGAAAGCCATGCAAAAAATCGAGCATCTCGTCGTAATAGCCGTTTTCGGCTGCCCTTGCGATTGGGGCATCATAGTCGTCTACCAGGACTATGGGTTGCTTTTGGTAGTATTCGGTCAGAATACGGGTCAGAATCTTGAGAGAATTCCTGAGGCCTGCCTCTGTTGCACTCTGGTTGATGATATCCTCAAAAAGCATCCTGTCTCTTGCGCTTATCTTGCCTGAAGAAAGAATCTCGCTGTAATGCCCGAAAAGGCGCACTATCCTGTAGCTGAAAAAAGCCAGGGCGTCGGCAAAAGTTCTTCCACTCACATTCCTCAAGGACAGAAAAATGACCGGATACTGATTCATCCACTGAGCACACAATTCCCTGTTGGCAGACACGGCAAGCCCTTCAAAGAGCTTGCGACTGTCCTTTGCTATATCAAAGAACTCCTCCAGCATGGACAAGAACATGGTCTTTCCGAAAAGCCTGGGGCGGGTGAAAAGCGTAGCGTCTGCAGGGGCACGCAGAAATTTCTCCAAAAAACCAGTCTTGTCGACATAATAGCCGTTTCCCAAACGCGTCCTTGCAAAGTTATCCGTGTTGATGATGTTGAGTTTCGCCATCTTTCTTCACTCCTCTGTTACGTCTGTTTGGTGGTTACTGGACAGTCCTTATCTGTCAGTGTCTAACAGCTCTCCCTTGCCGTTCTTGCGAATGAAAGTCGTCTTTTCAATTTGTTTCGCAAAACAGGGGCCTTGTCGCATTTGACACAACCATTGCCGCTTTTTTGCGCACTCTCTTTTTCACACCTCTCGGGCGCTGCCCGAAGAGATTGCCCTATTCCTGTCCCATGGAAGGCAGCATTGCCTCTTTTCCTCATCCCCACGCAAATCCGGGAATGACTGCTGGGCCCTTGGACTCATCGTTCCTTGCACCCTAGCCGAAACCAGGCCTTCACGCAATACACCTTTCTTTTTTGCAAAAGCGCATCACAGGCAATCCAGAGGCCTTGTGCGCTCTTGCCTGCACAAAAGCCCCGCACTAAAAAAGGGATCCGTAACGCATTGCGCGTGACAGATCCCTTTTCGCAGTATGGTCTCTTGCCAAGATTGTTGGCTCTATTCTTGTTGTCTTTGTGTTGTGTCCTAACCGTGTTCCAGGGCCACGTTGTCGTGCATGGTCCAGATGCCGCAGGGACATACGCCGGCGCACACGCCGCACCCTATGCAGCGCTCTGGATCGGACACGTAGGAAAAGCCGCCCGCATTGTCCGCAACGCGCGAGATGGCAAGTTCCGGACAGCTTTCCTCGCAGGTGTGGCAATCCCTGCAGGTTCCGCAGGAAACGCAGCGCTTGTAGTCGTCGCAAGGATTTGCGCACACATCCCTAGTCCTCGCAAAGGAGGCAGTGTGCAGCTTGCCAGCGTCCACAAGGGTCTTTTGTTGAGGAACGTATTCCACGCCGCGCACGTAGGCGTCTGCCGCGTCCGCTGCGCTGTTGCCTGATCCTATGGCGTGCACAAGAAGGCCTGGCCGTATGGTATCGCCCACTGCAAAGACACCCTTCATGATGCTCTGATCCGCCTGCGGGGCAAGCCAGGAGCGGAACTTCGGGGTGTTTTCAGGAAGGAAGGACAAATCCGGCGCCTCGCCGATGGTGATGATCACCTCTTCGCCAGGGATGAGCCTGCCGTCTTCGGTAAGGATCCCCTCTTCCGTGATTTCCTTCGTCATTACAGGCCACAGGATCTCACCGCCAAGGCTCTTGATGTGCTCAATCTCATGCGCAAAGGCAGCGGGCTTTTGCACATCAATGCAGATGACCTTCTTGGCACCCATCTTGTAGGCGCCGGCAGCTGCGTCCATACCTGCGTTGCCGCAGCCAATAACAATGACGTTGTCAGCCACCTTCGGCTTTTTGCCTGCATTGACTGCCTTCATGAAATCAATGCCTGCCACGATGCGCTCAGCACCCGGCCAGTTGAAGATACGCGCAACGTGTCCGCCTGTAGCAACAATGACTGCGTCAAAGCTCGCACGTATTTCCTCGAACTTCTTCGCATCCACGTTGACGCCGTTTGCAAACTTGACGCCCATCTTGGCAATGCGCTCGATCTCGTGGTTCAAAAGCGTCTCGTCCAGGCGCTCGCGGGGGATGACCTGCTCCATCTTGCCGCCCATGCGCCTTTCCCTCTCGAAAACAGTGACCTCGTGCCCCTTGCGTGCAAGGCGCCAGGCAGCGGCAAGGCCGCCCACGCCACCGCCTATGACGGCGATCTTCTTTCCGGTCTTTGCCTTGGGCCTTGCAAGCTGCACGTCCTTCGAGGCCCTGCCCAGGGGACCAATCTGTATGGCGCTGTCAAGGCCAGCCCTTGTACAGGATTGCATGCAGGGATTGGGGCAAACGCTTCCGCACACGCAGCCAGGGAAGGGTGTGTAGTCGAGGACAAGGCGCAAGGCCTCCTCGCTCTTGCCCTCGCGCAAGAGGTTGTAGCGCAGCTGGGTCGGGATGCCCGCAGGACAGGCGTACTCGCAGGGAGCGCAGTGTGCGCGGTTTTCCCATTCCGGCACGCGCAGCCGCCAGATACCGTGGGCCACAAGGCCGTTGTGCTCGCCTGCGTCCGGGAAGACGTCCGCGAAAATGCCGCCCGGCACCCACTCGTTCTTGTGGTAGTCGGCAACCGTGGGAAGCGCAGTCTTCTGTCCGTTTTCGTCTCTGGCAGGAACAATCTTGTGCCACTGCTTCCAGACAGAGAGTTCCTTCATGCGCTTTTGCTCCTGCACTGCGCCAAGGAAGTCCTCAAGGCCGCGCTGCAAAAAGAGCACATCGTCCCTGTCTATGTCCACAAGACGCACGTCCGAAGGCAAGGTAGCAACAGGCCCGCGCACGTAGACAACACCGCCCACCATGCCAACGCAAGGGCGATCCCCAAGGACAGAAGACAGTGTCTGGCTGTCGCAGCCGCAGACAATGGCGCGACCACCACCCATGAATTCGAAGGAGAAGCTTCCTGTGCTTTTCAAAATCCACAGTTCCGGCTCTTCGTAGAGCGGGTCGTGCTTCATGAGGGAGCCTGAGCGAGTGCCTGCCCTGCCGCCAATATAGATGACGCCGCCTGCTGCGCAGTGGCCTGCCGTGTCGCCAGCATCCCCGCGCACCACGATGCGGCCGCCAGCGTTGAGCCAGCCAACATCTGCCGGAGCAGGGCCTTCCACCACCACTTCCGTGTTGGGCATGGCCATGGAGCCCACGCGCTGGCCCGGGTTGCGCACCTTGAAGGTGAGCTTCTTGCCTTCGGCGTTCCACAAGGGGCCGCCAATGTCGTGCTGGCCTGAGGCATCCACATTGAAGTCCGTCTCGCCCCTTGCCACTGCGTCCTCTATGGCGAGGAGCAAATCCTGGGTGGACATGCGGACATGTTCGTTCAGCGTATGTATTGTGAGCATAAAAAGCCTCCAATCAGCATGCGTACTGTATGCCGAGCTTGTCCGCCACGGCCCTGTCCGTGGAAACCAGGGCATCCGAGCGGCCCACAGGCAGCGAGGAGTTGCCAATGGGTGCCATGAGCTTTCTGAGCTCTGCGTCAAAGGCAAGGACATAGTCCACCACATTCTGGGCGCCCCTGTCCACGTCAAGGCGCTTCATGAGCCTTGGGTCCTGGGTACAGATGCCAGTGGGGCACTTGTCCGTATTGCATTTGTTGCAGCGCCCGTGTTCGTTGCCTATGCAGCCAAGAAGCTGAATGAGGATCTTGCCCACTATGACGCCGTTTGCGCCAAGACAGATCATCTTGAAGGCGTCTGCTGCGGCGTTGCCTGTCATGCCAATGCCACCGCCAGCCCAGAGCGGAATCTGTCCCTGCAGGCCTTGTGCAACAGCAGCCTGGTAGCAGTCGCGCAGCTTTGAGACAATGGGGTGACCAGTGTGGTCAAGGCTCACTTCGTTGGCTGCACCTGTGCCGCCCTGGATGCCGTCCAGGAAAAAGCCCCCGCAGATGCGGTAGGGGTCGCGCAGAAGGTTGTTGTACACCGAGACCGAGGTGGCAGAGGCAGCGCACTTGATGGCAACAGGCACGCGAAAGCCGAAGGCGGCATTCAAGGAAAGGTGCATCTTCTGCACACTCTCCTCTATGGAATAGAGGCCCTGGTGGTTTGGCGGAGAATGGAGGGTAGCCTTCGGCACACCGCGCAGGGCCTGGATGTGGGGCCCCACCTTGGCAGCTGGCAAAAGGCCGCCGTCGCCAGGCTTGGCACCCTGGCCTATCTTTATGAGGATGGCGCAGGGGTCTGTCTTCATGAGGGGCATGGCGCGCACAATGCGATTCCAGCCAAAGTGGCCGGAGGCAATCTGCAAAATCATGTACTTGAGCTTGTCGCTTTCCATGAGCCTGCGGGGAACGCCGCCCTCGCCCGAGCTCATGCGCACAGGCAGGTGACAATGCTCGTTCAAATAGCCAACAGCCAGGGTCAGGGCCTCCCAGGCCCTGGGCGAGAGTGCGCCAATGGACATGTCCGAAAAGAGGAGAGGATAGATCCAGCGCACAGGCGGGGTCTTGCCCTGGATGAGCAGATTGTTCCCGTCTATGGCAAGCGGCAGATGCCTTGCATCCACCACGCGGCCCAGGGGGGCCCGCATGTCAAAGGTGTGGCGCTCGCTGTCAAGGGCAGGGTCTGTCATCTGCGAGATGCGGCCAACAACGATGCTGTCGAGGGTCCTTTGCCTGTTCAGGTTGGTGCGCCCGCCGCGCTTTATGGGGTGACCCTGGCGCTGCAGAAGGGCCATTCTGGAGTCTTCATTACGCACGGGGCGTATGGCAGCGTTGGGACAGATCTTTTCGCACATGCCGCAGCCCACACAAGCATGGGCTATGTCCGCGCGCTGGCGTATGACCGGCATGGCACTATGCTTGCGGATACCCTCAGGCACGGAGCCTGTGAAGACGGGCTTGTCCAGGCGCTCCATGTCCACATAGATGGCGCCAAAGGTACAGGCAGCCACGCAGGAGCCGCACAGGGTGCACTGATCGGAGTGATACTCGATCTTCCACTGCAGATCGTTGACCGTGATGTCCTGGGTTCTCACTGCTTCCATCTGACTATCTCCAAATCGTTGCGTATTTCTATGAGTTCACGCTCGTTGGGATAGATGTCCCTTGCCGTGTCGCGCTCCGGCATGATTTCGTTTATGCCGCACACTTCCGAGGCTATGGCCACCATCTTCTCGTCTCTTGCCACAACCACCGGTCTCAGCTTCTTCGAATCACAACAGGTGATCATGGTCGAATCCGGCAGCATGCCGATAATGGTATTGGGACCGTTGATTTCAAGGTGCGCCAGGGATTCCCTGATCAGTTTCAGCACCTCTCTATCCGGCCTTGCCTCTATTTCCGCGAAAGGCAGAGGAGTTATGACGTGCTTGAAGTAGCGTATGGGCCATTTCAGCTCGTGCAGGACGTAGTGCAGGGAATAGAGGAAGTTCTGGGAATCCGATTCAAAGCCTATGTAGCCACGGAAGAGGGATTTCTGGAACTCCATGTTCTTGGTGAAGAAGGTGTTCTCGCCGTTGGCGCACAAGGTGAATCCCTGCAAAAAGAAGGGGTGGGCAGCGTAGCGCACGATGGCGTAGTTTGTGTTCTGGCGGCACTGGACGACAATGTTGCGGGAAAGAAGGCGGCTGTCGTCGTCCCAGAGGCGGAAATAGGTTGCTATGTCCGCAGGATCGCCGATTTCCTTCAGTGTCAGCACATCCGGCCAGAAGGAGTACACATAGCCGTCGTTGCCCTCTTCAAGGAGCTTTCTCAGGGCAAGGCGCGTGTCGAGCAAAAGGTCCTCGCGCTCTGCCTGCGTGCGGTAGCGGTAGATTTCCGGATAGTCGTAGTTGCGGAACACGTAGCGCGGCATGGCCTCAATCTTGAGGTTTGGCTGACGGTCCACCTCTGGAACCCACTGGGCCACCTGCACAAAGCCGTGCTGTTCCATGTACTCGTTCACGAGCTGAACGCCCCTGCCCGTACAGGCCATGGAGAGGAGCGGGAAATTCTTGTAGTGAAGAAAGGCTCCGGCAAGGTCCTTCATCACCATGGCAAAGCCCGAATTGTCATGCCCCTCCTGCTGGGAGATCATGAGTCGTAAGGCCACAGAAGGGGGAACTGGCTCTAGACTCTTTATGGAACCTATTCTGCACATGTCGTTCTCCGGGAAAACAAGGGGCTACCCTGGTAGCCCCCCAAAAGAGCACTGCCAAAGGCCAGTGCCCCTTATGGGAGCCTGCCCTCAAGGTGCGCAAACAAGGGCATATACGCATTTAAGGGCCGGCTCCGCGTTCTATGAAAAAATCAAAGTTGCAGGCCGCTCAAACGCTCGATGGCCTCGGCCGTGTTTTCGGGCGTTCCGAAGGCAGTAAGGCGCACGTAGCCCTCGCCGCTCTTGCCAAAGCCCACGCCTGGCGTGCACACAAGCTGTGCCCTGTCGAGCAAAAGATTGAAAAAGCCCCAGCTGTCCACATTGTGTGGTGTGCGCACCCAGATGTATGGTGCGTTTTCGCCGCCGTAGACCTCAAGGCCCAAAGCCTTCATGCCTTCACGCAGGGCCTTTGCGTTTTCAAGGTAGCCCTGGACCTGCTTCATGACTTGAGCCTTGCCCACAGGGGAATGCACTGCCTGGGCTGCGCGCTGCACTATATAGGGGCAGCCGTTGTACTTTGTGCACTGGCGGCGGTTCCACAGGCCATTGAGCTCTATCTTGCCCCCGCGCCCGTCTGCCACTTTCAGAGAATGGGGCACGATGGTTGCCGAACAGCGCAGGCCGGTAAAGCCTGCCAGCTTGGAATAGCTTCTGAACTCCACTGCCACTTCCTGGGCACCCTCTATCTCGTAGATGGAGTGGGGGATGTCCTTGTCCGTGATGTAGGCCTCGTAGGCAGCGTCAAAGAGGATGACGCAGCCGTTCTTTCGTGCGTAGCGCACCCAGGCTGCCAGTGCCTCGCGGCCAAGGACTGTGCCGGTTGGGTTGTTGGGCGAGCAGATGTAGACAATGTCCGGCGCCTTTTCCGGAAAGTCCGGTACGAAGTTGTTCTCGCGCACGCAGGGAAGATACACGATCTTCTCGAAGCTTCCGCTTTCAAGCGGAGAACCGGCGCGGCCAGCCATGACGTTGGTGTCCACGTAGACAGGGTAGACGGGATCCGTCACTGCCACCACAGCGCTTTCCGAAAAGAGCTCCTGGAAGTTGCCAAGGTCCGACTTTGCGCCATCTCCTATGAAGACCTCGTCAGGGGCAATGCCAACGCCGCGTCCCATGTATTCGCGCACGACAGCCTCGCGAAGGAAGGCGTAGCCCTGTTCGGGACCGTAGCCGTGAAAGTGTTCGGCGCTCCCCATCTCGTCCACTGCCGCGTGCAGTGCCTCGATAACAGCTGGCACAAGGGGTTTTGTCACATCGCCAATGCCGAGGCTTATGACCTTCTTGTCGGGGTTTGCGCTCTTGTAGGCCTGGACCCTGTGGGCAATATCGGTAAAGAGATAGCTCTTTTGCAGGGAAAGGTAGTTTGAATTGATTTCTGGCATGGGGGAATATCCTTGGGAATCCTTAGTAAAACAAGTGTATTGCTTGGAGATAATTGCAGAGGGGAGCTGTACGGAGATATTTCCCCTGGCAGGAGCGCACCCTTGTGACAGGGATTTTCCGGCAGCCTTCTTGCGCCTGCTCCTGCCTTTCAGCTCCCATATGTCAGGCTAGAGGTAGAGTGTTCCGTCAAAGACCGGCACTGCGGGCCCAGTCATGTAGACGTGGTTGTCGTGCTCGTTCCAGTTGATGCGAAGTGTTCCTCCGCGCAGGCGCACGTCCACTGTGCGGCCAGTGAGATTGTTGAGCGCGCAGGCAACAGCCGTTGCGCAGGCGCCTGTGCCGCAGGCCATGGTCTCGCCTGTGCCGCGCTCCCACACGCGCATCTCGACGCTGGTGACGGATTTGACGCGCACAAATTCGGTGTTGATCCTCTCGGGGAAAAGCTCGTTGTGCTCGAAGCAAGGGCCGATTTTCTCAAGGTCCATGTCCATGAGTTCGGGATCGTTTTCTCCCAGGAACACAACGCAGTGGGGGTTGCCCATGGACACGCAGGTCACGTTCCAGGTCTGTCCCATAATCTCGAGGGATTTCTTCACATACATGGCGTTGGGATCCTGGCCTTCCGCCACCTTCAGGGGGATGGCTGCCATGCCCAGAATGGGTTCGCCCATGTCGATGGTTGCGCCACTCACCTGGCCCTCGTCCAGGATGAGGCGAGCCACCTTGATGCCGGCACCTGTCTCTATGCGTATCACCTTTTCGCGCACAAGGCCGCGCTCGTACACATAGCGGGCCACGCAGCGGGTGGCGTTGCCGCACATCTGGGCCTCTGTGCCGTCGGGATTGAACATGCGCATGCGCACATCAGCCCTGTTGGAGGGCTCCATGATCACAAGGCCGTCGGAGCCTATGCCAAAGTGGCGGTCGGAAACCCTCTTCGCAAGAGCCGAAGGATCGTTCACGTGTTCGGAAAAGCCGTTGATGTACACGTAGTCGTTGCCGCAGCCCTGCATCTTGGTAAATTTGATGGTTTTCATGCATTTCTCCTTCATGGCCGCACGAAAAGTCCAGGGCAAGGGCCCTTTTTCGTTAATGTCGGACTTGTCGCGCTGACCGGCGTCTGTTTGGTGTCTTTTTGGGAGTATGTTCGCCAAATCTAGCACGCAGGCCGCAAGCTTGCCAAGACGCATCCCCTGTTACAAGCCCCAATTGCTTGCAATCTCCTCTCTTGTCTCAAGAGTACGGGGATGGTCCTGCAAGGCAAGACCCAGCATGCCCCATTTCAGAAGACATGCATGGGGGAAAGATATGGGCTCTTCAAAGGACCTCTATTCCCCCGAAAGAAACCCTTCGAAGAGCCCTGTTTGAACCTGGCCCTATAGCCGACACGGCATCCCCCCGGAAGGTGCCGGCTCTTGCCAGGACATTTTGCCTTCTTTAAGCTTTTCCCATCCCCTGGCCCCTTTCCCCCGAAGTGGGCTAAAGGGACGGGGAAAACCGATTTTGAAGGCAATTTGCTATTTATGTTTCTGCTCCAGAGTAATCCCTAGTGGATCCAGAGCAATTCCGAATACTTGGGAAGGGGCCAGCAAGCGTCGTCCACAACCCTTTCCATGGCATCCGCATGGGTTCGCAGCTCTGCCATGAGGGAGAGTATCTCGTCCCTGGCAGCCCTGGCCCTTGCCTGCACATCCGGAATGGAGTTCACGTGGGTGATGGCCGCATCGAGCCTTGCGCAAAGCTCCTCCATGGCAAGCACGTGATCGTACCTTGTCTTGAGCTCCTTTGCCTCTGCCTTTGTGTCGAGGCCGGCGTTCTTTAGGCTTGCCACAAGGTCCGCCTCCGCCTTCACGGCATCCTTGCAGGTTGGCAGTATGCGTGAAAGCACCATATCGCTCATGACGTGGCCTTCAAGCACAAGGGCCTTTGCGTAGGCGTCGAGGAGGATCTCCTGGCGGGAGAGCATCTCGCGCTCGCTCAGGATTCCGTGGCGCAAGAAGACGTTCATGACCTCTGGGTCGGAGTAGCGCTCAAGGGCGTCCACGGTGTTGTTGAGATTGGGAAGTCCGCGGCGCTCCGCCTCTTCGGTCCAGCTTGGCGCGTAGCCATTGCCGTTGAAGATGACAGGCAGATGTTCCTTGAACTCCCTGGGCAAAAAGTCCTGCAGGGCCTGGTTCAGGCTTGCGCCTGCGGCAACTGCTGCCTCAAGCTGGGTTGCAATGTCGTCCAAGGCACAGGCCACTGCCGCGTTCAGGGCAATGTTCACAGGAGCTATGGACTGCGAGGAACCCACAGCGCGGAATTCGAACTTGTTGCCGGTGAAGGCAAAGGGGCTTGTCCTGTTGCGGTCGGAAAGATCCACCGGCAGGGGCGGCAGGGAGGAGACACCAATCTCCATACTGCCTGCCTTGTGGCTGCGCATGGGCTCGCCTGTGATGATGCTGGTTATGACCTCGTTCAGCTGATCGCCAAGGTAGACCGAGATAATGGCCGGCGGGGCCTCGTTGGCGCCAAGGCGATGATCGTTGCCTGCACCGATGGTTCCAAGGCGCAGGGCCACAGAATGCTTGTGCACTGCGCGCAACACTGCTGCCAGAAAAACCAGGAACTGGGCGTTGTCTCTCGGCGTTGAGCCGGGGTTCAGAAGATTGTGGCCCTCGTTGTCGGACATGGACCAGTTGTTGTGCTTGCCGGAGCCATTCACGCCGGCAAAAGGCTTTTCGTGCAGAAGACAGACAAAGCCGTGCTTGGCAGCCATGTGACGCATCATGTTCATGGTGAGCATGTTGTGGTCACAGGCCATGTTGGCGTCCTCGTAGACAGGAGCCAGCTCGAACTGGCCTGGCGCCACCTCGTTGTGGCGGGTCTTGGCTGGGATGCCAAGGCGGATGAGCTCGTTTTCCACATCCTCCATGAAGCTTTGCACACGGGAGGGAATGGCACCAAAGTAATGGTCCTCAAGCTCCTGCCCCTTGGGAGAGGGGGCGCCAAGAAGGGTCCTTCCGCAGAGCAAAAGGTCCGGACGAAGGGCTGCGAGGTTTTTGTCCACCAAAAAGTATTCCTGCTCGGGGCCCACCTGTGCATGTACGCTTGTTGCCGTTGTGTTGCCAAAAAGGCGCAGTATGCGCAGAGCCTGCTTCGAGAGGGCAGCGATGGAGCGGATGAGCGGGATCTTGCGATCGAGCGCCTCGCCCGAATAGGAGTAGAAGAAGGTGGGAATGTGCAGGGTTGCGGAATAGGGTCCTGGGATCACGAAGACCGGCACGGACGGATCCCAGGCCGTGTAGCCGCGGGCCTCGAAGGTAGAGCGTATGCCGCCAGACGGGAAGGAGGACGCATCCGGCTCGCCGCTTATGAGCATCTTGCCGGAAAAGTCGCTGATGGCCTTGCCGTCGCCTACGGGAGAGAGGAAGGCATCGTGCTTTTCCGCAGTGGTTCCGGTCATGGGCTGGAACCAGTGGGTGTAGTGGGTGGCACCCTTTGCCATGGCCCATTCCTTCATGGCAGCAGCAACGCTGTCCGCCATGGCAGGATCGAGGCGACCACCGCTGTGGATGATGCGCTCAAGGTTCTTGTAGACATCCTTCGGCAGGCGCTTGCGCATCTCCTCCAGGGTGAAGACGTATTCGCCAAATATCTCGTCTGTGCTCTTGTGGCCTGTGGTCCCTGTGACAGGGCTCGTTGCCTGGGCCGCAAAGACAGCCTGTGTTCTTGCTTGTGTCATCGTGATTCTCCCGGGAAAACCGTCCAGGGGAAGCATCCCCTGGCCCATCCCCTCTGGCAGGCTTGCGCCTTGCCTTGTGAAGAAAGTTGTCCGGACGTTTTCGCCCGCTCTTCCCCTAAAGCAAGGAGCGTGCCAAAAGCTCATTTTGGGGCAAGAAGCAGTGCAAACGGCTTGTGAACAAAAGCGTTTTTCCCGCCATTTCCAGTCCTTGCAAAAAAAGGGCGCAGGCACCCTCACGAATTTCATGAAGCTGCCTGCGCACAATTTTTGTCTCTAATCTACAAATTTGTATTTTTTATACCTGAAAGCGCCTGTCCTGGACTGATATTTTTCCACTATGGGCTTTCAAGATGCCGAAATCACATAACACTCTTGCCAAAAGCACAAAAATGACAAATTTGTCGTTTTTGCACCTCAGGCATCGGCCTGCTTTTTGTGTCTGAAGTCCTTGTAGCTGATACCGTACTTTTTCAAACGAAGGCCCAAAATGCGCTGGGTGAGTCCCAACGCTGCGGCAGCGCGGGCTATCTGGCCGTCGCTTGCCTCCATGGCGTCTATGATGCAGGCCTTTTCCAGCTCGTCCAGATGTTCCTGCAGGGTCGCTGCTGCCCTTTTTTGCGCAGGCTTTCCGTCCTTTGTGGTTGTGCCAGCATACACGTGCATGACCGTTGGCAGATGCTGGGGCAAAATGAGGTTCTGGCTGCCCAAAAGGAGCACTGCCCGCTCCATGGCGTTTTCCAGCTCGCGTATGTTGCCAGGCCAGTTGTAGCGCTGCAGCATGTCCATGGCAGCAAGCGAGATGCGCACATCCTCCCTGCCCATTTCCCTTGCAAAGCGTTTCACAAAATGGTTTGCCAAAGGCAATATGTCATCCTGACGGTCGCGCAAGGGCGGCAGCACAATGGGAAAGACATTCAGGCGGTAGTAGAGATCGCGTCTGAAGGTGCCCTCTGCCACCATTTTTTCCAGATCCCTGTTGGTGGCTGTGATAAGGCGCACGTCCACTGGTATGGGAGAGCTTCCGCCTATGCGGTCAATGCTGCGCTCCTGCAAGACGCGCAAAAGCTTTGCCTGGGCAAGGAGCGAGAGCTCGCCTACCTCGTCCAGAAAGAGTGTGCCCCCGTTTGCCAGCTCAAAGCGCCCCTTGCGGGTGTTCACGGCTCCGGTAAAGGCCCCCTTCTCGTGGCCGAAAAGCTCGCTTTCTATGAGGTTTTCCGGAAGAGCCGCACAGTTGATGGCCTCGAAGCGCTTCTCTGCCCTTGAGGAGGCATCGTGTATGGCCCTTGCCGCAAGCTCCTTGCCTGTGCCGGATTCGCCCTGCACAAAGACCGTTGCCTGGGACTGGCTCACCTGCATGATCTGGGCATAGACATGGCGCATCACATCCGAATTGCCGATAAAGCCCTTGGGCCTGCCTGGCATGGCCATGCTCTCGTCCATCTTGCGCTGCGTTTCCCAGGCGGCGTAGCCCAAAAGCATCGCTATGATGAAGAGCAGCTGCTCCTCTTCCTCAAGGCGCTTATCGTCCGTGAGCAGTCTGTCTACCGAAAGAGCACCCACCACCTGACGGTTCAGTCGTATGGGCACGCAGATGTAGGAAATGTCGCTTTTTTCCAGATCGCGGGATCTGGTCCTGTTCAAAAAGCGCGGTTCCTCGGAGACACGCGAGATGTACATGGGCTCGCCGCTTTGTACCACATGCCCTATGATGCCCTCGCCCGGATGGTAGTGCCCGCGCGAGCGCTCTGAGGGTTTCAGGCCATGGCTTGCCTCTATGCGTATCTGCCCGCTTTTCGGGGACACCAGGGTGATGGTGCCCTGCATCATGTGCAGTCTTTGGGCCAAAAGGGAAAGCACTCCCTCAAGGCTTTGCTTGACGTCCGGCGTAGAGCTCAAGACCCTTGCTATCTCGAAGAGAAGGGACAGGTAGCCGCTTCCCCGCGCGCTGTCGGAAATCTCGTCAAAGTCCGCGGCAAAGAGGTTGCCACTGGCCCCGACATCCTTCCAGTCATCCTTTCTGTTGCGTTCCAGATCCATGCATCCCCCGATGGCACAATCCCTTGCGCAAGCTAAGAAAAAAGGCGTTTGTATCCGGCCCGGAAAGGCCAGTCTTTCCGGGCCCTGAATGTTCTCTAAAAGCCCCTTTCTGCCAGGGCAGCGTCTATGTCCGTATCCGCCAGGGTTGCCACCATCACGGCCTTGATGGTGTGCATGCGGTTTTCCGCCTCAAGGAAGGCCTTGTTGCGCTCGGATTCGAAGACGTCGTCGTTCACTTCCATGCAGTCTACGCCGTACTTCTGGTAGATCTGCTCGCCTATGGTCGTCTCGCGGTTGTGGAAGGCCGGCAGACAGTGCAAGAAGCCGCAGTTTGGGTTGCCGGTCATGTCCATGACCTCGTTGGTCACCCTGTAGGGAGACAGAAGCTCGATTCTCTCCTTCCACACCTCGTCGGGCTCGCCCATGGAGACCCATACGTCCGTGTAGAGGAAGTCACAGCCTTCGACACCCTTTTGCACATCTTCTGTGCGCTCGACTTTCGCACCGGAAAGCTTTGCGTACTCTTCAGCCCTTGCAAAGATGTCGTCACTGGTCCAAAGACTCTTGGGTGCCACGGAGCGGAAGTTCACGCCAAGCATGGCGCACACGATCATGAGGGAATTGCCCATATTGTAGCGCGCATCGCCAAGGTAGGCCATGGTAAGTCCCTTCAAGTGCCCTGCGCATTCCTTCATGGTGAGCATATCAGCCAGAAGCTGGGTCGGGTGCCACTCGTTGGTAAGGCCGTTCCACACGGGAACAGAGCTGTACCTTGCAAGGGTCTCAACCCTTTTTTGCTCAAAACCGCGGTACTCAATGCCGTCAAAAAAGCCGCTCAAGACGCGAGCCGTGTCCGCAAGGGACTCCTTCTTGCCCATCTGCGATCCGCTGGGGCCAATATAGGTCACATGTGCGCCCTGGTCGTGCGCAGCCACCTCGAAGGAGCAGCGCGTTCTTGTGCTGTCCTTTTCGAACAAAAGGGCAATGTTGCGCCCTTCCATGAGTTTTGGCTCGTTGCGGGCCTTCTTGGCGGCCTTGAGACGCGCCGCGAGATCGATGAGGTATTCGAGATCCGCTGGGGTAAAGTCGATTTCCTTGAGAAAATGCCGTCCGGACAGCCTGTTCATTGAATTCTATCTCCTCCGGGAGAAGTAATGTCCTCCCGCACAAGCCCCTGTCCGGGGGATGGGAAGCCAGGCTTCCCAGGCAGGGAGATTTTCGGGAGTGAAAAAAGGAACGTATACCGAAAGACAGTCTTTGGCAAATACTTGCACGTCACAAAAAAGTGTTCTTTTTGGGAAAATTCAGGCTCATTGTAGCTTGCCTGAAGTCTCAAACCAACTTAAGCCCGCCCCTCCACTCCTCTCAAAGGACCAGCATTGCACAAAAAAGGCCCATAAAGGTTACCTTCATGAGCCATGTATTTTCTATCAAACTTCATTTTAAAAGCAAACGGACACTAGTGCTGCAAGTAATAACAACCAAGATAAATATACTTTTGTTCTATTTATAAAATATGTCTGCATGCGTACCAGTACGGGAAAATATACAATCGTCTCCATTTATTTTATATATCAATATCCAGTCTGGAGTAATATGCAGATCTCTGTGCGGTTTCCAAGAGCCTTTCAAAGGATGGTCTTTATACTCCTGAGGAAGTATTTCTTCATTTAGCAGAAGCAAAATAACAGTTTTGAGTTTTTCTATATCATAGCCACGTTGTTCCATCTTTTTCAAATCACGACGGAACTGTGTTGAATACACGGGATTACGCATTTAGATACCCAATTGACGGAAAAGATCCTCCGCATCCTTTGCTCGATGCAGATTTTCGCCTCTGTCCACCTGTTCCAAAGTCTTTCGAGTCAGCTCATTGGGAATTTCTACACCGAAAGGCAAACACTTATCAATGGCTATTTTTGTGAGCATCATACGACATGCATCAGAGACAGTCAGGCCCATTCCAGCCAGCACCACAGCAGCTTCGTTCTTGATGACAGGATTGATACGTGCGCGCACATAATCATTAGCAGACATTTGTCTACCTCCTTTCCAAACAAACAATTCATGTGTCTTCCGACACACCCCTATCAGTGAAATAGAGGTTGGCTCCTCTATCGGAAATCGTGATGGCCGTTGCTTCATTAGGATTGTAGCTCATTTGAGCACACTGTCAAGATCAGTATCAATCTTGGAACTCTTCGAGGGGATTTGTGGGTAGGTATCCCCTCATTGGCCTTTTCTGCCAAGCTCTATTTGCATCTCAGAGGTTACGTCTATGGTGCAAAAACAGATCGCCTATGTCCTTGCACCATCTACCCGGCCCTGCGTCTCAACCTTGCCTTCCTCTCCTCCATGAGAAAGCGTCCCGTGATCGAGGCCGGATCCGCAACTATCCCTTCCGGTGTTCCCGAAGACACTATGCGCCCACCCCGCTCGCCGCCTCCGGGTCCCATGTCTATGACCCAGTCCGCAGCCAGGATAAAGTCCGTGTTGTGCTCTATGACAACTACGGTTGCACCCTTGTCCACCAGGGCGTGCAGGACACTTATGAGCTTTCCCACCTCGTGCATGTGCAGGCCTGTGGTAGGCTCGTCCAGGATGTAGAGCGTGCCAGGCAGGCTGCGCTTTCCCAGTTCGCGGCTTATCTTTATGCGCTGCGCCTCGCCTCCCGAAAGGGTTGTGGCTGCCTGTCCAAGCTGAATGTAGCCAAGGCCCACGTCTTCCAGAACCCCCAGGCGCCGCTCAAGGGACGGGTAGCTTGCAAAGAAGTTGCGCGCCTGGCTTACCGTGAGCTCCAGAACCTCGGATATGTTGAGACCCTTGTAGCGCACCTGCAATGTCTCGTGGTTGTAGCGCTTGCCGTGGCAGACATCGCAGGTCACGTACACGTCCGGCAGAAAGTGCATCTCCACCTGTATCTGCCCGTCGCCCTTGCAGGTCTCGCAGCGCCCG
Organism: Desulfovibrio sp. An276; assembly: GCF_002159665.1. Lineage (GTDB taxonomy): Bacteria > Desulfobacterota > Desulfovibrionia > Desulfovibrionales > Desulfovibrionaceae > Desulfovibrio > Desulfovibrio faecigallinarum. The sequence continues at coordinate 239,319 of NZ_NFJC01000001.1, forward strand.
CCCGAGACATTGAAGCTGAAGCGCCCTGGCGTGTAGCCCTTGCGCCTTGCGTCCGGGGTCATGGCAAAGATGTTGCGTATCTCGTCGAAAACCTTGGTGTAGGTGGCCGGATTGGATCTGGGCGTTCTGCCAATGGGCGTCTGGTCGATGGCAACCACCCTCTCGACTTCTTCTGCCCCTTCGATCCCGCCAATGGTTCCGGGGTTGTCCACGCGCAGGCCCTGACGCAGGCACAAGTGTTTGTAGAGCGTGTCCACCACAAGGGAGCTTTTGCCGGAACCAGAGACACCGGTCACGCAGGTGAGCACGCCCAGGGGGAAGGCCACGTCCATGCCCTGCAGATTGTTGGTGGTGACCTTTTTCAGGACTATCTCGCCCCTGGGGCTGCGCCTCTCCTCCGGCATGGGTACACACATGTCCCCGCGCAGGTATTTGGCAGTGAGGGTCTGGCTTTCCAGAAGGCTTGCCACGGAACCCTCGAAGGTCACGTTGCCGCCCTGTATACCGGAGCCCGGCCCAAGTTCTATGACAGTGTCCGCCTCGCAGATGGTAGACTCGTCGTGCTCGACCACAAGCACCGTATTGCCCCTGCGCTGCAGGGAGCGCAGGGTTTGCAAAAGTCGCTCGTTGTCGCGCGGATGCAGGCCAATGGAAGGCTCGTCCAGGACATAGGTCACGCCCACAAGGCCTGCCCCAAGCTGGGAGGCCAGGCGTATGCGCTGGGCCTCGCCGCCCGAGAGCGTCACCATGGATCTGGCAAGCGAGAGGTATTCAAGGCCCACGTTCTGCAAAAATCCCAGCCTGTGGCGCAATTCCTTCAAAAGCGGATTCGCTATGAGCGCCCAGCGCCCGCCAAAGTGCAGGCCGTTCAGCCAGGCAAGCTCGCGCTCAACGGACAAAGAGCAAAATGAGGCAATATTCAAATCCTCCACGCGCACGGACAATGCCTCTGGCTTGAGCCTTGCCCCATGGCAGTCGGGACAGTCCGTAGTCTGACGGTAGCGCGCAAGCTCGTCGCGCCAGGCGTCCCCGTACTGCATGCCCTGTTCCAGCAATGGCACGACACCAGGCCAGCGTAAGGTCGTGACTGCGAGATTGGCCTTTTTGCCAAACTCATAGTGATCCGACTGGTAGTCGCCTGTGGCATACACTGCGACACTTCCGCCCATCCAGTTGCGACGAAGTCCCGGGGATGTGGTCGAAGGCCTGCCCTCCTCGTCCTCCCCATAGAAGAGCGCAAGCCAGGCCTCCTCGCCAAAGTCCTCCAGGGGTGTCTGAAGGTCAAAGCCGTGCCTTTGCCCAAGGGCTGTCAAAGCCTCCTCGTAGCGGGCAAGGACCTTTTTGTCCGCCCAGGGCAAAAGGGCTCCGCCCTTCAGGGAAAGACCCCTGTTCGGGGCAATGAGGCGCGGCTCAAAGTAGTCTATGGTGCCAAGGCCCACGCAGCGGGGGCAGGCGCCCTGTGGCGTATTGAAGGAAAAGAGCTGCGGACTTGGCGCTGGCATGGAGATATGGCACACAGGGCAGGCCGAGGTTGTGGAATAGAGCCTGTCCTGTTCTTCCTTCGCTTTGTCCGGGCAGTGGAGCACAAGGCGCCCTTCCGCTTCCTTCAGGGCCAGCTCCACGGATTCCGCAAGGCGGGAGCGCACGCCCTCCTTCACAACCAGCCTGTCCACCACAAGATCCAGGCTGTGCTTGCGATTCTTGTCCAGGGGCGGCACATCGTCGATGGTGTACATGACCCCGTCCACGCGCACCCTGGCAAAGCCCCGAGCTTTAAGTTTCTTGAGCCTGTCCGCCTGTGTTCCCTTTTGCAGTTCGACCAAGGGCGCCATGACGATGATCCTTGTCCCCTGCTCGAAGCCCAGGATTTCCTCCAGGATCTCGTCCGTGGATCTGGCCTCAATGGGCCGTCCGCACTTCGGGCAATAGACCTTGCCCAGCCTTGCAAAGAAGACGCGCAAAAAGTCGTAGATCTCCGTCACTGTGCCCACTGTGGAGCGGGGGTTGTGGGAGGTCGTACTCTGCTCAAGGCTTATGGCAGGTGTGAGGCCCTCGATCTTGCCAACGTCCGGCTTGTCCATCTTGGGCAGAAACTGCCTTGCATAGGCCGAGAGGCTTTCCACATAGCGCCTCTGGCCTTCAGCATAGACAATGTCAAAGGCCAGCGTGGATTTGCCGGAACCCGAGGGCCCGCAGATGACCACGAGCTCGTCGCGGGGAATATCAAGGCTTATGTCGTGCAGATTGTGCTGGCGCGCGTGTTCTATATGGATGCAGCGCGAGCCTGCTTTTGCGCTCTCTTGGGGATTTTGCGTCATCTTCGTATCTGAAAAATGGGAGGGGTCGGTGTTTCTTTTTTGGACTAGCGTTCTATCCAGTCCGCGAGTTTTGCCTCAAAGATTGCCTCGTCGTAGCGGCAGGAGTCGTACATGCCGGCAAGTTCCCTTTGCCTGCTTGCCTCTGCAAGGATGATGGCAGCAGCCACAGAGACGTTGAAGCTCTGGATCATGCCGTACATGGGAATATAGAGCTCCCCAGTGGCAATGTTTGCAAGTTCCGGAGCCACACCGCTGTGCTCGTTGCCAAGGACTATGGCCGTGGGTTTTGTAAAATCGTAGGAGCGCAGGGGCCGTGCAGTCGGCGTACAGTCCGTGACAAGGATCTGGTAGCCTGAAAGTGCAGCCTTAAGTTCCTTCTCGTCCCTGTGGCGCACTGTACCCACCCACTTGCGGGCAGAGGCCGATGACTTGCGCCCGAGCAGGGGAAAGGCCGTGTCCGTGTAGTACAGATGTACGGATTCCACCCCGAAGGCGTCGCAGGAGCGGTAGATGGCCGAGACATTGTGGGGATCGTGGATATTGGCAAGAACCAGGGTGAGGTCGGGCTGCCTGTGCTGCAGGACCCTGGCCATCTTCTCGCGCCGCCTTTCAGTGGGTATTTTTGGCATGTTCTGCTCCTGTGCCTGTGCCGGGATTTGGGTTTGGGGCGCATGAGGCCATGCGCCAGTTTGGAAACGTCCGAAAAAGGCTATGAGTGTCGAGCCAGCAAATACTGTGAATTTTCGCCCTGTGCAACAGGTCTGGCCCAGGCCATTGGAGGGCACCCAAAACAAGGAAGGGCCCCCGGCAAAAAACCGGGAGCCCGAAAGAAGAGGAATTTCTTCGGTTTAGAAGAAGATGAAGGTCACAACGAGGAAGAGCGGGACAAGGATGCCGCAGGACCACATCATGTAGCCAAAGAAGCTGGGCATGGGCACGCCGCGCTCTTCGGCAATGGAGCGCACCATGAAGTTGGGCGCATTGCCGATGTAGGTGTTGGCGCCCATGAACACGGCACCAGCGGAAATGGCGACCAGGGTGTCTGCCATGGTGGTCATGAGGGTCTGCGGATCACCACCTGCGGTGTTGAAGAACACAACGTAGGTCGGAGCGTTGTCAAGGAAGCTCGAAAGAGCGCCAGTGAGCCAGAAGAAGGCTGCGTTGACTGGCTGGCCGTCATGGAACACCATGTTGATAAGGCCTGCCAGGGCACCGTCCGTGCCTGCACGCAAAATGGCGATTGCCGGAATCATGGAGAGGAAGATGCCGAAGAAGAGCTTGCCCACTTCCAGGATGGGACCCCAGGTAAAGCCGTTGAGCTCGCGGCTTTCTCTCGAGGTCAGCTTCCAGGAAAGCCATGCGATAATGAGCAGGACAACATCACGCAGTGTGCCGGAGGTGGAAATGTGTATGCCCATGATGGAGCCAAGCTCGCCAAGGTCCACGACACCGGAAATGAGCACTGCCAAAACGATTCCGAGGAGCAGGATCAGGTTGACCTTGCCCTCGAGGCCGAGCTTTTCTTCTGCAGCGTTGGGATCATGGGGCGGCATGGGAGAGCCTTCCTTCTTGTAGAGGATGGTGTCGATGACAAAGTAGAGTCCGAGCAGGATCACTGTCATGAAGCAGGTCTTCAACAAGAGGTGCTGCAAGGTCCAGAAGAAGTCCACGCCCTTCAGGTAGCCAAGGAAGAGCGGCGGGTCGCCAAGGGGAGTGAGGGAGCCGCCGATGTTTGCCACAAGGAAGATGAAGAAAACCACCTGATGCACGCGGTACTTTCTGTGGGCATTGGCGCGCAGGAGGGGACGGATGAGCAACATGGCTGCACCCGTGGTACCCATCCAGCTGGCAAGCACGGTACCTGTGAGCAAAAGGCCTGTGTTCACTGCAGGAGTGCCGACAAGCGAGCCCTTGAGGCGCACGCCGCCTGCGACCGTAAAGAGGGAAAAGAGCAGGATGATAAAGGGAATGTACTCAAGAATAATGGAGTGCAAGCCCTCGTAGATGGCTGTGCTTGGGCCGTAGACAATGGCACAGGGCACAAGGAAGGCCATGCCCCAGAACACTGCGACCTTGCCGAAGTGATGTTCCCAGAAATGGGCAAAGAAGAGCGGTCCAAGGGCAATGGAAAGGAGCATGCAGGCAAAGGGAACTGCCCAGAGAATGGAAAGTTCCGCGCCCGGAATATGAGGCAGGGCCTCGGAAGCCTCGGCAAGGCCGGGCACAAGGGTCAGGATTGCCAGAACAAGTCCCGACAACAGGGTCAAGCGTTTCATAAAATTCAGATTCCTCCTCGGGGATATGCCGCATGGGGCATACAGGCCAGGGGATGGCCTAAACGTCTGTCGAGAGAAAAGTCAGCGCACCTGACTTGCTTGTACATTAGTAGACTGGCAAAAAATGTCAATGACAGATGCAGTCTTGGGACACTTTCTGTACGGAAATGCAAAACTTGTTCCCTATTTCACAAGACGCTGTTCCCTGTTCCTGCCCCTTTCTTTCACTTCGTGTGAAACATTTCCCTGCATTTTTCGCTCTTGTTCTTGCCAAATTCACGCTCGCTTATGTCTGTCAGAAAGACAATATCTTCTCGTTGCTTGCCTCATTCCTCCACTGCCCCTTCTTTTTTTGCACAACAAAAGACCCCGCGGGCTTTTTGTCCGCAGGGTCTGTTTTTTTGTCCTTGAGCCTTGGGCAATGGTCTAAGCTTGAGGCTAGAGAAGGGACATGAAGTGCATGTAGGAAAAGGCGATGAGCAAAACGAGCGGGGCAGCGCCAAGGATTGTCTGTGCCCAAGAAAGACGCAGGGCCACCTTGCAGCCGACAAGCGCACACACAAAGCTCCAGATCATGCCGGCAATGGTGCCAACGCCTGGAATGATGCAGAGAATGAGCGGAGCCTGCGCGTAGCACAAGACCTGCAGTATGACGGAAAAGTCCGCTTGTGCGCGTGCTAAAAGGCGCCAGCACAAAAAAAGTATGGCCGTATAGATGTAGAGCTGCAGGCAGAGCATGACGCAGCGCAACACAAGCCAGAAAAGGAAATTCCCCTTGCCGGAGATGAGCTCGCCCAGCTGACGCAGTTCCGGATCCGTGGTGGTGGGCATGATATAGCTGAAAAAGGCTATGCTCCACACATGCTCTATGAGGGTTTGCAAGACACAGATGGCGAGGAAGAAGGCCAGGGCAAGCAGGCCCGATCTCGGAACGATCCCCGCAAAGAAGCGCTGCGGTGCAAACATGACGCGCAGGCAGGTCTGGTAGAGGGCAGGCACGTATTCCTGCAGGGTGCGAGCGCACTCCCAGGGGTTGAAGCTCCAACCCTCCTCGTCTTCCGTGTGCACGCGATCCTCAGGGTTCTCGGGGGCCTCGGAAGCCCCGATAGCCTCTGGCTTCTTGCGATCTTCACGCTTCAGGGGCTCTTCACGATATGTCCCTGTCTCGTCAACGCGGACATTGCGGACATCCGGATTTTCTGTGTTCTCGTCACCCTTCCTCGCAAGGGGCCTTGCAAAGAGGTTTTCCTCCTGCTCGTGCACGACTGCGCCCTGGGGAAGATCCGGGGCCGCGTCCTTTTGGGAAACACTGACTTCGGCATCCGCCTTCGGGGCAGTGTCCGGATCTGGCCTTTCAGCGTCCCTGTCCTTGCACAACGAGGAAAGGCGCACTGCAGAGGGCCTTGTCTCCTGCTCGCTGTCTGCACTCTCCCTGGAAAAGCGGAAGGTCTGGCCGCACTGCGGGCAGCGCGCTGTCACAACGCCTGAAGGGATGCGCTCGTCTGCCATTTCTCTGGTGTAGGCGCAGTTGGGGCACTGTATCTTCATATTCGGTCCTCGTTCGGGCGGCAGGGAAATGGGAAAAATCAAAAAAGGCGTTCAGGCTAGGCCTGGCCCTGGCACAGTTTGCGCACCCTTTTTGCCTCGGCAAAAATCCTTTCAAAGTCGGGGCTGGTGACAAAGGCCGAGACCTTGCGCATTTCCTCAAGGGAAGCCAGGCCGGAACGTACCAGCTCCTCGACCTCGGCAAAGGTGCACTCGCCCTTCTTGATGCGCAAGATCTCCTCCCTGCAGGCCAGGGGATAGCGCAGGGTACCTGTGCTAAGGAGCTCTTCCTGCTGGCGTATGGCGCGCACAGCATGGGACATGGCCTTCCAGTCTATATCCCTGTCTTCTCTTGCAAGCTCTATGCGCTCGATATTGGGCTGCAATGTCTTTTTGAGGCGCGGCAAGACTTCGTCCACCCTTGTGCGGCCCATGTGCCACTGTTCCGCAAGAACCAGTCCCCTGTCCTCTGCCAGCTTGCAGTACTGCGGGGTGGCGATTTCAGCCACAATTTCCTCTGCCACCTCTTCAAGGCGCTTTCTGCCGTCCACCCTTTCCAGGATGCGCAGCGCGCGGTAGAGCACGCCAAGGCGCGTGCCTGCCATGCCGTAGCTCTTGCCCTGACCCTGGCAGTAGGCAAGGCAGCCTGTGCCATTTGCGAGGTTCAGAAAGGTTTTGGCATTGTCGAACACTTCCCGCATGCCCTCGTGGCAGTACAGTGTGCAGGAGGGATTGGTCGGCGCAAAGAGCAGATCCAGGGCACCCGTGTTGCCCAGGGGCAGCATCTGGCAAAGCCAGCGCTCAAGGGGCAGAAGATCCATGTCCTCGTCTTGGGGTCCGTTTTTCTGGTCGGACACACTGGTCGAAGAGTGCACACCCTTTTGCATGCAGGCCTCTTCCAGAGAGGCTGGCACATCCATGGGCAGGAATATGCCGCGCACATCCGTGTCCGAAATGCCCTCCACCCTTGTACCGTAGAGATCCGAGCCGAATCTGGTCAGAAAGAGCAGCCTGCCCCTGCCCTGCAGAAGGTCCGTAGCCTTTTGTATCAAATTGTTCATGCTCTTTTGGCGCAAGCTTGAACGCCCCTTGGGCTTTCAGGCTTGTCAAACGCCACCTCCTAAAAAAATTTGTCCGGGCCGCCATCGCGCGCGGCCCAAGCCCGGCCTACTCCCTGCCCCACAGCGCAAGCAGTGGACCAGCGGGCATGAGGGTTTCCAGGGGGATTTCCACATCCTTCGCGTCCGGCATGCGCATCACCTGATAGGGCTGAAAGTACACCCGGATCCCGCGGCTTGTAAGGGCTATGCTCGCAAAGTTTTCCGGCAGGGGAAGGGTTCCGTCTTCTATGTCTTCCTGCAGGAGCCTGCCGGCACCCTGCAAAAGTTGCTTGCGCGACTCGCGGGAAAGGATGCGCAGGGCAGTGTCCACATTCTCGAATATGTCCACTATGTTCAGCCTCTGCCCGCTCAAGAGATTGTAGTTCAGGGTGAGGATGTCCTGGCTCAAGCGCGATGAGCCCGTGTGCATCCACACGTCAAAGACCACACTCGCACAGACAGAGGATGCCCTGAAGACAGTGTAGCTCGCATTGAGCCAGGCCACATTGTAGTCTTCCTGCAAAACGCCTGTCCTGCCCAGTTCCGGGGAGGAAAAGTCGTTTTCGAAGGTGGAGGCCAGATGCCAGACCCAGGCCTCTATGTCCCGGTCAACGTCACTCCTGCCAAAGCGAGGGTACTGAAAGAGTATGTCGGGACTGTGTCTGCGCCCAGTGCGCTCAAGGAGAGCTTTCGTCACAGCCGTCTGGCCAGCCCCGCCCTGCGCGCGGATGGCTGCTTCGCCTGGCTGTGCGGTTCTTCCAGCTTGCCCTGCGTCGTCGGGATTTGGCGGATCCTGGCTGTTTTGCTGAAGATACAGGTACTTTTCCAGATTGAGCAATGGTGCGCTTAACAGGGAAGATGCCTGGGAAAGAACAAGGCATTCCCAGAAAATGGTACAAAGGACAAGCAGCAAAGGCCTGTGCAAAACAAGTGCGGACGACATGGAACAAACGACCGGGAAGAGATCATCAAAAAGGGGGAAAGGGGAGAATGAGGAAAAGGCGCGCTTTGTGGCTGCCAAATGTTGCGCAAGCCTCTATCCTTGCCCGCACTGGCCTGTCAATGAGATTTTGCCCTTGTTCCTGCCAGGGGCAAAAAAAGACGGGCGCAAGAGACGAAAGCAGTACCGCAGGGCCTCAGTCCCTTCTGCTGCCTTCCCCGGCAAGATCTGCCAGACAGGCCGCGATCTTTTGGGCCCTGGCCTTTCCTATGCCAGGTATGGTCGCAAGCTCGTCAATGCTTGCCTTTTGCATGGCTGAAAGAGATGAGAAATGGTCCCAGAGCAGCCTTGCCGTGGCAGCACCAATGCCTGGCAGGCGCATGAGCTCTGCAGAAAGAGCCGTGCGCGATCTGGCCTTCCTGTGGCTTGTGATGGCAAAGTGGTGGGTGCTGTCGCGCACACTCTGCAGGAAGAGCAGCTCCGGGCTTCCCTCGCGAAAGGGAAGCGGGTTTGAACGCCCTGGCACAAAGATGCGGTCCGCCACATTGCCTGCACGCCTGTCCGCATGCCCCTCCTCGTCCCTGGCCTTGGCTATGCCTGCCACGGCAAAGAGGTCTTCCGAGCCTTTTTCCTTCAGAGCGCGCACAACCGAGGCCACCTGACCGCGTCCGCCGTCCACAAGCAAAAGATCCGGCCAGGGTGGTCCGCTTTCAAGGCGCCTTGCCACCCAGGCATGCAGGGTCTGGTAGTCGTCGTTGCTGTCCGGCATGTTGTACACACGCCACAACTTTCGGTCCGCAACACCCTCCGTGTAGACCACAAGGCCCACCCTGGTCTGCTTTCCCTGCGTGTGGGACACATCCACGCACTCTATGCGGGAAAGATTCTTTTCAAGGTGCAAAAGCCTTGCAATGCTTGGCAAGGGCCCGTATTGCGCTGCCCTTTTCCTGCGCAATGCCTCCTCCCTGGCATTGCCCTGGGCTATGTCCACCAGCCTGTTGTCCGCCGCGTTTTGCGGAGCGACCAGGCGCACCGGCCCCCCGCGCCTTTCGGAAAGTCCCTGCTCAAGGACATCCCTCGAGGTTCCGGAAGATGTTCCGGAAGCCGTGCCGGTCTCGTCTGCATCACTGTCCTCCCCATCCCTGGGAATCCAAGGAAGGAGTATGCGTCCAGGGGGAAGCGCGTCTATATAGAACTGGCCCACAAAGCTGAAGAGGAGCTCGGATGCGTCGCCAAAGTCCAGGCCCTGCCAGAAAAAGGCCCGACCGTCCATGACAGCGCCAGAGCGCACAAAGATGATGCCAAGGGCAAGCCCCTCCTCTGCAGCGTAGAGGCCAATGACGTCCATGTCCCCGCCCTTGGGCAAAACCACTGCCTGCTGCTCGATGGTCCGCTCCACAGCCTGTATCTGATCGCGGTAGAAGGCAGCCTGTTCGAACTCCAGATCGTCCGATGCTTTCAGCATCTTCTCCTTCAGATCTGCAAGGAAGGTGTCCGCCTTTCCGGAAAGCACCTGGCAGACGTGGTCCACGTGCTCGTGGTAGTCCTTTTCCGCCACATTGCCCATGCAGGGAGCAAGACACTGTCCCATGTGGTGGTAGAGGCAGGGGCGCACGCGATTGCGCATGGCCCTGTCCGTACATCTGCGCAGGGGAAAGGCCTTGTGCAAAAGCTTCCAGGTCTGCCTTGCAGACAGCGCCGAGGTAAAGGGACCAAAGTAGCGGGCCTGATCGCGTCTTGCGTGACGCACTATCTCAAGGCGCGGATATTTTGCCTTTACGTCCAGACGAAAGAGCGCGTACTGCTTGTCGTCGCGCAACAGGATATTGTAGTGGGGCCTGTACTTCTTGATGAGGCTTGCCTCAAGCAAGAAGGCTTCCTTGTCCGTGGTGGTGGTCAGATACTCAAGACTCTTGGCATGGGACAGCATGGCCGCGGTCTTGGCCGGAATGTCGCTGCGAAAATAGGAGAGCACGCGTCTTCTCAAGATACGTGCCTTGCCGACATAGATGACGTGAGCCCCCTCGTCCCGGTAGAGATAGACTCCGGGCGAGTTGGGGATGCTTTGCGGATCCGGCTTTTCCATGGCTTTTTGTGCGGCCTAGTGTCCTGTGATGCCATACTTTTTGAGTTTGTACTGCAAAAGACTCTTGGAGATGTTCAATAGCTCCGCAGCCTTCACCTGGACAAGGTCTGCCCGAACCAATGCCCTGCGTATGATGGCAGCCTCTATCTTGTTCAGGGTTGCCACAAGATCCAGCTGGACCGGCAGAAGGTCCACTGCGCTCTTGAACTGGGATTCCTCGTCACGGATTTCCGCTGGCAGATCCTCCTCGTCAATGACCTGCCCCGGAACGAGAACCATGCAGTTTTCCACTATGTTTTCAAGCTGGCGTATGTTTCCCGGCCAGTCGTAGCCAGTCAGGTAGTTGAGAGCCTTGGTGGAAAAGCTCTTCACCTCTGTCATGTTGTTGTCCTGGCGGATCTTGTCCACAAAGTGGGCTATGAGCAGCGGGATGTCCTCTCTTCTTTCGCGCAAGGGCGACATGTGCAGCTGAACCACATTCACGCGGTAGTAGAGGTCCTCGCGAAATACCCCCTCCTCCACCTTCTTTTGCAGCTCGCAGGTCGTTGCCATGCAAAAGCGCACGTCCACGTTGATGGTCTGGGTGCCACCCACACGCTGCAGGCTGCGATCCTGCAGGACGCGCAAAAGCTTGACCTGCAAATCGGGGGAGAGGGCAGCAAGCTCGTCCAAAAAGAGTGTCCCGCCCTCTGCCTGCTCTATGCGGCCGCGCTGTATGGCTGGGCTGCCCTCCACAGAGGAGGGAATCTCGCTGCCAAAGAGCTCGCGCTCAAGGGCCTCTGGAGAAAGCGATGTGCAGTCCACAGCCACAAAGGGCTTGTCCTTGCGGGGGCTCGCAAGGTGTATGGCGCGGGCTGCCATTTCCTTGCCTGTCCCTGTCTCGCCAGTGATGAGCACAGTGGTTCTGCCAGGAGCAGTGCGCTCGATCTTTTGCCGCACGCTTGAAATGTTCTTGCTTCTGCCCACAAGGGTGTGCACGCCAAAGCGCTCCTGCATGGCCTCCTGCAACAGCCTGTACTGGCGGTGGGCATGGGAGAGTTCTACCGCATTGTGGATGGAGAGCAGAAGCTCGTCATTGGAAAAGGGTTTTGTGATGTAGTCGAAGGCCCCGTATTTCATGGTTTCCACTGCGCTTTCGATGGTTCCGAAGGCAGTCATGATGAGCACCGGTATGTGGGGCAGCTGCTTTTTGACCTGCATCAAAATTTCCACACCAGACACATGGGGCATTTTCATGTCCGTCACCACAACGTCCACTTCGCTTTCCTGCAAGAAGGTCAGGGCAGTGACGGGATCGTTGATGGCTGTCACTGTATAGCCCGCGTCCTCAAGCAGGGTCTGCAGCACAAGAAGATAGTTCTTTTCATCGTCTATGACGAGAATATGGGCATTTTCGGACATGATGAGAACCTCTGTATGGATATATGATGATGCTCTGTTGCGAGTCTGTATTCTGAGTTTGCAGGCTGAGTCTGCATGCCAAATCGGATGTCCCGAAACCCGGATTTTCGCGCATTCAGAGAAGCGTGCTTCAGCTCTCGGCTTCCGAATCGCGCAATTCTTGCTTGCGCGATTGCACGATTGCGCGATTTAATTTGTCGTTGCGCGATAGGCAAAAAAGGCGTTCCGCCTTCATTATGTCAGTATGCGGATATACGGATTTTCAAAAATATTTATATACAAAATTTGTAATATATGTGTCATTCCGCACTGATATATATGTCTTCGCACTCAGGAGGGCAGGTTCTTTTGCGACTCTGCCTCGTTTGGATTCTCCATTGCGACCAGGGGAAGGAGCACTTCCACCCTGGCTCCGCCTTCCTCTGCGTTGGAAAGGTGGACGCTGCCGCCATGGGATTCGATGATGGAGCGGACAATGGGAAGGCCAAGGCCTGTGCCAGCGTCCTTGGTGGTGAAGAAGGGTTCGAAGAGCTTGTCTATGGTGTCCGGGTCAAAGCCGGGTCCAGAGTCCGTGACCTCGACCACTGCCCAATTGTCGCGCTCGAAGGTGCGGATGACTAGGGTCCCGTCCTTCTTCATGGCCTGGCGGCCATTCACAAGCACGTTGTAGAGTGCCCTGTAGAGCAAATCCTTGTCTCCCAAAACCCACAGGTGATCGCACATTTTGGGTTCGACCACTATGTTGTCCCTGGCAAAGTCTCCCTCTACAAAGGCCAGAATCTGCCTGAGCACAAGCCCAAGGTCAACCGGATCCTGTTTGGGTTGCCTGGGCCTTGCGTAGTCGAGAAAATCGTTCACTGTCTGGGACAGACGCAACGACTCGTCGTATATGGCCTGAAGGAGCAGGGTTGTGCCCTTGTCCGATTTGCTGGACGCGCGTCTTTGCAAAAGCTCCGCTGTGGAGCGGATGATACCCAGGGGATTGCGTATCTCGTGGGCTATGCTTGCCACAACGCGCCCCATGCTCACAAGCCTTTCCGTGCTCTGCAATTCCTTTTCCAGCTGCATGTTCTTCTGCATGCGAAGGCTCAGGACACGCTCCGCCCTGTGGATGATGATTATGAGCAGAATGAACATTATGATGGAGGACATGAGGCACATTATCACGATGGCCGCCTGAAAGAGCAAAACCTGTGCGTAGTCTGCCGTAATGTCCTGGGTGAGCTCAAGAACCCCCAGCACAGGGGATGCGCCTGTATTGTAGGCGTCGCCGCGCAGGGGATAGAGGACGCGCAGCTTGACTGTATTGGGCTTCAGGGGCCAGTGCAGCGGCATCTTCCACTCTTCGATGTCCGACACCGTCTCCGGTTTCAGAAGCTCGCCCTGAAAGGCACCCCCAATGTTCAAGGGGGCCAGCCCCTTGCGCCCTATTTCTGCTGGGTCCGTGGAATAGGCCACAACGCGATTGAAGTCGTACACGCGCAGTCTGGACACGGGCAGTCCCTCGATAACCGAGCGGACCACCCCGTCCAGGCGGTCGTGCTGCTCTTCCTGGCGCAGGGCTATGTGCCCGTAGGCAAGGATGGTGGGCACTGCAAAACGCTGGAAGATCTGGTTGTTCAGATTCTGGGCCAGAAGCAGGGCAAAGCCCTCCTGGCGCTCCATGAGCGTCTGCCTGGCCTGGTTGGAAATAAAGAAGGAGAGCCCAAGGCTCACGAGCAAAACCACGAGCAGGGACAGCCAGGAAAGGGTACGGGCGTAGCTAAGCGACAGTCCCCCGTCGCCGTGCAGCATACCTGCGCGAAACAGGCCCCCGGTCTTGCCGTTTGTCTGGCCGTTTCCAGCCTGTCCGTCCATTCCCCTGTTGTCCGGCATGTCCCTGCCTCCCTGTTTTGGCTAGAAGTCCTGCCTTTTCTCTGCAGTCTTCAGATATCGCTCAAGAAGAGCCTCTTCCTCTGCGTAATCCGGCTTGCCAAGGCGGGCATTGGCAAGGCGCTTGCCCAGCTCTACTGCCGGCTGATCCAAAGGATTGATGCCCATGAGCCAGCCTGTGAGCACAGTGGCAATCTCAAGGAGCATCATGAGCTTGCCCCCGGATTTTTCCGAGGCATCGTCAAGGCAAATCTGCACAAGGGGAACATCGTGCATGGAAAGCGCCATGCGTGTACCCAGGGCTTCTGCCTCAAGCAGGCAGGAGAAGGGCTTGCCGGAAAGGAACTCCCATCCCTTGGGAAGGGCCGCCGGGAAGGTGGGACCGCTATTGTGTCTGGAGCTTGTGACAAAGAGGCAGGCCTTGTTGCGTATGCCGTCCAAAAACATCTGGTTTACGGAATGCTGATCCGTGACGCCTGTCGCTGGCACAGGCATGGTACCAAGGCCTTCCTTGCCAAGGCTTTCGGCCCACAGCTGTGCAAACCAGGGGCCGTACATCGCAAAGAGCGGCTCGTAGCAGAAGAAGATGAGGTCGGTGTAGCCGTAGTCCTCAAGGGCCTTTGCCCAGGAGGCCAGGGCCATGGAGGGGTGGGTGGCAAGGGAACCCGGGTTTTCCACCAGGGGCCTTGCCAGGGAGGCTGCGCCCTCAAGCAGAGCTTCCCAGTCTATGCCAAGGAAGGCTGCGGGCAGAAGACCCACTGCGGAGAGGGCAGAATAGCGGCCGCCGAGATTGTCCGGCACTTCCAGAGAATCCAGGCCGTGCTCGCGAGCCTCTTCGCGCAAGAAGCCCTTTGCTTCGTCCGTGACCACGATCATGTGATCCTTCCAGGCCTCTCTCAGGGCCTTTTGCAGCCATTCCCTGGCCAAAAAGTACTGGGAAATGGTCTCGATGGTGCCGCCGGATTTGGAGATGGTCACAACAACGGTTCTTTGCGGATCCAGCAGTTTGAACCAGTCGCCAAGGGTTGTCGGGCAGACATTGTCGGCAATCCAGATCTGCTTGCCCTCGTGGCCGCCGTGGCCGGGCATGTCCACACCCCTTGCAAAGGCCTTTTGCATGGCCCTTGTGCCAAGGGCAGAGCCACCTATGCCAAGGACCAGCATATGCTTGTAGGGCCTTGTCTTTTCCACAAGACGGGGCATGTCGCGCTTCAATGTTTCCACATAGCCCATGCGCAGGAAGGGAAGGAGTCCCGCATCCACTTCTCTGGCAAGACGCAGGGAGAGTTCCTGCGCCCTTGCGCCAAGGGATTGTACATGGCTTTCACGAACCCGGGCCGTGCAGGCCCTGGACCATTCCAGATAGGCCATAAGTCACTCCAGTGTTTGCAAAAAAAGAGAGTATGCCCGATGCTTGCGCCATCAGGCATTCTTGCCACAGCACTTCTTGTATTTCTTGCCGCTGCCACAGGGGCAGGGATCGTTTCTCCCCACCTTCGGGGCCTCGCGGCGAACAGGCTCACGGACAAGGGGTACGCCACCGGTGTAGTAGAGCTTGTCCTCGACAGTCTTGAAGTAGGCGTGCTCGCCTATCTCCCTGGCTACTCCGTCCACAACGTAGGCTGCCATGTAGTCTACGTAGTCACAGCCCTCTTCCTCGTCCCTGCCGCTCTGAAGAATGCTAAGACCGAGCCAGTCAATGCCTTCACTGCGCTCTTTCAGCATCTCGGCAGTTACAGGCTCCTCGTCCTCGCTCTGCCAGGCGGTCTTTTCCAGATAGTCCCAGGCGCCCACTGCATAGGCGCAGTAGCGGGTCCGAAGCATGGTAAGCGTATCCTGGGGCCAGCATTTTTCCTCGTGGTACGGGGCACAGCACTCCTCGTAACTCTTGCCACTGCCGCAGGGGCAGGCAGCAGTATTTTCCAGTTCCGGTGTGCTTTCGATTCTTTCTGTATCAGGCATGGTCAAATTGCGGCGCCCTTGCTCCCGTCCCCGGGAAGCGCCTCCTCCTTCTTGAGAGTATTTTGCAGTTTGTGCAGGCAAAAATCCTTACACATTCTTGCCGCAGCATTTCTTGTATTTCTTGCCGCTGCCACAGGGGCAGGGATCGTTTCTTCCCACCTTGGGGGCACGACGGACAGGCCTTGCGCTCAAGGGAACACCTCCAAGATAGATCAGTTTTCCCTCAAAGCTTACGAACAAGGCCCTCTCGAGAATCCTG
The DNA here is from genome assembly GCF_002159665.1 of Desulfovibrio sp. An276. GTDB lineage: Bacteria > Desulfobacterota > Desulfovibrionia > Desulfovibrionales > Desulfovibrionaceae > Desulfovibrio > Desulfovibrio faecigallinarum. The sequence continues at coordinate 255,078 of NZ_NFJC01000001.1, forward strand.
TGCTCCTGAACGTCGTACTTTTCATCGTACTCGTCATCGTCAGCACCATCTTCATCGTACGGCTGCCATTCGTACACGGCAGTACAGTCGAGTTGATAGTCCACATACTCCATGTGCTCCAGACCCAGGTCCAGGGCAGCCAGATCCAGCTGACTGTCCCCAAGGTCTTCTCTGCCCCTCCCCAAGATAACCATTTGCTTCACATGGATATCTGTATAATCTGTGCTGAACTCTTGCAGGATATCCCTCAGATTGGGGTTGCGCCTGTCGTCCTCGTCAAAGTCGAGCATCTCTGGCTCCAATTGAGGAAAATCAGGCAATACTGCCATGGCAAAGGCACAACATCTTGCCCGTACAAAGCTGACGGCATCCTCTGGCTCTTCTGCTCCGGTAATGTACCTTGCGCAGCATTCTCCGTATGTCTGTCCGCTTCCGCAGGGACAGGGGAATGCAAAATCTCCGGCTTCGGCAGCTTCCTCCCAGGTCAGCTCGCGCATGCCCGTATAGAAAAACCTGCCGTCTTCTGTTTCGTAATAATAGCGTGCAACATGTGGATATGTCGCCTCGCAGTCCAGCCAGCAAACTGTGCCATCAATGTAGTTGCGCCCCTGCTCGTCTGTACCCTGCGAGTACTGTTTGAGATCACTCAAAATCAGCCCCATACGATAGAGCATGATCAGCATATCGCAAGACAGGGGGTCTTCCCCATATTTGAGACGGGATGTCCTTTCAAGATAGTCTCGTCTGCCAAGCTTCATGGCGCTTATACGTGTGCGCATAAAGGTCAGTGCATCTTCAGGCAGACGGGAACCATCGTGATACGGTGCGCAACACTCCTGATAGTACCTCCAGTCATCGTCAAAGTACCTGCCCGTTTTGCAGGGGCAGAGTATATCGCGTCCTTCGGATAGTATGTCTTCTGATTCTGAGCCGGTATAGTAGATTTTGCCGTCAACACGCCTGTAGTAGCAGCGCGTCTCCAATTGAATGTCCCCGTCCAGCATCTCTCCAAAGTACAGATTTTCCAGATATTCTTCGCCGTCCTTCTCCCCGCGCTCAAGGGAATCCATTGATCCCCACGCAATGTCGCAAGCATCCGCAAGAGCATTCAGCTCTTCCGGTCTAAAGAAGATTCTCCCCTCCCTGGGCAGGGCTGTGCGCTCAAGATACTCCCAGTTGTTGCAGGCAAGGGCACAGAAACGGGTGCGCGCCATGGTTTTGGCGTCTTCTGGCCACAGTTTCCCTTCAAGATACGGGGCGCAGCACTTTTCGTACGGCTCCATACTGCTACAGGGGCAGGGATACCCCCTTTGGGCAATCCTGTATTCGCTCCTTGGTGTTGCAGAAGAGTCTACATAGTAGAGTTTCCCATCTATGCGCTCACAGAGGGATCGCTCCACCCATTGCCCAGCCTTCACGTCCTCGGACCTTACGGCCAGAGCCTTCCAGTCTGCAAATTCCCTTCCTTCGCTGTCCACCCCCTTGTTATACAGGATAAAAGTGAAGAAATGCATTTGCGGATCGTCAAGATATTGCTGAAGATATTGCGTGGAAAAATGTTCTTCCTCGGGAGTGTACAGCCTGGCAGTCTTGTCCAGATACTCCCTGTCACGATGTACACAGGCAGTGTAGCGCGTACGAACCATGGTCTCCACATCTTCAGGCCAATTCTTGCCTTCAAGATACGGACCACAGCATTCGTCATACTTTTTGCCACTGCTGCAGGGACAAGCGTCGGGATCCGGCTTTTCAAAGGGCGTATGGGAAGTCTTCAGGGCATCAGCATCACCCCCGGTATCATCCAGATACTCGGAGTCAATGAGGTCCTTCCCCGTAGTGTAGTACACTTTCCCGTCTATGGTAGCAAAATAGTCCCTCTGCTCAACTCTCCTCTCCCCCTCATCCGGCTCTTCTGTCTTGTATTCGTACTCCACAAACTCGTAGCCGTCATCATCTCTGCCGCCATCCAGTATACGCAGTCCACTCCAGGTGCATCCGCTTGCCGATGCCTCCTGCAGGTCTGCAAGCGAGTACGTTGTCTCGCCGGGGTTCTCGTCAAGGTGTTCCGTAGTATTCAGAAAATCCCAGTCTTGCAGACGATATGCAGCAAAGCGCGCACGCACCAGGGTTTTGGCGTCCCTGGGCCAGCGCAGGCCATCAAGATATGGACCGCAGCATTTGCCATACTTTTTGCCACTGCCACAGGGACACTTGTCGTCATCAGCAGGGCGCAAGAAATCTGACTCTGACCTTGGGGCCTCACGCTCGATAAAGTCTGTCCCTGTAGTATAGTATATTTTCCCGTCTATCGTGGTCAAATAGTCCTTTTGTTCCCAGTATTCCACACCGGTCTTGGGATCCATGAGCGTATATTCGTAGCGCACATACTCATACGCACTGTCCTTGTCCCTGCCACTCTCGAGTATGCGCAAGGAACTCCAGGTCCTTCCTTCCTCCCTGGCTTCCTTTTCCATATCCTCGCATGCATAGGTATTCTCGCCCGGGACCTCGTCGTAGTACTCTGTTCCCTTGAGAAAATCCCAGTTCTGCAGGCAATAGGCCGAAAAACGGGCACGAACCAGAGTCTCGGCATCCTCTGGCCAATACATGAGCCCATGGTAGGGTCCACAGCACTCCTTGTAGCTCTTGCCACTGCCGCAGGGACACAGGTCATCCCTTTGCCTTTTGCCAGCCTGTTGTGCTGCCCCTGTCCTGCTTTTGCCATTCCTTGCACTCATGGATGTTGCTCCTTGGCCCAATTCTGTGTTCGGCCTTTTTCGCATCCTCAAAAAACATATACCTTGCGTTCCTGACAGCAAAGCCCTGTGGCCGTACGCATGGATCCGGAACTATTGCCCGTTCCTGGTATGCCGATTATCAGTGTCCCGGCTTCCTTCTTCCTGTTTGCAGCAGCCCTTTTTGTCATGCATGCCCTGCATGCCCCTTTCAATGAGAGGAGAAAAGACTCCCCTGCGCATGGGAGTTCCCACAAAATCCTCCCTTTCCCAGAAGGCTATAAAAGATCCGGAAGAGGGAAGCCCGTGGTCCGCAGGAATAAAGAGACAGCTGGCAATACCGTTCTTTTCCTCGTCGTAGATAACCTTGCCAAGACGATTCATGTCCCTGTCGTAGGCCACAAAGCTCTTGCCCGTAACCTCGCGCTTTCCCTGTACTGCATAGACACGCATAAAATTGCCTTCTGGCTGGACGCGCACTATCTCGGCAAGGCCAAGATCCCGCAAAAGGGCGTTTTGTCTTCTGCCCAAAAAGAAGCTGGATATGCCCGTACCTATGCCAAAAACACCAAATATGGCTGCCAGGTAGAAGGGATTGAAACCTGTGTAGCGCCTAACCATGGAAAGCGAGGCCCGATCCTGCTCCCGCGCGCTTGCAGCCACACTGATGGTATAGGTCTGGAAGGAAGAGGATGGCTGCCCCTCGATGCCCACAGCCAGGGCATAGGTTCCACTGGGTGCTGTTTCACTCACATGCACAAGGCCGCGCCACATGCCTGTTCCGAACCAGTAGCTTGTGAAAAAGCCCTGAAACTCGAAGGAAAGAGGGGCGTCGGCCGGAATCGGGAAGGCGCGCATCTCGCTTGCAAGCGCAGGCCCGCTGCCCATGGGGCCGGAAACTGCCTCGCTTGTGCCAGGCAGCATTTCCAGTCTGTAGGATCCGCCCCCGCGCATGCGCGACAAGAGACCGTCTGCCAGAACCACAAAGGCCAGAATAAGGAGCACCGCGGCAAAAACGCCCGCAAGGCGCTGCCTGTTGCGTGCGCCGGAGTAAAGCAGCCATTCCGGGCTTTCGGCCAGCGGGATACTGTCCCTGACCATCTGTTCCTCGTGGGCGTCACTCGGGGGTGTTTGAGGGGTCTGTGCTTGCATATATCTACCTTCCTGTGAATTTGTCCTTTGCAAGAATAGATGGAAGCAGCCTCTTGGGCAAGCACAATGCTTGTGACATTCAGGCAAAGGCAAGAGGGCAAAAAAAAACTGCCCGCAAACCAATGGGGCAGTGTAGGGTGACATCCCCACTTGCCGGGCAAGGGGAGCCGACAAGCGGGATGTCTGTGGAGATTTTTAGAGCGCGATCTGTGTGGGGCGCTGCACACACAGGGAAGATTCGGCCACCTTCCAGTGCACAAGGGAATGTTTCTTGTGGCCCGGCAGGCGTACAAGTCCTTCGTCCGCATCGGCGTACATCATGCGCACACGGGAACAGGCAAACCTTGCCGCAGTCCATGTCACGATGGTGATGCCGAAAAAGTACTGGCAGAAAACGGAAAGAGAAGAAGCCGGATTCAGATAGGACTGATACATGGCAACACACACGGCAGCCAGCATGACCAGATTTGCTGCTACGCGGATGGCACACAGCCATATGGTTCTCTTGTACTGATTGTCTGTGCTGTTTCTTCTCATTTTTACACTCCTTCTCCCTTAGGCGGGGCCCCCAATGGGAGCCCCGCCAAGGGGGATACATCAATGTAGGATTGCTACTTCTTGAAGATGTTCGTCTTAGACACGTTCATGAAGCGCAGGGCCTGATGCTTGGCATTTTCCTTGTAGTAAATGCGGCATTCGTCGCCGGCTTCCCAAGTGCTGGGGGGCAGCTCAAGGTATTCTGCGGGCACCTTGAAGGTGACGATTTCATGCAGGCGCTTGGAGTATTCGGTGATGGTGCCGTTGTCCTTGTCGATGACAGGGAACTTGTGGCCGGCAACCTTGGGGTTGGAGGGCAGGATGTTCTTCTGGATGTCGGTGAACTCGACCTTGACGGTCTCAAGCTTGCCATCCCTGAAGATGATCACTTCGCTCTTCTCGGTGTTGATCTGCACGCGTCCGCCGGGAACGGGCTCGGGGCCGATTTCAGCAGGATCTGCGGGCATGGTGTAGGTCATCACACCACCGGTGTAGGAAGGATTCTGCACATCGTGATTGACGTCCAGGACCATGGTAAAGGTCTGTTTGCTGGCGTCGTAGGCCACACAGCGCCCCTGTTCAACCTGTCCGAACTCGCATGCAGCCAGGCCGAGGCAGAGGACGAACAAAGCCAATATCTTGTAATACGTTCTCATGATGTCCTCCTAGTTCTGCGCAGCGCGTCTCTTTTCCGCGAGTTCCTGCTTGGCACCCTGGACCATCTTGGCGGCGATGTAGATGGAGATACCGGACACGAAGCCGAGCACCACCACAGTGGACACGCCGTTGATGAAGCCAGCGTAGGCGGGGAAGTAGGGCTGTATCAGCTTGAGGACAACGGAGCACAGGCAGCCGAGGACGGCCAGGCCGAAGGCTGTGCGGATGCCGTAGCCCTTGATGTACTTTGTGGCAACTGCGCCAATCTGGGCGCCAACGGCAGCACCGATGAGCATGATAAGAGCGGCAACCAGTTCGGTACGCCCCTTCAGGGTGTAGGTGGCAGCGCCGTACAGGCCGGAGATGGCAACTTCAAAGAGGTCGGTGCCGACTGCGATGTGGGTCGGGCAGCCAACGAGGTACACCAGGGCGGGCATACGGATGAGGCCGCCGCCGATGCCGAGGATACCGGCGAGAACGCCAGTGAGGAAGGACACGCAGATGGGGAGCCATGCGGAGCAGTAGATGCCGGCCTGATGGAAGTGGACCATCGGGGGGATCTTGATGGCGTGGAGCTTGGTAGCCCAGTCAAGGCCGGTGGCCTTTTCGTCAAGGACTTCGCCCTTGGCAGCGGCTTCGCGTTCCTTCTTCTTGCGCAGGGCCACGTCATGGAAGACCATCCAGGCCATGAGGATGAGCAGGACAACGTAGAGCCAGCGGACAACCTGATCGACGCTGCCGAGGCGTTCGAGCTGCATGACTATCTGGGCGCCGATTTCCACGCCCACCACGGTACCGACAAGCATTGTCAGACCGAGCTTGTAGTCAACGTTGCCGAAGCGGCCGTGACGCATGGTGGAAATAAGGGATTTACCAGCCATGTGAGCCACGTCGGTACCAATGGCGAAGGCCATCGGGAAACCAAGGATGTTCAGGCCGGGGGTAACCATCCAGGCGCCGCCCATGCCGAAGAAGCCGCCGATGATGCCGACACCAAGACCCAGGATGATGAGGCCGGGCCAGAAAACGGTGCAGCCGGAAATGGGCATCAAAACATACAACCAGTCCATAATGTACCTCCCTATTCGGCCGCTTTCCTGTGCTTGAGGTCGATGCCGATGTGATTCATGACCAGGTCAGCCAGCATACCGAACACACAACCGGTAATCGGAATGATGACGATGGTCAGAAGCATGAAGTACAGATGGCTGTCATTGTACATCTGGGCCCACCACAGCAGAATGCCGTCGAGGCGCCTGGTGTCAGCGACAATAACCACGTTGGCTGCCGCCTTCTTGGCAGCAACGGCCAAACCAGGGGCTATCAGCAACATTGTTGCCAGACAGCCTACGAACCACGCTGAAACTTTCAGTGACAGTTTTCTCAGCTTCGTCATGACTCTCTCCTTGTCAAATCGTTCTGAGACTTGAGCGCAAGTCCTGATTATGGGGTGAATGCGCATCAATTCGAAATCCAGCTGGCATGTAGCATAAAGCGTGCCATTGCGTGATTTTGCGCGAAAAAATTTTTTAGAAACCCATGCAAGCCCCGTGTCTTGTGAAAAAAGTTGCAAATTGACTGTTCCAATGCTACACAAGGCGTGTCACCATCACCGGAGTCGCGCAATGTCTGATCTGCACTTTTCTCCGCGCCTTTTTCGCGTTTCCAAACCCCGCTTTTGGGGCAAATCCGGGCTTGTCCGCAGGCTGATGCTTTTTTGCCTGCCATTTCCCCTGATAATCCTGGTTGCGCTTTTTCTAATCACGCATCGCAACGTGGAAGAGAATCTCGCAAACGCAATCGCGCAAAACTCCTATATCCTCTCCCAGAGCATGGGAATTGCGCTATCCCAGACACTGCAGGAAACTCGCAACCAGATTGCAGTACTCGCAACCGGTTCGAACAGTTTCGAGGAACTCAGGCATCGCATCTGGCGCAGACTCGAAACCCTCAACGCCATGGGTGATGCACGCTTTTGCGAAGCGGCCTTTTTGGGGCTGGGACAATTGTCCAGCAAACGCTTCCTCTGGATCCAGGACAAGGGCAAGATGAGAGCCATTGACCCCGAGCAGATCGAAATACAGTCTGCCTCGCCCTTCCATCTTCCCCTGCGTCAGCCAGGCGAACACGAAGTTGTGCTCTCCATTCCCACAGAGGTCTCCTATTCCTTCAGCGATCCCGCCAACAAGACTCCGCAGACCCAGGTGACCCTGCAGCTCATGCGCTTTACCGCTCCTGTGACACTCTCGGACGGAACCTTTGCGGGGTACCTCATCCTCTCTGTGGATCTTGCCTGGTTGCGCGATACGATTTCTTCTTGCGCGGTAGCCATGCGCAAGGGGGAACAAACGCCTCTGACCTTTTTTGTGGACAACGCAGGCTGGATGATCTTCGAGACAGGGGCTCAAAAGGAGAACGGGCATTCCAGAGCAGCCGTCATCGACATGGTCCGCTCGGGCTTCCAGGGCGATTTTGGCAGGGCAGGCTATGCCCCGGGCTTTCGCCCAGGAGCCGAGTACTATTCCTACTGGACCATGATGAACCACATCCAGAAAAACGAGGCCGGCCAATTCCAGACAAGCAGGATTCCCTGGAACAAGGATGGCATTCCTGTCGAAACCGTCAGCTACGCACCGGTAACCTATATGTCCGGTGCCGAGGGACGCAGGGACATTGTGGGCGGCATAGTTGTTCTCGACACATCCTTTGCTGCCGCATCCCAGCGCTCCAAGCTCCACAGCCGCTATCTTGTGGCCTGTGCCGTTGCAGCCCTGCTTCTTTCCGTCTCCCTCTTTTTCATCGGCATGGCCATACGCAAAAGCCTAAGAACCCTTGGTCGCGACATAGCCGAATCCACCTCCTCTGCCCTTGCAAAGCCCCTGCCCGACCGCAGCGCGCCGAAGGAGGTGCAGGAGGTGCGCGAATCGGTCAATCGCCTGCTCGAACAGCTGCGGAATCTTGAAGACGAGCGAGACATGGAAAATACCCTCGCCTCTGCCCGCATAGAGGTCGAGGAAGCGCACAACATGCCCACCGAAATTCCCGTTCCGCCGGACGGCATCATAGGCGTGAGCCTTGAGATGCGAAACCTGCGCCAGAACATCCTTCAGGCAGCCAAAGTCCAGGCAGACGTGCTCGTCATGGGAGAAACCGGTACTGGCAAGGAACTGATCAGCCGCGCCATTCACATGCATTCTGCCAACAGCGAAGGCCCCTTCATGACCATCAACTGTGGTGCTCTCGATGAAGGCCTTCTCATGGACAGCCTTTTTGGTCACGTGAAGGGGGCCTACACCGAAGCGCGCGAGGCGCGCAAGGGTGCTTTCCTCACTGCCGAGGGTGGCACACTCATGCTCGACGAGATAGGCAACGCCTCCCCAAAGGTCCAGCAGGCTCTTTTGCGTGCTCTTTCCGACAGGCGCATCACCCCGCTTGGCTCGGATACAAGTGTTCCCTTCAACACCAGGGTCATTGCAGCCACCAACGCCGACCTGCGCGAGGAAATACAAAAGGGGACCTTCAGGGAGGATCTCTATTTCCGCCTGGCTGTCATCACTATCCATACCATCCCCTTGCGCGAACACAAGATGGACATCCCCTATCTTGTAATGTTCTTCCTGCGCGAGGCTCGCGCTCAGGCCCATTCAAACAAGCCCATTCCTCGTATGAGCAAGGGCGCCCTAAGCCAGCTCATGCACTACCACTGGCCAGGCAATGTGCGCGAGCTGAGCAATACCATTTTCCGCACTGCAGCCTTCTGCGACGGGGACATCATCCTGCCCCATCACCTGCATCTCGGAGCAGACTCTTCCCAGAACGACAAAAAGGGCAAATTGCGCAAAGGCAAGTCTTCCAAGGCCCAGCAGCCGGACGTAGCTGGCAGGAAGCAGGACGAAAAGGCTACCGACAACGTACTCCCGGCAGTTGTTCCCCAAACGCCAGCACCCGTCCCGGCTCCTCTCCCGGAATCCATTTCGGAAGCTGTGAAACCTGCTCCGACCAAGGTTGCTCCCGGGGAAGCAAACCCTGAACCCGCAAAAAGAGCGGAAGCCAGCGCAGAATTCCAGGACGGAAGAAAGGATATTTCCGAATTTCCGAGACTGCAGAAGCTTTTGCCAAAACTTACCGAGCTTGGCTCATTCAGCCGCAAGGACTATCAGGAGCTCGCTCAGGTTTCGGTGCGCACAGCCCAGTACGATCTGCAGCTCTATGTGGAGGAAGGCTATCTTGAGCGCAAGGGCAGAGGTCCTAGCCAGCGCTATCTTGTGGCAGGGGAACACGCTCCAAAATCCGAAATACTCCCGGATTAACCTGCAGGACCAATCAGAGAGCAGATGGGAGAGTCTAATATTCCATGGCTCCATCCTGGCTTGCATCGTACAGGGATGCCGAGACAATCTCTTTTTCCGGCAGGGCACGCACCTGCTGCACGGCACGGACAAGCTCTTCCCTGTCCTTTACTGCAAGTCTTCCCAGATCCCCGTCCTCAAAAAAGGTGAGCGCCTGCAGGGCTGCCCTGGGAGCAAAGGCCGAGCCATAGAGAGCCCTTGCTCCTGCAAGGCCATCCGCAAGGCTCAAGCCAGCGCGCAGGAGGGCTGCCATATCAAAGTAGTCCTTCCACTGTGCCCTTTGCGTCACTACCGCAAGCTTGAGCGCCAGCAAATCCTCAAGGCAGGCAAGCTGTATCCCGTATTTTCTGTCTACAACCGGCCTTCCCAGACGCCCAATGCCAATGCCACCGAAGAAGGACAGATAGACACCCTCTTCCGTTTTCAGGGACAGGGTATTTCTCTCATCCTGAACTATGGCTCCTCTTGCTCTAGCTGGCAGCATCTCAAGGAGCTTCGTCTTCTCGAAGTCGCAGGATGTGAAGAAATCGAAATCAAGGGATGTTCTGTGTTCGAGCTGCAGGGCTATTGCTGTTCCCCCATAGAGGACAAATCCAAATTGCGAGACGGGCCCAAGCTCTGCCCAAAGCCCCTGCTGACTCTTTGGGAGAATCTCGTAGTGGAGCGTTGTCGTCATGAAAACCTCCGTACAGGCAATGGCGGCACCTCGCCCACACTTGTGTCTGCCACCATGTAGTGCCAGTAGTGCCAGGGCCTTTGTGTGAACTGCCCTGCCTGCGCATGCTCAAGGACCCAGCGCAGGCGCTCCTTTCCCAGGGCTTCCAGAAGGCGCATGCTGTCCTCGAAGGTCCCCAGCTGCATGACCTGCGCTATCAGCATATCCGGCCTTTGCAGCGTCATTTCTGGAGTCTTCCACCAAATGTAGTTTGCCAGGGAGCGTAGAATTTTCATTTCCCGCTCGCCAAGGCGCAAAGCCTCGAATATCTTCCTTTCGCACTCGTCCATGCGTGTTCCGATGTTGCCTCTTTTTGCGTGCAGCGGAACCGGAGTCCCGCTACACGTCCTTCTGTTGGCGCCGCTGCTGCAAGGGCACCCTAGTCTTCCATCTCTCGTCCGCGCTCGTTGGCCTTCAACACCGCCCGCCCAAGCTTTGCGGAAAGGCCTTCCTCGTTCATGGCGTTCACCCCGGCAATGGTGAGGCCAGCAGGCGAGCACACGTTGTCGCGCATGGCCATGAGGTGTTCTGCGGAATTTTCCGCTGCCATCTTCGCACATCCTGCAAAGAGTTCCGTCACCATACTGCGACTCTGGGCATGGGAAAAGCCCAGGGTGACGCCTGCCATGACAAGGCCCTCCATGAGATCGAAGACATAGGCAGGCCCGGCACCTATGAGGGCCGAGAAGGGGGTGAACTGCTCTTCTGTCAGTTCCAGGCACAGGCCAAGGTCCGCGAAGATCCCCTTCACGCACTCCTTCTCTTTTTCCCCGGCCTTCTTGTCAAAGCACAGGGCAAAGACGCCACGGCTGACCATGGCAGGCGTGTTCGGCATGCACCGAACCACAGTGCAGCAATTGTCCGCAGCCTTTTTCAAGGTCTTCAGGCTTGTGCCGGCAGCGATGGAAACAAGGATTTTGCCGGAAAGAAGCTTCTTGTCGAGGCTCTCTATGACATCCTCTATCTGATAGGGCTTGACCCCAAGGATCAAAACAGAACTCTTGCGCACAAGATCATTGGCGTCCGTAGCAGCCTCAACTCCCATTTCAAGCAGCGGATCGAGTCTTTTCATGGTTCTTGTCCAGCCAATAAGGCTGTACTTTCCAGTAGCAGCCAGCCCCTTGAGGATGGCGCCGCCCATATTGCCGCAACCAAGAATACCCACACAAAGCTCTGCCATTTTTGTCCTCCACTATGACAATGCCTGCCGCGATTGCGGCAGGCATTGATCTGTCTTGCGGTATTTTTGTCCGGGCTGTTCCCGAACTACTTGTTCTTTATGGCCTGCATGCTCGGCAGACCCTTTACTATCTGCAGGGCAAGGCGCAGCTGATTGTCCTTTGCAAGCTGCTCCTTCGTCTGCTTGTCTTCGCTCTTCTTCTCTGCGTTTGGCGCATCACCCTCGGCATTGCTGTTTTCCAGATGGCGGTTCAGGTCTGCCTCGCGCAAAAGGAAGCGATTTTCCTTGTCCTTGTCCGAAGGCATTTCAAAGGGAATCTCTATGTCCGGAGAAACACCTTCTGCCTGAATGGATCTGTTGTCCGGGGTATAGTAGAGGGCGACCGTGAGCTTGAGGCCCGAACCGTCTGCCAAGGGAATGATGTTCTGCACAGAACCCTTGCCAAAGGAGCGTTCGCCCACAATGGCAGCCCTGTGCTGATCCTTCAGGGCTCCTGCCACGATTTCCGATGCGGATGCAGAGCCTGCGTTGATAAGAACAACCATGGGAGCTTCAACATCCGTGGGCTGGGCCTGAGCCGTGTACACGCGTTCGGTCACGTTGCTTCTGCCCTTGATGGAAACAATGGTTCCCTTTTGCAGGAAGAGATCCGAAACACTCACTGCCTGGCTGAGAAGACCGCCGGGGTTGTTGCGCAAATCAAGCACAATACCCTTGATGCCTGTCTTGCCGGCTTCTTTCTTTGCTTTGGCAAAAGCCTCGATGAGCTCGTCCGTGGTCTTTTCCGAGAAGCGGGTCACACGGATCCAGTAGTAGCCGTCCTCCAGCTTCTTGCTCTTGACGCTGACAATGGGAATTGCCCCGCGCACAATGCTCAAGGAAACGGGTTCCCTGCCATTGGTGTGCAGGATGGAAAGCTCGACCTTGGTTCCCTTGGGGCCGCGAATGCGCGAAACCACGTCCTGCAGGGTCATTTCCTGGGTCGACTGGCCGTTGATGGTCAGGATGATGTCGCCGGTCTTCATGCCGGCGTTGAAGGCAGGGGTGTCCTCGATGGGGGCAACCACTGTCACCTGGCCGTTTTCCATGGCAATTTCCACGCCAATGCCGAAAAACTCGCCCGACGTGGTTTCCTGCATTTCCTTGTATTCGTCTGCGCTCATGAAGGAGGAATGCGGATCCAGCCCCTGCAGCATCCCCTTGATGGCTCCATCGACAAGTTCTGCCTGACCTATGTCGTTCACGTAGGAACGTTCAACTATGTCGAGGACCTGTCCGAAACGGCGCAGGGCGTCGAATTTGCTCAAGGGCTGCTGTTTGCCCTCGTTCTGAGCCTGCTTTGTCGCTGCAGGCTGTGCCCCTGCGGGCACAGGCATGCTGCAGCCGCAGCACAAGATAAGCAGCAGGAGACAAACCCCTGCAAGGCGGTGTCGCATGAAGCTATCCTCCAGAAAAATGTTGCCGCATCGTGCCTTTTTTCCCTGCAAAAGGCAATGAGAAAGCAGACTTCCGCTAAAGGGAACCCAAAAAAGGGAGCGCCTTCGGAAAAACCGAAAACACTCCCTCTTTCATTCAGAATATGGGCCTTGCGGCCGGAAAGGAATCTATCCCGAGGTTAGTCAACCTTGATGAAGGAAGAACCCTTGGCGCCGCACACGGGACAGGCACCGTCAAAGGGACCTTCGTGGGTGTAGCCGCACACGGGGCAGATGTAGTAGTCACCGGTGAAGGCGTTGGCGTCCTCGATGGCCTTCTTGTAGAGCTTGGCATGCACTTCTTCCACCTTGTTGGCGAAATCAAAGTACTTTGCCACCTTCTCGTTGCCTTCTTCCAAGGCTTCCTTGTACATTTCGGGATACATCTTGGTGAATTCGTAGGTTTCACCCTCAAGAGCGTCCTTCAGATTGGCAGCGGTGTCACCGATCTTGCCGGCATTGCGCAGATGGGCATGGGCGTGAATGGTCTCGGCGGCTGCGGCTGCACGGAACAGCTTGGCAATCTGGGCCTTGCCTTCCTGATCTGCCACCTTTGCGTAGGCAAGGTACTTGCGGTTGGCCTGGCTCTCGCCTGCAAAGGCGTCCATCAAATTTTTCTCGGTCTTGCTCATAATGGTAAACCTCTCTTCACAAGGGTATTTGAAAATTATTGATAATAGTTGTCTGTTTGCCACAGACAGACAATATCTAATGCCCAAATTTCTTCTGTAAAGGGGCAGATTGCAAAATTTTGTGTGACAGGGCACAAAAGGGCTTCTTCCCTCCTACATTTTCTGCATCTTATGACACAAGAGACGACATCCCTCATACCTGCGCTTGCGATGGGAGAGCTGCACGAAACCTCTCTCCTTATAAAGAAAAGCCGCTTCATCACCCATATAGGACACTGTTCCAGCGTGGCCGAGGCGAAGGACGGCATCGAGGCCGTCCGCAGCACCTACGCCGACGCAACCCACAACTGTTGGGCCTTTGTGGCCTGCCCTGCCGGCTCAAGCGCCCAGGTTGGCTGCAGCGATGATGGGGAACCTCACGGAACAGCTGGACGGCCCATGCTCACAACCCTGCTGCACTCAAACGTTGGAGAGCTTTTTTGCGTGGTCACCCGCTACTTCGGAGGCATCAAGCTTGGCACAGGGGGCCTTGTCCGCGCCTATCAGCAAAGCGTTGCCCTCTGCCTCGAAAACCTTCCTGTCTGCGCCAAGACAGAACTTGCCAGCCTCAAGGTGGAAATAGCCTACGCGGACAGCGACAGGGTACACCGCCTGTTGCCAGCTCATGCGGCAAATATTATTGGAGAGGAGTTTGCTTCCTCCATGGTTCTTTCCCTGGAAATGCCGGCAGACAGGAGAGACGAACTCACTCTTGCCCTTGCAGAGTGCACCAACGGCAGGGCCAGAATACTTCCGGATTGAGACATTTGATGAGGATCTTGTCATGGCGACTGTTCCCTTCAAGTTCCGAAACATGACCTTCAGGCAGGTGATGGAGCCGGGCTGCTTCTATAAGGTGCCCCTCTTTCAGAGAAGCTACGCCTGGGGTGAGCACGAATGGGATGCTCTGTGGCAGGACATCCTTAGTCTGCCACTGGACGACACTGCCCAGTCCCATTTCATGGGCTTACTTGTCCTTTATGCACAGGACAGGGCGCATTTCACCATTTTCGATGGGCAACAGCGACTGACAACCATCGGTATCCTCATACTTTCTGCCATAAGCCTTTTGCGGGATATGGCAAGCAATGGGGAAAATACAGAGCTGAACACACAGAGAGGAAAATTCTTTCTTGACAGCTATATCGGAAATATCAATCTCGTGACTCTGAATGTGTCGACAAAGCTCACACTGAACCCGAACACCAACTTCTACTATCAACACTATCTTGCAGCGCTTGAGGACCTGCCTAGCGTGGGCCGGAACGAGTCCGAGATTCTTATGCGGCAGGCTTTTCTCTGGTTCAAGGGGCAGCTGGAAGCTTTCTGCGCCAAAGACAAGGACAGAGGTGCACACATTGCGGCCCTTGTGGACACAGTAGTGAGCAGACTCTTTTTCACCACGGTCACAGTCAGCAACGAGAGCGATGCATTTGCGCTCTTCGAAAGCCTCAATGCCCGGGGTGCCTTACTCTCGGCTGAAGCTCTTCTGAAAAACCGTCTTTTCAGCAGTATTGCCAGCGAATACATGGAAAGCCCGCCAGCCCTGCAGGATCTCGAGATGCGGTGGTATCAGATTGCCTCCTGTGTTGGAGAAGGAAACTTTGGCGAATTCTTGCGCATATTCTGGAACTCCCAACACAAAATTGTCCGCAAAAACGCCCTTTTCACCACTTTGAGCAGAGAGGCCCGGGATCCGCGCAAGGCTTTTGTCCTGCTGAAAGATTTGGGGAGTGCGGCACCTCAGTACGCGGCACTGCGCACCCCTTCCGACATTGTGTGGAACCCTAGGGAGAAGGCTGCCCTGCGGGAGATCGAGATCTTGGACAGTACAGCTCCCCTCTCTCTTCTTCTGACCTGCTACAAGGTCTTTTTCTCATCCAGCAGGCAGACATTTACCAGAATCGTCGAGGCTGCAGCTGGCATTGCATTTCGCTCCAGCATTGCCGGAAACACAACTTTCAATGAGCAGGAGCGCATCTACAATGACATCTGCCTGAAAATTCTTGCACAAGAGTACACTTCAGAACAGCAGATTCTCGATGCGCTCAAAGCCCTCTACCCTGAAGATGATCTTTTCAGACTGTCCTTTTCAAGAAAGTCTATCAACACTGTACCCCCAAAAAGCAGGGAACTTGTACGCTACATTCTTTTCAGGATAGAGGAGCAACAATCTATCATCTCCTGTGACCCCTTCACCCCCAAATACACCATAGAGCACATTTTCCCCGTCACTCCCGAAGATGGTTGGAGTCCGGCCGAATTCAGGCAGATGCAGCGCATGGTCTTTCGCCTTGGCAACATGACATTGCTTGAAGCAGCCTCAAACCGCGCTGTCGGAAACTCCTCCTACGAGCAAAAGCGGGAGGTTTACAAAACAAGCGTCTTCCAGACGACCAGGGCTATTGCCGAATACTACGGGGAATGGTGCGCGGATACCATTGGCAAAAGACAGAAACACATGGCCGACATTGCAGTCCAAATCTGGAAGGTCCGTTTCTGACGCAGCTCTGGGTCAGGCCCTGCATTTGCGTTTTCAGCGGGCTTGCCCGGCCCCCTGTTCCTCGCTACACTGCCCGTGACCGAATAAGCCCTCAAAAAGCGCTACGCACACAATCCGCAAACATCATATCTTTCGGCACTTGTTGCCGAAACGAGGTAGAAATTCCCATGCGCAAAAACATTGTCAGCCTGATCTTCGTTCTGGGGCTTGCCCTGCTCCTCGCAGCCTGCCAGACCTCCGGTCCCCAGAAAACCCTCAACGACGCTGCCAAGGCCCTGACGGACAAGAACAGCCAGGCCTTTATGGCACAGTTCGACATGGACGCCTTTGCCAGCCATGAGCTCGTGAATCTCAAGGAAGACAACAGTCTCCTCAACTTTGCCGGCGATCTCGGCACCCTGTTCGGCATTGGCAACGAGATGGACCGCTGGCTTGAGTCCGCCATGGATCTGAAGAGCCAGTACACAAGGACCTTCACCCGCATGGTGGGCACAGGCGAGCTCGTTGCCCAGTGCACAAGGTCCCAGAGCTCCGACTGTCCCTGGGAACCCCAGGCCCTGAAAAAGGCCGAGGTCAAGGAACTTGGCACTGATGCTGCCATCGCCAGGGTGACGACTCCTGCCAATATGACAAGCTGGCTTGCCCTGCGCAAGGTTGGCGAGAAGTGGCTCATTGTGGGCAAGGCAGTCCTCGAGGATCAGGCAGCAAAGTTTGCCACCAATACAAAGCCCATCCTTTCGAACACCAGGGACGCTGCTCCGGCACCTCAGACGCCCGCCACTCCGAAGCAGCCCGAACCAAAGGCCGAGACCATCTAGCCGTCACAAGGTACCAAAACACTATGGGCCGCCTCTCTTGAAAAGAGAAGCGGCCCATTTGTTGCCTGTCCTGCCATGGGCAGGAGAAGACTAGCGTTCGAAATAGGTGTAGCCGCGTATGCCGTCCTCGAAGATCTGCAGGAAGGCAAAACGCTGGCTGGGAGTTATGCGACCCTCGCGCACGGCACGCTCTGCCATGCTGCGCAGGGATTCCATGATGCGCCGAGGATCGTACTCTACATAAGAGAGGACGTCTGCAACCGTATCGCCTTCCTGTTCGCGCACAAACTCGTAGCTTCCGTCTTCCTCGATGCGGATGGAAACAACGTTGTTGTCGCCAAGGAGGTTGTGCAGATCGCCCAGCGTTTCCTGGTAGGCGCCAACAAGGAAGACACCCAGATAGTACTCCTCACCAGCCTTCAGGGGATGGAGTTCCAGGGTTCTCTTGTTGCCCTGCTGATCGATAAAGTGGTTGATCTGGCCGTCGGAGTCGCAGGTAATGTCCGAAATGATGCCAAGGCGCGTGGGGCATTCCTTCAGCCTGTGCACGGGCATGATGGGGAAGAGCTGATCAATGGCCCAGGAGTCCGGCAGAGACTGGAAAATACTGAAGTTGCCGTAGTAGATGTCCGCAAGATAGGCGTCGATGTCCTGCAAGTCCCTGGGAATAACCTTGAGCTTGTCCTTCTCCTCGGAAATGCGCATGAGGATTGCCCAGAAAAAGCGCTCGGACAGGCAGCGCTGGCGCAGATTGACAGCGCCTGTGGCAAAAAGCTGACGCATTTCGCCGCGGTAGTAGATGGCGTCGTTGTAGCATTCCTGCAGATTGCGGGGAGTAATGTTGACAAGAACCTCGCGCAGGTTCTTGACTGGCTCCGGGCTGTCCTCTGGCAAATCCTCGGGCAGCTGCATGGGTTCGACTACACTTGCGTCAAGAATGTTGAAGAGCAGAAGGGAATAGTAGGCAACCGTGGCCCTGCCCGATTCGGTCACAATGTGCGGATGGGGCACACCTACCTCGTCCAGGGTGCCCATGATGGCTTCCACTATGTCCGCGCTGTATTCGTCCAGGGTGTAGTTGCGCGAGGAGACGTAGTTTGTGTGCGAGCCGTCGTAGTCCACGGCAAGGCCGCCGCCAAGGTCGATGTAGCCCATGGGCGCGCCTTCCTGCACAAGGCCCGCGTAGAAGCGGGCGCCTTCCTGCACGCCCAGGCGGATGTCGCGGATATTGGAAACCTGGGATCCCAGATGGTAGTGAAGCAGGCGCAGGCAATCGAGCATGTCGTTTGCCTTGAGCTTGTCAATAAGATCCACGATTTCTGCAGGGGAGAGGCCGAAGACCGAACGCTCGCCACCGGACTCTGCCCAGTGGCCACTTGCCCTGGTGGACAGCTTGCAGCGCACGCCAAGTTTTGGCCGCATGTCGTGGATGCGGGCGCGCTGCAGTATGGTTTCGAGCTCGCCGGGCATTTCGATGACAAAGAAGACGTTCAGACCAATTCGCTGTGCCTGAAGGCCCAGGTCAATGAATTCCCCGTCCTTGTAGCCGTTGCAGATAAGGCAGGCTTCCCTGTCGGAAAGGTGGGAGACTGCGGCAATGAGCTCGCCCTTGGAGCCCACTTCCAGGCCGTGGTGGTAGCGCGAGCCGAAGTCGGCGATTTCCTCAATCACCTGTTGCTGCTGATTGACCTTGACGGGGAAGACGCCACGGTAGCTGCCCTTGTAGCCAAGGTTCTTGATGGCCTTGCGGAAGGACTCGTGCAGATTGGCAATCTGCGTGTCGAGAATGTTTTCCACCCTGAGCAGGCAGGGCATGTCGTAGCCCCGTTCCTTGATGCCTTCGATGATCTCGGGAATGGACACTTTGGGACCCTGGGGGCCATTGGGACAGATAACAACATCGCCGTTTGAGGAAACGTCAAAGTAACCGGCACCCCAGGAATGGATGCCATAGAGCTCTGCGCTGTCCTCGACGCGCCACGGCTGCAGCAAGCTACGGAAATTGTTCAATTCCTTTAGTTCTCCCCTTGGATTGGGCAGGCCATGCCCGCTTTTTTTGGAGCTTCTGGCCCCAAATGCACTTGTTCCCCAGCCCTGCAAAGGCCAAGGGCTTCGCAAGACAGAAAAAAACGTGTCCAGCCTGTGGTTTGGTACCAGTAGCGACACGTCTCAAAAAGGAGCTGCCGGGTATTTGATCTTGTGAGAGAGAAGAGCAAACACGGGGTATTGACAAAAGCAGCCCTAAGGCAGTTTTTCCTTGCCCAATAGCAGGGCAAAAGTCAAGGACCGAACAGGTGTCGACATTGTGACAAAAGGGTTGCCAGGCCATGTTGCAGGGCCTGTTCCCCCACGTTGCAAATCCACAGTGCGACCCACTTTAGCCGCGTGCACGGAGCCTTTCCCCATTTTGCTTTTTCCCAACACTTGTGCAATACTTCACTCTGTCCTCGAAAACCAATGGCGAGGAACGCTTTTTTGTTCCACGCAGGAGAACACTATGGAACTTCTTCCCATCCGGCGGGCAATTCTCAGTGTCACGGACAAGAGCGGGCTGGTGGAATTTGCCTCCTTTCTGAGCAGCAACGGAGTGGAACTCGTGTCCACTGGCGGCACCATGAAGGCTCTGGAAAACGCTGGCCTTCCCGTACACTCTGTCAGCTCCGTCACAGGCTTCCCCGAAATCCTGAACGGCAGGGTCAAGACGCTGCACCCCAAAATTCATGCCGGCATCCTTGCCAACAAGGACGTGCCAGAGCACATGCAGGTTCTCGAAGAGATGCAGATCAAACCCTTTGATCTGGTCTGCGTCAATCTCTACAATTTTGCTGGCGCCATTGCGCGTCACCTCTCCCTGGAGCAGGCCGTGGAGGAAATCGACATCGGCGGTCCCTGCCTCATCAGGGCCGCAGCCAAGAACTTCCACTCCATGCTCGTGATCCCCGGCACGGAATGGTACGGGCCTGCCATGGAAGATCTGAAGGAACACAACATGTGCTCCTCCCTGCTCTTCCGCCAGCGCATGGCCTCCAGAGCCTTTGACGCGACCTCGCGCTACGACGCTCTCATCACCTCCTACATCCGTCCCTAACCTATCCGCCCCTGATTTCGGAGGCTTCCCATTTCACGTCTTGACGGAAATCTGCAGGGCTTGAGCCCAAGTCAGCTCAAGTCCCTTGAGCGCCTTGGCACACGCAAGTTTCCCAGAGGGGATGTCTACACCCTCGATCAGGCAAGAGAACTGGCCCTACTGTCCCGCTCCCTGGAGCGACAGATAGGGCTTTTGCTTGATCGCAGGGGTCGTGTCGCCCTGGTCATCGTGGGCAAGGCGGACGGCATTTATATTCCGGAACTCTCCCGCTCTCGCATGGGCTCAGAAAGACTGAGAGGCCTGCGCCTTCTCCACACCCACCTAGGATCGGAGGGCCTAAGCGAAGAAGACCTCATGGACATGCTCTTCCTGCGCCTTGACGCCATGGTCGTGCTCACCATCACGGAAGAAGGCTTTCCCCTGCAGTGGCAGTTTGCGCACCTTCTGCCGCCCACAGCAAGCGAGCCCTACCGTGTGGAGCCCATGCGCGCCTGGAGCGACACTGCCATCGATCTGACAGAGCAGGCCCAGGCCCTTGAAGAGGAGTTCGCAAGAGTTTCCTCGGACGGGAAAACCTCTTCCTCGGAAAACCGCTGCATCCTTGTGTCCGTGTCCGAGGAGCCGCGCTCAATCCAGGAGCGCAATCTGGACGAACTGGCTGAGCTGGCCAAAACCGCTGGCATCACTGTCTGCGGGCGCATGATACAGCGCACCAAAAACCTGCAGCCCAGAAACATACTTGGCCGTGGCAAGATGGCGGAACTGGAAGTCCAGGCCCTGGCAGGTCAGGCCGACATGCTGATTTTTGACGGTGAACTGCTCCCTGCCCAGCTGCACAATCTCGCGGATATCACAGAACGCAAGGTGCTCGACAGGACACAGCTCATCCTGGACATCTTTGCACAGCACGCAGTGACGAGGGCAGGCAAACTGCAGGTGGAGCTGGCCCAGCTAAAATACATGCTACCGCGTCTGACAGGCAAAAACCGCGCCATGGACAGACTCATGGGCGGTATAGGCGGCCGAGGTCCAGGCGAAACCAAACTCGAAATAGACAGGCGCAGAAGCCGCGAGCGCATGGGAAGATTGCGCAAGGAACTGGACAATTTGCGCAGGCAAAGGTCTTATGTGCGCAACAACAGGAGCCGCAACGGCATTCCTCTGGCTGCGCTTGTGGGCTACACCAACGCAGGCAAATCCTCGCTTCTGAATACCCTCACGAAATCCGAGGTCCTTGCCCAGAACAAGCTCTTTGCCACCCTGGACACGACCACAAGGCGCCTGCGCTTTCCGGCAGAGCGCGAAATCGTGCTCGCGGACACAGTGGGATTTATCCGCAACCTTCCTGCTGAACTCATGGAGGCCTTCCAGGCCACCCTGGAGGAGCTGGACAGCGCGGATCTGCTCATACACGTGGCGGACGCATCCCACACGGACCTTTTTTTGCAAATCTCGTCCGTGGAAACCATCCTGGATACCCTGGACCTTGGCAAGGTCCCCCGCCTGCTTGTGCTGAACAAGTGGGATCTGCTCGACCCTGCCGTGCAGGCCGAGCTGGGAGACGCCCTGCCGGATGCCCTGCACGTCTCTGCCCTCAAGGGAACAGGCCTTGAGACGCTCATGAAGGCCATCGAGAGCAGGTTGCTGGGGCTCAAAACCTGAAACTATTCCGCAAAATGACAACGCACGCGCCAGCCTGGGGCAAGTTCCTCCCAGTCTGGCGCCTTTTCCTTGCATATGTCCTGGGCCTTGGGGCAGCGCGGATGAAAATGGCAGCCCTGGGGAGGATTGAGCGGCGAGGGAAGCTCACCCTCAAGGACCACCAGCCCCTCCCCTGCCCTTGTTCTGCCCGGCATTGCCCGATACAGCGCCCTGGTATAGGGATGGGCTGCGCGGCCGAGATCCTTCGCTTCCAGCATCTCCACGATGCGTCCAAGGTACATAACCAGCACCCGCGAGCACATGTAGCCAACCACTGCCAGATTGTGGGAGATAAAGAGCTGCGCCTGCCCGAATTCTTCCTGCAGATCGCGCATTACATTGAGAACCTGGGCCTGCACGGAGGCGTCCAGGGCGGACACAGGCTCGTCACAGACCACAAGATCCGGCCTTGTCACAAGGGCCCTGGCAAGCGCCACGCGCTGGCGTTGCCCACCGGAAAACTCGTGGGGGAAGCGTTTTTCCATGCCGGCCAGGCCTACCTTTGCGAACATGTCCCGCACAGCATCGCGTATTTCCGCCCTGCCCATCTTCCTGCGTCTCTGAAAACCGCGGCTCTCGAGGCCCTCGGCCACTGTGCGTCCTACGCTCAGGCGGGGATCGAGGGAGGAGAAGGCGTCCTGAAACACCATCTGTATGCGGCCTACTGCGGGCGAGGAAGCGCAGGCCAGTGGCAGAGGCTCCCCGTCGAACAGAACTTGTCCGGATGTTGGCCTATCCAGCCCGCACACCAGACGCCCGAGCGTGGATTTGCCACAGCCGGATTCGCCCACAAGGCCCACACATTCCCCCTTTTCAAGGGAAAAGCTTGCCTTGTTTACCGCAAAAAGCATGCGCAGCCCCTCGCGCGAGCGCACGGGAAAGACCCTGCTCACATCCTCGACTACCAGCAAATCCCTGTCCACCTTGTCTCTCCGTTAGTCAGCCTTGTCCGCAGTCGAGACACCAGCCTCGCCAAAGGTAGCCATCTCCCTGTAGGCAGCAACAGCTGCGCGCAAAAGGGGATAGGCCACCGCGCAGCCAGTCCCCTCGCCAAGATGCATGCCAAGATTCAAAAGGGGTGCAGTCAGTCGCTCTCCCTGCGTCCAGGGATGCGTTTGCTTCGTGTTCTGCCCAAAATGCGCATCCAGAAGAGAGGAAAGCCTTTTCATGGAAAGCTCGTGCCCTGGCTCTGCGGACGCGTGGGCCACAAAGCAGTACTGGGCTGCCCAGGGACAGAGCAAAACTGCAGCCATGTAGGCTGAGGAGGCGATAAATCCGTCCACAAGGACAGGCACGCGCATGGCAGCCCCGCCAAGGACTATGCCTGCCATGGTGACGATCTCGAATCCGCCAAGGCAGGACAGGGCAGCCACGGGATCTGGCCAAAGCTCATCCTTGCGCCCAAGCAGCTCCCTGTTGACTTCGATGGCCCTTTGCACCACTTCTGCCTTGTGGGCCATTCCCCTGTCGTCCACGCCCGTGCCAGGCCCCACCACCTTTTCTGCCGGAAGGTCCAGAAGGTGGGAGTAGAGTGCAGTGGCTGACGTGGAATTGGCTATGCCCATCTCGCCTATGGCAAGACAGTGGCATCCTTCACTTACTGCCTGCATGGCAAGACGCGCGCCGTTTGCAAGGCCTGCAAGGCAGGTTGCCTCATCCATGGCAGGCCCCTCGCACATGTTGGCTGTGCCATCGCCAAGGCGGGCGTCCACAACAGGGCTGCCAAAGGGACCGCCAGCGCAGCCAGCATCCACAATTACTAGCTCCATGCCGCTTGCCCTTGTCAGGGCATTGATGGCAGCTCCGCCTGCGAGAAAGTTTGCCACCATCTGGCGCGTTACTTCCTGCGGGAAGAGGGAAACACCCTCCCTTGCAACGCCGTGATCCCCTGCCACGGTAAACAGTCTGGCAGGCTCAACTGCAGGGGGATAGCTCATGCCGGCAAGGCGCTCTGCAATTTCTTCAAGGCGTCCAAGGCTTTTGGCAGGCTTTGCCTGCATGTCCATATGCTCGCGGGCAATACGGCATGCGCTGTCGCTTATGGGATGAATGGACACTTTGGGTGGGAATATCTGCCCGAGATCAAAAGTGGACAAGGGTTTCTCCTTGCCCTGCCCGCGTGGGACAGGGCTCATGTCTTAGCGCGTCTTGCCGGCCCTTTTGGCAGTGAGGCTTGCAAGTTCAAGGATGGTGTTGGCGTAGCGAGTGGATTTGTTGTAGCGCATGAGCACCCTGTGCTTGAGCGCCCTTGAGCCGTTCTTTTTCCAGCCGTGTTTGGCAAGGTAGTTGGCAAGGCTCGCAACTGCGTCTTCAGGGGTGTAGAGGTTGACAATGCCATCGCCGTTTCCGTCAGCCCCGTAGGGGGCAATGTTGCTCGGCATGAACTGGCAAAGTCCCACTGCCCCGTAGACAGAGCCAGGCAGTGTGGCAGGATCTATGCGGTTGTCCACCATATAGCGCACAAGGGCCCTGGTTTCGCGATAGGCCCACTCCGATCGCTTACGCATGGTTTGGGCAAACCAGGTTTCGTGCTCCTCGTGCCCTGGCATTCTGCCAAGCCAGTCCGCGATATCGGACTTTTCCCTGCTCTCGGCCATGCTTGCAAGCGTCTGCAGGGCATTGTCCCCCTTGGCGCCCAGATACGCTCCAAGCCGTGTTTCCACAAAGAGCAGCGCGCAGGCTACAGAGGGCTCTACTCCGTATTTTTTCTCGGCCCGGGCAAAGGCCCCTTTATGCTTTTGTATGAAGGCAAGGCACTTGTCCGCATTCTTTGCTGTGACAACGCCCTTGTACACATCTGCAGACGGCTTTTTCGGGGGCGTTGGGCTTGGCAAAAAGTTCTTTTTGTAGAGCTCAGTCATCTTGCGGCCCATGGGCGCAGAGCTTTTGGGCCCAAGGCTCGCAAGAAGGCTGTCTACCTCTGGCCCGGCAAGGCCGTCCGCAGCAAGCCTTTTTTGCAGATGCTGCCACTCTGGCGCAATCAGTCCATGGGAAGAAACATTGCCAATGTCTGCCCCTGACGAAAGATGTGCATCCTCCGCCTTTTGGGCAGCACAGGCCGGAAGGGTTGTGAGGCAAAGGAGCAAAAACAGAAAGGCGCCCCGTTTCAGGACACCTTCCCGGACAGCCATCGTTATGCGATACATGTCTTGTATTCCTGCTTCAGTTCGAAGAGAGCCCCGCAAAGGGGGCTCTCTTGCAAAAGGCGTGAACCTACTTCAGATGCTTCAGCAAGGCCTCCGGCGAGGAGAGGACCATCTTGCTGTTTTCGTTGAAGGACGTCCTCATGGCTTCAAGCCAGCGCTGGAAGGCGTAGAAGTCCTTGTTCTTGTTGTAGGCGTCAGCATAGATCTGGGCAGCGCGCGCGTCCGCGTCACCGCGGATGATCTGACTGTCCCTGGCAGCGTCTGCCAGGATGATGGCCTTCTGCCTGTCCGCGTCGGAGCGGATGCGCGTGGATTCTTCCTCGCCTTCCGAGCGATACTGTTTGGCCTGGCGCTCGCGTTCCGCGCGCATGCGGTCAAAGATGGCGCGCAGGTTTTCTGCAGGAAGGTCTGTACGCTTGATGCGCACGTCCAAAACTTCCACGCCAAAGCCCTTCATGATGCCCTTCACCTTCTCCGTGACCTCGGTCATGATGGCAGCCCTCTGGGTAGAGACGACCTCGGACAATGTGTAGGCACCGACCATGGCGCGCAGCTGCGAGTAGACAACGTCGTCCAAACGGGCCTGTGCGCCCACAAGGGTTCTCATGGTACGGTAGAACTGCAGGGGATCCGTGATGCGCCAGCGGGCGTAGTTGTCCAGCACTATGGCCTTCTTGTCCACTGTGAAGGCTTCCCTTGAGCTTGCCTCGTAGTCCAGCACGCGGGCATCAAAGTAGATGACCTTCTGGATGAAGGGGAGCTTGAAGTGCAGGCCGGGCTTGTACACATCGTCCAGGGGCTCGCCAAGCTGGAGAACTATGGCCGTTTCCATCTGGTTGACTGTAAAGATGGACTGGCTGAGCAATGCCAGGGCCAGAAGGGCTATCAGGGCCAGAGAGGAGACTTTCTTGTTCATTTATCTTCCCTCCCCGGCCTTCGGGGCCTTGGCCCCAAGGGTTGGCAGCGGCAGATAGGGGAGAGCGCGCTCTCCTGCCTGGCCGTCCAGCACAACCTTCTCCTCGGCCTTCTTCAAAATGTCTTCCATGGTTTCGTAGTAGAGGCGCTGTCCCGTGACCTCGGGTGCCTTTTCGTACTCTACGCGCAGGGCGTTGAAGCGGCTTGCGGCACCTTCGGCATTCTGCACGCGGGTTGCGGCATAGGCTTCGGCAGCGTTGCGTATGGCAGATGCCTCGCCTCGTGCCTCAGGCAGGATGGCGTTGCGGTAGGCTTCGGCCTCGTTGATGATGCGGCTCTTGTCTTCGCGGGCAGAGGCCACGTCCTTGAAGGCCTCGATGACTTCCTGCGGCGGATGCACGTCCTGCAGCTGTACGGCAAGGATCTGGATGCCAGCGCCGTAGCGGTCGAGAATGGTCTGCAGAAGCTGGGTTGCGTCGCTCTGAATCTGCAGCTTGCCGTCCGTGATGGCCGAATCGATGAGGTTGTTGCCTATGACCTCGCGCATGGCAGCCTCGGCTGCGTTGTGCACAAGGGAGGTAGGATCTGCCACGTTGAAGAGGTACTGCACAGCGTCCTTGATCTTGTACTGCACAGAGAACTGCACGTTCACCACATTCTCGTCGCCTGTCAGCATGGAAGCTTCCTGGGGCATGGTGCGCACTCTGCCCTGCTGGAAGGTAGCCGACTGGCCGCCCACGTTGCGGTAGCCTATTTCGCTTCTCAAAACCTGGGTGACCTTGGGCGTGTAGACAGTTTCAATGGGAGCAGGCAGGGCATAGTGGGGGCCAGGGCCTGTGCTGCGGTTGTATTTTCCAAAGCGCAGGACAACGCCTTCCTCGTCCGGCTCGACAATATAGATGCCGGACAAGAGCCAGACGGCAAGCAGTATGCCCAAAAGCATCCACAGTCCCTTGCCTGTGGCAAAGCCGGGCTTTGGCACCTTGAAGGCGACCACGCGCGGCCCGCGGCCACGGCCTCCGCCGTTGTCGCCGCCACCATTGTTGCCGCCGTTGTTGCCACCATTGCCGCCGCCAAAGAAATCGCGGCGTTCCCTGTCGTCCGTGTTGTCGGGTCTGGGCTCCTCGGGCTCTGGGTCACGCGGCGGAGGGGTAAACCCCTTCTGCTTGGCCCTTTTTTCCTGCAGTTTGTCCCAGTCCCAGTTTTTCAGTACCTGAGCGGTTGAACTCATGCGCCCTCCTTGGGCAGCGTCGGGAGTATCCCGGTATGCATGGTTGTATTTTGTTCTCAATGTTTGAGCCAGATTGTCCTGTATGTGCGCGAAAAAGACATCCTGATCCCAAATCCTTTGCCTTGCTTTCGTATTCGCCGGCAACAGGGAAGGCCAGGCCTTTCTTGCGCTTGCCAGAAGCCTTGATAGTATGGCAGAGGACGATAGAAAATGCAATTTGCCTAAGTTTTTTGATTCACAACCCTTTTCGGGCTCAGGACGCCTTTGGGATACCATTGCGTGCATGGGGCCCGACCAAGAGGAGAGCGCGCAGCATGCAAGTCAGACTCGTTTCCTGGAACGTTAATGGCCTGAGGGCCGTGTCCGCCAAGCCGGACTGGTCCTGGTTCAACAGGGACACTGCCCACATCATAGGCCTGCAGGAAACCAAGGCCACAAAGGAGCAGCTTGCTCCGGAAATTGCCAGTCCCAAAGGCTGGCACAGCTACTTTGCCTCAAGCACTGTGAAGAAGGGCTATTCGGGTGTGGCAGTCTTCAGCCAGATTGATCCCATAAGCGTCCGCCATGAGCTTCCGGACGAAAAATGGCAGGGCGAGGGACGCATCCTTCATCTGGAATACGAGAAGTTCCATTTCATCAACGGCTATTTTCCCAATGGTGGAGCCGAAATCCTGGACGAAAACGGCAAGCATCAAGGGCTTTTCAAGCGCCTCGACTACAAGATGGGCTTTTTCGAGGCCTTCCTTTCCTATGCCGAGGATTTGCGCAAGAAAAAGCCCGTGGTGGTTTGCGGCGATTTCAACATAGCCCACAGGGAAATCGATCTTGCAAGGCCCAAGCAAAACGTGCTGAACACTGGCTTCCTTCCTCTTGAGCGCGCCTTTTTGGACCGTTTTGTGGAACTTGGCTGGATCGACACCTTCCGCCACGTGCACGGGGACGAAAAGGACGCCTATTCCTGGTGGTCCTACAAGTCCAGGGCCAGGGAGAAGAACATCGGCTGGCGCATAGACTACTTCTTCGTGACAAGCGATCTGAAAGACAACATAGCCGATGCCTGGATCGAAAGCGGCCAGTTTGGCTCGGATCACTGTCCCGTGGGCCTTGCCCTGGAATTCTGATTACCCTGAACCCAAGCTCAATGTACAAGGGGACACCGGAAAGCATCCCGGTGTCCCCCCTTCAATTTGCTTAAGTGCCTCAAAAAAACTAGGCGAGCTTTTCTGCCAGTTCCTGCCTGTAGCCCTCGGGCACGTCAAAGCCAAGCTCTGCTGCCTTTTCCATGGCTTCCTTTGCCTCGGGGTAGCGCCCCTGTTCGAAAAGGGCCAGGGAGAGGTTCTGCCAGGCAGGAGCAAAGTTCGGCTCGTCCGCGATGAGCGCACGGCTCGACTTCTCGCTCTGCTCGTAGTTGCCCTGCATGAAGTAGGCAATGGCCTCGTCGTTGCGCGCCTGCACAAACTTGGGCTCCCACTTGAGTGCCTTGGCAAGGTGCTTCAATGCCTTGTCTGGCTCGCGGCGCTGCAGATGCACAAAGGCAATGTTGCTCTCGGCAATGGCAAACTTGGGACGGAAGGTGGTAGCTTCCGTGTTGTAGTTGAGGCAGCCTTCAAGGTCGCCCCTCTGCAGGCAGATGCCGCCGAGCTGCACCATGGCCTCGGCCATGTGCGGAGATTCTCGCAAGGCATCGCGGAAAGCGCCCTCTGCGCCCACAAAGTCGCGCTTGCTCAAAAGGGCAAGGCCAAGGTTGTAGTGGTGTGCGGCGCAGGCACCATCGGATTTGGCAATGGCGTCCTGAAGGTCTGCGATATATTCGTTGATGTCGTCGTACTTGTCTTTCATGGAAAAACCTTGGGCGGGGAGCTCAAATCCCCTTATTTACTGGTTTATGGGGATGCCTACTTCGGCATGGTCTCAAGATGGGGTTTCACGTGGCCTTCGCGGCGAAGAAGATCCGCGTACCACAGGCAAAAATCAAAGGTGCCGCGCATGGTCTCGTCGCGATTGACAATGCCCAAGGCTGCCTGCAAAGCACCTCTGCCATACTCGTTGCTGTAGGACTCGCTCTTGCTCACAAGCTGCAAAAACTCGCGCACAAGCTGCTGTGTTGTCCTCTTGGTCGCATCCTGACGTATGTCCAGGGGATCGTTCGGCTTCTGGAAGGGGTCCCAGTTCTCGTAGCCTATGCGGTCCACAAAGCGCCTGCCGCGAGGACTCATCCTCTCGTACATCTCGCGCTTGCTGGCCTCCTGCTCCTCGTTCAGCTCCTGCGGGGTGCCGTCGCGGTACATGAAGGCGTGTATTTCGGAAAGAAAGCTCGGCATGGGATGCTCCTCTAGTCACGTTCCCGCTTGGCTGGTCCAATGCCCAGGAAGGTGTCGTCAAAGGAAGTGAGCAGGGCCATGGAAACGGGCATGAGTACTTCGTGCAATTTGTCGAAACGGCTGTGCACGGCCTTTTCGATGGCAATGCTCATATCGTTCAGGGCAGCCTGTATGCTGTCCAGCTTCAGGGTCGGATACTGTCCGCCCTGGTTGAAGCCGGCAAGCCCGCACACGTGCCCCTGGCCAGCAATGCTTGTGGGAACACCGTAGGCCCTGCAGGTGATGGGCCTTGCCTCATAGAGGAGGCACTTGTTGTTTTCGTCAAGCAATGGACAGGGCATGCGCATTTCCGCAGCCTCGTGCAGGATATTCTCCGCATCCCTGCTCTGCTTGTATTCGCTGAAGAGGTTCTTCTTGACCTTTGCAAGCTGACGATCGATTTTGCTTGCCCTTTCCAGAAGGGCAGAGCGCTCGGGACCGTAGTCGAACTTCTGCCTGAAGGCCCTGTTGATATACATGGCCTCGACCAGGGACACATCGAAAAGCGCATGGCAGCAGTCGCTGCAGCCCACATGGCAGGCCATGCAGTCCGGGTGCTTCTGGCCAACCGTGGCAAAGGCCTGGTCCACCAGGGCGCGCAGCTTTTCGTACTGGGTAAATATGGGGGTGAGATCTGGCACCATGGCCTGGGCTTCTCCTTGCAAGATGATTTGGGAGGCTTTGTCCTGGCCCTTGCCTTCCTGAGACAGGCCAGAAAAAAAGCCGCCATTAGACTATAAGTCTTTTGGCGGCATAGTCAAAAGGGCTTGCGCCCAATAATTACATTTCTTTGACTTCGATGGCGTCGGAAGAGCAAACTTCCACACAGGACTCGCAGCCGAGGCATTCTTCGGAGTTGACAGGCTCGGACTTGCCGTCCTTCAGCTCGTAGACTTCAACGGGGCAAACGTCCACGCACTCGCCGCAGCCCACGCACTTCTCGGTGTCAACAGTAACTTCGTAAGACATGATGTCCTCCCAAACTTGGTCGATGACCTGAATTGATTTTTGACGGAAATCTCGTCCGTCTTTCGCAGTATTGACAAAGGCCCCTCTCCTGTCAAGTGAGAACCTTTCCGTTTTTGTGCGGTAATTG
Organism: Desulfovibrio sp. An276; assembly: GCF_002159665.1. Lineage (GTDB taxonomy): Bacteria > Desulfobacterota > Desulfovibrionia > Desulfovibrionales > Desulfovibrionaceae > Desulfovibrio > Desulfovibrio faecigallinarum. Next base: position 285,407 of record NZ_NFJC01000001.1, read on the forward strand.
GCTGAATAGACTTGCCTTTTTGACAAGGGCCCGTGTTACTGCCAAATTCGTTGTTCCACGCATTGCCCCTTGCAAGGCCACTTTTGCCGTAGGGTTGCAGGGCAGGAAAAAATGCCCGCTACTGAATTTGCAGCCGCGCGTAATAGCCCCTGCCCTGGCGCTCTATGAAGAGCAAAACGCTGTTCGAAAGCCTTTCCTCACGGAATATGGCAGCAAGTGTTTCAAGACTGTCCGCCTCGTAGCCGCTCACCCCTCGCAGGACATCGCCCTTGCGCAAAAAGCGTGCAGGTCCCTGTTCCTCGACCCTGTCAATCACAAGGCGCCCACGGCTTTTCTTGACCACAAGACCCCAGCGCCTTTCGAGCACGTCAAGTGCCATCTTGTCCGTAAAGATCTCTGGCGTCAGTGTTATCCTTCGTATCCTGTCCGGTTCGTGCAGCCCCGCAACCTCAAGCGTCAGGGCTGTGCCCTCGAGCTGATTGCGCAAAAGGAAGAGGTAGTCGCGCCTGCTCTTGATGTCCGTGCCGTTGACGGACAAAAGCACATCCCCTGGCTCTATGCCTGCCCTGGCAGCAGGAGTATTTTTGTACACCCCGCTCACCACAATGCCGCGCATAGAGGCAAGTCCGAATTCCATGGCAAGGCGCTGGTCTATGTCATCCGCCTGCAACCCGAGCCACAGAGGCGATGCCGCCCTGCCCTCCAGAATGCGCTGCATGACCTGGCGGGCCTTGTTGATGGGTATGGCAAAGCCGAGCCCCCAGCCCTTGCCGTAGATGGCAGTATTGATACCAATGAGGCTGCCGTCGAGATTGATGAGGGGGCCTCCGGAATTGCCCGGATTGATGGCTGCGTCCGTCTGTATGAGGTCTGTGAACACCCCGCCTTCCGAGCGTATGGTGCGCCCGAGAGCAGAGACCACACCCGTAGTCACTGTATGGGAAAAGCCATACGGGTTGCCTATGGCTATGACTGTCTCGCCGGGATTTACGTCCGCGCTGTCCCCCATGGGAAGGGAGGGCAGATTTTTCGCACCTTCAAGCTCGAGCACAGCGAGATCGAAGTCCGGGTCGGCACCACGCAGTTTGGCCGTAAACTCGCGCCCGTCCTTCAGACGCACCTGTATGTCCGTGCCGGACTGGACCACATGGGAGTTTGTGAGCACCAGGGCCTTCTTGCCGTCCACGATGACACCGGAACCAAGGCTTGCCCGCTTGCGCTGCCTTGGCTGCATGCCGAAATCCCCGAAAAACTGCTCAAGGGGAGACAACGGCCTTCCCTGCACGCTCGTGCTTGTGATGTTCACGACTGCAGGTGAAGCCATATTGACCACCTTCACCACAGGCGTGTTGCGCACCTCGGAAAGGGCCAGGACACTCCCTGGCTCAAGAAGGAAACAGGAAAGAAGTGCAAGGGCTGCCATACACAGGCGGCCCGACACAGCATGTCTTGTCATGATAGCCTCTAAACTATCCCCTGCGCCCAAGGCGGCCAAGGACATTGCCCCTTGTCTCGGACAGGACAAGACCTGCCAGGGTGAGGGCCATGCCCGTGGCGGAAAGCAGGGTTATGCGCTCGGAAAGCAGGAAAAAGGCGCCTACCACAGTGACAACGGGAGTAAGATATATGTAGGCAGTGGCGCGGACCGCGCCCAGCACACGCAACCCGTAGTTCCAGGTCACAAAGCACACGGACGAGGCCAGAACGCCAAGGAAGAGGAAGTTTGCCCAGACAGCGGCGCTGCCAAGATCCGGAAGGTGCACCTCGCCCTGCAGGGGCAGTGCCAGGCCTGCCGTGACAAGGCCCCAGAAAAGGATGCGCCGCGTGGCCTCAAGCAGGGGATAGTTCCTTGAAAAGATGCGGCGCGTGAAGATGGAGTAGAAGGCCCAGCTTGCCGCTGCCCCTACTGCCAGCAAATCCCCTGCCGGGTTCAGGTTGAGGTAGGCTGCGCCATTGAAGGAAATGCAGGCTATGCCTGTAATGGCCACAAGAAAGCCGGTGAAGAAGTTTCCGTGCAAAGCCTCTTTCAGAAAAAAATGCGCAGCAAGGCCTGTCAGAAAGGGTGCCGTGCAGATAATGAGGCTGACGTTCGAGGCATAGGTCAGGGTGAGGGCCGTGTTTTCGAAGCAGAAATAGACCGTGATCCCGCTTGCACCTGCGCCAAGAAAGAGCAGCTCTTCCTTCCATCCGCGCCCGTGACGAAAGATCTTCGGCTTCATGCAGTACATGACCGCAAGGGCCAGCACAAAGCGGAAGAAGAGCACCTCAAGGGGCGTTGAGCCGTGGTTCATGAGCACCTTGGTGGAAATGAAGGTCAGGCCCCAGACCACTGTGGTGCCAAAAGCGCACAAATGCGCGCAAAGATGGCTTCCCACCTAGCGTCCCCTGCGCTCAAGGCCAAGCTTTATGAGCTCTCCCAGAAATTCTGCAAAGGACATGCCTGCTGCCCTGGCAGCCTTGGGCACAAGGCTTGCCTCTGTCATGCCGGGAATGGTGTTGACCTCAAGGATGTGCAGGCTTCCATCATCGCCCAGGATGAAGTCCGCCCTGCCGTAGCCGTCAAGACCAAGGGCTTCCACTGCCTTCAGGGTATACTCCTGCATCCTGCGGGTCACGTCCTCGGGGATGGGTGCCGGACAGATTTCCTTGGCTCCGCCGTCCTCGTACTTGCTCTCGTAGTCAAAATAGCTTCCCTTCTGGGGCAAAATGAGGATGGGCGGCAAGGCCCTGTCTCCCAAGACTGCGCAGGTGACATCGCGCCCGGGCAGGGCAGGCTCAAGGATCGCTCCCTGGCTTTGGGCAAGGATGTCGCGAAGAAGAGCATCCAGCTCTTCCCTGTTGCTTGCCCTGCCAAGATGCAGGGATGAGCCTCCCAGATTTGCCTTGACAAAGAGGGGATAGGGAAGACGCGGCTCCCAGGAAGCGTCCGGCATGGTGGGCAAAAATTCCCAGTCCGCAGTGGGAATGCCTGCTTCCTTGAAGATTTGCTTTGCGCAGGCCTTGTTCAGGGCAAGGAAGCTTCCGGGAGCGCCTGCCCCCTGGTAGGGGCAGCCGACACTGTCCAGCATGGCCTGCACAAGACCGTCCTCGCCAGGGGCCCCATGCAAATCTATGAAGGCAAAGTCGTGCTCCTTCGCAGCTGCAAGCAGGGAATCGAAACCCGTCATGAGATCAAAGAAGGTCACAGTGTGGCCAAGTTCTTCGAGGCCTTTGCGTATGACAGGCACTGCCGCAAGGGACACGTCCCGTTCGCTGGACCAGCCTCCGGCTATCAAAAGAATCTTCATCAAAGCCCCCCCTGCGCCCCTCTTCCCGACAGGCGCTGCCTTTTTTATGATTGAGTCTTTTTTTCCCATACTGGGAAAAGTCAGGAAAACAGCCTATGCAGGAATGGTGTGGGCAAGCCCCACGCCAAGATGTTTCGAGAGCGCATCCTCGATGGCCTTGGCCTGCAGGTAGGAAGCACGGATGCTCTTTCTGTGTTCCTCTGTTTTGCCATAGCGATCGATGAGATCCTCAAAACGGCTTTCCAGTGTCACAAAGCTGTCGTGCTTCGCTCTCTTGTCCGCGTAGAGAATAAAAAAGGGCAGGGAACACATCCTTGCCGCATCGTCTGCCGGCAGTTTCCAGGGCCAGTACACGTGGTGGAATACTCCCCTGGCGAGCTCGTAGTTGCCGGTTTCCTGCACTACCCAGGAAGCGCCGAGCTCTGCGTGCGAGCCTCCGTGGCACAGGCAATGGGTCTTGGCAAGATCGTGCAAGAGGGCCGATGCGCGCACAGCCTCCACGTTTACGCAAAAGCCAAGACTTTTGGCCCTTTTTGCAAGCCGTGTGGCCACATTGGCGACCACTTTCGAGTGGGCGCGAATGTTGTCCAGCATCTCGTACTTGTCCCAGAGCCTTGTGCACGCCTCATCGTCCGGAACAATACCCTGCATGCGTACAGGATCGGCAAGATCAAGATCCGGAATACCTTTCAGGGGATAGTCGGGAATCTCGACAGTTGCGGGATCCTCGGGTTTTGGCAGCTTGTTTGTGAACATGGCTCACATCTGCTCCTGTTTCTGGTCCTGTTTTTTGTCCTGTTTGCCCTTGCGTATCTTGCGAAAAATGGTGGATCTGTCAACCCTGAACCTTTTTGCAACGGCCTGTATGGAGCCGTAGTGCTCTATGGCGCGGGTCAGAAAATCCGCCTCGATCTCTTCCATGATCTCGTGCAGGGAGCGGCTGTCCGCAAAAATGTCCTCGCCAAAGGAGCTTTCCTTCTGTTTTGTTCCGGATATCTGGGAAGGCAGATCCTGCGGGGAAATGGCCGGCCCCCTTGCCGTAATGGCTATGCTGTGCACAAGGTTTTGCAGCTCGCGCACGTTGCCAGGCCAGGAATAGCTGCGCAAAATCTCGAGCGTGATGTCCAGAAAGTAGAGGTTCTTTCTGTACTTGCTTGCGTACATGGCCAAAAAGAGTTTGGCCAGAAGGCCAATGTCTTCCGCGCGCTCCCGTAAAGGTGGAATGTTGATGGTTGCCACATTGAGGCGATAGTAGAGGTCCCTGCGGAAGGTTCCCGCAAGCACGCAGTCTTTCAGGTTGCGGTTGGTGGCAGCGATGATGCGCACATCCACCTTGCGCGGCGAGGCAGAGCCCACACGCATAATCTCGCCGTCCTGCAAGACGCGCAAAAGGCGTGTTTGCATGGATAGGGGAAGCTCGCCTATCTCGTCCAGAAAGATGGTGCTCCCGTTGGCGATTTCAAAGTAGCCGGCCTTGCCCTTGGAGGAGGCCCCGGTAAAGGCGCCTGCCACGTAGCCAAAGAGTTCGGATTCGGTCAGCCCCTCGGAAATGCCGCCGCAGTCCACCTTGAGCATGAGATTCTCTGCCCTGGGGCTTCTCTGGTGCACAAGGTTGGCTATGACGTCCTTGCCAACCCCTGTCTCACCCAAAATGAGCACTGTGGCGTCCGTAGGCGCTATGCGATCCACAAGGTTCAGAACCTCGCCCATGGCCTTGCTGGCAAAGGAAGGTGTGAAGCTGTGCTCCTTTTGTTGCTTTGCCATGAAGGCTATCTGCCCTTCCGTCTTCTGCAAAAGGCTTTTCTGATGGCCCACCTGTTCGTTCAGATTGGTCAGGATGGTTATGTCTCTTGCAAAGGTCACCACGAAACAGAGCTTTCCCTCCTCGTCGAAGACGGGATAGCCGCTCAAGACCAGGGTCTTGCCGTCCTTCAGGTGCTGCACCTTTGTCGCAGGCTTGCGGGTTTCCACTATTTCCGGATTGAGGATGCTGTCGAAAATCCCGTTGCGGACCATGTCGCGCACATCGCATCCTTCTATATCTTCCCGCCTGAGGCCTGTGAGCTGCTCGTACATGCGGTTGACGCACAGGGTCTTGCCCGTGACATCGGAAATGTAGACGCCGTCGGAAAGAGCGTCGAGTATGGCCTGAAAGTGCCCCGTCAAATGCACTTCTGTCTGTCTGTTCATGGGTACCCGCCTGAATGCGCGCTTCGCAAAAGTTGTTCGGAACAAGGGAAAACACAAGGTTCCTGCCACTGCCTTGCTCAAACCTAGCGCTCTACTTCTAATTCATATTTTTCCCCCTGTCCAAGGTTCTGACAATGTTGTCATTTGCTAATGAAAACCATTGTTCACGAGCCTTTGAAAAAGGTGCGCAAAAAAGGGCACCCAGCCTTTGCGCAAAATCCGGAAAAGACGATTTCCACGCTCTTCCTGCGCAAGATCCGGATGCCCGAAAATTTTTCCCTGCAAACGTACTGCTATTTGGGGATATGGTGTCTGCCCTTCAAAACACGGTGTGCGTACTTGAGCAGCTTCTTGTAGGCCAGATTGTCTAGGGAAACGTCTCCCATGAGATACGATCTGTCCAGAAATTCATACTTTTGCGTGCCGAGCCTGTGGTAGGGCAGCATTTCGTACTGCACATGCTCGCCAAAGGGTTCAATGAATTCGGCAATGGCCGTCACAGCTTCTGGAGTATCGTTGAAGCCCGGCACAATGGGCGTACGCACAAGAATGGGCTTGTCCGGGTATTCCTCGCACAGTGCTTTCAGATTGCTTATGATGTGCTCGTTGGGAAGACCTGTCATTTCCTTGTGCTTGGCACTGTCCATGCTCTTGATGTCAAAGAGCACGTAGTTCAGGTATTTGCCTGCCTCAAGCAGCACGCTTTGCTCGCACATGCCACAGGTTTCCACTGCCGTGCGGATGAAGCGGGCCCTTGCCTCGCGCAAGAGTGCCAGGGCAAACTTGCCCTGCAAAAAAGGCTCTCCACCGGAAAGGGTCATGCCACCGCCGCTTCTGGCGTAAAAGGGCGCGTCCTGCTCCACAACCTTCATGACCTCGTCTACGGTCTGCAGCTTGCCGTAGATATTGAGGCCTTGGGCAGGACAGGCATTGGCGCAGGCAAGGTCCGTACAGTCCTTGCACAGCTCGCGCCTGATGGCGACCTTGGAGCCATCGCTATAGACAGCGCCCCTTGGACAGGCATCCATGCAGAAGTGGCACTTGTCCGTTCCTATGCAGCGGTTGTTGTTCACTGCCACCTGGGGAAGGGGCTCCTGCGATTCGGGGTTGCTGCACCATCTGCAGCGCAGATGGCAGCCCTTCAGAAAGGCAATTGTTCTGATGCCCGGGCCATCGTGGACAGAGTATTTCTGTATGTTGAAGACATAGCCGGTGGTCTTTTTGTCCTCTATTCTGCTCACTGCAGGGCCTCCCTCTGGCAAGAGCCGTTGTAATGTTTGTCCGGCGCATCTTGCCCCGGAATGCGAAATCATGACGTTTGATGCTGCAAGGACCTGTTCCTTTCGCGAAGGAACAGGTCCTTTCAGATTTTTTGTCCTGGCCCGACACTCTGTCAGGCCGGGACTATTGTGTATTGCATGGCGGCACTAGATGCTGTCGTGCACGGTACGGGCAATAAGGTCATTCTGCAGGTCGGGAGACAGATCCACGAAGTAGGCGCTGTAGCCGGCGATGCGGACAATGAGGTTGCGGTACTTTGCGGGATCCTTCTGGGCCTTCAGCAGGGTGTCGGCGTTGATGACGTTGAACTGCACATGCCACAGCTTCAGGTCAATGAAGGTGCGGATGAAGGCAACGAGCTTTTCGGTGCCCTGCTCGCCCTCAAGGCACTTGGGCGTGAACTTGATGTTCAGCATGCGGGCAGCGCGGTCACGCATACCGTAGTTCTTGGTGTTGTAGTTGGACAGAAGCACTGCCGTGGGGCCATTGACGTCCGCGCCATGGGAGGCGGAGGAACCGTCGGACAGGGGGAACCAGTCCACGCGGCCGTTGGGGGTAGCGCTCACAACCTTGCCGAAGGGCACGTGGGAGGTGAAGGGCACGTAGCGCACATCGTTGTGCATGCCAAGGTCCTTCATGCTGTACTTGTGGCCGTATTCCACGCTGAGGTGGTCAATGGCACGGCCGATGGAATCGGCGTACTCGTCGTTGTTGCCGTAGCAGGGGGCGGACTTCAGAAGGGCCTTCACATCGTCGTAGCCCTCGAAGTTGGCGTCCAGGGCCTTGATAAGCTGATCCATGGTCAGCTTCTTGTCTTCGAAGACCAGCTTCTTCACTGCGCAGAGGGAATCGACCACAGTGCCGAGCCCCATGTACTCGAAGTAGCCGAAGTCGATGCCTTCGGGAATATGTTCCTGATGCAGGTCGATGCAATGCTTCATGGCAAGGTCATGCATGGCGGAGAGCATGGGCACTGCAAAGTGGCGGGCACGCAGCTTGTTGATGATGTACTGCTGGATGAAGGCTGTACGCATGAAGAGCATGTGCTGCTGCACGTAGGCGTTCCAGAACTCGTCCCAGGTCTTGAAGTTGCGCGGATCTCCGGTTTCCACACCAAGGAGCTGGTCGCCGTACTTCTTCATGCGACCATTGCGCAGCACCATTTCCACTGCTGCGGCAAAGTTCACATAGGCACCGCCGGAGGTGTAGGTGTCACGGTTGGGCATGCGGGCTTCTGTGCAACCGGAAACTGCGTAGTCGAAGGCCTCTTCGAAGGTAGCGCCCTTGGACACGTACAGGGGCACGATTTCCTCGTCGTTGATGAGCTTGGGGAAGCCGGAACCATACTTGATGGTCTCTGCCACATCCCACAGGTAGCTCTCGGGGCAGCCGCTGTGCACGCGGGCAGCGAGATCCGGATAGTGCAGCGGGAATTCGCGCTTGGAGCGGAGGATGAGGTGGGTGAGCTCGTTGGTGGCGTCGCGACCGTCCGGGGTCTGGCCGCCAACGGTTACTGCTTCCCAGTGAGCGTAGCCTTCGTTGAAGGCGCCGCCGGTGGGGGAGATGTACATGTCGATGAATTCGGCCATGCCGACCCACATGCACTCCAGGATTTCCAGGGCCTGATCCTCGGTGATCTTGCCGGCTTCGATGTCAGCCTTGAAGTAGGGGTAGAAGTACTGGTCCATGCGGCCGTTGGAAATGGTCGTACCGGTCTTCTGCTCCAGACGGGAGAACATCTGGGTGAACCACTGGCTCTGGCAGGCTTCCCAGAAGTCGCGGGCGGGCTCGCCGGGAACGCGGTCTGCATTCTGGGCCATGCGCAGAAGTTCTGCCTTGCGCTTCTCGTCGGTGCACTTGGCTGCGGCTTCGCGGGCAGCATCAGCGTAACGATGAGCCCAGAGCACGATGGCGTCGGACACAATCACGATGGCGTCGAGGAAGGGCTTCTTCTCGCACATGTCCTTGCAGGAGAGCGGATCCAGGGCAGCCAGCTTTTCCTGAGCCTCGGCCTTGATGGAATTGAAGCCGCGGTTGATAATCTTGGCGAAATCCGGCACCCACTGGATGGAGGAGCGGAAGGAAGCGGTCTCGTTGACGATGTAGCGGGAGATGAGGCCCTGGGGATCGTCGTAGGTCAGCTTGTGCACTTCCGGAGGAAGGGCGGCGTTGAGGTCTTCATGGAAGGTCTTGCCCTTCCAGAAGGGGGCCACTTCTTCCACAACCTTCTTGGCGTCTTCGGGATCAATGGAAGCAGGAGAGGTCTCGCGGGTGGGCAGATCCTTCACAGCGATGTCAAGGAAGTCGCCGTCGAGTTCGGGATAGAGGATACCATAACGGCCGGGCAGACCACCGGCGCGGCCGAGCAGGAGCTGATCTTCCTCAACAGTCACGGTGATGTTCTTGGCGATATGGGCAAGAGCCTTTGCCCAGCGCAGAACCAGGGGCTGACCCTCGGTTTCCTTCATGGACTGAGTGAAGTACAGGGCGCGCTCGATATCGATCTGGGGTTTCTGGCCCTCAAAACGCTCGAGCATACGGAACACGCGCTCGTGGGTTTTGCGATAGCGGTCTACCTTGCCGTCGATCTGGTCCTGCAGGCGTTCTTCCTGAGGGGAGCGAAGGCAGCATTCTGTAACGGGAGCGGTCATATTGGTTCCTCCAAAGTGAAGATCTGGAAATTTTGGAAGTTGGTTGTGATTTGCTGTATTTTGCGTTCCTGCCCCCCGTGGGGTATCGGAAGCGCGTCTTCATGCCCTAATTAAGCATAAAGCATGCCAAAGAGCACACTATTTTCTTAACCAATTAAATATACTGATAAAACAATATTTTGCCCCGCCAGAGCTTTCTCGGCTTGTGCGCTTTTTGCACAAGGCCATGACAATCATGTTGCACTAATGCACCACAAAGCTTTTGGCGCTCGCTTTTGCCGGACCTTGTCCGCTGCAGAACTGCAACATTTCTGCAAGTTATCGGTAACAATACTTAGTTTTTATTATATAAAAACTTGTAATTTTTAGATTTTTTTGATTTTTATTTCTGTCCATAAAGTCGCAAATTCGCACTATTGCTCCTGATAGTTACTTTTTTTCACAAGGGGTGGCACAAAAGATGCCGCGCGCTTCCATGAATCTGCTCAGAGCCTTTGGCAAAAGAAAGGGAGCCCGAAGGCTCCCGATTTTGTCAGTTGCGAGATGCGCAACCGTGCTCTTGTCGTCCCGAAGTCCTATTCGCCAAGGCCAAGGACGCGGTAGGCATTCTTGTACATGACCTTTGCCAGGGTCTCTTCATCAAGGCCCATGTTCATATAGGTCTCAATGGCGTCCTTCTGCTCAATGAAGGGATGGGCGCTGGCAAAGATGATTTTGTCGGCAAGAACGCCTGTGGTCAGGGATTCGATGTAGTGTGTTGCCATGGGGGCGCGCTCGTATTCGGAGCAGTCCATGTACACGTTGCGGTTGCGCTGGCAGACAAAGATGGCTTCCTGCACAAATGGGTAGCCGCCGTGGCTCATGATGATGGTGAGTTCGGGGAAATCGCGGGCAACCTTGTCCACATCGCGGGGATCCGTGTACTCGATAAGAGCGCCCTGCACCATTGGCGGAGGAGCCATGGTGATGAACACAGGCACGTTCAGCTCGCAGCACTTTGTATAGATGGGATAGAAGCGGGCTTCGCTGGGAGAAATGTGTGCAAGGTACGGATCGGTGGCAATACCGCGCATGCCGTACTCTTTCACAACCTTCTCCACATCGCGCACTGCGTCCATACCGCGATGGGGATCTATGCCCCAAAAGCCGTAGAAAAAGTCCGGATAGGCCTGGCAGAATTCGAGAACACTGCCGTTGTTGTCCGGAAAGCCATAGGTCGTGCGGCAATCACGGCCTGTGATGACATTGCCCACAACGCCACGACCTTTGAGTTCGTCCACGATCTCGGGCAGGGTCTGAGCCACACGTTTGTCGAAACCGCTGGCTTCGCACGAAGCCTTGAACATGGTGCTGTTTGCGATGCCGTCGAGTATCGCCTTGGTATTGGGTCTGAAACGAAAATCGAAAATTTTCATATGTGCTTGGCGCCGACAATCCTGGTCTGGGAACAGGCGCCACCTCCTTGACCATGTGTTGAACGTTTGCAAATGCCCTGCCCTTTGCAGCCGGGCAGGCCCAAGAAAAGCAAGCCTTGTGATTTTTGGAGCCAGACGGCCCAATCAGGGACAGGCACACCGCCTTGTCAAAGCACAGCTACGCCAGAACAGGTGCTCAATCCCCACGCAAGCATACTTGCGTGCTTGCCTATGCATGAAGCTTTCCATTTCCTTCACAAGTGAAAAAAATCCACAAATTTCAGAATATTGAAGATCGTTCCGCTTTGCACACGAAAAAGGAGCAGTCCTAAATTTGCAACATCACATCCCTCCGATCTAGACATGTGATGCTATTTTGCATCATTTGTTCATTCATGCATCAGAAAAGAGGAAAGCACTGAGACCATATTACAAATTTAATTTATATCTATAATCAAATAGTTACGCGATTTTTTTCACATGACGTTCATATTTTTGTTAGTTTGGCAAGATCTGTGCATGCATACACAACTGAATTCGGCAAAAGCTCTCCCAACGAGGCTCTGCAAGGCCGATTGTCTCTTTTCTCACATGTCCTTCTCCCTGTCCGGGGACCCAAACCACCCAGGCCTTTTTCCTCTCCTGCAAGGCCAGATATTGGAGATTGAGCCCCTATATCTTCGTGATTCGCATTGTGCTGGCAAACACGCGGACTCCGTTTCCAGGCAACCCCTTGAAGGCATGCAGCACAGCACATGCTTCATGTGCGCACAGGCACAAGTAGCAAAATTGCAACACAAGTTGCCTGGCCCTGCCACACATGAATTCGGCACATTGAAATTCTCTGCTCCAAGGTTCTTGGATGCTTCATTTACATCTTGTTTTTGTGAGGAGTTCCCATGAAAAAGCTTCTTTCCTGCGCCATCCTGCTGATGTTTGCAGTGTCCGCCCTGTGCGCCGGTACTGCCGATGCGCGTCCTCTCAAGCTGCGTCTTGGCCATCCCATGGCTCCGGGCAACAACGTGACCCTGGGCTACGAAAAGTTTGCCGAGCTTGTGAAACAGAAGAGCAAGGGCCAGATCACCATCCAGATCTTCCCCAATGCCCAGATCGGCAACGACCGTGTGACCACCGAGGCCGCCCAGGCCGGTACCCTGGATCTCACCTCCAGCTCCACGCCCAACATGGCCTCCTTCCACCCCTACTACATGGCTCTGGATCTCCCTTACGTTACCAATCCCAAGAACCAGCAGAAGCTGTATGACGCCATCGACAATGGCGAGCTTGGAAAGTTCTACCGCGAGCTTTCCCGCAAGATTGGCCTCGAGACCCTGATGTTCAGCGAATTCGGCTACCGCAACTTTGTCTCCGCTACCCATGACATTGCCAACGTCTCCGACTTCAAGGGCTTCAAGGTGCGTACCACCGACTCTCCCGTGGAAGTGGATGTGGCCAAGGCCCTCGGCATGAACCCCGCCCCCATCGCCTGGGGTGAAACCTACACAGCCATGCAGCAGGGCACCGTTGACGGCGAAGGCAATACCTACTCCCTGCTCAACGACGCAAAGCACACAGAAGTCATCAAGTACGCCACCGATACCCGTCACAACTACTCCATGCATCTTCTCATGATGAACAAGAAGAAGTGGGACAGCCTGACCGACGAACAGCGCAAGATCCTGCGCGAAGCTGCCGACGAGGCTTTGAAGTATCAGCGCGAAATCTCCGGTCCTCTGGAACAGAAGGCCTACGACGCCTTTGTGAAGGCCGGAATCAAGATGCATCACTACACCGATGCCCAGTTTGCCGAACTCTACAAGCTGACCCAGCCTGTGCGTGACAAGTACAACGCCCAGATCCCCGCAGAACTGACCAAGATGATCGCCGATACCCAGAAGTAGCCTCCGTATATCCGGTCAGACAGCTTCAGTAATCGGAGGGGGCTGCATACGAAAGGCAGCCCCCTTTTCTTTTTTCCATCCGAGAGGACTTCATGGCCACAGCTGTACTCGAAGAAAAACAAGGCATATGGCACTGGCTTGACGAAAATTTCGAAAAGATTTTTCTTGTTGCCGGCCTCATAGCCATTATCTGCTTTATCACCCTGCAGACCTTCTACCGCTACATCGTTTCGAACCTGCTTGAAACTGCAGGCGCAATGGTGTGGACCGAAGAAATTTCCCGCTACATCTTCATCTGGATAACGTACTTTGCAGTTTGCGTTGCCATCAAGAAGCGTTCGTCCATTCGTATCGACATCATCTACGAGAAATTGCCGAAGCGCTGGCAGGAAATCAGCTGGATAGTGGTCGATGGCTGCTTCCTCTTGCTCACCCTGGTCATTGCCATCACCGGCTGGGGTCAGATTGAGCGCCTCATGCAGTATCCGCAGTACACCACGGCCCTGCGCATACCCTTCCTCGTCCCCTACCTCATCCTGCCCATAGGCTTCGGCCTCATGAGCCTGAGGCTCATCCAGAATTTGTGGAAGCAGATCAAGGTCTGCGGCACAACCGATACCATCATAGGCCTTGTGGCACTCCTTGCACTCGGCATCCCCATGTATCCTGTCATGATCAGCCTCTACGTGACAGGTGATGTCTTCATCTACGACTACATTGCACCCCTGCCGGCACTTTTCGGCTACTTCATAGCTCTCTGCGTCCTTGGCGTGCCCATCGCCATCGGCCTTGGCCTTTCCACCCTGGCCACCATCATCTGCGCAGACACCCTGCCTTTGGAATACCTCTCCCAGGTTGCCTTCACCTCCCTGGACAACTTCCCCATCATGGCCATCCCCTTCTTCATCGCGGCTGGCGAATACATGGGTGAAGGCGGTCTTTCCTCCCGCCTTCTCAAGCTTGCCGACTCCATGCTCGGCGGCATGTACGGCGGCATGGCCATGACCACGGTCGTGACCTGCATGTTCTTTGGCGCCATTTCCGGTTCCGGCCCGGCCACAGTGGCAGCCATTGGTTCCCTGACCATCCCCGCCATGCTTGAGCGCGGCTACAACAAGGCCTTCTCCTGCGCCATCGTGGCTGCAGCAGGCGCCCTTGGCGTCATGATTCCCCCGTCCAACCCCTTTGTGGTCTACGGCATCGCGGCCCAGGTTTCCATTGGTGACCTCTTCATCAGCGGTATCATTCCCGGCATCCTCTGCGGCCTTGTGCTCATGGCCTACTCCTACTTCCATTCCAAGAAGATGGGATGGAAGGGTGACGCAGAAGAGCGCTCCGGCAAAAAGCTTGCCCTGGCTGCCTGGGATGCCAAGTGGGCCCTCATGGTGCCGGTCATCGTGCTTGGCGGTATCTACGGCGGTTTTATGACACCCACCGAGGCGGCTGCTGTGGCAGCCTTCTACGGCATCATCGTCGGTGTCTTCATCTACCGCGAAATCGATCTGAAGAAGCTGTTCAAATGCAGCGTGAGCGCTGCCGAAACCTCTGCCACCATCATCCTTCTGATGGCTATGGCCACCATCTTCGGCAACATCATGACCATCGAGGATGTGCCAGGCACCATCGCCCGCGCCATCCTTGATTTCACGAACAGCAAGTTCTTCATCCTGCTCATCATCAACATCCTGCTCCTGATCGTCGGCGTGTTCATGGAAGCTCTGGCAGCAATCGTCATTCTCACCCCGATCCTGCTGCCCGTTGTCACCGGCGTGGGCGTTTCCCCGCTCCACTTCGGCGTCATCATGGTTGTCAACCTTGCCATCGGCTTCCTCACCCCGCCCGTGGGCGTCAATCTCTTCGTGGCCAGTGGTGTTTCCGGCGAGAACATCATACGCATCGCCAAGGCAGCCCTGCCCATGATTAGTCTCATGATTCTGGTCCTTCTTGTCATCACCTACTTCCCGCAGGTTCCGCTCTGCCTTGTAGGCAACTAGCCCTTCTTCACTGACAAGGTTTCCAGATTTTTGGGGGTGGGTGCAGGCCCGCCCCCTTTTTTCCACCCAAACTCTTCTCCACCGACATGCTTGACGATCCATCTCTCTGGCTCTTTGCCTTCGCCTGGTTTTTGGCTGGCTTTGTCAACGGCATAAGCGGCATGGGTGCCGCCATGGTGGCCCTGCCCATTGTGGCCGGTTCCATGAATCCCGCGATCCTTGTTCCCGCAACGACCGTCTGCGTCACCATCATTTCCGCCTCCACCGCCTGGGTCTTCTGGCGACATACCCGCTGGCATGCACTCAAGGCCCTTCTTGTTGGCGCCGTGCCAGGCGCAGCAGCCGGCCTTGGCATCCTTCTCATCCTGCCAACATCTGTCCTGCAGCTTGCCGCAGGCGTCATCATGATTCTCTTTGTGGCCTGGCAATTCAACCATTCTCAGGGCAAGGCCCATGGCGACACTGTGCCAGCAGGCCTGACAGCCGGCTTTTTTGCCGGTTTTGTCAATACATCCATCTCCTTCGGCAACCCGCCTGTCGCCATCTATTCCCTGTACGCAGGATGGAACCAGCTCGAAACGCTCGGATCTATGAACGTGTACACCTTTTTCGTCTGCCTCATCACCATGGCAGCCCACGCCTCGGCAGGCCTCTACACCATGGACGTCTTTGAGCATGCCCTTTTCGGAGGACCTGCCACGATCCTTGGCATGATGGCTGCCCTGCCAATTGCAAAACACATTTCCCAGGCAGTCTTTCGCCGCATCCTTTTGCTTGTCATTGCAGCTGCCGGCGTTGTCTGTCTTGTCAGGGGCCTGCTTGCCCTGTAGCCCATAAGCACACGGCATGAAAAAAGGCGCTCCCTCTCCGGCATTGTCCGAAGAATGAACGCCTTTTTGTATTTTTGTGTTTTGTCGGATCCTGTCTATTTCCAGGCAGCGCCCCACACAAGGGCTGCTCCGCTGATAAGATAGCACAGTCTGACAAGATAGCCGTACCTGTCCAGGGGAAGCCAGTCGCCATCCCCCCTGGCCGCGATGAGCCTTTGCGCCTTCCACCAGAAGGGCACGCTCAAAAGGCAAAACACCACAGGCCAGCCTGCCAGATCACTGAGCCAGAGGTTGCCCAGCAAAATCCAGATGGCAGGCCACCATATCCTGAAGACAAGGAGCGCGTGATCCTTGCCCAGGATATTGGCCAGGGTGTGCTTGCCTGCTGCCAGATCCGTCTCTATTTCCGGCAGGCTCTGATAGTAGAGAATGCCTGCCACCATGCCCGCCACAGGGAGTGCCAGGGCCAGGGCCCGAAGCTCGAAGGTTCCGGCCAGGATGGCAGAAGATGCTCCCACGATGATAAAGCCCATGTTGATCCCCACCATGACCTCGCCAAGGCCCCTGTAGCCATAGCGTATGGGCGGAGCCACATAGAAGATGGCAGAGGCCACGGCAAAGAGGGTGAGCAGGATCAGGGGGGCATGCAACCCTTCCGGAAGGGAGAGGATGAGGCCAAGGCCTATGGCAATGGTCACTGCCACAAAGAAGAGTATGGCCAAAAAGAGCTCGCGGCAGGACACAAGCCCGCTTTGTATGGCCCCGGTGCCGCCAATGCTCTCCTCCCTTGCGTCCGTGCCGAGCACGTAGTCGAAGAGCTCGTTGGCAAGATTGGCAATGGTCAGGCCGCAGAAACAGCCGAGCAGAAGTCCTGCAAAGCGCAGCCACAGCGCACTGTCCATGGGGTAGCCTGTCCGCATGACAAAGCCCAAGGCAACGCAGACCGGTATGGCAGCAGTGATGAAAAAGGGCGGACGCATGAGGCGGTACCACACGCCACAAAGCTCTTTTCCAGTCCGTTTGGGAGCGCCCTCTGGCCTGCCTGCCAGGGACTTTTGCAGTATTTCGCCAAGGCTCATGCCTGCTTCCTCACAAAATCCGGATTTTTCCAGTCAAAGGGAATGAACCCTGCCTTCTCGTCCGTCCACTCGACACGCTCCCCTTCTGCGGGATCGTGGGGAATGTCCACAGCGTTGCAGATAAGCGCCGGCTTCTCGCCAAGAGCCGTGAAGCCGTACCATACCCCCTTCGGGATGCGCAAAAGCCCGTACATGTCCTCGCGCCCGAGCACAAGCTTCACAAGAGCTCCGCAGCTTAAGGAATCTGGTCTTGTGTCGTACAAAACGATTCCCAAAGAGCCCTGGGGCACGCAAAAGTGCTGTGTCTGGCGTGTGTGGCGCTTCCATGCCTTGACGTGATTGGGCAGAACTTCCGAAAAGTACACTTCGCCCACCTGCATCTTCTCCTCTCCGGGGAGGCGTATGGGCAAATCGGGCTTAAGCATGTGCAGGACCGCCCCGCCCGGGGTCTGCTTCATGTCCAGCTCCATGTATTCCACGCCAATGATGTCCGTTGCGTGCACCTGTCCTTCGCTCATGGTACCTCTATGTCTATGTGCCGGGCATCTGGCCCGGACTGTTTCGCATTTTGTCGTTTCGGGATGCTACACCCAGGCCTGGTTGCGCATTTCGGCTGCGTTTGCGTAGGCGCTGATCTGTCCCAGGGTAAAGTCCAGCATGGATGTGTTCATGCCGTCCCCGCGGTAGTAGCGCTGATACCATTCGGCCGTGTAGCGTATGGTTTCGTCGAAATCGAGGGTCGCCTTCCAGCCAAGTGCAGCCAGAGCCTTGTCGCAGCACAGCTTCAAAAGCGTGCACTCCTTGCGGGTCATTTCCTGGTTCATGTCCATGCGGCTCTCGAAGTCCTGCCAGTGTCTGGCAAGGCCCTTGACCACATCGCTGACCGGATTGTTGACCTCGGCACCAGGACCGAAGTTGAAGGCCTCCCCGGAAAGTTCGAAGGGACGGGAGCTGTCCTTCTCGTACAAGAGGGCGCCGAGCCAGAGGTAGCCCGACAGGGGCTCAAGCACGAGCTGCCAGGGACGGGTAGCGTGGGGCGAGCGAATGAGCACCGGCTCGTTTTTCGCCCAGGCCCTGGCGCAGTCCGGCACTATGCGATCAAGAGCCCAGTCTCCGCCGCCGATGACATTGCCTGCCCTGACTGTCGCGCAGCGAGGGCCATTCCCAAAGAAACTCTTGAAGTAGGAGTGTGCAACGATTTCCGCACAGCCCTTGGACGCGGAATAGGGATCGTAGCCACCAAGATGATCGTTTTCCCTGTAGCCCCAGACCTGTTCGTCGTTGCGGTAGCACTTGTCCGAGGTGATGAGTACAAGGCTTTGCACACTGTCGCAGGCCCGTACGGCCTCCAGGACATTGAGGGTACCAAGAACATTGGCCTCGAAGGTCTCCACGGGCCTGTCGTAGGACAGTCGCACCAGGGCCTGGGCCGCAAGATGGAAGACAATGTCGGGCTTTGCCTCTGCCATGGCCCTGCACAAGTGCTCCCTGTCGCGTATGTCGCCGCGCACATCGTGCATGTGCCCTGCAAGATGCATGGCCTCGAAATGGGAGGGGTTCGTCGGAATGTCGCGGGAATAGCCTGTCACTTCCGCTCCGAGGCTCACAAGCCAGGCGCACAGCCAGGAACCCTTGAAGCCGGTATGGCCAGTCACAAAGACGCGCTTTCCCCTGTACACATTGTGAAACATGCTATTTCTCCGCTTTCCAGAAGGCCTTGCCGCTGTCCCACAGCTCGTTCAAAAGCAGGCTGTCTCTCAAGGTGTCCATACACTGCCACTGGCCGGGATGGGGATACATGGAAAGCTGTCCCTCGCTTGCCAGACGCTGCAGGGGTTCCTTTTCGAGATCGCAGGACTCGTCCTCGCTCAAATAGTCGAGAAACTCCCTCTTGAAGACGAAGAAGCCGCAGTTGATGTATTCGTTCAGGATGGGCTTTTCTTCCCAGGAAGTAATCTTGCCTGTCTCGTCCGTGCGTACAGCGCCAAAGCGGCAGGGCATACGCACACCTGTGAAGGTGCCTATGCAGCCGGACTCCTTGTGGAAGCGCACGAGAGCGTCAATGTCGATATCCGCCACACCGTCTCCGTAGGTGACCATGAAGCGATCCGTGTCGATGTAGCGGGCAACTCGCTTCAGGCGCCCACCCTTGAGGGTCTCTGCGCCCGTGTCGCAGAGTGTCACGCGCCAGTCCTCAATCTCGCCCGTGTCCGTGGTGATGTCCCCGGTTTTCAGGGAAACCGTGAAATTCGTGTTCCTTCTGTGGTAGTCGGCAAAGTACTGTTTGATGACTTCGCCCTTGTATCCCAGTGGGAGAACGAAGTCGTTGTAGCCAAAGCGGCTGTAGATGTGCATGATGTGCCACAAAATGGGTCTTCCGCCAATTTCGACCATGGGCTTGGGCTTGACCGCGGTCTCTTCGCGCAGCCTTGTGCCCTTGCCACCGCACATGATTATGACTTTCATGAAAAATTCAGCGCAAAACCCCTTGCGTGCAGGCAAGGGAGGGCGCCGCCTCCTTGATTTGCCGATTTTTGATGGTTCTGTTTTCGAAAGCCAGCGAAAAGTCCCGCTTTCCGCTGCCTTCTCCGCCCCTGGGAACAATTGTCCCCAAGGGCAGGGAGACAATACCCAAGACAAAAGGACAAGTGAAGCCTCAAAAAAGTCCCATTCTCCCGAAGGCCAGGGGACATGGCGGAAGAAACTGTCCTTTCGCAAACATATGCCAGACAAGGAAAAGACAGGTTTTTTCAATCTGTTTTGCTTCCTTTCGGCAGACACGGAGGGGTATCCTGCCACTTTGTCTGCCCTGTCCCCGGGGTCCTCCTTTTCCCAAGCGTTTCAATCATTTTCTTGACCCCAAAAGCCCCTCGTACTAGACTGAAAGGACATATTTTTTCCACTTTAACACGGAGGATCGGCTAATGCTGAAAAAAATCCTGCTCCCCCTGATCGCACTTTTTGTGCTCGGCATTGGAGTGTCCGCTCATGCCGCAGAAAAGTATGTTGTGGCAACCGACTGCACCTTCCCGCCCATGGAATATCTTGACGAAAACAAGCAGCCGGTAGGACTCGATCCTTCCCTGGTCAAGGAAATCGCCAAGGCCTGTGGCTTCGAGGTTGAAGTGCAGAACATCGCCTGGGACGGTATATTTGCCGGTGTTGCCGCAGGCAGGTACGACATTGTGGCCGCCGCAGTCAGCATTACCCCCGAGCGCGCCAAGGCTTTCACCTTCTCCGACCCCTATCTGGACATCTATCCCACCATTCTTGCCCCTGCGGGCTCCCCTTTTGCCAAGCCCGAAGACCTGAAAGGCAAGAAGGTTGGCGGCCAGATCGGCAACTCGGCCATCATGGCTCTTGAAAAAGTCAAGGTTGGAGCCGTGATTCGCGAATACGATGACGTGGGTCTTGCCATTGAGGACATGGTTAACGGCCGTATTGACGCTGTTGCCGTCGACAGCGTGGTGGCTCTCTACTATTTCAACAAGAAGGCCGAATACAAGGGCAAGCTGCGTATTGCCATGCAGTTTGGCGAACCCGAGCGCTACGCCTTTGTGGTCAAGAAGGGCAACAAGGAGCTGGTGGAAAAGCTCAACAAGGGCATCAAGCTGGTGAAGGAAAACGGCGCCTATGATCGCGTCCTGAGCGAGCATCTTGGCAGCGCCAAGTAGTCTTTTTGCATATTCCTGTCCGGAGTTCTGGCAAGAACAGGACTCCGGACTTTCTATTTCCCTGCATCTGGAACAGGCATCTTGCGGATCCCCGCATGTACTGTCCCCAGAATCAGCTTAAAGTTGGAACGCGATGGCACCTGAAACAGAAAAGAGCGCGGACAACGAGAGCACTGGCAACATCGTTGTTCTCACAACACAAGGTCCGCAAATCCCCAAGCCCTGGGGCAAGCGCATCATCACAGCATGGTCCATTTCCCTGATGGGCGCTATCATCACGCTCATTGTGCTGTGCACAATGTGGCCAGACCCCTATCTGGATGTTCTGACCTTTCTGCCCGACGGCATTCTGGTCACCTTTGAGGTCACGGCACTTGCCATCTGCTGCGCAGTACCCCTTGGCCTACTCACCGGCCTTGGCCGCATAGCCAAGAATCCGATTATCAACCTTGGCGCGTCCACCTATGTGGAAATCATACGCGGCATTCCGCTGCTTGTGCAGATTTTCTACATCTACTATGCCCTTTCCAAATTTCTGCAGGTTTCGAGCCTGACCAGCGCTGTTGTCGCCATCTCCTTCTGCTATGGCGCCTACATGGGCGAAGTCTTCAGGGCCGGCATCATGGCCATCCCCAAGGGACAGACCGAGGCGGCCAGATCCCTTGGCTTCAATCGCTTCCAGACCATGTTCTACGTCATCCTGCCCCAGGCCTGGCGCACCATTTTGCCTCCTGTGGGCAACGAATGCATCGCCATGCTGAAGGACACCTCGCTTGTGTCCGTCATGGCCATGCCGGATCTCATGCAGAGAGGCAGAAGCTTTGCGGCCAAGACCTATCTCTATTTCGAGACCTACACCATTGTAGCCCTGGTCTACCTTATCATTACCCTGCTCCTTTCCAAATGCGTGGCCATCATGGAAGCCAAGCTGAACTACTATGACAGAAGAAAGTAAAAATCCCGCACAGCCTGCAAAGGGTGAATCCATCATCGAAATCAGCCAGGTGTGGAAGTTCTTTGGCTCGCTGACGGCCCTGCAGGACGTAAATCTGACCGTGCATGCCGGGGAAAGGGTTGTCATCATCGGCCCCTCCGGTTCCGGAAAATCCACCCTTTTGCGTTCCATTAACAGACTGGAGACCATTGATCAGGGCAGCATTACAGTTCAGGGACAGGACATTTCCCACTGCCGTTCCCATGAACTCAATCTGATGCGCCGCAATGTCGGCATGGTCTTCCAGCAGTTCAACCTCTTTCCCCACAAGACTGTGATGCAAAACGTCACCATGGCTCCCCGCAAGCTGCTCGGCCTGAGCAAGACGGAGGCAGAGGAAAGGGCGCTGAAGCTTTTGCAGAAAGTGGGCATTTCCGACAAGGCGGCAGTCTACCCTGCCATGCTTTCCGGCGGCCAGCAGCAGCGCGTTGCCATCGCAAGGGCCCTGGCGATGCAGCCTACCATCATGCTTTTTGACGAGCCGACCTCGGCCCTGGACCCCGAGATGGTGGGCGAAGTCCTCGACGTTATGGTGGGCCTTGCCGAAGACGGGATGACAATGTGCTGTGTGACGCATGAAATGGGTTTTGCCAAGATGGTCGCAGACAGAGTCATCTTCATGGATCACGGCCAGATTATCGAACAGGGGAAGCCAGAGCACATCTTCAACGCTCCTCGTCACCCGCGTCTGCGCCAGTTCCTGGAACAGATTCTCTAGCCCCATGCCCGCACCACACAGCAATCTAGCAACACAACTGCCAGAGGGACCTCTGGCAGTTGCTGTTTCCGGGGGCGTCGACAGTCTCGCAGCCCTTTTGCTCAGCCTGGAGTCTGGCCGAAAGGTCTTGGCCATTCATGCCCGCATGTGGCGCAGGGAAGAGAGCTCCGAGGCCAGGGCGTGCGAACAAAGCCTTGCCCAAACCGTTGCCGACCTTGGATGCGACTTCCATCTTGCAGATCTTGAAAAAAGCTTCGAGGAAAGCGTTGTACGTCCCTTTGTCCATGCCTGGGAACAGGGGCTGACTCCCAACCCGTGCGCCCTGTGCAACAGGCGCATAAAGTTCGGTGCACTCTGGGAAAAGGCAGCAAGCCTCGGCGCCGCAGCCCTTGTAACCGGCCACTACGCACGACTCGACTACAACCATCCCTACAGGACAAAAGCCCCTCTGCTTGCCACTGCAAAGGATGCGCGCAAGGATCAGTCCTATTTCCTGGGACTGGTTCAGAAGAAAGTGCTTGCAAGGGTAGCCTTCCCCTTAAGCTCCTATACAAAGGACGAGGTGCGGGCCCTTGTGGCGGAAAAGGGGCTTGCCGTCCCTGAGCCCAACGAAAGCCAGGAGATCTGCTTTGTCCCGGACACCCCACAGGGCTACAGGGACTTTCTTGGCGGCTATGGTCTACGCCTTCCTTCTGGCGACATCGTGGAAATAGACAGCAGAAAAAGGGTGGGCAGACACAGTGGTCTTTGGCAATACACGGAGGGGCAGCGCCACGGCCTTGGCATAGCCTGGTCCGAGCCCCTGTATGTCCTGGGAAAGGATCCGGCTACAAACACGCTATATGTCGGAGGGAAAAAGCACACTCTCATTACCAGGGCAAGAGTGCACAAGCTCAATCTGCTGGTAGACGCAGACGAGCTTCCAAAGACCTGCCTTGTGCGCCTGCGCTACAGGCAAAGGCCTGTCCCTGCCGACATTTTTGTTGTTGGTGGAGATGCTGAGGAAATGACCATCCTGTGCCACGAGCCATTGAGCCTTTCTGCTCCGGGACAGGTTGCCGCATGCTATGACGAGGAAGGACGCCTTCTTTGCGCAGGACTCTTGCAGCATCTGTCCTGACCATTGATTGCGACAAGCAAAACAAAGGCCGTGCTCCGCAAAAGAACACTTTTGCAGAACACGGCTTCTGTTTTGCTCCTTGTGCTTTCACACAAGGGAAAGGGTATCTCTATTCGCCAAGGACCTTCATCGATTTGATGACTACCGGTTCCACAGGCATATCCTTGTAGAAGGGATGCCTGTTGCTGGTCTCGACCTTCTCAATCTTGTCGACAACATTCTGGCCCTGGATGACAGTGCCGAAGACTGCGTAGCCTACACCGTCACTGGCCTTGTCGGGATCAAGGAAGCGGTTGTTGGCGGTGTTGATAAAAAACTGTGCAGTTGCGCTGTCCGGGGCTGAAGTACGGGCCATGGCAATGGTGTACTTGCGGTTGCGCAACTGAATGGACGCTTCGTTCTTGATGGGCGCGTGGGTGGGCTTTTCCTTCATCTCCTGGGTAAAGCCGCCACCCTGGATCATGAAGCCCTTGATGACACGATGAAAGATAGTGCCGTCATAGAAGCCGGACTTCACATATTTCAAAAAGTTTTCGCAGGTGATCGGGGCCTTGCGCTCCTCAAGGCGCACCACAATGTTGCCCATGCTCGTCTCTATCTGGACTACAGGCGCCCCGGCAAAAGACGGGCTGCAAAGGACAAGGCCTGCGCCAAGAACAAAAATTGCCAATGCGAGAAATTTCTTCATAGCGTAAAACACCGTCCCGGGGACGGGCCTCCAGTGAAAAGCTTTGCCGCGCTTTGGACAGGGTTGTCAGCCCTTGCGCAACAGCGCCGAAATAGCACGCCACCCGCCTGCAGGCAAGGGCACAAGCGTTCACTCACCCCTTGCCCCTTGCGCAAAAAGCCTTATCCTTATGATACAGAGCGTGTTCATTTGCCAGGATTTTCTGGCAAACAGGTGCGCATTCAGATTTTGCCTTTCTTTCCCTTGTATGCTAACAAGCATATTCGGCACGAAGGAAACATCTCTTCGTACCTTCTCCTGGAAGTCTTGCCCCTACTCTCACACGCAATCGAGACCTCTCCGGGGGAAAGACATTGCTCTTCAGCATCCGAAAACAATCTTTGCGCAACCAAGGCGTCAATGGAGCTGACGCCATTTTGTGGAGGAAATCAATGCAGACCTCTCGCACCCTTGAGGCCAGAACTCTCAGTGTGGCTTCCGTGTACATGCGCCACGTGTACACATGGATGACCGCAGGTCTCAGCGTCACTTCCGTTGTGGCTTTGGCCGTTGCCGGAAGCCCTGCCCTGCAGCAGATGATCTTCAGCAATTTCATTGTCATGATTGCCCTGATCGTGGCTCAGTTCGGCATTGTGATTGCTCTTTCTGCAGCAGTGCACAAAATGTCTGCCACCATGGCAACGGGCATGTTCATGCTCTACTCCGTGCTGACAGGCCTGACACTCTCTTCCATCTTTATTGTCTACCCCATTGGCGCCATTGCCAATGCCTTCATCACGGCAGCAGGCATGTTCCTTGCGATGTCCATCTACGGAACAGTGACTAAGCGTGACCTTTCCGGCATGGGCAACTTCCTGTTCATGGGTCTCATCGGCATCATCATTGCTTCCATTGTCAATATCTTCCTTGGCAGCAGCATGATGGACTTTGTGATCAGCGTGGTGGGCGTTATCGTGTTTACCGGCCTTACCGCCTACGATACCAACAAGCTGCGCCAGTTCGGTGCCGGTGCTCCTCTTGACGACGCCGTTGCCATCCGCCGCGGTGCCATCCTCGGTGCCCTCACCCTGTATCTCGACTTTATCAACCTCTTCCTCATGCTCCTGCGCCTCTTTGGTGGCAACAGCAACGACTAGAGATTGACCGCATAGCGCATTCCACCAATGTGGAGCAAAATGTAACTCCGTCCGAAGCGAGCATATATCAGACGCAACACACTTCGGACACCCTATAGTCTGTAAAGGCTTTTGAAGATGAATCCAAAGACCCTGTGCATATTCAGTTATGCACAGGGTCTTTTTTCCCTGCGCACCCGATTTCTTCTGAGGATGCATTATGGAAATCAAGGACATTGCAAACAACAGTGACGAGATTCTGGAGGATTTTGCCTCTCTCGTTGATCAGTATCCCCCAGCTTCCACAGAGACTGACAATAGCGCACCTGCGGCCCCTTGCAAGAAAGATTCCCGCAATGTCTGCCTTTTCTGGCAGCCGGGGAAGGAACATCTGCAGGCGTGGGGCAGGGACGCAAACAATCTACCCGGCGTTCCCGTGAGAAGCGGGTATATGGTTCCAAGAGCGTCCACTGGAGGACACAAGTTCCTGGGATACTATGGTACACGCAAGGCTGTACATGTGACTTGGGAGGATATTGTTCGGATTCTGGAAAAGGAGGACGGGCTTACTTTCAAGCAACTTCGGGACCAGCTTAGATTCCTTGACTGCTCACAGATTGGCGTTGTCGGACACAACGACCTCAAGAACCTGCTTGATGACAACAGGGCTTGTCTGGTTCAAGACAGCGAGGCAAGATATTTCCTGAAGGAAAAGGTGTTGAGCAAAAAAAAATTGCTCTCTTTTCTTGTCCGCGCAGGAGAGTGCAGCATTGATACGCTGGCAAATGTCTTCTCCGCTCGCAGATGCATGAAAACCCTGAATACCCTCCTCGCAGAACTTGTGGAGGATGGACAGGTTGAAGAAATACATTCCTCCTCGAAGAGCAAGGGAAAGGCCTTGCTCTACAGAGCTGTTGCAGGGAAAAAGGCATCCGCTTCCGTTGATGAAACAGCTCTCCATGAGGGCTATGTGCTGTTTAACGGGAAGAGCAAAGTAGTTCGTTATACGACAAGCGACGGCAGAATTGCCACAGCCAAGCTTGCCAACAGCAGAGCTCTTCTTCTGGATGGCGACAAGGTAGTGTGCGAACTGCTCATATCCAAAAAAGAAGGCTTCGCCGCTGCTGTCCACAGGATCGTCGCACGCTCCATTACTCCCGTTGCTCTGCGCATTGTTGGCAGAGACAAGAAGGGCAAGCAAAAAAAACAGTGGTGGGGTGTTGATGCCGGATCTCGACGCTGCAATTTTCTGGTCCGGGAAAACTCCGCATTTGGCAGACTCTATCCCGAAGACATAGTTCTGTGCCGCATCACTGAAGAAAAAGAAGGCAATGAGGGCGATTACTTCACTGCCGAGGTGATTAGAGTTGTCGACTCTCCCATGAGCATCAAATTCCATGAGAGACTAGTCAGACTCAATCATCTGGCTCCTGGCGAATTTCCTTCCAAAGCCAGACTGCATGCTTCGAAACTTGCCCAAAGGTCTGAAGACCTGCAGGGCAGAAGAGATTTGCGCGATATTGCCCTCGTCACCATTGACGGTGCCGATGCCAGGGATTTCGATGATGCCATCTGCGTGACGCGCACGGACTGTGGCTATCTCTTGCAGGTTGCCATCGCCGATGTCAGCCACTATGTGCGTCAGGGCGATCCCCTGGACGAGGCAGCACTCAAGCGCGGCAACTCCTGGTATTTTCCTACCTCGGTTGTGCCCATGCTGCCCTTTGCGCTTTCCAACGATCTCTGCTCGCTTGTCCCACACAAAGACAGACTTGTCGTGAGCGCAGACATCCGTATCGACAGCCAGGGACATGTGCTGAAAACTTCCTTTGCCCCTGCTGTCATGCGCTCCAAGGCAAGACTTACCTATGACGAGGCAAGGGACCTTGTCCACGAGATGGACGAGGCAACATCGGAAAAGTTTGCCCCGGAAAAATGTGAAGGCTGCGATATCAGAAGCATGCTTCAGCTTGCGCTTGAACTTGCAGAGCTTTTGAAGAAGCGTCGTCTCGCAAGAGGCGCCCTTGATTTCGACTTTCCGGACAGCAAGGCTGTCTTTGACACAGGCGGACATCTGAGCTCCTACTCCTATGTCTTTCGTCACGAAATGCATTGCCTCATCGAGGAATTCATGCTCTGCGCCAACGAGGCAGTGGCATCATTTCTCGGCAGGACGGATCTTCCCTTTCTCTACCGTGTCCATGAAGAACCATCGTACGAAAAATTGCAGGAGCTGTATGCAAGCCTGAAGCACACAAGATTCATGAAGACCTTGGCCAGCAAGACAGCCGATCCCAGCCTGCGTCAGATTATGGATACTGTACGGGGAACGGAAAACGAGGGCATTGTGGGCAAGCTTTGTGTACGAGCTCTTCCCATTGCCATGTACAGTCCATACAATATAGGACATTTTGGTCTCGCATCCCCTGCCTATTGCCACTTCACCTCTCCCATACGCCGCTACGCCGATCTCTTGGTTCACAGGGTCCTCAAGCGAGCGATTGGAGCGGATGAAGATGCCATCCATGCTGGCAAGACTCTCGATATCATTGCGACCCGAATCAATGACGACGAGCGCAGTGCCCAGCTCGCCGAGAGGGAAATGAACAAGCGTCTTGCCTGCCTGTGGATGCTTGACAGAAAAAAAACCGAATACATCGGACACATCAACTCTGTGCAGCACTATGGAGCCTTTGTCAGCCTGGACGAAGTTCCGGTCGAGGGGCTTATTCCCTACTTTTCCTCGGGACGAGCAAGGAACCTTGTCCTGGGGAGCAGGGTGAAAGTGTTCCCGACCAGTATCTCCCTCACTTCACTCTTCATAGATTTTGCTCTCGTGGAGGTACTCTCTCGGGGAAATACCGGGACACAGGGCAAAGGAAAGGCCAACGAGGCAAACATATGAGCATTCTGACAAAGAAACAGGGCATTGGCATGGCTGCCCTCCTTCTTGCCGCAAGCACCATACTTTCAAGGCTCATGGGTCTTGTGCGCGACAAGGTCATTTCCTGGCAGTTTGGCGCAGGGAGCGAATCCGACATCTACTTTGCAGCCTTTGTGGTCCCGGACATCCTCAACTACCTTCTGGCAGGGGGATTTTTGGGCATCACCCTCATGCCCCTGCTGGCAAGGCGCTTTGAGGAGAACGAGGCTGACGGCTGGAAATTCTTTTCCTCTGTGCTCACCTGGATGGTTCTGGCAGCCATTGCGCTCACAATCGTTGCCATGGCCTTTGCAGCCCCCCTCTCGCGGCTTGTGGCACCGGGCCTTGCCGAGGAAAAGCTTTTGCGCCTGCAGTTTTTCATGCGCATCACCCTTCCAGCCCAGTTCTTCTTTCTGACAGGGTCCTGCGTCACAGCCATTCTCTTTTTGCGCAAGCAGTTTGCTGTTCCAGCTCTTGCTCCTCTCATCTACAATGGCTGCATCATTGCCTTCGGCGTGGCGTTGCCTGCCCTGGGACTGGTCCAGGGCATGACAGGCTACTGCGTGGGCGTTGTTGCAGGAGCTGCCCTTGGCACACTTTTCCTTCCCCTCTACATGGTTCGCAAGGGTGGATTGTCCTTCAGGCCAAACCTTGCCCATCCGCTCATGAAGCGCTTCATACTGCTGGCACTACCGCTCATGCTGGGACAGACCATAACGGCCCTTGACGAACAGTTTTTGCGCATCTTCGGCTCCCTTGCAGGCGACGGCTCCGTCAGCCTTCTCAATTACGCAAAGCGCGTGGCCATGGTCCCTGTGGCATTGGTAGGCCAGGCAGCCGCCCTGGCCTCCTACCCCTTCCTTGTCTCGCTGCTCGCCAAGAATGACAGAGATGGCTTTGCGCAGGTTCTGGGACGCGCCATACGGACAGGAACAGGCCTCATCCTGCCCTTGGCCGTGTGGATGGCAGTGCTTGCCCCCTCGACCTTCATCTTCCTCTTTTACGGCGGCCGCATGGCTGGTGACGAAATCGTGCGTGCCGTCCCCCTTCTGCAGCTGCTTTTGTGCGCAAGCCCCTTCTGGGTTCTTCTGGAACTCCTCACAAGGGGCTACTACGCCCAGACAGACACCATTACCCCTGCCGTCTCCGGCACACTGCTCACCCTGGTCTTCCTGCCGGTCTACTACTTCCTGGCTGTCCCGTATGGAGCTGCAGGCATAGCCCTGACCTCTGTGGCAAGTCTTGCCTGCTACTCTCTCGTGCTCATCCTGATCTGGCTTAAACGGGAAGGAACCATGGTTTTTGCCGGAGTGGCCGGCACGGCACTGCGCTCCCTTCTCTGCGTCCTGCCCGGGACCGTTCTCGGCTTCTTCATTGATGGGGCAATTCGCAGGGCTTTGGGTGCCGATTCCCCCATTCTTGCTGCCTTTCTGGGGCTTGCCTGCGCAGGCCTTGTCCTCTTGCTGACCTATGTGCCCCTGTGTCTCAGATTCTGTCCTGAACTTCTCGAGAGACTCAAGGCACGACTGTCACGCAAGAAAACAGCCTGAGTCTGAAAAGGGGACGGAAGATCTTGGAATCTTTCCGTCCCCCACAAGCGAGGCTTCCTACGCGCCCGCACTCCTGCTTCCCCGTCTGAACAGGAAGGATGCTGCCACAAGCAGACCGCACAAGAGCAGGGGAAGCATCAGGGCTGTCCGCAGACTGTAGGCATGTGCCAGAACACCGATGAGTGGCGGGAAGAGAAGAAGCGCGCTGTAGGCAAGAACCGACACCACGGCACTGGCTGCGCTGGCGGACACTCCGGGGTAGCTTCCAGCCCTGCTGAACAGTATGGGAACAACGGGCGCAAGCCCGCAGCCCATGCAGGCATATCCTGCAAGCGTCAGGAAAGAACCGGGAGCAAAGAGCACTGTTGTCATGCCCGTGACAGCCACAATACTGCCACAGAATATGATGTGGAAATCGTCAAAATGCGTGCGCAGCAGATCCGTCACCAGCCTGCAGGCCACAGCGGACAGGGAAAAGACACCATAGACGAGCGCCGCAGTTTGCTCGCTTGCGCCCTTTACGGAGAACAGGAAGAGAGCGCCCCATTCTCCCACGCTGCCTTCGGTCGCGTAGTCGCATCCGGCAACAAGGCCACAGAGAATGACAAAGAGTGGAGGCAGTACAAAGGCCTTTTTGGGACCTTCTTCCCTGGGCACTGTCAGGCTGTCATCCTGCATATGCCCCACCATGAAGGGGCGAACAAGAGCAGCTGCACTCATCAGAACAACAAAATTCCAGAAGGGAGACATGCCGAGGGCCGCAAGTCCTGCAGCACTGATCGAGCCAAGCAATGCTCCCATGCCGTATCCAGCGTGCATGAAGGCCAGACAGTGCACGGAATAGTGCTTTTCGACCTCAATGGCCTGGGTATTCATGGCAACGTCGGCAAGGCCTGTACTCAGACCAATGAATACGCAGCCTGCCGCAAGAGTCAGGGGAGAGGTTGCCATTGCAGCCACGGGAAGAGAGAACAAAAGTGCCAGGGATGATACACGCAGCACACGGCGCGAGGTAAATCTGCGGATGAGCGGGGCACTCAAAAGCAGTCCAATCAGGCCCGAAAATCCCAGCGAGAGAAGTATGAAGCCTATTTCCGCTTCATTGGCTGCTACCTGTTCCTTCAGTGCAGGGAGCCTCGAAGTAAAGAGGGAATAGACAAGACCCGGGACAACAAAAAAATAGGCGCAGGCTGCCTTTGCTCTTGCAAGTGCGGTCCAACGCATAAAAAACTTCCTCCTGAAATCCATACATTTTGGCAGTCTCTACTTTCGATTGTGCCCCTCACTATATCTTTATTGAAACTCAGTCAACACACAATTTTGTGAAAATGCATTGTCTGTTGCTCTTGCTCACGGGCAATAAAAAAGGCCTCTTCACCAAATGGCAAAGGGCCTTTTTTGTACTTTGTTTGCAAGGCGATCAGTGCTTCCCGAGTTTTTCCATCGCCCTGAAGCGACGCAAACTTAAGTGCGTGAGCGCTATGGCCAGGGCATCCGAGGTATCAAGGGCCCAGTCGGACTTCTTGATGCCCAGTCTGCAGCGGACCATGAAGGCAACCTGTTCCTTTTCGGCAAGCCCCACTCCCACCAACGTCTTTTTCACCAGTGTGGGAGGATAGTCGCTCACTCCTATGTCAAAGGCAGCGCAGGCCGCTACAGCCACGCCCCGTGCCTGACCCAGCTTGAGGGCAGTGGCAGCATTCATGGACTGAAAGACCTGCTCTATGGCTGCTTCCTGCGGCCTGTAGCGTTCGAGTACAGCGACAAGCTCACGGTAGATTCTCGCAAGGCGCTGGGAGAATTCCGTTTTTTGCGAGGACGTAGTCCGTATGAGACCACAGTCCACAAGCTCAAATCCGGAGGAAACCGTACGCACTATACCCCAGCCAGTATTGATGGAACCTGGGTCTATGCCAATGACAGTAACGGGATCCAACTAGACCTCGGCATCATCCGGGAAGTCGGCGTTCGCGTAGACATTCTGCACGTCGTCGTTGTCGTCCAGAGCGTCCATGAGGCGCATCACCTTTTCGGCAACAGCAGCGTCCACTGCCACCAGATTCTGGGGAACCATGGCAAGGGAAGCGGACTGCATTGTGACACCCTGGCCTTCCAGAGCATCGCGCACGGAAGTAAAGTCTTCCATGTTTGTCTGAATGGTCCACACATCCTCGTCATCGATGACGTCGTCGGCACCGCATTCCAGCGCCAGTTCCATCATCTTTTCCTCGTCGTAGGCCTGACGGTCGATGGTGATGACACCCTTGCGGTCGAACATCCAGCCCACGCTGCCGTTTTCACCCATGGAGCCGCCGTGCTTGCTGAAAAGATGGCGGATTTCTGCCACTGTACGGTTCTTGTTGTCCGTGGCAACCTCGACCATGATGGCGATGCCGCCGGGACCGTAACCCTCGTAGAAGCTTTCGGTCAGATCACCGCCTGCGTCCTCGCCAGTACCCTTGCGAATGGCAGCTTCAATCTTGTCCTTGGGCAAATTGACGGCCTTGGCCGCGGCTATGGCTGCACGCAGACGAGAGTTGCCTGCGGGGTCACCGCCACCCTTGGCAGCAATGATGATTTCCTTGGCGGCCTTGGTGAAAAGCTTGCCGCGCTTTTCGTCCTGACGGCCCTTACGATGCTGAATATTCGCCCATTTGGAATGACCTGACATATGTTACCTCTCTCAGATATTGGGGCTGGCCTCTTTGTCGGCCAGGCGGTTGAGCCCCACAAAAAATGTTTCCTTGCTTTCAGCCCTGGAACTTTTCGGCTTGAAGGTCTTGACCGTGGCAAAGGCCTTGCGCATGGGTTGCAAAAGCTCCTGGATATCCGGGCCCATGAAAATCTTGACTATGAAGGAACCTCCCGGCTTGAGGCGCATGAGGGCCACTTCAAAGGCCTCCTTGGCCAAATCCAGGGAACGGCACTGATCGGTGAACTTGTTCCCGGTCGTGCTCGGCGCCATGTCGCTCATCACCACATCAAAGGGCCCGATCTCATCTAGCCTGGCTTCAAACTCCGGCGATCTGTCAAAAACGTCCTCGATCATGAAGGACACCTGCGGGGGAAATTCCGTTCGCGCAGGCTGTATGTCGCAGCCAAGAACAAGGCCCGTTGTCCCGACCTTTTCGGCTGCGCCAAGAGACCAGGAGCCGGGGGCTGCTCCCAGATCCAGCACGCGCATGCCCTTGCGGAATAGATGAAAGCGGCTGTCGAGCTCCTTGAGCTTGTAGACGCTTCGCGCGGGATAGTTTTCCGCCTTGGCCTTCAGAAAATAATGATCGCGATATTCCTTCACAGATACTCCCAAAGTGCCTGAAGGGGAGTCCCCCTGGCACACGGACGCGCACAATGCAGTTGTTCGATACAGACTTTTGCCTGTCCGAGCGTGAAAGCCCAGTGCACATACACTTTTTTTTCAAACAAGCCAAGAGGCAGCAAAGGGCCTTCTATCCGGAAAAACAGAGAAAAAGAAGCCTCTTGACTGGCATGAGTCACCCTTTCCCACCCTGAAGTTGTGCATTTTCCCTCTTGACGCTTCAAAGCGACAGAGGTATAGATTTTACTCTGTTTATCAGAGTGGGGAAGTGGCTCAGTTGGGAGAGCATCGCATTCGCATTGCGGGGGTCGGGAGTTCAAATCTCCTCTTCTCCACCAAGGAAATCAATGGGTTACGGTACTGCCGTAACCCTTTTTTTTGTGCTAACCGTAGTGCTAACCGAGTGCTAACCCGGTGCTAACCTCGCACTAGGCGAATGCTCTGCCCTGATGATACTATCCTCTACCTCTCATGGGGATGGTTATTATGGCTCACAAAAGGATCAAGTCGTCCCGGTATCCAGGCGTCTACTGGAGAGAGTCCTCCAGAAACAGGTTTAACGGTCGCCCTGACCGCTGTTTTGACTTTTGCGTAAAGATTGATGGCAAGCTCAAGTGGATCAACGTAGGCTGGCTAAGCGAAGGAATCTCCGAAAAACAAGCTGCACAGGCGCGCAAGAACTATCTAACACATACCAGGCAGTCTTTGATTGGGCAGGATACAACCTGTCAAACAGCTCTTTCCCCAGAAACAGCACAAATTTCAGAATTAAGTGCTACGCCAACTAAAAAGCGGGAATGCTCCAACATAAAGGAACACTTAGCTGCAGTACCTCAAGTAACCACTATACAAACCTATACTTTAAACGATGCTGTAGAGCTCTACCTATCATACCTTGCAACTGATACAAGCTCTGGCGATAGCAGAGATCGAAATGGATACGATGTCACTTTTAGAAATACATTAGGCAAAATGCCTCTCTCCGAGATAAAAGCCGGGCAGATACAGCAAATCAAAACCGAACTTCTCAAACGTCTGGCCCCAGCAACTGTCCTGCGACGACTCTCTACCTGCCGGGCGGCTGTGTTCTATGCCATCAAGCAGGAGATGTGGACAGGAGTAAACCCTTTCGGACGTGACCGCCTGACTATGCCACGCCCTCAGAACAAGGGTGAACGATTTTTGACTCCAGAAGAAGCCAAAACCCTTTTGGTAGAATTGCAGAAGCGTAGTCCTGCCCTGCACGACATGGCTTGGCTCTCCCTGAAAACTGGCTTGCGAAGCACCGAGATATTTCGCCTACAGGGAGCAGATATTGATATCAATGCTGGAGTACTGTGGATTACCGAAAAAGGGGGCAACCGTACTGCTCTACATGTCTCCAGACAAGTTATAGACAAACTGGCTGCCTACGGCAGACAGCCATCAGAATATATTTTTCCAGACAGACATGGAGGCAAAATGACCCATATCAGCGACACCTTTGAGCGTGTCTGCGTGGAATTGGGTTGGAATCCAGCTACTCCGCAAGAAAAAGGGAAAAGGGACTTTCGTAAGCGAGTCTGGTTTCATACCTTGCGACATACCTTTGCCAGCTGGCTTGCCCAATCTGGGAAAGTAACCCTCTACGAGTTGAGAGACCTGATGAGGCACAAGAGTATCACCATGACCGAGCGCTATGCACATCTCATCCCTGCGCAAACGTTCAAAAAAGCAGCCATCATCGATGAAATTTTATGACGATTAACTTCAGAGGTATTGCATCTACTCTACCCTGCTCAACGAGATGGGCTTCAACACCGATTTGAGTAAAAGCCAGTTGGCACACATAGACAGGGATCGAACCGGGGCAATATACAACCAGGCCCAGTGGCTACCCCAGGGAAAAGAGATGATGCAGGCATGGAGTGACTATCTGAGCAAACTGAAATCAGGCAATGTCTCATAGAAAATCTCCGCTCCCAAGCCCTCACCGCAGACAGTGAATGCCTTCTTTTAGAAGGTGGGGGACTGGACTATCAAGACAAACAAGCTGGCACTTTTTACCTGTGAATATCCCATGAATATGAATAACATACGACAAAATAACAAATGATTTCAATATATTAAAAACACATCCCCAAAATATTCACGATATCCATATTTTCACATCTGACCCGCACCACAAGTTTTTAGGGGTGGACTGACTCTGATCTGGCGATGCCCTGATTCAAGCTCACCTGCCCCGTTTTTGATTTGTGGCAAATGCACAAACAGGAAGCCTCTGCACAATATGGTGGCTTTCAGGGACATTGTTCTTCTTCGTATCCGTTCAGGGGGTAGACCTTCCGGCTCCCCCCACAATTTTTACTGGCCGCCAATACCTAAACTCTGATGCCGAATACCCTCGCTCCCGTGCAAATGACACCAGAGGAGATGATTGCGTTCGGCCTTACGCCGGAGCCTGTAAAGGCTTACATTGACAGGCGTTGTTGAACTCAGTGAATTAAAGTCAGCCAATGCTAGGCA
The DNA here is from genome assembly GCF_002159665.1 of Desulfovibrio sp. An276. Taxonomy (GTDB): domain Bacteria; phylum Desulfobacterota; class Desulfovibrionia; order Desulfovibrionales; family Desulfovibrionaceae; genus Desulfovibrio; species Desulfovibrio faecigallinarum. Next base: position 320,644 of record NZ_NFJC01000001.1, read on the forward strand.
CCTAGCTGAAATCACGGCGCTCAAGGCATTGGTCCAGCAATTGTTGGCCAGAATTGAGGCGCTGGAAAACGGTAGTGGCAAGAGCAGCGGCCGCCCACTGCGAACTCGGGAAATTCCAGTGTACCCCCTTCAAAAGAAGAGGGGGAATCGATTCCTCTCGCTTGGAGGTCTGGACAGAGGCTTGATCGCTGTAGTCGATCACTTGAAGTAACACTTGAAGAAAATCGGCGAAGTCTCGCGTGAGGTCCCTATCAATTATGTCGATGACAACAGCTGGCTCGTGTTTGGTCGTCTTTTTCAGTATCCACAGGCATCGGAGCAGAGAAGCCTTCTACGAGCTCATTGACTCTTGGTCAGGCATCCTTTTGATGATTATGCCTTGTACCGTTCGTGGCCAAAAGCGGTAGAGTGGTCTTGCCCATCATCTTCGAACTGCCCAAAAACTCCGGGAAGACTCCGATCCAGACATAGCCCGAGGCGGAGAAAGGCTCTACAAAGAAATTCACCGCCTCACCCCAATGAATCCAGAAACCCTGACCAGGGGTGGCGGGGGCATGAGAACGCGGCGAATGCTCAAGGAGTTCATAAAAGCAGAGCGATGGACTCGGCACTCTTGTGTCACATCTTGAAGGCACCTTTGAATCTCTCCGCACGTTCCTTCGTATTGCCTGCCGTCACCCTGCGCAAGGGCTCGGTTGTACTTCTGAGCAAGGACAGCGCAGAAAGGGGAGAGGTTTATCAGCCATGATGCCCTGTAGGCTTACACGGTTGGTCTTTCTGCACAGTACTTTAAGATGGTGTCAGACATATCTGACAGGAACGCCACAGGAACTCCCACAATACGGGGAACTGAAGAGGAATGCTCAGGAGGAACGTCAGCTGCTGGGCTGATTTGATCGAATGGCTTTTAGAGGCTGTGTAGAATTGTCTCAACCTGAACATGCAGATCTCGACTGCATAACCCATCGCTTGAAGCTTCGCCTACCCCTGGCTGAAAATGAATATTCAGTCCCAGCGTCCCCCTTGATGCCTTCTCAAGCTATCGCCCTACTAGCCCCTTATTTGCAGAGTCCTTGACCTCTACTTCGGAGATGTGGACCTGCCTCATAGTTCCAAACAAACCTCTCGGTGCTGTAAACTATCTACTGGTGCATGACATATAGGAGGATGAGCACCAGTTCTCTGTTCTGAAAATTATTTTTGTTTAGTGTTTTTATACTTAATTCATTCACTCATACTATGACAAAAAAACATACTTTTAACCCATTTGAATCGTCTAGTTAGATCAAATAATTGACAAAACAAGTGTAGGTATATTGTAGTACTTTAATATATAGGTATATTAAGCACACCAAATTTATACACTATACTTTATATAAAACACAATTATGTAAAATACAGTTATACATCTTGCTTGCCTAGAAATACCATATCTTCCAATTTGTGATATTGAAATAGACAAATAGAAGTAGATAATTATTCTCCATTTGATATATACAAATAATACTGAAACAATATTCACAACACAGTGTGTTCCCGAAAATATACAGCATCAATCAAGTGTCGGGGACACAGCACAAAGCGATTACCACACCTGGACTGGAGCACCACACCTCTAGCCCAAGATGATTGTTCACACATTCAATTTTCACAGGTTCCTTGGAGCACTATTTCTGTCCTCACCAAGACAGGACCAGCTACATGGGACCTCTTGGCTATATCCCTGTCCTTATGCAACCAGGCAGAGGGTCCACCTCGTGCCATTCCACTTTTATTCATTGGAGGAAATTTCCATGAAAAAGCACTGCAACCAAAATTCTCAGATCCATCAGGACGAGCAGTCCATCCCGAACAGACACCAGGACAGTCCGAACACCTACCCTGTGATGCCTGAGCTTAACCAGAAAGCACAGACCCTTTTGGCGGACTACAACGAGAGGCACTCCAAGGTGTTGGCTATACGGTTTGACGTTAGGTATCCCAAGGATTTTCAGGAGGATAAGGGCGATATGAACAAAACTGATTTTGCAAACGACAAGGAGCAAGTGAGCACTATGGACAATAAGGACATTTCCAAGATGATGGCCAAGCTTTGTCAGCACTGCAAACGAAAGGGATTAGATCCGGCTTATATTTGGGTGAGAGAACAGGAGACAAGCAAGACTCCTCATTATCACGGCATTCTCTTGTTAAACGGTCACAAGATACAGAATCCCTATGGGGTCTTCTCGAAGGCAGAAGCTCTTTGGCAAAAGACGATAGGCAGTGAGCAGAAGGGGCTGATCCATCATTGCAACAAGAATCCAGATGGTAGCTACAGGGAAAATGGCACGGTGTTTCGTAGGAGCGAGGGTATTCCAGAGCATGTGCAGAGGCAGATATCGTACATGGTGAAACCCAGTGGCAAGGGAGAGCCGAAGGACGGTCTCAGGGATTTCGGGATGAGTCGTTTAAAGGGGAAGAAAAAGGGCTAGGTCGTCCGTAGCATGAAAGGCACAGGAGCTTCATGGATCTATCGGGCATCTGGGGGTGAAAACAGGTGCCAGTAGTATACCCCAGGAAAGCAGCTTTGAGGGGATTTATGAGCGCTGAATGGCCGATTCTCTCGGCCTTGTAATCGCCATTTTCTGCATATAGAGCACAGCACCCGTGGGGGCTATCTGGGCCATCGTAGGTTTGCAGGAGGGGAGTGGTTAACATTCTCCTCCTTTTTTCATTCTACACCGAACTACTATGATGTGGGAGATATCCCAAATTTACCTGCCCTGACCTACAGACGCGGGACACACAATTTCCCATGCAGGAGTGCACCATGAACCATTATCCCAATTATCCTGATTATTCTGATTACCCAAATGATCCAAATGATCCACATGATTCTGTCAACTTTGGTGATTTTTTCTACCGTGGCAAGGAAAACGAATTCTTTAAGGAAGTCGAGAAAACGTTACCACCTGTCTTTTCCAGGGAATATGCATCGAAGGTGATAGGAGGGCTCCTCAGTGCCAAAACCATGAGCAATGAAGACAGTCTAGGCAAAGGTCCATCCAAGAAGATCAAAGTGGGTAACAAGATTGGCTACACACGAGAAGCCTTTATGGAGTGGCTGCGTACCAAGGTGCGCTAACATCTGTTCTTGTTTTATCTATTATTTTCATTCTTTTTCAACACAAGACAAGGAGAAATCATGAATACTATTAACATTTCTTTCGTTGGAAATATACAGCAAAATAATCAACAGAAAATTATCTGTAGTGCAGAAATTATCGATGAAAAATTCAAAGCTTCTTCTATTGGAGAAGGTTCAACTATAGATGAAGCTTCTTTAAATGCAAAGAAAAATGCATTAATAGAGATGTCATATTTGAAAAACAAAAATAATCAAGATATAAATAGTAATACTATAATTACTAAATCTAGTGTTATTGAAAACACAAATAACTATAGTAATCAGGATAAAAACAGATTCAATGGTGGAGGTTCAAAACCTGCATCTGAAAAGCAAAAAAATATGATTTCAGATAAGTGCAAGAAGAAAGGTATAGATATAGAAGCATTTGCTAGAGAAAATGGAGTATCGTTAAAAAATATGACAGGAGCAGGTGCAAACAAGCTTATCAAGCAAATTGAATTAATTTAGCAGATGAAAACATCAGTCATGTGAAATTGGATTTGGGCAGGTCGTGGATTGTGCGCCACAGCCTGCCCTGTTTTCTCATGGAAAATTTCTTCCAGACATACCCGTCTCTCAGGTTGGGATAGATGGGGTTGAGTGCTATTCATCCATGTTCCCTGACAAGAGCTCTGCTTGCTTCTTGGTTTCTGTCGCCAGAAAACTCGCAGCATTCAGGCTGCTCATGGTTCCACCCGTGGAGGAGTAGATGAAGTCAGCCATACCCTCTTTGTACTGTATCCATGCCCTTTGTGCCTTTTGCAGCTTCTTCTTGCACTCAGGTTCTCCAGAATCAGCACAGTCTCGTATTGCCTGCCTGTAGTTTCTGTTGAGGATGCCGTCCCAATATTCGTAAGCGGAATTCAGGCAATTCACCATCTCAACCGTAGCGGTAGCCTGTCCCATGCAGGCATCAAAGCCAGGGGCCAATTCCTCACTTCCCTGCTCTTGAGCCAGGGCAGCGGATGGCAAAGCCAGACTGGCAATGAGCAGTCCTTGTACAACGACGTTCGTAAATTTGATTGCCATGTTTCCCCCTTTGTTGAAGGGCCTCGTTCTTGCCACATGATATCTTGCGGCCCTCGTAACATTGTATCAATAGCTTTTTGCTAAGAAATATACCGTAGAGCTTGAATGGAATAAAAACAGCTTTGTCTGGACAACGTGAGTTTTTTCAGAAAGAGTGTCAATAGCGTTGTTGTTCAAAAATGGTTCTTGCGCTGAGGAGTCGGGGCCAAGATGGATCTATTGGCAGTTTCCCTCCGTGGCACTGTCTATCCCGGTTTCCCCTCTCTTCTTTCAGTGAGATTTTTCAGCCTGAGAACCTTCTACGGGCGTTTTTAAGCATAATATTTTGGAATCACTTGTATAATTCTTTTTGAAAAATTTTTGTCTACTCGCAGAAAGATTCCGTATAACGGAATTTCTATCGTATAGGTTCGACTCCAGATATGAAAACTAACAAAACAGGGGGTAAAATCGCCATGATTTTTGCTAACAGCTTGATATATCGTAATTTTCGTATGATGGAGCTATTCTCTGATGCAGAAAATTGATGATGCCAGCCGAAGCAACAAGCTGCTTCGCCTCTTCCAGCGCCTCATGCTTGATGGCCGCAGACACTATCAGGCTGACCTGAGTGAATGGCTTTGCTGCTCAAAGCAGACGATCATTCGCCTGGTCGGTGAAATCGAGGGAGTCATAGGAGCAAATCTTGTCACTGGTCTGGATGGTCACAAGAGGTGGTATCAGATCCGCTCCATATCCCGGAGCCGTCTGGGACTGGATTTTGAGGAGCTTCGCTACCTGTCCATCTGCAGAGATCTGGCTACTCCTTATCTACCGGATCAGATCAAAAAACGAGTAGACGAGAGTATCTTCAACTTCTCCATGCTGATGGCAGACACAGCCTATGCCGACCGTGAGAAATGTCAGCGTCCCCAGTTCGTCTTCTACGGAAAGGGACAAATAGACTACTCTCCACATTTCGGCCATCTGGATTGTTTGGTCAAGGCCATTGATGAAAAGCTCATCTGTCTGGTGCGCTATAAAGCCGCTGGACGAACAGAGCCCAAGGAGCACCGCTTCGCCCCTCAGAGAATTGTCAGCATGAGCAATGCCCTGTACGTCTTGGGAGCCAGCGTCACTGAAGACTTCAAGGCTATAAAGCATCTCACCAATCTGGCAGTTCACCGCATACAGGATGTGATTCAGACGGACAAGCCTGTGCCCTTCGATATACCGGAAAGGGATCCTGGTATGTTTGGCTTGCCCTGGCATGAACCATGCAGCTTCCGCATAAAATTCCGAGCAGGTAGTGCCTCCGATTATGTGCGGGAACGTATCTGGTCTGACACACAACGACTTGTCGAGCAGGAGGATGGAGGTGTGTTGCTTGAGATAACCACGAGAAGTGAGCCGGAACTTGCGGCATGGGTTCGCAGTTTTGGAGATAAGGTAGAGAGCTTCCTACCTGTGACAGATTGCCCAGGGTAGCTCCCAAAGCTCATACAACATTTGAATCTTTGTTGAGCAACTTGGTCAGAAAAATGATTTGCTCAGAGAGCCTTGCTATTTGGGAAGGGACATCCAGAGCAATGTTCGCAAGCTCAGCCTGCCTGGAGCACTGGACTGACTGAAGGAGCTCTTCTGGTGTTTTGAAAAGATCAGCAACAGAGCAATCAAGGAGGTGGGCAAGATCTTCGAGGCGTTGAAAACGGGGAGCCATCACGCCACGCTCAATGCGACATATGGAGTCAGTACCTATGCCAAGCATCTCTCCCAGTTGAGCTTGAGTCCAATTTTTGAGTTTCCGGCGAGTGGCGATATTGCTGCCTACCAGCTGAGCCAGCTTGTGACCATGTGAATCCTTCATGCGTGTACCTCTTATCAGTACAAGTCTGAAGGAAATTTTTGAACCTGCGAACAGCGTAGTGCCCTAATATGTTGACTCTAAACTCCAAAAATAGAATTATCCGCTAAGAGGGTGAGGTTCTTTGCCACCTTGCTTTACGACTCAGTGGCATCTGAACGAAAATTCAAGGTCGAGCCGGGTATAGTACAATTTTTTAGGAAATCTATAATTAAACCTCATTTGTAATGAAAAATTGCTTACCGACAAATGATTTGTGACAGGGGTCATAAGGAGGTTATGATGTTGAACAAGATTCGTACCCTGATTGTGGTCCTTATTCTTTCTCTCATTGCAGCAACTTCGGTGTTTGCTGCGAAGTACGTGGAAACTTCCGTAGGCAAATTTATGGCTGCTGCGGAGGACTGTACTCTGCTGGTGCAAGCCGATGAGCTTGATGGCAACATCTCTATTATGTTCGATGGGGATGGTACTTGGAACCTCATCATCAGTGATAACTCCAGCATGGTTAGGGCACCTGTGGCGGCCGTAGTAACCCCTGACGGAAGACAAATCGCTGCCATCGAACTACGGCATGAACCCGTGTCACAGATGTGGACTGTGTATTCTGGCAGTGATGGGGAAACGGAACGCAAGTTCCCCAACGGCACACGTATTGTTACCCCTATTGGTAGCATATACGTAACTAAGGATAACAACTTAGTTATCCGAACAGAGTCACAGGACCCGTCTACCATCACCGTAAGTTACATCGCTGCTACCGACACTTGGCAGATCAATGAAGTATTTTCTGAATAGTTGTCGGTAAGCGGTAAAAATAATTAATTAAAAGTTGTCCATGAAAATGTACTACACAGCTTGAGGTCGAGATGGAAATCAGGTAAAATTTGATTTTTTAAGTCCCAAAATTCCAATATTTTGATTAAAATTTGGATAAATTCTTAAAAAATATATAGTGCATATTTAATATATACTATAATTTTATAGATAATAAATTTATGTTTATTACAAAAAATATTTTTATGAAAAGTGAATTAAAACTAAAAATATGTATTGCCAGTAAATTATAGCTGTATTTTAAATGCGCATCATTACTACTTTTACCTGATTGAGTAAGAAATAGTACATAAATTTGGGAAACTTCTAATTAATAAACACCTGTTTATTTTCAAGGCTGATTCTTTGCCGCTGAAATATGCTTTGTTCGGTCACACTCAGATTGCACGCGATTTGAGAATTCGGGTAAGATCTGGCTAGGCCATATCCATACAAGAGGTTGTTATGAGTTCATCTTTTGTTGTGCAGGTAGCTGACAACTTCAGCTATCAAAAAAATCAACCCGTGGTCGAAGGCCTTTTTGCCCAGTATGAGCACGTGGTTGTTCGCAGTCTAATTACATCTTTTGGGCTAGATGCTCTCTTCAACAGAGATCAACACGGCGGTGATGTGGACACCATCCACAATGTTCGTCAAATCGGTATTGACGAGCAGATGGCCTATAAGAACGCCGACAACAAGGCACGCTATGAGGCACGCGGCGACTACGACAGCCATAGCTATCACAGCCATACCGGCTATATCAGCAAAAACGCCGAAATCAAGCAGCAGAAGCTGGCAGGTCAACTGCGTGATGCCTATACAGGTGAGATTTTTGAAAAAAATGCCAGAGTGGATCTGGATCACGTGATCTCGGCCAAGGAAATTCATGATGATCCCGGTCGGATTCTGGCAGATATGCGCGGAGAGGATCTGGCCAACAGTCCTGATAATCTTAGGCCTACCAACATGCGTACAAACCGGAGCAAGAAGGCAGACAGCATGGAGGATTTTCTTGCGCGCAGGGGGAATGAATATACTCCAGAACAGCGGGCCAGGATGCGCAATGAAGATGCCCGATCCCGTGAGGTCTACGAAGCAAAGATCGCTGGAACATACTACACCAGTTCTCGGTTTTTGATGGATACTGTCAGCAGTGCAACAGGGACTGGTTTACGTATGGGATTAAGGCAGGCAGTAGGTTTGGCTTTTGCAGAGATCTGGTTTGCCGTAAAGAACGAATTTGCCAAAGTTGGTAGTGGTTTTAACCTCAGTGAGCTTTTTTTATCTATCAGCACTGGTATCAAACAAGGTATCCTCAACGCAAAGAAAAAATTCAGAGAAATTTTCGCAGCCTTAGGAGATGGTTTGGTTGCTGGCATACTCTCTAGCATTTCTACTACTATCTGCAATATCTTTCTGACCACCAGCAAAAATGTGGTACGAATCATCCGCGAGACTTGGGCCAATATTGTTGCTGCTCTCAAGATTTTGATCTTCAATCCAGATCGCCTGCCTATTGGTGACCGCATTCTGGCTGCAACCAAGATCCTAGCTGTCGGTGCCTCTACCGTAGCCGGTATATTCGTGAGCGAAATAATCAGCAAGTCACCCTTGGGTAGCCTACCCGTGGTAGGAGAAATAGTGCCCACATTTTGCGGCACCTTGGTGACTGGCATTCTGAGCTGCACGTTACTCTATTTTTTGGATCGCAGCTCGGTCATCCGCAAAATCGCCGACTTTTTAAATTCCCTTAGCTTTGACGCCATAGCCCAAGATTTTAAGCGCTATTCCTTTGAGCTTGAAGCGTATGCAGCGGAACTTGAAAAATTGGATTTAGAAGCTTTCCAAAGAGATGTAGCACGCTGCGAATCCATTGCTTCTTGCCTTGCTAGCGCCAAAGATAATCAGGAACTCAACACAAGGCTTCACCAGATATCTAAGGCAAATGACATGAAACTACCTTGGCAAGGAGATTTTAAGACGTTCATGGGCGACAAAACAAAAAAGTTGGTGTTTGAATGAGTTTCCCATGCGACGTATGTGGGGCATGTTGTCGACATCTCAAGCTTGCCCCCATGTACAGAGAGTTGGATCGAGGCGATGGTGTGTGTAGATTTCTTAACGGCAATCTGTGCTCTATCTACGAGCAGCGCCCGCTGATTTGTCGCGTTGATGATGCTTGGAATGCATTCTTCAAGGACTATATGTCCAGAGAAGAATACTATCGAATCAACATGAAATACTGCAAAAAATTGCAAACAGGAGTTTTATAATGCCTATTCCATTTATTCTTGGTGCAGCTGCTGCTATTGCCGGTATTGCTGGTGTGGCTGCTGGAGTCAAAGGTGCTGTAGATATGAAAGAAGCCAAAGACACCATGGAACTTGCCAAGCATATACACGAGCGTGCGAGTGAGAAACTCAAACAACAAAATGAGACGACCTGTCGAGATATGGATGCTATTGGCAATCGAGAGCTTGAGATACTGCAGTCATTCAAAAAGTTCTCGGATATCATTGAAAAAATAGACAATCGTCCAGAATTCCGTACGAAGCTTGGCGACTGTGATATTCCCCAAAACTCCATTGCCGACCTGCGGGAGGTCTCCGTTGGAGCTGCCGCGCTTGCTAGTGCCTTGGTCGGTGCAGGGCTCGGGACAGCAGGTGGTTTGGCCGCATCTGGTGCGACTACTGCTGCCGTCTGGGCTCTAGGCACAGCGGGAACCGGCTCGCTCATCTCTTCTCTGTCTGGAGCTGCTGCCACGAATGCCACCTTGGCATTTTTGGGTGGCGGAACTTTGGCTGCTGGTGGCGGCGGTATGGCCCTCGGAGCTACTGTTCTTAGTGCGGCTACTCTCGGTGCTGGTCTTCTAGTTGGAGGGCTTATCTTCTCAGTAACCGGCTCCAAGCTTTCAGATAAGGCCGATGATGCTTGGAGGGAGGCCCACAGACAAGAAGAAACAGTTGATCAAATATGCTCTAAACTTGAAGAGATCAGTGATTATGGAAAACGATTCCTGTCTTCTTTAAACAGTGTATATGACATTTATGCCAAGCATCTTGATGAACTTGACCACATAGTGAATGTTGCTGGCAAGCGTGATTGGACGTTTTTTAGTGCGAATGACCAACTAATTACGGAGAATACCATCATCTTAGTCAACGTTCTGCACAAGATGTGCAAAACTGAACTGGTACGTAAGGATCCGAAAGATGAGGAGCTCAAAATTGCTAACACAGATGCCATAATGACGGCTATAGGCGATGGAAATATTGCCTGTGAGCATTGTGATATTGCTTTGCATGAAGTGAGCATAAGGAGTTAATTCCACTATCTATATTATCCTTTGCACTAATTGATTCTTTAGATTCTTTAGATACGAGCTCACAAATGGCACATGTCTTCTCCCCCGATACAGTCAAAGTGAGCGCAGTGACTGCTGGATTCTCAAGAATAGGATTTCACCTTTCTGGGAACGGAACATGGCCGTTGGTACTACGGAGATCTTCGTATCTAAGAAATAGGTTAGTAACAGTTGTAATAGATTAACTAAAATTTATTATACAGAAAAACATGTCAAGAGTGTGTCAATTATATATACAGCAGGAGAAAATTATATTATTCAAGGAATATGTTGAATCTACTTTTCTTAATAACAAGTCTGAATTAAATTCAAAATATCTTGAATATGCTATGAAAAGTATCAATCCTCTGAAAACTATAGCCCTAGATATTATAAAAAAAACAGCATTCGTCCTGCATCATAGAAATAAATATTTCAAAAAAATTAATTTATAGGAATAGCATTATGAAAATCGTCAAAAGAGACCTCAAATTTGATATGGTACTCGATGGAGAAAAGATCAACTCGCTGGAAGAGCTGCGAGAACATCCATCGACAGAGCTTCTCGATTTTCAGCAGGATGGCCGTCTCTCACGCTGGGTACGTGCCCATGGTGGCACAAATGAAGCAGATCAACTCAGTGCCCTGTCCCTCTCTGGGGACAAGGCACAGGATCTCTATGCTATTTGTCAGATATTGAGCATAGATATTGAGCTTAAGGACATAAAAGACGCTTTAAAATATGAAGAAACTTCTCATATCAATGAGAAAAATATATCTTCTGATTCTAAAGAAGAATTAATATTTCCAGAAATCGTTGATGATCCAAAAATAGATGAATGGAGAGAAGTATTACTTAATAATTTATCATTTTTGTTTAATAAAGGTTGTGAACATAGTGATACTTATTATAAAGATGAGCATCTTATATTAACAAATATTAAAGAATTTAAAGACGAAAAAGGATGTGATTTTATAGAAGATACAAATTTAATAAAAATTTCTAATTATAATGCTCCTAACTGTATTGCTTTGAATTCAAGTGATGTTTCTTTAGTGTTTGAAGATGATAGCATAGATAATAAATTTGAAATTCATAGAAGAGCATTTATTACTGGGGATAATGTTGTAATACGTAAAACAGATTGCTTAAGTGAAAGCTTATGTATATGCGCAAAAAATATATATATTGACAAACTATGTAAAAATACTATTTTAATAGGAGAAAATATATTTATTGAATCTTTAATACAAGAAAAGACAGATTCAATAGTAAATGACAAGTTAATATTTATATGTGCAAAAAATTTACTTTCTATTGGGAAACAATTTGTTATTCCACCTTTTTCTAAAACAAAAGAAGAATTATTATCAGATAACACAAAAATAAAACGTTATATATATGGTGAAAATCAAGAAGTTAAAAATTATAAACATAAAGAAGATTTTTTTTATACAAATTTGATCATGCCATTATTTGATATAAATAAACTAAGATCACCAAAAGACATATTGGATAATCTATCAGGCTCCTCAAGACTATTTGGAATATCAAGATTTAATTTATTTAAAAACTATTCACACTATGCTTATCTTTGTGCTGAAACATATTTATACGGATGTGAAAAAGAAGGTATTTCTCTTGAGACTTCTAAAGCACAACAATGTTATAAAAAAATAAAAGATACTTTTGATATATGGTCTGAGATAAATGGTATTTTTAAAAATCGTTTTTGGAATATGAGGGATTTTTATTAATTTAATGTAGTTAAAAATTTTTGATATATATATTATTCCTTTGAAGAAAAAAAAACATTTTTTCTTTAATTGCTCTGTTCGGAGTGATCCGGGCAGGGCTTTTTTGTTATCTCAGGAGGAAATATGGAAAGTCACAGCTCACAAGATATTGTTAGGCTGGCCAAGTCTCTCATAGAAGTCCAAAAAGAGCTGACCCCAGTCGTCAAGGATTCAACCAATCCCTTCACGAAAAGTACCTACGCTAGTCTTAACAGCGTGATGGAAGCTTGTCGGGATGTGCTGCTTTCTCATGGTATCTGGCTGACACAACTGCCGTGCGCAGCACCTGTAGAACTCGGTCCGGGCCATATCGGTCTTGAAACCCGTCTGATTCATGCCGAATCAGGCCAATGGATTTCTGGCACTGCCGTCATCCCCCTGCCCAAGAACGATCCCCAGGGCATGGGCTCTGCCATGACTTATGCCCGCAGGTACTCACTGTGCGCCATGCTGGGCATCATCACTGAAGACGATGATGGTGAAGCAGCCAAGCTGCCTACACGTACCCAGAACAACAATCGCCCACATCGTTTGCCTCCGCAACCTCCCCAAACTCAGCAGGAAGCCCCTTCTCCATTACCCAGACTGGATGGGGTCACCTACAAGGCCATGCAGTCTCAGGATGGCCGCAAGTATGTCATTGCTACGGGGAATACCATGAACAAAAAGGAATTCCTCAAGGCAGCAGGTTTCATGTGGAACAGCCAGCAACGAGTCTGGTGGAAGTTCACCGAAGCTGCCTGATGTCCCCTACAACAAATCCGACCCCAAAATTGAATCCAAGCCTCTCATCAAATGGAGTTCACCATGAAAGACAGAGAAGAACGCTTGCTAAACATCATAGCCAGCGGTCTGGCTCAATTCCAGCAATTATCTACCCTGCAACAGCTTGGAGACCGTGCGTCCTATATAGGTATGAGCGATGTGGCCTCATACTTCTCATGCCCAAGGGCAGCAGTTTTGAAGCGTGCACATGGACAAGGCCAGTCTCAGGACTTGCCGCAACTTCTCACCCTTAGCCGTGGTCACTGGTTTGAAAATGGCGTTGCACAGGCTTTTGATGGTCTGATGTTGCCGCATATCCGTCAGCTGGAGATCTCAACCCAATACGAAGGAGTAGACTTCAAAGCTCATCTTGATTTTGTGCTGGCAACTACACAGCCTCGCCCTACAGTCAGAATCCTTGAAGTCAAAAGTTGTCAGAAGTTACCGGAGTCCCTGTATTCTTCCTACGAGATGCAAGTCTACGGCCAGATCGGACTGCTTGCAGAATCTTGGAAAAAGCCATGCTTCAGCTATATCCCTTATACTGGAGCCTATCCGTATGAAAACCTCACTTTTCCATCCATAGCCAACATTGCTTTAGGGGCAGAACTCCCTTGGGACGTTCGGGATGTGGATCTTGAGGCATGGGTCCTGTGCCTTTCCATGCAGGATGCCAAGGTCTTTGGCCCCTACATACCGGATAGCAACATGCTGAAAGCTGGTCTTGATGCCGGCGTGTCTCTTTGGAAGGAAACCTCTGCACTGAAAGAAGGTCAGTTGCTTGCAAACGATCTCAAGATAGCCTCCTGCTACCATCCCCTGTGCTCTCACTGCAACTATGCCGGGAATTGTCCGAAATTTGCTGGTCTCGAACACCCCGAATTGCATGAACAACTGGAACAACTGATCACCTGGAAGTCGGAACGTTCAACCTTGGATGAAAAAATCAAGCAAGCAGAGGGAGAAATGAAAGAGATGTATGCCCATATTGACGCCCATGGACAGTGGGTGAGCGTTGGCAACATGAGATTCAGGGTCTCCGATATTCCGGGCCACCGCAGCCTTGACCGTGACAGTCTGGCAGAAGAGATAGGTGCGGTCTTTGCCATGGAAGGAATAGACATGGATGTACCTGCCATGTTTGCCCGACATGAAAAGGTAGGACTTCCGTCGAGCAGGCTCACAATCAACACATTAAAAGGATAACCTCAATGGGATACTATTCAGATGTTGCGCTTGTGCTCTCGGCACATGCTACTGCAAAATTATTTAAATATACGAAAAGCAAACCACAAAACAACATTAACACGAATCTGATAAATCATCCTGAAAAGCATCTCAAGGATTCTTCTGGAGCAGAGTTCTTCTATTGGGAATCCGTCAAATGGTACGAAGATTTTCCAGAGGTGCAATGGATAGAAAAATTCATTAACTCTCTGAAACAAGATGAATATCTGTTCATTCGAGTGGGAGAATTCATTGATGATGTGGAAGAACTGGGCACATTCTACTCAAACCCTTTCGATGTCAGATTCAGCAGACAGATAATCTTTCGTGAATCCCATGCATAAATCCCCGGTCCGTCTTCGGATGGACTGGGGATTTTTCATTTATGGAGTTTGTCATGGCACACCCTCGAACCTTTGATGCTGGCCTTCTGTTTAGCGGCAAGAGCTCTGGAACAAAAATCATGGGGTACGCTGCCCCTTCCGAATACACCCCTTCCGTAGATCCCTACTACACCCTCCACAATGAAGTCAGAGATGTTGTGGTCTGGTTTCTCATGCCAAGCCCTGATCCGCTCTATCTCTTTGGTTCTGTGGGTGCTGGCAAATCAAGCCTTATCCGCCAGATTGCTGCCCGCCTGAACTATCCCGTATTTGAAGCAAACGGGCATGACCGTCTGGAGTTCCCTGACCTTATCGGACACCTCGCCGTGCATGAAGGCAGTATGGTCTTTGAAGATGGTCCTCTCACCATGGCCATGAAGCAGGGAGGAATCTTTCTCTTCAACGAAATAGACCTCTGTTCCCCGGCGACACTTGCAGGGCTCAACACCATACTGGATGGCTCACCGCTTTGCATCGCAGAAAACAATGGAGAGCTGATTGTCCCCGATCCCATGTTTCGTTTCATTGCGACTGCCAACTCCAATGGAGCCAGTGACGAAACTGGTCTGTATCAAGGCGTACTGAGACAGAACCTTGCTTTCATGGATCGCTTCATCGTGACGGAAATCACCTATCCGAGCCGTCAAGTGGAATGTGGAATCCTGCACCGCATGTTCCCCGTGCTCCCAACTGAAGTAACAGACAAGATGGTAGACCTCGCCAACGATGTCCGCAAAAATTTCATGGGCGCATCTTCGGCGCATGACGCTCTGGAAGTGACGTTTTCTACCCGTACTCTGATCCGCTGGGCAAAGCTCACAGTAGCCTTTCAACCTCTTGCCCGTCAGGGGATCTCGCCTGTCCTGTATGCACTGGACAGGGCTCTGGGCTTTCGTGCCTCTGCTCCCAGCAGAATGGCTCTTCGTGAAATGGCTGAACGCATCTTTCCCATAACGACCGACTAATCCCGTACACTTTCGATGGAGAATCTCATGGAAACACAGACACTGGTCACACCCATACAAGTTCTTGATAACATTCTTGTCATCAATCTGGACATCACCCTGTGGTCCGCAAGAAGAAAACTCACGGCAGAAGACTTTGGTGGAATCGAATTGCCGCCGGAAGATTTGGCCTCTCTGGGCTCCAAGAAAATCTGTGATCCGGCTCGCCTCAACGTCTTCCTCAAGCTCAAGGCCCGTGCCGTCACTCTTCTGAACAAGGTAGGCGTCCGCTTCCTGTCTGGATGGGCTATTCCCGAAGACAAGGCGTCGGAAGTCATACAGGGCCTTTGCGATATACGGGACAATTTCTTCGTGGAAAAGGAGGATTTTCTTTCTGGTTATGACGCAGCTATAGAAGACTGGATTGCCAGACATCCCACATGGGCGGGAATCACCAAGGGATCGACCGTCAGCAGAGAATACGTCGATTCCCGTATGAATTTCGTATGGCAAATGTTCCGTGTCATGCCAGCGGCCCAACTGAGCAATGACACTACCGAACTTGAATCTGGACTGGGTGAAGAAGTCGGAAACCTCGGAACGACACTCTTTCAGGAGATCTCGCGTGATGCAGCCGACATTTGGAAGAAGGTCTTTGAGGGCAGAACAGAAGTGACCCACAAGGCGCTTTCTCCGATCAAAACCATGAGGGACAAGCTTGCTGGCCTATCCTTCGTTGATCCCCATGTCCTGCCTGCCGTGCAGCTCATTGATACCGCCCTCTCCAAGATGCCCAAAAAGGGAAACATCGTGGGTGCTCCTCTGCTCACTCTTCAGGGACTCATCTGCATGTTCAAGGACACGGATTCTCTTCTGGCCCAGTCACAGGCTATTATGACGGACTCGTCTGCTGAGAATATGCTTATGAACTGGAACAGCGATCAGCTCGCTCCAATCGCCGAACTCACTGAAGAAGATGCTGGGGGACTCCCCAGCCAATCCAATTCGCAGGACAATTCCAATCCAGACACCCTGGTTGACCAAACAGCCATTCCTGTCTCCCACCTGGACAGCATGGGGTTATGGTAGGGTGACGAAAGGAGACTAGATGAACAGGACAAAAGACATCGGACAAGCCCTGCCCCTTGTAGCCTCCATGCTCGGTGACAAACTGGGCGTGAAGGTACAAACAAGAGGATTTGATACAGCCTGCACAGACGGCGACACCATATACATCCCTCCTCTCCCTATGGACGGAGAGGAGGAGATGCTCGGTCTAATCAACGGATACATTGACCACGAGGCTGCCCATATCAGGTTTACCGATTTTCAGGCCGTGAAAGCGGCCAACCTGAGTCCAACCGGATTCTTCATTTGGAATGCCATAGAGGACTGGCGCATCGAGCACGAACTGGTGAAACGATACCCTGGGTGTCGAAGACATTTTGACTGGCTAATACGCCATATGTTCATGGAACAGGGAAAGGACGGTGAAATGCCGTCCTTTCCTGTTTTAAACTACATCTTGCTGACACTGCGCTCCTGGGACGTACCTGACCTGCTTGCCCAATGCGATAAATATGCAGCTGTTATTTCCGGTCTTTGGGGATCGCTCAAGAAAGATTTGGACGCCATCTTGGAGGATATCCCAGACCACTGCCGCAGTACCCACGACAGCATCTCTTTCACGCATCGCATCCTTCACCTGCTGGAACAAAAATCGAAGGAGGAACACTTTGCACCCAATCATAACAATTCCGCACAGCATTCCGACAGCAAAGACAACGCATCCCGACGAAAACAGGAGGCTATTCATACCTCTGCCAGCAATCACCAGACAGATCCCCCAAGTACACATTCCTCGACTATCTCCAACGATTCTACCACTCCCTCCTCTTCCAACACTACCCCTGCCAACCCTGACTCGGACAAATCACAAGGAGAAAATTTGCTGAAGCAGTGTCTGGAGGCCACTGCCGATGAACTCCCTGAAAATCTTGATGAAAAGCTCTCTGCGCAACTGACTGCAAACGCAAACACAACGCATGGAATGCGATTGGCAGTCGTATCCCCAACGCAAACAACACCATTACCAGACGCATTGCTCAAGGAAACACAGACAACATCCAGAGCCATGGGCATGAAGCTGCAAGCTCTGTTGCAGGCCCAGACTCTCAAGAGAAATTCACTCGGAAGAAGGGGACGGACAGACGGACACCATCTCTACCGATTGGCTACCGCAAATCCACGAGTTTTCCTCCAGTCAAATCCTGTAGAGGACACCGATACGGCGGTCCATATCCTACTGGATTCTTCTGCGTCCATGAGTAGTGACATGGAGCTGGCTACGGCAGCCTGCTATGCGGTGGCTACCGCTCTGACACGGATACCGGGGCTCAACGTAGGCATCACTACGTTCCCCGGCCAACAGACAGCCGATTTGCTACCGACCGTCTTTCCCCTCAAACGTCACGGGAAAAGACTCAGGCCAATGAACGTGCAGGCCAGTGGTTCCACTCCACTGGCCGAAGCTCTGTGCTGGGTAGCAACACAGATGGTTCCCCTGAAGGAAAAGCGCAAGCTCATCCTGCTGATCACGGATGGAGAGCCTGACGACCACATCCTCGCCACGAAAGCCATACAGAGACTTCAAGCAAGCAATTTCGAGATTGGAGGCATAGGCATTCAATCCCGGGTACTTGGTGGCTTCCTGCCATCCAGCAGTGAGACAATCACATCGCTCTCCGAACTCGCCCCCGCTCTCTACCGCATCCTTCACAAACAACTAGTCACAAGGAGGTGACTTATGGGTTGGATAGATATTGCAATCATCGTTCTCAAGGCAGCTGAAGAAATATTTAATAACGAAGACTAAATTATCTATAAACAATTTTAATATATTTATGATAGGATCCAAGTTGTTGGATCCTATCATATACAAGAAGAATATTAATCATTATTTTTATTAATTTGTTTTAATGTTTCTTTATTAAGCCAGTATTTTTTGCCTTTATTTTCTCCACATGTATATAAAATATTTCTTTCCACCAATCGAAAAAGTTGTAGTCTTATTTTATTCATATCTGACCCAGCATCTCCAATATTTAATAATTTTCTTATATCACTATTTTTAAAATATTTATCAATACTATCTAAGTTATTATTAAGTGCATAATCAATAATTATTTTATCGTTTCCAAAAAGGCTGTAATATATGCTATCTTCAGAAAAAGTATTTTCACGAAGAGAAGACAATTCATATTCTAAATTTTTATTGTCAATATTATCAATAAATTCATTATTTTTCTTATTTATAAAATCATTTTTATCATTAGAACAACTTTTACTATTTAAATTATTATTTTTATTAATTAATTCATCTGTCTCTCCCAAATATTCAAATTCTTTTTTTATTAAATGGAAGATGTAACCAAAAATATTTATTTTTCAAAATAGCAGCTGATTTACAAACATTAAAGTAAATTCCTATGTTTAGTCCATTTTTTTTATCAAATAAATTATTATTTAGTATGTATTGTTTACCATCTATAATAAAAATCTCTGTATGTGCACGTATATGAAATTCATCACTTCCACGCATTCTAGAATTTACTTCTGACTTACTTTCATCAGCATGGTGAATAATAATTAAGCAAACATCTAACTCTTGAAAACTATCAAGTTTATTAAATAATTTACTTACATTTTGTGTATTATATATTTCACCGCTTGCTAAAGTTGTTAAGTTATCTATAACAATATATTTACATTTATACGATTTGTTTGTAACAAACTTTTTTATTTCTCCTAAAAAATTATCATCAAATAGATTAAAACTTAATTTATTTCCCCCTTCCATCCCTGCAATTTTTGATAATAAAAATAATTTATTGTTTTTACTTTTATCTTCAATATCTATATTAAATTGCTCCAATCTTGCTCGCAAAATAGATGGCTCTGTCTCTCCATCAATATAAAGAATATTTCCATAGGCATTTTCTATATTAAACATATTAAATAATTTATTATTATTAATAATTGAAGAAACAATAGATAAACAAACATAACTTTTTCCAACATCTTTTGCACCATATATAAAAGTATATTTTTTTCTTGCAAATAAATGTTGAATAGACACTTTTGAAATATCATCAGGAGGCAACATTCGAGAGTATTTTAATAAATTTGAAGTTTTAAGAACTTCATTTTCATTTAATATATTAGGACGTTTAAATATACCTAAATTATATCCCCATTCAATATAATCTTGATATGAAATAGATTCATTTTTAATTTCTTGCAAACTAATTTCAATATAATTATTAAATTTTTTATAAACACCTGGTTTATTACCATTTAAAATGAATCCAGATTCTTTTAATATCTTCTTTTCATTATCTGATAGATTTTCTTCTTTAAAAATATATGATTCACATTCATTATCATCATTATCAAATATACTACTAGATTTATACATGCTAATATCTATAGATAGATATGAGTCATATTCATCATAAGGTAAAACAAACCATGGATATATTTTAAAGTTAGATACAATATTTTTTAATATATCATAATAACCTTTAACTCTTGCCATATATTTAACTGATGGTGCACAAATGAAATAGACATCCCTATTTGCAAAAAAAGTCCAATCATATTTTTTGAGATTTTGATCTAAATGTGCTGTGATAATATTTGTATTATAATAATTTGTTTTTTGAAATTCTATAGCAGCCCTCATATCTTGAAACAATACTACATCACAATCAATATATTCTTCATCTATAAATTTTTCATGATTTAAAAATAATCTTTTTTGTTCTTTATTATATTGAAAAACAAATTCATTATTAGATAAATATGTCTGCACATAAAATTTAAAATCTTTGTAATTAAACTCAAATATGTATGCACCTATTTCATTTTTTGTTTTATATATAGGATAACTATTACAATACTTAAATCCATATCTTTGTGCCATACTAAATATATAATTATGATTTAATAATATACTTTTATATAATGTGATATCAGATTTTTCAAATTTCTTCTTATATTTATTTATGATTTCACTTATAGCTGTTTGATAACTACAGTTATTCATATAAGCATATAGAGATATAAAAGAATTACCTCTTGAAATACAATTAGATTCCCATTGAATATAAGAATATGGTGTATTTGTATAATTATATTGAAAATATTCAATATATTGTTGAAAATTTGTGCTTGTTAATATATTCTCGCAAGGATATATATTTATTAATTTAATAGGATTATCATCAAAAAGATTTCCTAGCATTTTATATACAGATGTATTTTGTTTAATTATCGGAAATTGAATTCGATTTAATATATGTTGTGTTTGCACATCTGATGGCAAGCAAATAATAATTTGTTCATTTTGTTCACAATAATTATATATAAAATCAATATAATGAATATAAAATTTGTTTGCCAAGAAGATATTATTTATAGAAAGATCAATTAAATCTATTTGAATATATTTATCTATTTTATTTAATAAAAGAAAATCATCATCATGCTCATAAAAATAGTTATAAAATATATATTGTTCAACTACACACATAAAAAATCTTTCACTTAATTCAGGAGAATCTATTCCATAGATATTAGCTGTGTTATTTTCAAGCAAATATTTTTCTATATTCTTTAATGCATTTTGATTATATTCTATACATTCTTTATTTGTAAAATTATTGTCTAACAATTTGTTATGAAATAAATTATTTTCTTTTTCTAAAAAATTATTATGATCATTATCAATATAATCTAATACTATTCCTCTTTCAACATCATGATATATTTTAAATAATTTATGATTATTTTGAATATATTGTGTATTAAAATCTTTAAATATAATTATTTTATGCTGATTATTTATATTAAAAAATTTTTTTTGCATATTTTTCCTGCTTTATTTAATTATATTAGTTATAAAAATAATATATTATTATATTTTACACACTGTATTTTTATAATTATATAAAGATTAATATTTTTTTTATTTTCTTATAAAAACTATAATTATATTTACTTTTACATATAGCAATATTTTATTTAAAAAGCAATTTAATATATTTATAATTTATTCATTAACACCCACCCTCACAATTTAAATATATACAGGCAATAAATTAAATATTTTATAAACAAAATATCAATACTTTTTTTAGCATATATATTCTATACCAAGATTTTTCTATAATGTAGTGCAGATGTTTATACAGGCTTTAAATCAAATTTCACAAGAAAAGCAATCTAGTTGATACAAAATATTATCTCAGAGCTAAGCGAGGATTTCCTCTCAACGAATTGAAAAATATATTAAACTTCATGTTTTCGCTAGTTCTCTGTGGGCAACTTTGTAGTCAAGCTTTTTCACAAAATATTGGCCAATACGCACTCCTAGCTTACCCGTTAATATGCCCGCTCTAAACGCCCTTTCCTCCCCTTGTGGGAGGAAAGGGCGTTGGAGACATGTCGTCAATCATCGATATGATATTTCAGTTAATATAGACTGTTAGCTTCGTTTTAGCCAAGCTTATTCTCCACATCTAGTAAAAAGGTGTCTAAACTTTATCCTTCAGAAGGACTCGGTTTAAGTCCCATTGCGATCTAGAGAGACTTGAATTAGATCCTCTGTTGACAGCTAAAATCAGTCCTACTTATGCTTTGCTCTATATAAATAGGATAAGTACATTACAAAAAAAATACACATATTTCTATTACATTAACGCTTATAAAGAACTTTTGTTATTTTTTATGTCTCTAAGTAATCAAATTTTAAGAAACTTATGCCTTTAGCATCCCTATAACCGACGTACCCACTGGGAATGGGGTTAACCAAGCTTCATTGATAGAGGCATGCCGTTCGACTCATGGGTAGTTATTAAAAAAAAATGATTGACTTTAACAATGACATATACTAAAAAAAGTATACTTTTTTATTTTTGAAGGACACTAGTACCTCATTGAAAAAGTTCGCCATACCATTTAGCTATGAAATCTAATGATTTCAGAAATTTATAAATTTGTTAACTTTTCAATTTAGACACTAGTTCAGTATTGTCAGGAATAAAGTTATAGGCTGCCAACCTCATGGAGAAGCTCTTTCCTGCGCGAGTGAAGCGTTGAAAATGCTTTTTTTGCCAAATAAATTTTCTTTAACCCGTTGAATTTATTTGGTTATTATTACAATTTTTCTCCTTCGCATTGCGGGGGTCGGGAGTTCAAATCTCCTCTTCTCCACCAAGGAAATCAATGGGTTACGGTACTGCCGTAACCTTTTTCTTTGTAGTGGTAACTTTTGGGTAACCTTTTGGTAACTTTGTGGTAACCTGTCGCGTTCCCCTTATGCGGCTGCCCTGCTTTCGTCCTCCCCAATTTCGGCCTGTCATCTCTGATATCTGGTATCCCTGTTGGTATCCCTCGCGGAGGGCGTTCACAATGAAGGCTCTGACAGTTTTGGAGGGAAAGAAGAACTCCTGGGCACTGTCGCCCCCAGCAAAAATGCCCGCAAGCCTCAATGGCAAGCGGGCATTATACATGTTTGGGGGAGAAAAATTCAGTCTTCAGAGCCTACTTTGCGGGCTTGGGTGCGGGCATGGGAGGCAGCGGAGGCTTGGGTCCCTTCTTGGCGGGGATCATCTCGTATCTGTAGATCTCGTGGATCTCTTCCTTGTAGCCGGGATAGAGGCCCTTGGTCATGCCAAGCACGATCTGGGCGCCACGGTTCATGTGCACAAGCAGATCGCCGGTGGAAGGATCAACGCACAGGCCCTCGATCTCGCCCTGGCGAATGGCTTCGTCAAAACACTTTTCAAGGTACACGTGGGCGTTGGTGGCAGAAGTGATGTCGATGCGATAGAGGTGATCGGGCTCGTTCAGATCGGCAGTGCCGTCGTCGGCAGTCATGTACAGGGAACCCTTGTAGTAGAACACGCCCTGAACCCACTGCGGCACGGGCTGCAGATGCACCTTGCGCAAATAATTGCCCTTGAGGTCGTACTCATACAGGTAGCGGCCGCTTTCCTCGCCGACCCAGGAGCACATCCACACGGTCTTCTTCACGGGGTCAACGGTGATGCCGCTGACTTCCATCTGGCCGGACTTGGGTTCGAACTTGAAGGTCCTCTTGTACTTCAGGGTCTCGGCATCATGGACGGCAATCTGGATGTCCTTGCCCACGCCATCCACAAAGACCTCTGCGCCCACATACAGCTCACCGTTGTAGACATCGATGTCGCCAATGTGGTTGGAGGGAATGGCATAGCCCTCGAAGGGGTTCTTGTTGGAGGCAACGAGCTTGCCCTTCATGTCGTACTTGTAGAGAGCCTTGGAGCAGCTCACGTAGATGTACTTGCCATCGCAGGTCACACCCTGACGTCCGGCAACAGGAAACACGTCTTTCAGTATGTAGTCGTACTTGGCTCCGGGCTCCGGTTTTGCCTGAGCCTGAGGTGCAAGAACACTCAGGGCGCACAGGACGGCCACAAGCAGCATCAGCTTTTTCATAACGTCTCCTCAAACGTCTCTTCAAGAGTTTTTCCCTCAAGCTCCAACAGCTTGAAGATTTTTGGAAAAACTACTCCAGAAAAACCAAAAGGGCAACGTACATCCCGTTTTCCGCAACTCCTTTTTCCATATGTCAGAGCAAGAGCGCATCATGATAACAGAGTGATTTTTCTCTTGTTTTTGAGAAGCCCAGGAAGCCTTGCCCCCAAATATGACCTTTTTGTTACGACTTTCCGGCTTTTTTCACCTCTCCCTTGTCCTCCAAAAACGAGCAGCAAGCCTGGGGGCCGAGCTCAGGACAGCACCAATACCTGCCATTACCTTGTATTCACTCCCTGTTTCCTGACAGGACAGGCTTGTCTTTGACTCGTTTTGTTGTTTTTGCCCCTGCTTCTCCCCACTTTTGGGCCATGTTCAGGGTTGTCACCATTTTGCCACACAAGGCTGCGTGTTTTCGTCGCAACAAAAGTGGCGCATCCCCCACAGAGAGCAGGGTTTGCGCCAGAATTTCCGTCCTGAAAGCCAAGGAGTCAGTGTTCAGTCCTAGACCTCTCTTTCCCAGCCAGAGCACACGTCTACCCAGGCCTCTGCACGGGAAAAGCGCTCAAGCTCCTCGCAGTCAAGCTCTATCGCACTGTTGCTGCTGCCGCAGGCGGGAAAGATCGTGGCAAAGCGCTTCATGGAGATGTCGAGAAACACCTTTACAGTGTCCGGCACACCAAAGGGGCAGACACCGCCCACAGCGTGGCCTACGTATTCCACAGCCTCCTCGGGACTCAGCATCTTTGCCTTGCAGGCAAAACGGGCCTTGAAAAGCTTGTTGTCCACCCGCGTGTCGCCACTTGTGACGATCAGTATAACCGATCCATCGTTCAGCTTGTAGGAAAGGGTTTTGGCAATACGGGCCGGTTCACAGCCCAGAGCCTCGGCTGCCAGGGCAACCGTTGCGCTTGACACCTCGAATTCGCGTATCCTTGTGTCCGCACCGAAGGCTGCCAAAGCAGCCCGGGCCTTTTCAATCGACATTGCCTTCTCCTCCTTTCTCTGGCGCAAGGCATTCCAGCCTGGCCTGTCTGTCGAGCTCCCTTGGTTTCAGGCAGCTTACCGCGTCCAGAAGATACGTTCTGAAGCTCCCTGTTCCTTCGCCCTTCTTCAGACGCCTTGCTGCCATCTCTCCGGCAACGCCCATGCAAACCGTGGCAGCCACGGCTGCTTCGAAAAGCCTGTCCCTGCCAGCTGCGGCAAAGGCAGCCAGAACGCCCGATGCCATGCACCCTGTTCCCGTTATCCTGCCCATGAAGGAACAGCCATTGTGCACGCAAAAGACCTTTCTGCCGTCGCTCACAATGTCGATGGGCCCGGATGCCACAACCACGCACTGCTGACGTCTTGCAAAATGCAGAATCATGTCCGCGTGGGTATGGATGTTGTCGATGGTCACACTGTCGCCCTGCGCTGCGTCTACGCCGTGCGAGCCCCCAAGCCCCAGGGCAAGGTAGCGTATTTCGGACAGATTGCCGCGAATGAGCGTGGGCCTGACCTCCTGCAGGATGTTGTGCGCAGTTTCATTGCGCAGGGCGGAAACTCCGGCTCCCACCGGGTCAAAGACAACCACGTGTCCGGCCTTGCTTGCAGCCTTGCCTGCAGCAACCATGCTTGCTGCCGTGCGGGCATTGAGCGTTCCCATGTTGATGACAAGGGCATCGCATATGGAAGTGACCTCTGCCATCTCCTCCGGAGCGTCTGCCATAATCGGCGAGGCACCGGTGGCAAGCGTTATGTTCGCGCAATCGTTGACCGTCACAAAATTGGTAATGAAGTGCACAAGAGGCCGCGCCTCGCGCACCCTTTCCAGGAAATGCCCCAAATAGGCCCCCTGGGCAAAAGCCTTCTTGGCCCTGCCGCTGCGGGAAACTGCCTTGAGTATGGTGGAGAGCACCTCCTCTCGTGTCATGAAGGAGGTGTCAATGACCGTGGCGTCCTCTGCGGGCTTCAAGGGGGCTACCTTGCGGGTGCGATCTCTTCTGTCCCTCTCCACTATCTGGGCCTCAAGCTCATCGAGGTCAACAGTGGCACCCATGGCCTCGAGATCCGCCTTGCGACGTTCGGCCCTTACCCTTGGTGCTGCGTCCAGGAAAAACTTGCAGGCAGCCTTCGGGAAAATCACCGTACCCATGTCACGGCCTTCCACCACGAGATCCGTGCTTTTGCCCATTGCTCTCTGGGCTTCCTTCAGGATGTCGCGAATGACAGGAAGGGCCGCAATGCGCGAGGCCATCTGTCCGACCTCCTCGGTGCGTATCTCCCTGCCTACCACCTGGCCGTTGCACACAAGCGCTGTCTTCTCCCCCACACCCTCGAGGCTGAAGGAAAGTTCTTCCGCGCGAGTTCGAATCTCCTCTTCTCCACTGTTCTCGATGCCCCTGCCAAGGCGCAAGGCAAGGGTGCGGAACATGGCGCCGGTGTCCAGATAGGCAATGCCAAGGGCCCCTGCCGTCTTCTTTGCCATGGTTGTCTTGCCGACTCCGGCAGGACCGTCGATAGTCACAATAAGGCGGGCAGACATTACTTGGCACTCCCGGCCAGTATCTTGGCTGTTTCCTGCAAAAAGAGCCTGTTTTCTTCCTCGTTGCCAATGCTCACGCGTATGTATTCTGGCAGATCGTAGCTTGCCAGGGCACGCACTATAATGCCCCTTTCAAGCAGGCCTTTGTACAAACTGTCCGCACTCAAGGACTTTGGCGGCATGAACATGAGGAAATTGGCCCTGCTGGGCAAAACCGTGCAGGAAAGATCGGCAAGGCCTTTTTGCAAGAGCTCCCTGCCCTCGCGCACGGTCTTCAACGTCAGCTCGCGGAAAGCCTTGTCTTCCAGGGCTGCAAGCACAGCCTCTTCGGCCAGGATATTGACCGAGAAGGGAAGCCTTGCCCTCCAGTAGTAGGAAGCAAGCTCGCAAGGCAGTATGCCAACCCCTATGCGCAGTCCGGCAAGACCGTAGCTCTTGGAAAATGTTCTGATGACGCAGGCATTGTCCGGCAGATCCCCACGCTTGAACAGGGACCAGTCAGCCTCCCTCTCGTTTTCGGCAGGAGCGAAGTCCATGTAGGCTTCGTCTATGACGAGCAGGCAGTTTTGGGGAAGCCTTTGGGCCAGAGCCTTGACGTCGTCCGGCCTTGGGCAAAACCCCGAGGGATTGTCCGGAGTTGTGACAAAGACAAGACGGGTGTTCTCATCCACCAGCCCCAGGAGTTTGTCAAAATCAAAGGAAAAGTCCGCGTTGACAGGCTGGCGGCGTATTTCCACGCCCTGGATGAGGGACTGTATGGGATAGAGCGAAAAGCAGGGTCTGAAGCAGACCACGTTGTCACGCCCGGCAACGGCCAGCATGCGCACGAGCATGTCTATGATTTCATCCGAGCCGTTTCCCACAACTATGCGGGCAGGGTCCGTCTTCCACTGTTCGGCAAGAGCCCTGACCAGACGGGGGTTGCCTCCTGTGGGGTAGCGAAACACCGTATCTGCGTGCCGCCCCAAAGCCTCCTTGACCAGATTGGAGACGCCCAGGGGATTTTCGTTGCTTGCCATTTTCACTACGTGCTCAAGACCGTATTCCTCGCGGATTTCGTCAATGGAGCGACCAGGCACATAGGGTTTCAGGGCCCGTATCTCGGGACGGACAACGTTTTCAAACATCTTGTTTTCCTTGAACAAAATATAAGACAGAAAGGCTGACGGAAGACTGCTTTTCGCTCATCGACCGTCAGCCGCCATACGACATTTGGCAAAAAAACTAGTCCAGGTCCTCCGGGCGAACCGTCAGCACAGGTATGGTCGAATTCTGCACAACCTTTTCTGCCACGGAACCGAAGAGAATGCGGTCTATGCCCTTGCGGCCATGCGTGCCCATGACAATGAGGTCACAACCGTCCTCGACAGAATGGCGCAGGATTTCCTCGGAGGCATAGCCCACAAGCACCTTGCCCTCTGCTTCCACACCCTGGAAGTTCTCCTCCACAAAGGCCTTCATGTTCTCGTCCGCACCGGAGATGATTTCATCCACAAAGGTCTCGATGGTGTTCGGGGGCACATGGAAACCAACGTACTGACTCAGGGAGGGTGCTGCGTAAATGACCAGCACCTTGGCACCCAGGGCCTTGGCCATCTTTGCCGTATAGGTAGCTATGGGCTTGCTGTCTTCGGACAGGTCCACTGCACACATAATCTTCCTGACGTTCATGACTCTCCTCCAGGCTTCCGGCTTGTTCCGGAAGCAATGCTCATAGTATGGACGCGCCGCAGGGCCTTGAGGGCCGGCCGCCTGGCGCCTGTAACCGGATTTGCTGTCCCTGTTTTTTCGTCAAGGTACACGGGATGACGGATTTGCCCCAATGTGCCGAAAGAAGAACCCAAGGTGGTTCGGCTTTCCCTCCTTTCCCGGGACTACTGCCAGCCTTCCCTAAGCAGTTCTTCAAAATAGGCTATGGTCTTTTTAAGACCCTCTTCGAGCCTGACCTTTGGTTCCCAGCCCACCATCTTCCTGGCAAGGTCGATGTTGGGTCTGCGCTGCCTCGGGTCATCGCCTGGCAGGGGCTCATAGACTATTTTGGAAGAACTTCCCGTCAGTTCCACAACCTTCTCTGCCAGTTCGCGAATGGTGAACTCGCCGGGATTGCCCATATTCATGGGACCTATGAAATCGTCCGGCGTCTGCATGAAGCGCACCATGCACTCTATGAGATCGTCGACATAGCAGAAGGATCTGGTCTGCTCGCCATTGCCGTAAATGGTAATGGGCTCACCCTGCAGGGCCTGAATGATGAAATTCGAGACCACCCGGCCGTCATGGGGATGCATCTTTGGTCCGTAGGTGTTGAAAATGCGTCCCACCTTGATGGAAATGTTGTGCTGGCGCCAGTAGGAGAAAAAGAGCGCCTCGGCACAACGCTTGCCTTCATCGTAGCAGGAACGGATGCCGTTGGGATTGACGTGCCCCCAGTAGGATTCGACCTGGGGGTGCACTTCCGGGTCACCATAGACTTCGCTTGTGGATGCCTGGAAGATGCGCGCGTGCACCCTCTTGGCCAGACCAAGCATGTTTGTTGCCCCGTTGACGCAGGTCTTGATGGTCTGCACGGGATCGTGCTGATAGTGTATGGGGGAGGCAGGGCAGGCCAGATTGTAGATCTCGTTCACTTCCACATAGAGGGGAATGCAGATGTCGTGGCGCAAGAGCTCAAAGCGCGGATTGTCCATGAGTTCCGCCACATTGGATCTGGAACTCGAGAAAAAGTTGTCCACGCAAAGGACCTCGTGGCCCGCGTCAAGCAGACGCTTGCATAAATGGGCGCCCAAAAATCCGGTCCCGCCTGTAACCAAGATGCTTTTTCGCTGTGTATTGATTTGCATGCCCGTCCCTGAATGACGTTTTGACGTTTTTGGCGATTATTTGGTCCCGGAACCAGACTCCGGGCCGTGAAGCAATGGTATCAAAGATACAGCCGTCTGTGAACTCCAAAGAAGGGCACACAACCCTGCAGGATTACATTGTTTCTATACATACGCCCTGGACAGTTTTGCAAAAGGGACAAATCGGGCCCAGCAAGGACCCTGGCTGTATCCCGCATTTTGCAGGGTCCCATCGCCACACTTGCGGCTGAAAAAGACAAAAAAGGCTTGACATCATGCCGTATGCGGGGCATTGTTCCGCCCTTGCAACTCCCCTGCCCCAATTTCCCGGGCACAAGGGAGTTTTTCGGAGCGTCGATCATGTCCAAAAAGCACAGGGAACGTACAGACCCGCTGAGTGTTGCACTTCCCCCCTACGGGGTAGACAGCCATGCCCACCTGACATCCGGTGCGTTTTCGGTCGACAGGGAAGATGTGTTGGCCAGGGCCAGGGCCTGCGGCCTGGCACAAATCGCCAATGTCTTCCTCAATCCGGACACCTTCCCCGAGGAAGCCCGTCTTTTTGACGATCATCCGGAAGTGTTCTTCCTGCTGGGCGTCCATCCGGACGACACAGCCACGTTTACGTCCCGAACATTGGAGACCATACGCAGGCATGTGCAGGAAAATCCCCGCATCCGGGCCATTGGGGAAATCGGGCTAGACTTTTCCCGCACGGAACCAGGCACAGCCAGCCCGGACCAGCAGCTGGAACCCTTTGTGGCCCAGCTTCACCTGGCAAGAGAGCTGGACATGCCTGTGGCCATACACTGCAGAGATGCGGTAGAACCAACTTTAGCCATTCTTGAAAAAGAAGGCTTTTCGGGGTATCCCCTCGTCTGGCACTGCTTTGGTGCCGACAGAGCCCTTGCCGAACGCATTGTTGCCCACGACTGGTATGTTTCCTTTCCCGGCACAGTGACGTTTCGGAACAATCCACAGGCTCGCGAGGCTCTCCCCTGCATTCCGGACAACAGACTTCTTGTGGAGACGGACTGTCCCTACCTCTCGCCCATGCCCTGGCGCGGGACCCGCAACGAGCCTGCCTACACGGTCTTTACCATACGCACCATGGCCGAATGCCTGGGCGTTGAGGCAGAAGAGTTGTGGAAGCGCTGCGGCGACAATGCCAGGAGGCTGTACAGGCTTCCGGCACTGGCTCAATGAGGAAGGGCCTCCCAAAACCGCAATATTCTCTGGCCAGAGAAACAGTCGTGCTGTATTTCGGGCCCGGACCCGAAAAATATCAGGCGTCATGGCGCCATGTACAGGAGCTCACCTAAATGGACATCATTCGCAAAATCGAACGCGAAAATATGCGCATGGATATCCCGGAATTCCGTTCCGGCGACACCATCAAGGTTCACCTGCGCATTATCGAAGGCGAAAAGCAGCGCATCCAGGTTTTCCAGGGCAATGTCATTCGCATTCACCGCGGCACCACCGGCGGCACCTTCACGGTGCGCAAGATCTCCGAAGGCGTTGGTGTTGAGCGTATCTTCCCCCTCAACTCCCCCTTCATCGATCATGTTGACGTTGTGACTCGTGGTCGCGTGCGCCGCAGCCGCCTCTACTACCTGCGTGCCCTCAAGGGCAAGGCTGCCCGCATCAAGCCCCGCACCAGCTACTAGTCTTCATCCTTGCAAAAAAAGAGTAAGCCGGTTTCAGACGTGAGACTGGCTTATTTTTTTACCCTTTTTTCGGGCAGGCCAAGACCCTGCCCCTTTTTTGCCATGGCATACAAAAAGCAGAATGCAGCGCTTCTTCCGGGGCTGGAGGCCCAGACACTCTCCTGCGAGGGTGCAGCCGGAATCGACGAGGTGGGCAGGGGATGCCTTGCAGGTCCTGTGGTTGCCTGCGCAGTTCTCTTGCCCAAAAAATTCGATCTGCCCGGCCTTGCAGACTCCAAAAAGCTCTCAAGGGAGCAGAGGGAAGCGCTCGATCCTGCCATAAGATCACAGGCGCTGCTCCTGGGGATTGGCGTTGTCGATGCTGCGCGCATTGATGAGATCAACATCCTGCAGGCCACCTTCGAGGCCATGTCCCTGGCCCTGGTCGACATGGGCCTCAAAATGCTCGAAAAGCAGAACCAGGATGTCCCTTCCCTCAAGAGCTTTCTTCATGTCATGCCCTCCCGCCTTTTTGTGGACGGAAACAAGACCATTCCCGCAGACGTTCTGGCACGCGTCCTTTCCCAAAAACTTGCTGCCGAAAATCTCGCAAAAGACAAGGAGGAAAGGATAAGGATCGAGACAGCCCTTGCCATGAGGCCGCCTTTCAGGCAGAGAGCCGTCATCGGGGGAGACGCCCTTGTGCCTGCCATTTCCGCTGCCTCCATTGTGGCCAAGGTTTACAGGGATGCCTTCATGGACGAAATGGACCGCGCATACCCTGGATACGGCTTTGCTGCCCACAAGGGCTATGGGACAAAGGAACACCTGAAGGCCCTGCAGGAGCTCGGCCCCTGTCCCTTGCATAGGCTCTCCTTCAAGGGTGTTCCGAAGGGTGTTTCGCGAACAAAATCTTCCTGATTACGGGAGCAACTCATGCCCACCAACTCTGCCATACAGGACTCCCTGCCCGATTTCCCCAGCGATTCTGGCAGGCTTTTCATTGTTGCTACGCCCATTGGCAACAGGGAGGACTTTTCCCCCAGGGCGAGGCGCATTGTGGAAGGCTGCGATCTAGTCCTTGCCGAAGACACCCGCAGACTCCTTGCCCTCGCAAGGGAGCTGGACCTCCATGTCAAAAGGGTCATGAGCTTTCACGATCACAACGAGGAGGAAAAGGAGCCCGAAGTGCTGGCCCTGCTTAAAGGGGGCGCATCCGTTGCCCTTGTCTCGGACGCGGGCACCCCGCTTGTGGCGGATCCCGGATTTCGCCTCGTCCGCTCCTGCAGAAAGGCAGGCATTGCAGTACACCCCATCCCGGGCCCCTCGGCTCCTGTCACGGCCTTGAGCGCTGCCGGCATAGCACCCTTGCCCTACACCTTTTTGGGCTTTCTTCCCAGAGACAGGGCTGGACGGGTGCGGCTTTTTTCTTCCTTTGCCACTGTGCCCACGACTCTTGTTTTCTTCGAGCGCAAGGACAGGCTCGAAGCAAGCCTTGCAGACGCGCACGAAATCCTTGGCGCGCGCGAGGTCGCAGTCTGCCGCGAGCTCACCAAGATCCACGAGGAATTCTGTTTTTTCAGACTGGGGGCCACAAAGGAGTATCCTAGAGACCTTTTGGGAGAGGTCACGGTCATCCTGGGGCCTGCCCTGGAAAGACAGGTCACGCCCGAAAAAGAGGTGCTGGCCCTTGTCAGGGAAAGGGCCAGGGAGGCCAAGCCCAGGCAGGCAGCCAAGATGGTGCAGGAACTGGTGCAGGGCTGGAGTGCAAAGGATATCTACGATCTGCTCCTCAAGGAAAAGGATGCAGGCTAATCCTGGGCAGCTACCAGACTTTCGCCCCTGCGATCAGACCCTGCCAAAGAGGGCTGGCAAAAGGCCTTGCGCCTGGCGCACAATGTCGTCGCGCAGGAAGAATGCCATGCCTGCCAGCATGGCTGCCAGAAAGAGATATTCGCCAATGCCGCCGGTCTTGCACAGCTTCAGGGAAAAGCGGTTCTTGCGGCTGAAGGGCAAAAAAGGAACTCCCTGTGGGGTCAGCATATCCAGTATGACGTGGGAGAGCCCGCCTACGGCAAGGCCTACGCAGACAGGCCGAAGGAGTCGCACGCTTTCGTGCGGCACAAAGACCACTGCCAGAATGACAAGCCCGAGCCACAGTCCTGGCCAGTGGGTAAAGCCCCTGTGTATGCGGTTGAAAGCCCTTTGCCTGTTGCGGGAGAGTCCGGCCATTTTCTGATCCATGACGTCTGGCAAAATGCCGCCCACCCAGGCTGCCGCAACGCCAGCCAATGGCAGCTGCAGCCACAAGGCCGTGCCCAGAGCTCCTACCTGATGTGTAATCCAGCGCATGTGTCCTTCACAGTCGTTGTCTTGAAAAAATTCCGGCACAAGAGTCGCAGAACCCCATGCCTGGTATGTGTCGCCAAAAGGCAGCAAGACGCTCTTGTATACCGTACATGCAGGGACTTGCAAGCGGAGAGCTCGAAAATTGCGCGCTTTGCACCGCAGGGAACCTATGCGGGTCAGGAAAGTCGCGCTGCTCAGGCGCTTTTTTGCTGCTCGCGCGCAAGGCGCAGGAAACGGACTGCAGCCACGTCCGGCGCAAGGAGCTTCTTTGCACGCATCGATGCCCGCACACTCCCCTTCTCGTCCATGGGCTCGCTCTTGCTTGCCCTCTCTATCTCCCTTTCCAGAGCTTCGCGCAGCCTGTCAAACGAGGCTTGCACCTCGGGGTAGTCGTTGTCGCTGCGCCAGGGAAGCGTCAGGGTATGCAGCATGGGATGCCCCACATGCGACGGCGCTTCGAGGGTATGGAAGCCATGCGCCTGCCAGCCATCGGCCCGCTCCATGACGCCGGGATAGCAGTATTTCATGTGCTCCTCGTCCGGCTTCGGAATGGTGGACTCAATGCTCACCCCGGGCAGGGCCAGAGCCTTTTCGTGATCTTCGAGGCGGACCCTGTACTGCAGAACAGGCCGCAGATTGCCGCGTTCCTTCGTGATATTCCATTCGATATACATCTTCTCTCCTACAGCTGCGTTCGGCTTTCGCGCATGAAGACCACTGTGCCAAAGGGCGGTTTCTCACCGCTCCTTTCCGGCGTCACCCAGAGCACAGGGTAGCCGGGGTCTTCCGGAAAGCGGTTGCACTCAAGATCCGTAAACCAGACAAGGCAGGCCGGATGTATGCCCTCGTCACTGATTTTTTTTGGTATTGACCGAAAGTCTGTGCCCCCGCCTCCCACAGGCACAAGGAGATCCGGCAGATCGCCGCGGGCAAGTGAGGAGACGCCCTGCACCTTCGTGTCGTGGAAGAGAACAGTGAGCCTTGTGTCGAAAAATTCCAGCACAGTCGCAACTTCTCCCATGAAGAGCGCAAGTGTCGCCCTGTCTACGGAGCCGGATGTATCCACTGCCACCACGACGTGCTCAAGGCGCTGTTCCCAGCGCGAGGGCATGTAGATGTCCTGGAAGACATAGCGCCTGTTGGGGACTGTCCATGTGTAGTCGCTGTCCGCGCAGGTGGACAGAAAGCGCAGCAAAATCTCCCTCCAGTCCAGAGCTGCCGGGGCCACGCGCTCAACCTCGCGCTCGATTCCGGCTGGCAGGCTTCCCATGTGTCTTGCCCTGTTCACTGCCCGGGAAAAGAGAATGTCTGCCTCGCGCTGTGCCTTGTTCCCGTTGTCTCCACTGCCCCTGCCATCTGTCTCGCTTTCCGGAAAATCCCGCACCTCACCGTCAAAGCGCCCGGTCTTGCCTTGCGCAGACTTGCCACGGCTGGCTTTTCCGGCAACGGGAACAACTCCCCGCCCCTCCTGACGGACACGCTGCCCGTCCTCGCTCCTTTCCTCACCGTCCCCGTTATTGAGCGAACTTGAGCCAAGCCCGTCCTTTCCCCTGCCGGCAGGACCATCCTGATTCTGTTCCCCGTTTGGGGCCTCATTCCTTCCTGAAGCTGCGCTTCCCTCCTTCCGGCTTTCCATGCTGCGAGCCACGAGAATGTCGTAGATCTCGTCAGCGCTCTTGCCAGCGAAATCCGCGTCAAACAAAAAACCGTCCGGAAGACTGAAGCCTGCCTTGAGCAGGACGGAGTTGATAGCCAGATCACAGGCCCTGTTCCACAGCCTTTTCTCCCTCTTCTTCCTGCGCACATGATGCCCGAAGGCCAGGTGAAGCACCTCGTGTGCCTGGGCGCCAGCAAGCTTTTCCTCGCGGATGGTGGTGGCGTAGAGTGGGTTGAAGCCAAGGGTGCGGCCGTCGGTCCACATGTCCCTGCAGGCCGGATCCGCCTTGAGCTCAAGATGCAGCGCTATGTCCCCGAAAAAGGGGTGCTCTGTCACAAGGCGCGCCCGAACCCGCCGCATGATAGCCATGGCTTCCCTCGCACATTCGGCGCCCTGGCCTTCGCCTCCTTTTTTTGCCGCAAACATGTTCTGTCACCTACAAAAGGACTTCGGCGTTGTCCTCGGCCCAGCGGGCAAAGGCTCTTGTCCTGACAAGACAGGGATTGCAGGCTACGGCCTCGCGCATGACAAGGACGCCGAACTCCGGCTGGATGCGCATGGCATACAAGGCAATGGCGTCCATATTGTCCTCGTCTGCTGCAAGGCCCAAAGCTGAGCTCAAGGCGTACATGGCTGCCGGTTCCTCGGGAACCCTTGCACTGCCAGGATTGGCAAGCACTTCGTCCACATCCGGCAACTGTTGCCACACGTCCATGAATCCGGCAAATTCCGCTGCCGCAGCCTTGCCCACTGTTCCCCTGAAAAGCTCATAGGCCACGTCGCTTTCCGGCCCGGCATCGAGAATGCGGGAGACAAATTCCCAGGATCTGGGTGAGGGAAAGGCCTTTTCTGCAAGGTCTGGCTCAAGATTGTGCAGAAATTTTGGTCTGAAACGCAAAAAGGCCCGCACTTCAGCCCGTATGCCGCTTTCCCTGGCCCAGTCGAGCCAGTCGTCGAGCAAAGCGTCAAAATCCAGATGGACCATGCGGTTGGCAAGCGCAGTAGGCATGCGATGTGTCACGGACCTGTCTCGTTCCCTGTTGCCTGCAGCCACAATGGTCCAGCCGTCCGGAAGGTGGTATTCGCCAATAACCCTGTCCAGGATGAGCTGGTAGCAGGCAGCCTGTACAAGGGGAGGAGCCGTGTTGAGTTCGTCGAGAAAGAGAATGCCCCTCTTCTCGTCTCCTTCAGCCGGCAAAAAGGACGGGGGACACCATACGGCAGTTCCGGAAGTCGAAATGCGGGGAAGACCGCGCAAGTCCACGGGATCGAGCAGGACAGCACGTATGTCGCGAAGCGCAAGGCCAAGATCCCTTGCTACCCTGGCAACGACCTGACTCTTGCCCACGCCCGGAGCACCCCAGAGAAAGACTGGCTGTTTGATGGAAATGAGCGTGTGCAGTGCCGATACGATCTGTTTGGGCCCCATATTGCCTCCGCGGGAATTTGAGATTTCTGCCTTGAGGGACAGCGTGAGGAAAAATGGTGCTCAAAAAGAAATTGAAAGTCAATATCGTATTCGAATAAAAAAGTATGGGGGCGCAATCGGCTATCCGACCGCAGCCCCCAAATGGTCAGCGTCTTCTTTCGTTTCTTGCTGGCATCCTGTCGCTCTTTCTTCTGTCTGGCCGTTCCCTGTCCGCCAAGGCCCGAGAGCAGGACACAAGCCTCAAGATGCGGGCGCCACTGCGCCTGTCCTTCCTGGCTGCCCCGATATCGTTCACGTCAAGAGTCAGGGAGGCCCCGTCGGGGATATCTTCCGCTCCGGCCAGCAGCAAAAGTCCCAGCTGCGAGCAGGCGTAGCGGCATCTGCCAAGGTCCGGAACAGAGAAGGCATTGGAGATGACACGCGCCTCGATGGCAGAGCGCGAGCGTCCCTGTTCTGTCTTTTCCCCTCCCTTCTCTGCCTGCCCGGCATGCTCGGGTGCTTCCTGCTCCCTGCCGACTTCAAGCCAGGACAGGGAAAGGCTTTCCCTGGCAAAGCCCGTCTCGGCCGTCAGGCCTTCCAGCCAGTCCGGCGCACCTTGTGGCGCAAAGGTTGCGTGGCACCATGTCTTGCCAGCTATGCGCGAGGTTTCGCTTGCAAAATCCATTTCCTGCAAGAGCGGGCAAGGATCCTGATGGGGACAGGGACCATGGACCTCAAGACCCTGCTCAAGAATCATGCTGCGCAAGCGCATGAGCGTAAGCCCGCCAAGGCGGGTACCAGGCTCCACAAAGAGCGCCCTGGCATTGTCCGGCCCCTTGCGCAAAAGGTAGCCTACCGAGGAGACGACATCTTCAAAGCGGGAGTAGTACAAATCCTCCTCGCTCTCCTCCTCGTCCTCAAAGCGCGCCCTTTTCGGGAAGGGAAGCTCGTTCAGAACATTGGCTGCAGTGACAAGCAGGGGCTTTTGCCCCTTTTTCAGCATGGGCTGACAGGAGCGCAAGGCCTGCAGGATCGGGGCCTGGACAAGGTGAATATCCCACGGCTCAACGCCTTCTTCACGGGCCAGGCGCACAAGCAGATCCCTGCCAATATGGAGGGGATGGCCAGCACAGTCGCAAGCCACAAGCTGCAGCCTTTTCTTCCTCCATGCAGGATTGGCAAGCCACAGGGCCAGGGGCATGGTCAGGGGCCCTGAGCCCACATCGAGCACAAAATGCCCGTCACAAGGCTCTGGCAACTGCAGGCCTGCGAGCAGACGCGACAGACGGTAGACATTCCAGGGCAGAAAATAGTGCACATAGGCGCTGGTGAGCGCAGGCTTTGCCCAGTAGGGACTGCGCAGGTCTGCCCTGTTCACTGTCAAAAGGCGCGAGAGTGCAATGATATTGCGTGGCAGTTCCTCCCTGTGCGCCTTTTTGAGGGGCAGCACGGCATTCAGGGCCGTGTGCAGAAGGGCAAAGTTTTCCTCGCGAACTGCAGTGAGCGGAAAGAGGTCGTCCAGGCGCACAACGTGCCCGGAGGCTTCCCCTGCTCCGCCAGTCCGGATTTTTCCGGACCCAGGGACAAAACGCCTTGCCTCTTCCCCATGCAACTTGCGGACTCCCGCACCATTCTGCGACCGACCCCCGGCAAATCTTCCTGCGGGCGCACCCCTTTCGGTGCGCCTTTCGCCCTTCTTCCCAAAGCCACGCTCTTGCGAATTTCCCCTGTCCTTCCGGTCCCGATTCTTCCGATCCCGATTGACGCTAGATTTTTCCTGCATACTCCCCCCAGGGCGCAAAATTCATGGCCCCGACATAGCGTGTGTGAAAGTCCTTCTCCTCTGCCGGCGCAAGGACACAGGCCCTGGCGCACAAAGCGGCAAGCTCTTCCCTGTATTTGGGCTCCCTGGCAAGCAGGCAGGCCCCTTCAAGGGACGCATTGCCCACAGCCCTGACCATACGCCCGCATCCTCTGGGCACAAAGCCGAGATTTTCCAGTATCCCGGCATCCACATGCCTGCCAAGGGCCCCGGCCACGCATATGGCATTGAGGGAGCCAGGGCGAAGGCAGGCTTTTGCAAGGAGGCTTTCCACAGCAACAGCGAACGCTGCCTTCACCTTCAAAATTTCCTCCACGTCCGCGGAGGACATCCAGAGATTCGGCAAAAGGACAAGGCGCGGAACACTTCCATTCCAGTCCCAAAGTCCGGCAATACGTCTTGCCAGGGGCATGGCGCACCCGTGCGGATCGCGCAGGATATGCCCCGCCTCGTCCATTATCCCCATTCTGCGCAAAAGGTCCATGAGCGAAAGATAGCCTGTGGCCGAAATGCCTCTGCAGGGGGCGTCTCCTGTGACAAGCCTGCCGTCTGCCGTTTTCGCGACAAGTCCTGCAGGTCCTGCTGTCACGTTTGTGACAACGTCATCTCCTGCCAGGGCACCGCACTCAAGGCCTATGCCCTCAAGAGCCGGTCCCAGGGGGACGCTTGTGAGATACAAATCCCTTTCGCAGACAAGGGCAATCTCGCCATTGGTGCCGAGATCCGCAAGCAGATAGGGCGGCCTTGCCCCGGCATGCCCAAGAAAGGCAAGTCCTGCCGTGATGTCGCCTCCCACAAAGGGTGCCGGCAGGGGCGGAATGTACACTTCTCCAAGGTCCACAATCCGGCAGCTCTCGTGTCCGTGTATGGAGGTGCTGTAGGGTGCGTGAGCCAAGCCCGAAACATCCGCCTGCAAAAGAATGGCGCTCATGGCCGTGTTTGCTGCTACCACCACTCTTGAGGGAGACAGGCCCACCTCGTCCATCCTTGCACGCAAAAAGGTGCGCACAAGCTGTGAAAGAAGGGCCTTCCCCTGCGGATCCTGTGCCATGGCAATACGGGAAACGACGTCCGCGCCCGCTCCGGCCTGCGGATTCAGGGCCTGCCCCTCGCTCAGGATTTCGCCGTTTGTGGCATCAAGAGCCCTCCAGGCAATGGAGGTCGTGCCGAGATCAAAGCCCCACACGCACGATCCCTGCGGCTCTCCCCGATGCTTTCCCTGCGCATTCTCCTTTAGAGGAGCCCTTGCCAGGCCCGGAACTTCCAGCAGCACTTCCTCGCTGTCAGGTATCTGACAGCGGCAGGCAAGACGCCATCCCGCGTCCACGGCCTCCTTGCCAAGGCGCTCCACTTCCTCTTCCAGAGCCACGGGCGGAGTCGAGACAAAGCGCACCCGGCACTTGCCGCAGCGCCCGATGCCGGCGCACAGGGGAATGGGCTCAAGCTTGCCCGAAAGCCAGATTGCCTTTGAAAGCGGCCCCTTGCCGTCGTATTCCACAGTCGTTTCGGACTGTCCCTCGCGTATGATGCGTATGCGCAACGTGTATCCACCCCTCGTACTGTTCCTGTTGCCAATGGCAAGACTCTTGCATAGATATTGATGCGCCCTCAAGCGCCTTTCTGGCCCGATTTGGTTCGCCTCCCAAGGGCAGCCCTTTCCCAAAGCTTTGCGCATAACGTGCAGCACTGCTCCCCTCTTTTTCGCTCTTTGCCATTCCGGAAAACACCATGGACAAGGCACAGGATGTCCTAAGCAAGGAAGAACTGGAATTCCTCCTCTCTCCCCTGACCGACGGGGAGTCTCAAGACCTGTCCACACATGGGGAAAGCTTTGAGGATGAAGACGAAGACGAAGAGAACGACGGCCAGACACAAGGTGAAGCTGAACACAGTCCGCAATGCGAAAAAAACGCCTGGCAGCCCCGGACGCTGGAAGAAGACGATGTGGCAGATGCAAACCCGGTCCTCTGGGCCAGGGCCGAATTCCTTGCGAGCCTTCTCGAGGAGGAACTGGGGTCTGCCACAAGGGCCCACATGCGCGCACGCCCCCTTTCCCTTGCAGTCGGCTTTCCCGAAGACCTTGCGGAACGGTCGGCAAACCCTGCCTTTTTTGCTCTCCTTGCCGCAGGCAAAAGCGACATTGTCTTTGCCTGCAATCCCCTGACAACCCAGGCTCTGGCGGACGCAAGCCTTGGGGCCGGGCACATGAGCCTTCAGCCGCGGGGGACCTTAAGCTATTTTGACAAGGAACTGGTGCGTCGCTGCCTTGACGGTCTTCCCCAGATGATCGAAAGGGCCTTTGCCCTGCCGCCCTGCAAGATGTCACGCATCGTCTGGTACGCAGACGACATTTTTTTGACAGTCCGCAACATCCGGGTCTACGCCCTGCGCCTTTCCCTGGCCATTGACGG
Organism: Desulfovibrio sp. An276; assembly: GCF_002159665.1. Lineage (GTDB taxonomy): Bacteria > Desulfobacterota > Desulfovibrionia > Desulfovibrionales > Desulfovibrionaceae > Desulfovibrio > Desulfovibrio faecigallinarum. Next base: position 361,209 of record NZ_NFJC01000001.1, read on the forward strand.
CCTTGCCGGAGAGTGCCTCCTGCTGCTCCCCCTGGAACTTTTTGCAAAAGAGGGGTGAGCAAAACAAAAGGGGGCGTTTCAGGCTTTCCCGTGCCCCTTGCCGTATTCGACGCACATGAGCGTAAGTCCCGAGGCCGGAGCCGTGGGTGCCGGCAATGCAGTTCTTGAACGGCTTTCAAGAATGCGCGGGACATCGGAAGAACCCACCTTGCCCCTGCCTATTTCCGCCAAAAGGCCTGCCATGTTGCGCACCATCTGTTTCAGAAAGCCGGAACCGGTGACAAAGAGTTCGAGCATTGGGGCGCAGCCTTCCCACACGGTATTTTCATTGAGCTCAAGCGCGTACAGGGTGCGTACAGTGCTTTCCCGACCAGTTGTGCCCGCGTTTGCCAGACAGGCAAAGTCGTGTTCCCCGAGAAGGTGGGGAAGGGCCTCCCGCACGACTGCCACGTCCAAAGGCCCGCAGCACCAGACATAGGGTTTGAGTGCTGGTGGTACAAAGCCCCGCTCTTGCCAGAAGCGGTAGCGGTAGGTCTTGTTGTGGGCGTCAAAGCGGGCATGGAAATTCCTTTCACAGGGCTGAACCGCAAAGACACGTATGTCACAGGGAAGCAGGGCGTTTAGGGAATTGCGCATATCCTTGAGCCTGGCATAGCGATCCTCGGGAAAATCGCAGTGCGCAACCTGCCTCTCCGCATGCACGCCGCTGTCCGTCCTGCCCGAACCGTGCACGCGCACCTCCTGCCCGGCAAGAAGCTGCAGGGCATGCTCCAGCTGCCCCTGTATGGTCTGCATGGCAAGGTGCTGGGCCTGAACCTGCCAGCCCATGTAGCCTGTGCCCACATAGGCTATCACAAGCCTTAAACGCATGGGCTAGTCCAGGACAGACACAAGGCCTGCCGCGTGATTGACCGGACCGCAGCCAAGGCCCGGGGCATAGCTCATGGTCAGGGCCCTGTTCAGATAGGCCTGGGCGTTGCGTATGGCTTGAACCATATCCTCGCCCTTGCCAAGGCCCGAGGCAATGGCAGCGGAGAGCGTGCAGCCTGTTCCGTGGTTGTTGTTTGTGTCTATGGCCTTCTGGGTCAGGAACACCAGGGTATCGTCCGGCAGGCACAGTATGTCCAGGACCACATCCGCGTGCTCCATGTGTCCGCCCTTCACAAGGACTGCCCTTGGTCCCAGGGACAATATCCTCTGCCCTGCCTGCGCCTGGGTTTCCTGATCGCAGATCTTCATGCCGGAGAGCATCTCAGCCTCTGGGATATTGGGGGTGAGCAGATCCGCAAGCGGCACAAGTTCGCTCACAAGGGCCTCCACAGCGTCTTCCTGCAAAAGCCTGCTTCCGCTCTGGCTCACCGATACGGGATCGACGACCAGGGGAAAATCCTTGTGCGCCAGATTCTCTGCCACTGTGTGAATGAGTTCCGCGTTGAAAAGCATGCCCGTCTTGGCCGCATGGACGGGAAAGCCCTCAAAGATGGTCTTGAGCTGTACATCCATAAACTCGGCAGAGGCAGGGAAGATGCCATTGACGCCAAGGCCGTTTTGCGCAGTCAGCGCCGTTATGGCGCTCATGCCATAGCAGCCCATGGCCATGATGGTCTTCAGGTCCGCCTGTATGCCCGCTCCGCCACCGCTGTCTGAGCCCGCTATGGTCAGGATGTTGGCTATTGCCATGATGTGTTCCTCACTCTCTGCAATTGTCCGGGCAAAGCCCCTCAACCCGGAACGTTTTTTTGTTTTGCCGTATCGCTCTGGCTTCCCCAAAGGGGCAAAAGCCGCATGCCCCGAAATCTGCCTTTTGTGCGCCTGGCCGTCAAGGCAGGAACGCGAGGCAAAAAACTATTGTCTAATTGCAAAAATTCGCCCTGCTACTTTGGTGATGAAATTCAATGATTTCAGCAATATATAAGTAGACGGACTTCTCAATTTAGACACTATCCCCTTTGCAGGATCCGGGCGAGGCACTCCAAAGCCCCTGAAAGAATATCCTGATCCCTGAGGCCCAGGGCCAGGCGCACACCAGCACTCTCTGCTTGGCCTCCAACTGCAAAATAGGACACGTCGGCCACGATGATCCCCTGCCTTGTTGCCGCCTGTGCAAAGGCCGTGGCCTCCTCTGGTCCACCCGGCAGCTTGAGCCAGCAAAAAAAGCCGGTAGTTCTGGTAACGAGCTCGAAGCCGTCAAGTTTGCTTCGCGCAAGCTCATTGGCCTTGTGTGCAGCCTTGCGCTTGGCAACAAGGACACTGTCCGCTGTGCCGTCCCCAATCCAGAGTGCTGCAAGCTCGGCCATGAGCGGCGGCGCCATGGAAACCGTGTAGGATATGGTGTGCTCAAGGGCCTGCACAAAATGCGTCGGAGCACAGAGATAGGCTATGCGGAGCCCAGCCCCCAAAGCCTCGCTTGTCGAGGCAATGAAGCAGCTGCGCTCGGGAGCAAGGCGGGAGAGCGGCGGAAGATGCTGCTCAAGGGAGAGGGCATACACGTCATCCTCTATGATGCAAACATCATATCTGCGGCAGATGGCCACTATCTCCCTGCGCCGAAATTCCGGAATCAGGGAAAGAGTCGGATTGTGGCACGACGGCATGAGATACACTCCCCTGATGGCCCTTGTCCTGCAGGCAGTCTCGAATGCCGAGGGAATAATGCCGTTTTTGTCCATGCGTATGGGGACAATTTGCAGGCGCAGCCTCTGCGCCAGATGTCTGAGCAGGGGATAGCTCAGCTGTTCCGCAGCTATGCGGTCCCCCGGATTGAAGAGGGAGGCAAGGACAGTGAGCAGGGCGTGCTGAGCGCCTGCGCAGACAAGGACATTGTCTGGCGAAACCGGCAGGCCGAAACGTGCGGCCCACAGGGCACCGGCCTCCCTGTGGCCTGCCCGCCCCTGCGGGGGCTGGTAGCCGCCAAGCTCGTCAAGGCCTCCCCGCCCCTGCAGCACAGAAAGTCCCTCCAAAAGGGAAGGGTTCAGATGCTCGAAAGGCGTGATAAAGCCCATGTCCAGAGGCTTTCCCGGGCCAAAGGGCTTTCCCTGCTCGCATAGGCTTGTGTCTGAACAGGCCCTTGGCAGTGGCCTTTGCGCATAGACATCAACCTCCTGCACCGGGCGCACCACAAATGTACCCCGCCCCACAATCCCCTGGCTCAGATTCAGCTGCGCAGTCCTTGCATAGGCTCTGGACACAGTGCCCACTGTCACCCCCAAAAATCCTGCCAGTTCCCTGTGGGTGGGAAGGCGCTCCCCCGGAGCCAAAGCACCCGTGCGTATCATGTCCGCTATTGCCTGCGCCAGGGCTTCCCAGCGCGTCATGCGCGTCCTGTCGCGCAGATGATCCTCGTAGAGATCTTGCAGTTGCCTGAAATTCATGTCCTTCCTCCCGCGTCCCCTTGCTCTGGTGGCAGGGCAGACATTTTGTCGCCCTGACAAAGCAAATTGTATCCCTTGCGAAGAATATTGTCACATACACTGGCCCAACCCCTGGGGAAAGGGGTTCGGAGACGTTATTCCTCTCCATCGGCACCTTAAAGTGCATCACAAAAAAAGGAGGATGCTATGGAAACAGGAACATTTGCGATCAAGTCAGGCCTTGCCCAGATGCTCAAGGGCGGTGTCATCATGGATGTGACCACCCCGGAACAGGCTGTCATAGCCCAGGAAGCAGGCGCATGCGCTGTCATGGCCCTGGAAAGGGTCCCTGCCGACATCCGCGCAGCCGGAGGCGTTGCCCGCATGGCCGATCCCGCTGTCGTGACGGCCATCATGAAGGCCGTGAGCATTCCCGTCATGGCCAAGGCACGCATAGGGCACATCACGGAGGCCCGCATCCTGGAAAGCCTTGGCGTAGACTACATCGACGAAAGCGAGGTCCTCACACCAGCCGACGATCGCTTCCATATCGACAAGACGGCCTTCAATGTGCCCTTTGTCTGTGGCGCGCGCAATCTCGGCGAAGCCTTGCGCCGCATTGCCGAGGGAGCCTGCATGATCCGCACCAAGGGCGAGCCAGGAACAGGAAATGTGGTCGAGGCAGTACGCCACTGCCGTCTTCTTCTGGGTGAAATCGGGGCACTGTGCGCCCTTCCCGCAGAAGAGGTTCCTTCCTTTGCCAGAGAGCACGCAGCTCCCCTCGAACTTGTCCTTGAGACACGCAAGCTCGGGCGCCTTCCCGTCGTCAACTTCGCGGCAGGCGGCATTGCCACCCCTGCCGACGCGGCCCTCATGATGGAGCTCGGCTGCGACGGCGTCTTTGTGGGATCCGGCATCTTCAAATCCGCGGATCCTGCCCGCAGGGCCCGTGCCATCGTGGCTGCTGTCTCCCACTATCAGGACTACAGGCTTCTTGCGGAGGTTTCCACAGGCCTTGGCGAGGCCATGCCAGGCCTGGACATTGCCTCGCTTTCCCAAATGGATCGCATGCAGGAGAGGGGTGTCTGATGGCTGTTCGCATAGGCGTGCTGGCCCTGCAGGGGGCCTTTCGCGAGCATGTCCAGGCCCTTGCAGGATATGATACAGAGGTTTGTGAAATCCGCACCCCTTCCGATCTCGAGGGTCTGCGGGGCATTGTCCTTCCTGGCGGCGAGAGCACTGTCATGGGCAAACTCCTTTTGGAAGAAGGCCTTCTTCATCCCCTTGCCCAATTGTGCGCTTCGGGCATACCGGTGCTTGCCACGTGCGCCGGTATGATACTTCTGGCCAGAAACCTGCCCGGCTTTTCCGAACAGCCACGTCTTGGGCTCATGGATATTGCAGTCCTGCGCAATGCCTTTGGCCGCCAGAAGGAAAGCTTTGCAACTCGCCTTCATGTCAGGGAGTTTTCCCGGCAGGCAAACGATTTGATCGAGGCTGTGTTCATACGAGCACCCGTTGTCGCATCCTGTGGACCCGAAGTGAACGTCCTTGCAAGCCTGCAGGGCAATCCCGTGGCAGTCAGGCAGGACAATATGCTCGCCCTTTCCTTCCATCCGGAACTTTCCTGCGACACACGCTTTCATGGCTGGCTTGTGCGCAGGGCACAAGAGCACAAGGCTGCCATGCACTCTGTCTGACGCGCACTACGACACAAGGCCCCTTATGCACTTTCATTCAGGCACAAGGGGCCTTCATCTTTTGGCCTCCCTTCCGCTTTCAGGGGCATTTTTCCTTTCCCTTCCGCCCTCTTCCTGTGCTAGACTTGGAACACGAGCAGGGAACAGTGAGGCACCCCATCTCCTTCCCTGCCCTGCCTTTTTCCCGCCCTGTGTCCATTGCAGGAGCGGGCAAGCTGGGCTATAGGAACCGCAGTTCATACGGCATTCAGGAGGCAGCAAGTGCGTCGTTTCTATCAGGAAAGCTGGCAGGGTATACCCTTTACGACCTTTGCGCACACCCATTTCTTCCATCTTGCGGACGCCAAGTTCTACTCCGTTTTCTACGAAGAGCTCTTTCGCAGATACCAGTCCTGGGAAGACTTGCCCGAAGTCTGGCGCAGGAACAAGACTGCGGACGCCCTGTGGATAGCCTCGCGGCTCAAGAAAATGCAGGAGGAAAAGACGCACGACTCTCCTTTGCGCGTCCTTTCCATAGGCAGTGGCGTAGGCTTCATGGAACGCATGCTCTTAAAGGAGATGGGCGATTCCATAGAGCTCTATGTAAACGAGCCAAGCACAGTGTGCATGAAGTGGCTGCGCCGCCTTATCCCTGCAGACCGCATTTTTATCGGGCAGCCGCCGGATTGCCTGTCTCCCGACATCTACTACGACATGATCTATCTCTCGGCTGTCGACTACGGCATTCCCCAGGCCCAGCTCTCTCACACCCTGGACAGTCTGCGCTACCAGCTTCTGCCCAACGGCGAGATCCTCTGTCTTTCCGCCTCGCTCCTCGAGGAGGAAAGCCCTGTGGCAGCCTTTGTCAACTTCTGCAAAAACTGCATACGCGGCATCCTGCACTACCTTGGCATACGCAAGCAGCAGTTCTGGGGCTGGCGCAGGACGCGCAGCGAATACAGACAGCTCTTTGCCTCCTCCGGATACAAGTCCGTGGAAGACGGTTTTCTGGACGATGGCTTTGGCACCTACTGGATACGGGCTGCAGCACGGGAACAGGCAAAGCCGGATGAACAAAAGCCCCTGTCTGCCCAAGAGGCAGAGACAAAGGCCGAATAACCTTCTCGCCCTGAAAGCCCGCATGGGCCCCAAACAGGAAGACAAGCATGTTTTTGCCCACTGACGACGCTTTGCGCGCGCTTCTCGGATCCGCCCAAACCATAGCCATCATCGGCGCCAAGGACGTGCCAGGCCAGGACGTGGACAGGGTGGGACGCTACCTCATCGAGGCCGGATACAGGGTTCTTCCCGTACACCCCAAGCGCAAGCAGGTTTGGGAAAGACAGGTCTACCCCTCCATCACCATGGTGGACTCTTGCGACATCGTGGTTCTCTTCCGCGCGCCCCAGTACTGTCCCGGGCACGCACAAGAGGTGCTGGCCATGAAAAACAGGCCTTCCTGCTTCTGGATGCAGGAAGGCATTTCCTCACCCGAAGCCCGGACTCTTTTGCAGGACAAGGGCATTGCCGTGGTGGAGGATCGCTGCATCATGGTCGAGCACAGGCGCCTTCTGCAATCTGCCAGCTGAAGGCCTTCACATTTCCTGCCCCATTTTTTGCCCAAAACGGATTTTTTGTCATGACAAGCACAAGCATGCAAGCCAAGGACCCGGAAATTGCCGCACCTGTAGACGATACATCTGTCTTTACCTGCAGGATGTGCGGCCAATGCTGTCGCGGTGAAGGCGGCATTGTGGTCAGCCCCAAGGATCTTTTGCGCATAACCTGCGCACTGAACATGAGTGCCGAGGAGTTTGCGGCAAAATACGGGGAAATGCGGGGCGGCAAACTGCAGATACGCACAGGGGAAGACGGCTTTTGCATCTTTTTTGCAGAAGGCAAGGGGTGTACTGTCCATGCCGGAAAGCCCGACGTCTGCCGTGCCTGGCCCTTTTTCCGCGGCAACATCGTCGATCCGGATAGCCTTGAGATGGCCAAAGACTTCTGCCCTGGCATAGACAAAAACTGCACCCATGCCGAATTTGCCAGGGCCGGCCGGGCCTATCTTGCCAAACACGGCCTTCTCGCCCACAACAGGGACGAGGAAGGTCGCGCTGTCATTCTGGACGACTGAAAACGCTCCCTTTGTTGTCAGGGAGAACTGTCAGGGAGAAAACGATCAATGTGTGCTGCTGAAAAGGCCGAAACAGCTTGCGAGACGCAAGATACGCCCCTCATTGTGCCAGACTACGACTGCGCCTTCATGGAAAGGACGCTGATGGAGATGCTTCGGCTCTATCACCATCCTGTCGGGGTCACCTTTCTCTTTTCCGATGAGGAAACAGAAGCATTCAGGCAGGAACACCCGGACTGGCTTCAGCCCACAAGGCCCATGACCTTCTGTCAGTGGGAAGTTGCCGCGCGCATGCAGGGCAAAACCGTTCTCGGCACCCTCGACAAACTGTTCTGTACCAACGCCCAGGTGAGCTTCGGCTGGCGGGAGATAGACGAAGGCGAAATCCGCTCCCAGCTCAAGTATTGCCGAAGCGCCGCCCAGGCCAGGCGCTTTCTCGCCTCCAAGCCGCGCATTGAGCCGGGTACCCTCAAGGCCATCGGCATCTCTCCCCTGGGATCCTGTCGCACCCTTCCCCACGTGGTGCACATGCTGACGGATTCTTTGCAGGCCTACCATCTGGCAGTGGATTTCATGGCAGCCACGGACATTCACCCCCTGCCCACGCAAATCCTCATGAGCTCCTCTTCCTGCGGAGGCTCTGTCCACTGCTGGCAGTCCGGACTCATGAATTTCACCACCCCCTGCTCCGGAGCCTACAACAGCGGCAAGATCGAGCGCGGGGAAGCCAACGTCCTTGTGCCAGGGAAATACGTGCGCGCCCTTGTTGCCAGACTTCTTGAACGCATCGAAGCCAGCGGCTCGTCCTCGGTGGTACGCCCGGGGGACTTCTTCCCCGGTGCAGACATCTGCAAGAACTGTCCGCTCATCGTCTTCAAAAAGGGCGAAAAAGCGTGCCCTGGTTGCAACAAGGCATAAGCACAAAAAGTTCACGCACATATCGAAAAAGCGCCACCTTTCCAAAAACTGCTTTCCCGGAAGATGGCGCTTTTTTCATTATTCTCGCCCATGGGCTTGCGGCTAACTGTTTGCCAGGGCATCCACAAAGGCATTGTATTTTTGTCTGCACGAACTCCATTGTGCATTGAGAGACGTACGCACTTGCACATGAAAGGACTCTAGCTGTCCGCGCATGAGCAGGGCCAAAAGCCCGCGTGCGTCCTTAAGGAAGTGACGGTAGTGCATTTCCGTGACTCCGGGCACAGGGAAGGGCAGGCGTTCCGCGCGGGTTATGTCCTCGCGCAGTCTGGCTATGGGCTTGTCCAGGGAAGCCGGATCCGGGTCTGTCACCTCCAGACCGTCCGCTATCCTGCGCAGTATGGACATCATGTCCGCTGCCAGACGCACGTGGTCGCGCAGAGGGTGATCCCGCAATATGGTGTCCTGGGCCTCGGCTGCCCGGCTCTCCACAATGCTTCTGTATCTTTCCTGGGACTGCGCGTAGGCGCGGTAGTTTTTTTCTATCTGTCCCGCAAGCCTGCTGCCGAGCCTGCCGTCGTCCACAATGCTTGTGTCCTTCACGTACGAGCGCAGGCTCTCGTAGTCCCTGTCCATGTCCTGGCGCAGCCTGTCCATTTCGGCAAGAAGTCTCTTCAGCTCCGCAGTCTCTTCCGGGTCGAAAACGCCCCGCGCGGGTGCTATGCCATACGCCATGCATGTGGCGGACGGCTTGTCCTTGCCAAAGCCCAGCGTTGTGTAGGAATTCCTGTACTCCTCCACGCCGAGCATGATGAGCTGCGGATAGCGGCCGCACAGGGAAGAAAGCTCCCTGTCTGCTATGTTGGCGTAGTCCACCCTGCGCTGGGCAAGAGCCAGTTCCTCGGCCGAGGCAGGAGGGAGCGGCTCGCTCAATGCGTAGACCGTGACCCTTTCTTCCGGGCCGAGTTGGGATTGGGGTTGAGCTTGAGGCTGGGCCCTGGGCTTTTGTTCTTCCACAAGAGGCGCCTCAACACCCTTCTCCGCTTTAGGGCTCTTTTCTTCCTCAGTCTTGTCGCGACACCCTGCAAAAAGAGCGAGAAGCAGGCAGAGCGCAAGGATGAGGACTGTCCCCCTGCGCCCTGCAGCCATAGTGCTAGACATGGGCGGCAATCCAGTCGTCCAGGCCCGAAAGTGTCTCTCCCCACGGGAAAAGACCGTCGTTCTTGAGCTCCGGACCGCAGCCATAGAAAAGCGTGCCGACCTGTTCTGCAGCATCCCTGTCCGTAGAACTGTCCCCCACCATGAGCACATCGGCAGGATCGAGACCGAATTCGTTGACAATGTTTGCCAAAACCTGTGCCTTCACTGGCGGCGAACCAAGAACAAGATCAAAATAGGGGGCAAGATTGCGCAGGGCCAGAACCGAGCGCAGCTCCTCGGTAGGAGTACCAGAGCACACGCACATGGGAAGCTTGTAGTGCCAGTGGGTAAGCACCTTTTCTATGCCCTCTATAAGGGGACATTTCCTGACCTCGTCCAGGGCGTACTCAGAGAAGAGCTCGCCCCATTTGCGCGATTCCTCTTCCGTTATCTCGCGGCCAAGAACCTCGCGGAAAAACCAGGCAAACTTGAGGTAGCGGCTCACTCCGCCATGGGTCTTGTGGTACATGACCATCATGTCCCTGGCCTCGTCCCCGTAGGGCTCGGCCAGTCTGGCAAAGGCCCTGGTCTTGGTGGGGACGCTGTCCAGAATAACGCCGTCACAGTCAAAAACAAGACATTTCAAAGACATGGTTTCTACCTTGCTGTTTTTTCTCGAGCCTGTGGCCAATGGGCCTTGCCGGAACTCCGCCCACAATCGAGAAGGGCTCGACATCGCGTGTCACCACTGCCCCGGCACCTACAACGGCTCCCCTTCCTATGCGCACGTCTGCAGTGATGACGCAATTGGCTCCGATCCACACGTCTTCCTCTATGTGGATCTCGCCAGGGACATGGCCCTGGTCCATCATGGGGATATCCGTACGGTCAATGCGGTGGTTGGCAGCCCTGAGCACTGTCCCCGTACCAATGGCCGTACGGGCGCCTATGTGGATGAGGCCATCGTCAGCCCCCACATGCACATTGGCGGATATGGCAGCCCTCTCGTCCATGACAAGACTACCGTTCTGGGCCGACAGGATACAGTGTCTGCCTATGCGCACCCCATTGCCAAGGCGCATGTTGTGAAGCCCCACAAACTCGACACCAGTGGCAATGCGCACACTGCCCATGGAAGCGAAAAATGGCTTCAGGCCCGCATAGCGCAGGGCAATGCCCACGGGCGTAGGTATCCAGCAAAGGCAGGATACCCACAGCTCCAATAAGGCCATTTTCAGGCGCTGAACAGGACGCATCAGTTGCTGTATTCCTGCATGAGCGTGTCGTTGGTCATGAGTTTTTCGACTCTGGCCAGATCCTCGGGGGTATCCACACTCCATGTCCTGAAGGCTGTCGGCACCATGCGCACCTTGCCGCCGTGCTCAAGGATGCGCATCATGTCTACGGATTCAATAATTTCCAGGGGACTTTCCTCCATGGCATTGAATTCGAGCAGATAGTCCCTGCGGAAGGGAATGATGCACACCTGCTTTCTCATGGGCACTGTTGTGACGCCCTTCTTGCGGGAGGGAATGGGCTCGCGGGAGAAGTAGAGCGCATCATTGTTGCGGTCCACGACCACCTTCACCTCGTTGGGATCCTCGAATTCCTCCACTGTTGCCATGTCTGCCATGAGATTCACCACATTGATGGACGCATCCTTGAGCATGGGTTCCACTGCGTCGTCGATCATCTGCGGCTGCACCATGGGCTCGTCGCCCTGCACCATAACCACGATATCAATCTTCTTGCCAGTCTCTTCCTCGATTTTCAAAAGAGCTTCGGCTGTCCTTGTGGAACAGCGGGTATGGGTGTCGCTTGTCATGATGCATTTGAGGCCGACCTTCTTGCAGTAGTCCGCAATAATGTCGTCGCAGGTGGCCACATAGGTTTCGGACAGAATCTTGCTCTTGGCAGTTCTGAAGGCAACATGGCCCACCATGGGGACACCATGGATAAGGGCAAGGGGTTTGCCGGGATAACGGCTTGAGCCCATGCGGGCGGGAATGATGGCTACGATATTCATAGAGTTCCTTCGGCGCAGTCCCGTGCCTGGGACTAAAAAAAGGCGCCGCCTCCTTTGTTTTTTTGTTTTTGGGGGCTTGGCAGCCCCCTGTCTTTTCCTGAAATCCCCGGACTCTTGCAGCCCGAAATGAGCGCTAATCGTCTGTGGGAACCAGATAGCCGCCCTCGCTCGTGAGCTCCGGGTGCATGTCCCTGTGTTCCGCTTCCATGACGCGCAGTATGCCCTGGCCGAGATCCACTGTCAGCGGGGGCACCAGCTTGCGGCCAACCTTGGGCATGAAGCTGTAGGGCGTGATCTGATAGTGACCGCTGTTGGGATCGTTCTGGTAGCGGATCTCTATGTCCTTGCCCAGCATTTCGCCTATCATCTTGAAGAGATCGCCGACGCGCATGGGCTGATTGCCGGTCACAATGATGTTCTGGTTGGCAAAGCTTTCGTCCAGGACTTCCAGTGTTGCCGTTGCCGCATCGTCCACATGCACATATTCGCGCAGGGCCGTGGGCGCTCCGTAGTAGGTAATGGTTCCGCTTGTCATGGCCTCGTGCACAAAGCGGTGTATGGCGTTTCTGTTGTCTGCCCTGGGCCCATAGAGCGAGCCGTAGCGCAGGATGGTGTAGGGCAGATTGTGCATGGCCTGATAGTTTTCAATGTAGATTTCGCAGGCCTGCTTGCTGCAACGGTAGAAACCGCCGGACTTGCCGTACACATAGAGCGAGCTTGCAAAGATGTAGCGCTTGATCCCGTACTTTCTGCAGGCCTCGAGAGCCATGACATTGCCCACCACGTTGAGCCTTGCCGTATCCACGGGCCTTGAGTTGGCTTCGCCTATGTCGGCAATGCCAGCGTAGTTGCAGACTATGTCTGCCCCCTCGACAGCCTTGTCCAGGACTGCTTCGTCCAGGATGCTGCCTACAATCATTTTCTGATTGTCCTTGAGCCAGGGAGAGGGGTTCAGATCGACAATGGTCACCTCGTGACCTGCCTCGCTCAACTTGTCGCAAATATGCGATCCCAAAAAGCCGGAACCGCCAAATACCGTGATTTTCACTAGTTTTCCCTCCGACCGGGACGCTCGGCGTACTTCCACAAAAAGACTGTGTCTATGCCGTAGGCAATAAAGCGCGCGCCGTTGGCAATTTCCCTTTCGAGCTGCGCGGGATCGGGCTGCACCACATGCAGGCCCATGCGGGCGTGACAGCGCTGGCAGATCTCGCCAATCCTTGCCATGCAGGCCTTGAAGTCGGGATGATCAAACTGTCCCGTCAGCCCCATGGAGCCGGAAAGATCGTAGGGTCCCACCATGATGGCGTCAAGGCGAGGATGGGAAAGTATGCTTTCCAGATTTTCCACTGCGCGGATGTGCTCTATCTGGGCGCAAATGAAGATATCGCCGGCAATTTTTGCACGATAGCTGTCAAAGTCCTTGCCGAAGACATTGGCGCGGCAGTAGCCGACCCCGCGGTACTCGGAAGGCTTTTCTCCCTCCCAGTTGTCGAGGCCTGGGTAGATGGACCAGCCTATGGCCCTGTCCAGCTGTTCGCGGCTCTCGATCATGGGGAAGATAAGGCCCTGGGCCCCGGCCTCAAGGGCAGCCTTTATCTGCGTCCTGCTGGCTTCGGCCAGACGGGCAAAGGGCACGGCACCTCCGCATTCGATGGCACGGAAGATGTCCGGCAATATGGTCCTGCCGAAGGATCCGTGTTCCATGTCCACAGCCACCCAGTCGTATCCTGCCCTGGCCATGAGTTCTGCCACATCCGCGTTGGGAATCTGCAGCCATGTGCCGACGGTTGCCTCGTCTCTTGCGAGAAGGGCCCGTATTTCACTGACACTTTTCATGTAACGCCTCAATTGCTGTAAAAAAAGGCCTCCACAAGATTCGCCGTGCGAATCCTGACATGGGACCAATGGTTGGAGAAATCAGTTCTGCTTCCTCTTGTCAAAAGACGCGGCTGCCTTCAGGTAGTCTTCCTCTGTTGGCTCTGCCTTCTTCTCCCCCTTGCCAAATTTTGCCTTCACTATCCCGATGAGAACCGGCATGATGGAAACAAGGATTATGCCATAGACAATAAGGGAAAAGTGCTTTTGCACGAATTCGAGATTGCCGAGGAAGTAGCCTGTGGACACCAGCAGTCCCACCCAGAGAACGCAGCCAGTGATGTTGTAGAAGAAAAAGGTGTGGGGATGCATGAGCGCAATACCTGCCACAAAGGGGGCAAAGGTACGCACTATGGGAACAAAGCGGGCTATGACAATGGCCTTTCCACCGTGATGCACATAGAAGGCGTGTGCTTCAAGCAGATACTTTCTTCGTATGAAGCGCGAATCGCGCTGGAAGATGGCCGGTCCCACATGGCGGCCGATGAAGTAGTTGGTCGCATCCCCCAGGCATCCTGCCAAGAGAAAGATGCCAAGGGCCTCCGGATAGCCCATGACGCCAGTACCTGCCAGTACGCCTGCTGCAAAGAGCAGGCTGTCGCCAGGCAGAAAGGGTGTTACCACAAGCCCTGTTTCGCAAAAGACAATGACAAAGAGGATGAGATAGATCCATGTGCCATACTGGGTGACCAGCTCCAGAAGATGATCGTCCACATGCAGCACAAAATCGATAAAGAACTGTATGAATTCCATAAGTGAGATTTCTTTTCCTGTCTGATGTTGTCCCTGTTCCGATGCCGGGATCTGGGAAAAGGCGCATCCCATGTGTCCCAAACCGTGCTTCCGGCTCCGGGAACTGCCTTGTCAGCGCCCTTGTACCGTAGCTTTGCCTGTGGCACAATACACCATCTATGCATCAAATAAACTTCTGCAACATATCTGGGCACTTGGCTGCAAACTTTGCACAGCGTGTGCGCCCTTTTCCTGCGCTTTTGTCAAGGCTGTCCTTCTGTCTTTTCGCGCTTGTTTTTTTGCTTTGGCAAAGCTGCGACACATCCTTGGCTGAAGTCCGCAATGTGGGCTTTTACAATATGGGCATTTCCCTGCCCGAACGCGAGCTCAATCTGGACATCAATGTCTGGTATCCCACGGACTCGCGCAGAAGGCGGCCCTACAAGTTGCAGTCCTGGAGCTTCAGGGCTGCGGGAAAGACTGCCGTTTCCCCTGGCTCATGGCCTCTGATCCTGCTTTCCCACCCCTCCTCGGGCAATCGCCTGACACACCACAATACGGCCTCCGATCTTGCAGCCAGGGGCTTTATCGTGGCTGTGATGACGCATCCTTTCGACAATCTGGACAGTATGCCCGATCTCTATTCCTGGGATCTCTTTGTGCACAGGGCCCGCGATCTCAGGCTGCTTTTGGACATCATCCTGAACCATGAACACTTTGCCCAAAGCATAGACAGGGAAAGAATAGGCGTGCTCGGCTTCGGGGCTGGCGGTGCCGCAGCCCTTCTTGTGGGCGGAGCCCTGCCAGACTGCACCCTGTGGGATACCTTCTGCACTGGCAGCGATCTGCGCAATCCCTACTGCAACTCGTGGGCAAAAAACCGCATTGACAAAAACATCTGCCCTGCCCTTCCCCTGAAACACAGCCTTGCCGATGTGCGCGTCAAGGCCTGCGCACTGGTAGAGCCAGGTTTTTCCATGCTTTTTTCGCACGATGCTCTTGCCTGGTTCTATCCTCCTGTCCTCCTTGTCAGGGGTGGAGTACAAAGGGATCAGGCCCTGATGCGCGAAAGCGAGCTTTTTACAACCCGCTTTGGGCGCAGGATAGAAAAGGTCACCCTGCCCCGCGCAGACGAGGAATCCTTCATGGCGCCCTGCCCGGAGAGACTTTTGCAGGAATTGCCCGAACTTTGCTACAGCGTGGACGACAAGCTGAGAGAAGAGATACATGAGAGGCTTGTCAGCACTCTCGCGGACTTCTTTACCCGCACCCTTGCCACAGGCTCTCCGAGGGCAATACCTGCCCCACCAGTCTTCGAACCAGTTGGCCCCATGCTTCCCGAAAGAAAAGGCTTGGCCAAATAGCAGGGCAGGATAATCGTCCGGGATCTTCTTTGCAGGAACAAGAACCGGGACGCTCCCTCTGCCACTTTCAGGCAAGAATGTGCCAGCATACTGTGTAGAAAATACGCGCCTTTCGCATACATTGGCTCTGTTTGATGCAAGGCCCCTCAGGGTATCCGGGGCCACTTCAGGACAAGGAGAATAGCCATGACATCAGAGACAATGAAGGCTGCAGTGCTCGTTGGGCCGCAAAAGATAGAAATACGCGAGGTCCCCGTGCCGGCTGTTACGCCAGGCACGATGAAGATTCGCGTCAGCTCCTGCGGCGTCTGCGGAAGCGACATTCACATGTGGAAGCAGGGCAAGGGCTGGAATCCCAATCCTGACCCGGACTTTCACATGGGACACGAATTTTGCGGCGTAGTCGTTGATCCGGGTGACAGCATTTTTGCCATTGGCGACAGAGTGACCTTCTGGGCCAATCTCTATTACGGGACCTGCGACATGTGCCGCATAGGCAAGGAACATCTGTGCCGCAATGTCCACGGGACAAACTACATAGGCTTTGTCTGCAACGGCGCCTACGCAGAATACTTTGTCGGCAGATCAAGAAATGCCTACAGGCTTCCGGACAGCGTTTCCGATGTGGCAGCAGGCCTCATCGATCCCCTGATGGTCGCCTACCATGCGGTGAAGCAGTCCAGCCTGAAGCTGCACGACAAGGTCCTTGTGGTTGGCAGCGGCATCATAGCCCAGCTCATCGGCGGCCTTGCCAAAAAGGCAGGCGCATCCCTGCTCGCCATGTCCAAAATTGACGAAAGGCAGACCGGCAAGGCCCGCGAGATTGGCGATTTCAATCTCTATTTCGACGGCAATGCCCCGGATCGAGCCCAAAGGATGCAGGAGGCCTCCAACGGGGGCTTCGACGTGGTCTTCGAAGCCGTTGGCGCTGAATCCTCTCTCGCAGCCTGCCTCGATGGCGTAAAGCCCGGTGGTGAAATCGTGGCCATTGGCAATTCCATGACGCCTGCCATTCCCTTCGAGCTCAACCGCCTTGTTCTCAACGAAATCCGTCTGACAGGCTCCGTGTCCTGCACCAGAAACGAATTCGAGGAGACCATCGATCTCATTGCCAAGGGCGTCATTGATCCCGCAAAATATGTCACAGACATTCTGCCTCTCGCCAAACTGCAGGAGGCCTTCGAGCGCCAGATCTCTCCCTCGGAACATGTCCTGAAGACCGTCATCAGACCTTAACTGTGCGGTCACAATCCTGAAGAGGAAGCGAGCCAGATTGTCCCTGTCCTGACTTTCTTGGCTTCTGTTTGCCGGGACAGGAAACATACACTTCCTGCCAACCCGGCAGACATATGCTCTCCAAGGGAAATTGCCCTGCAGCAATCCGGCCTGTATCAGCCCTGCTTGCGGAAAAATCTCCTTTCTTGACAGCCGGGGAAAAGACACTATAGATGCAAATTGTAGCCTGTATTTGAGAACTGCTCCGCCACAACCAAGGGCATTTTCCCAACAGGAACAAGTATCTTCCAGATTTGTCGCACATCCTTTTGGGTGCATTTTTTCTTGGTGCATTTTATGTCGTGTGATCCAGGCGTCCTGCCCCCTGAGGGCACCCAGAAATCCGACTCGCGCAACTTTTTTCTTTCTCTCGGGCTTTCGGCGCTCTTTCTTGTTCTGTGCCTTGCCCTGACCATGCATTCCGTGGTCCAGAGTCATTCATCGTCCTTTCGCATGACCGAACCCGGCTGGATTTCCATGCCTGCCGGAGCCCGCTCGGCCTACCTTGGCATTCACGGCGGGACAGTTCCGGTGAGCCTTCTTGCCACAAGCACAGGCAACAGTCTCATCAGCTTTGTCGGCCAGACAGGCAACGATTTTCTGGCTCTCCTGCGCAAGGCAGAGCTTCGTCTGCCCTCCTTCTTCAACAACAGCACACAGACAAGAGTCAGTGATCTTTTGAGCAATGCCGAACATCTGGGAGCATTGCAGCTTTCTGCAGGATCCTCGCAGTCGAGCCTGCCTGTCATCTCCCTTTCCTACGACAGTGTCTTTTCCCTGGCTGCCAAGCCCGAAATGGTGCAGCCCTTTGGTTTTTCGGAAAACCCGCTGCGCATCGAGGGGCACGTGAGCCTGCCGGACCAGCAGGTCCAGCAGCCACGCTACCATCTTCTGGTCGAACCAGAGCACCTGAACCCGCGCTAGGTTTTGCGCACGCATCCATACAAAACAAGCCTCCCTGGAAACCGGGGAGGCTTGTTTTGTATGCGCCTTATTCCTCATTTGGGCTGACGCCTTGCACCTAAATCTCCGAAATGATGGCAACCACTATGGGATCGCGATCCAGCACGCGCCTGAAGAAATGGCGCAGCGTGCTTCGTATTCCCTCCTGCACGTCCTGAGGCGCGAGATTGGAAGCCCTCGCCCTTTCAAGCTCGTCCAGAATAAGACACTTGGCGTCATCCAGAACATATCGGAACTGATCGAAGACAACGCCCCTGGACACTATTTCCGGACCATAGAGAACGTATCCCGTCTCGCTGTCCGTCACGAGCACGACTATGACCATCCCCTCATCGCCCATGATACGGCGCTCGTGCAAGACGGAAACGCCCACGTCGCCAACGCCCTTGCCGTCCACAAGCGTGTAGTCGACTGCGATGGGGGGAAGAAGCTCGACCCTGTCCCTTTCAAGGCTCAGGGGATGGCCATCCTCAAGAATGACCACCTTGTCCTCGGCGACACCGCATTCATGGGCCAGGCGCCCGTGTTTTATGAGATGGCGGTACTCCCCGTGCACAGGCACAAAGTATTCCGGTCTCGTGGCAAGGAGCATGTCCCTGAGCTCTTCCTTCTGGGCATGGCCAGAGGCGTGGATTGCCCAGACGCTCTCGTAAAAGACTTCCGCGCCCTGCCTGTACATCTCGTCTATGAGGTGCGAGATGACCCTGGCATTGCCGGGAATGACCCTGGAGCTCATGAGCACAGTGTCCCCCTTGTGTATGTGGAGCTGTCTGTGACGGCCATAGGCCATGCGCGAGAGCGCACTCATGGGCTCGCCCTGGGCTCCGGTTACGATGAGGACCACCTTCTCGTCCGGGAGATCGGGTATGCCGTTGTGGGCATTGTAAAAGGCCTCGGGCACATGGTTGATGCCCAGATCGCTGGACATTTCGATATTGTTGGCAAGGCTGCGGCCGCTGATGACCACTGTTCTGTCGTATTTGACGGCAAGATCGAAGACTTCCTGTATACGCTGCAGATGGCTCGAGAACAGGGTGATGACAATGCGCCCCTTGGCCCTGGCAAAGACATTGTCCAGGGAATCCATGACCTCGCGTTCCGTGAGACTTCTCCCCTCCCGTTCAATATTGGTGGAATCCGACATGAGCAGACGGACTCCCTTTTCGCCGGCAAAGGCACTGAAAAGCTCAAGATCCGTTCCCGCACCGGAAAGGGGGTGCGGATCGACCTTGAAGTCGCCTGTGTGCAGGATCTTGCCTACAGGGGTCTCGACCCCCAGAGCGAAACCCTGGGGGATGGAATGACAGACAGGCAGAAAATGGAAGCGCATGTCCCCCAGCTGTACAGGCTTGTCCGGCCCGACAGTCTGCAGATTGACAAGATCCAGAATGCCTCTTTCCTCCAGCTTGTGGCTGACAAGGGCCAGGGTAAGAGGCGAGCCGTACAATGTCACGCCCCGAAGCTCGGGGACAATCCAGGGCAGGGCTCCTATGTGATCCTCGTGTCCGTGGGTCAGGACTATGCCGAGAATACTGTTCTTGACGGATTTGACCACGCCAAAGTGGGGAATGAGCACATCTATGCCGAGATGCTCGTCGCTGGGAAACATGAGGCCGCAGTCCACCATGACCACGCCCCTTGCGGTCTCCCAGAGCTGGCAATTGAGGCCAATCTCTCCGAGACCGCCCAGCGGGGTTATGACAAGCTTCTCGTCTGTCTGTACTGTCATCAACGTTCAGCGCAAGGCCCCTGCCCTCGTGTCAGGGATAACGCGCCGCCTCCTTATGTGAATTTTTTTGTTTTTTGTCCTGTGGGCCGCATCATTGGGAAAGCCCGGGCCTTTTGCAGGGCATTGCTTCTGATCATGCCGGCAAATGCAGGCTTCAGAGCAGTTCCGGATGAAATTCGCCCATGGCCCTGTAGAGTCTGGAAAGGGCTGTCAGATAATCCCCTCGCGCAGCAGTCAGAGCGACCTCGGCGGAAAGAAGATTCGAGGAGGCATCAAGAACGTCAAAGTTGGTGCCTACCTGTTCGCGATACTGTGCAAGGGCAGCCTCGTAGGCCTCGCGCGCGTGCGCCACATTCTGTCTGGCTACATCAATGCGCTTGTTTGCCTCGCGCAGGGAAAGAAAGTTCTGCTTTACCTCAAGGCCCGCATTGAGCATGAGCTCCCTTGCCTGACTGCGCGCACGGGAAACCAGCCAGCCTGCCTGCTGATCGGAAAAATAGGTTGTCCCCCACTGAAAGACTTCCCAGGAAAGCGAAGCGCCCACTTCCCATGTCGTTGACCTGCTGCCGTTGTTGCCTGCGCGCTGCAAGTCCGGGGTATTGCCGTTGGCGTTGATGCTGTAATAGGCCTCAATCTGCGGGTAGTAGCCTGCCCTGGCAATCAGTCTGTCCTTTACTGCCATCTCCACGGCCTTGTAGCCTACATACAGATCCGGACGCATTCTGTAGGCTCGCTCCAGGCATTCCTCAAGGCTGCGCTTGAAGGGACGGGTCACCAGGGCACCCTTGTACTGCACGTTTTGTGTTGCTGCATAGCCGAGCAGAGTGTTGAGCTCTGCCAGGGACGTGTCGCGCGTATTTTCCTGGGTTATGAGCTCGCGCTGGGCGTCGCCCAGATCCACCCTTGCCTGCAAAACATCGAGCATGGGACGCAGGCCTACGTCGTGGAAGGCCTGGGTGATGTCCAGCTGATCCGCAAGCCTTGCCACGGCTTCCCTTTGGCTGCGGACATTTTCCACAGCGCACAGATAACTGATAAAGCTCTCCTGCACACTGCCCGTGGTCTCAAGCTCGCTTTGGCGAAGAGACGCCCTGTCGCTTTCCGCCTGCAGGGCCTGTTTCTGATAGGTGCCAAGGGTGCGAAAACCATCAAAGAGTATCTGGCGCACCTGCATGTTCCAGGTAAATGTTCCCCTGTCTGCCGGCTGACTGTTGCTGAAGTTGCCGGGATCCCTGTCCTGACGCTGGTATCCATAGGAATAGCTTGTGGAAAGCTCCGGAAAGAGTTCTCCCAGGGCTGCCTTGCGCCCTTCCTCGGATGCCTTTGCTGCAGCTTCCGAGGCACCGGCTGACGGATAATAGTCCAGGGCATGGCGCACTGCCCGACCCATGGTAAATGCCTCCCCGGGAGCCTTGGGTACCCTTGCCTTCTTCCCAGTTTCAAAGCGGGAAGGGGCAATGGGTCTGGCCGCCTGGGAGCTCAGACGCGGGCCAAAGGTGTCTGGATCAAGCATGTCCTCTGCCTGAATCACGCGGGGCAGGGCAAGGACAGACAAAACAAGGGAGCAGACAAACAGGACAAGCCCCGCATGTCGCTCCTTTCTCGTGCCCGCAGAAACCGGCCTGCCGGCAGGGGATATGTGTTTGGACAGTGTGCGCATGGCTGCAGACTACACAAAATTTCCCGTGCCTAGCAACTATCGTACAGCGTACGGCACATGTTGCCACATTTGTTCAGCCGTCCTGTCGCATGGTTGCCAAAAGTACACAGACAGGCCCGCAACGTATGCGGCAAGCCTCGGGCTTCAGATTTTTGCGGCACTGTTCGCGCGACATACACCCGCGCTTTTGCACACCTTTCATCTTGCCAAGAGCAAAGAAGCAAGGTACTTCACTTTTCACTAAAAACAATCCCCCCTCATGGCTGGTATCCCTTTAACACCTCATTCCCTCTTTCTCTTTCCTGGAGGCTATATGCCTGTACCAATTGTCGAAAAACAACCCCTGATTCCCGGCAAAACGAGCAAGATGGTTCTCGAAGCACCCGAAATTGCCCGTCACGCTAAGCCCGGCCATTTTGTCATGCTGCGCATGAGCGAACACGGCGAGCGCATTCCCCTGACCATTGCCGACACGGATAAGGAAAAGGGACTGATCACCATTGTCTATCTTGTTCTTGGCAAGTCCACGGCCCTGCTTGAAGCCCTGAATCCCGGCGACAGCATTCTGGACGTGTGCGGCCCCCTCGGACGCCCCACCCACATCGAAAAGGGCGGCACTGTCATCTGTGTCGGCGGCGGCACGGGTATCGCGGCCATGCACCATATTGCCAAGGGACACCACCTTGCGGGGAACAAGGTTGTGGCCATCATTGGCGCCCGCAGCAAGGATCTGCTCCTCTTCGAAAAAGAGCTTTCCCTGTTTGCCGACGAACTGCTCATCTCCACGGACGACGGCAGCTATGGCCACAAGGGACTGGTTACCGAACTTCTGAAAGGCAAGCTCGACGGCGACGAACCCATTCTCGAAGTCGTGGCTGTCGGCCCTGTGCCCATGATGGCAGCTGTTTCCGATCTGACCAGAGGGTACGGTGTCAAGACCACCGTCAGCCTCAATCCCATCATGGTGGATGGTATCGGCATGTGCGGAGCCTGCCGCGTCACCGTAGACGGCAAGACCCGCTTTGCCTGCGTGGACGGTCCGGAATTTGACGGCCACAAGGTGGATTTTGCCGAGCTGAGACTCAGGCTTGGAGCCTTCAGGGCCCAGGAACAACAGTCTATGGAAGCCTACAGGAGTACCGCAGTCAATGGATAAGACAACGCCCAAGAAAAGAAAGGACAGGACTGCAATGCCCTGTCAGCCGGCCAATGTCCGCAGCCACAACTTCGACGAGGTTGCCCTCGGATATACTCTCGAAAATGCCCTTGACGAGGCCAGCCGCTGTCTGCACTGCAAAAAGCCTCTCTGCGTAGAAGGCTGTCCGGTCTGTGTTCCCATTCCCGAATTTATCAAGGCCGTCAAGGAACAGAACCTGGAAGAAGCATACCGCCTTCTGAAGACAGCCAACGCCCTGCCCGCAGTGTGCGGCCGTGTCTGTCCCCAGGAAAACCAGTGCGAGGGGCGCTGCATTCTCGGCCGCAAGGGTGAACCCGTTGCCATTGGCCGCCTTGAACGCTTTGTGGCAGACACGCACATTGCCAAATCCGCCTGCGAGCAGCAGACAGGCACTAATGCCTGTTCCACCAGGGTGCAGGGGCTGAGCGTTGCCTGCGTGGGTTCCGGTCCCTCTTCCCTCTCCTGTGCCGGCTACTGCGCCTCCCACGGCCTCAAGGTGCATATCTACGAGGCCCTGCACGAACCCGGTGGCGTGCTCGTGTACGGCATTCCCTCGTTCAGACTGCCCAAGGACGTGGTCCACAGCGAAGTCAGCGCCCTGCAGGAGCTGGGAGTTGAAGTGCACCTCAACTGCGTGGCAGGAAGGACTGTTCAGATTTCCGAACTCTTGCAAAAGCACGACGCTGTCTTTATTGGTGTAGGCGCGGGCCTTCCCAAATTCCTGGGTGTTCCCGGAGAAAACCTTGTCGGCGTCTTTTCTGCCAACGAGTATCTGACCCGTATCAACCTTGGGCGCGCCTACAAGTTTCCGGAGTACGATACTCCTGCATTCCACGGCAAAATCGTCACTGTCTTCGGTGCCGGCAATGTGGCCATGGATGCTGCCAGGACAGCGCTGCGCATGGGCGCAGAAGAGGTACACGTCTGCTATCGTCGTACCCGCGCGGAAATGCCTGCCCGTCACGAAGAAGTCGAACACGCAGAGGAAGAAGGCGTCATTTTCGACATGCTCGTGAATCCCCTCTCCTTCAAGGGGGACGCCAATCAGCGTCTCGAAAGAGTTGTCCTGCAGCGCATGGAGCTTGGGGAGCCGGACGAGAGCGGCCGACGTCGCCCTGTGGCAGTGCAGGGATCCGAGTTCGAAATGAAGACGGATCTGGCCATTGTCGCCCTTGGCACGCGCTCCAACCCCATTCTTCTCGAAGCTACGGAAGACCTTGAAAAGAACAAGTGGGGCTACATAGTCGTCAACGAGGAAACCTGCGAGACGTCCATTCCCAATGTCTATGCTGGTGGTGACATCGTGACTGGCGCAGCCACGGTCATCCTCGCTGCCGGCGCGGGCCGCAGAGCCGGCATGTCCATCTGCGAACGCCTGCTCGGCGCAAAGTAGGTTCTTGTTGCGTGGCAGGAAGGCGCTTGTCTTCCTGCCACTTTCTTCTTCTGCGAACTTTCTTGCGGAAACCTTCCATGATACGCTTTGATCTGCACAACCACACCTTCTACTCGCACGGCGCAAACAGCGTGACCGACATGTACAAGGCCGCCCTGGCAAAGGGTTTGTCCGTGTACGGTTTTACAGAACACAGCCCGCGCCCCGAGCGCTACACCTATCCTACGGAATACAGGGACAGACTCAATGCCCATCTTTCGGACTACGTGCGTGAAGTTGCCGAGCTTAAACAGGAACAGGGGCCCTGCCGTGTCCTGTTCGGCATGGAAATCGACTGGTTCGAGGAAGATCAGGATTTTGTGCGCAGGGCTGCCACGCAGTTTCCCTTTGACTATCTGCTTGGAAGCACGCACTTTCTTGGCACGTGGGGCTTTGATGCAGGCCCAGAGCCATGGGAAGCCATGGACGAGACAGAAAGGTTTTCAGCCTACACGGCCTACTTTGCCACCTGGAAAAAAATGCTTGCCACCGGGCTTTTCAACATTGCCTCGCACCCGGATCTTATCAAGATTTTTACCAGGGACTCCTTCCACATGTGGATGGTCAGGGAAGAGAGCCAGCGTCTGGTCAAGGAGGCCCTTGAAGTGCTGAAGGCACAGGATATGGCCATGGAAATCTCTTCTGCCGGCTTGCGCAAGCCCTGCAGGGAAATCTATCCCTGCCCCATGATCATGCGCCTTGCGCGTGAGGTTGGGGTGCGTATCAGCTTTGCCTCGGACGCGCACACTGATGGGGATGTGGCCTATGCATTCCCTGTGCTTGCAAGCTACGCCAGGGCCTTCGGCTTCGAAAAGGCCAGCTATTTTGCCGACAGGTGCTGGCATTCCGAAGAATTCTAGGATTGCGGGTTGCAAACAATGAGCCAGATTCTCTGTCGTCTTGAAAATGCCGGTCTTTTCCTGCCCGGAGACATGCAGCGCAGACTGATACTGAAGGATATCTGCCTTGAAATTGCCAAGAGCGAACACATTGTTCTCATAGGCAAGAACGGTGCTGGCAAGACCACTCTTTTGCGTCTTTTGCACGGCGAAGCCTGGACGACGCAAGGCAGTATCGCCTGGTTTGACGGCAGGGAGTTTTCCTCTTCGCGCATCACCGGCCTTGCTGTCACCTCCCTCGTGTCTCCAGCCATGCAGGAAAACTTTCAGCGTCATGCCTGGGACATTACCGGCCGCGAACTTTTGCTCACCGGCTTTGACGGCACGGACCTACTCTACAGCGACCCCTTGCCCCAAAGGGTGAAAAGAGCGGAGGAAATGGCCGATGCCCTGGACGCGACTGCCTTGCTCTCACGCAGTATCCTGGAGCTCTCGCAGGGGCAGCTGCGGCTTTTGCTCCTCGGACGTGCCATGGTGAGAAAACCCTCCCTGCTGCTACTCGACGAATGCACAGACGGTCTTGACGCAAGACACAGGGCTCTTTTTGCAAAGGCTCTCGAAAAGCTGGCAGAAGAAAGCACCATTGTCCTGACTACGCACAGGGAGAGCATGCTCCCGGACTGGATCTCGAAAAAGATCTACATTGATGATGGCATGCTTTTCAATGAGCCGAGGGCTTTGGAAGAAGACACGGAAAGCATTTCCCTTGTCTCTTCGCAGGATGCAGTTCGCAAAAACGGACAACCGGAACCGCTCATTTGCGTGGAAAAGGCCGATGTGTATGTGCACGGCAAAAAGGTGTTGCACAACATAAACTGGGAGCTCCACGCAGGAGAAAACTGGCTTTTGCAGGGAGCAAACGGATCCGGAAAATCGACTTTCCTGCGTATGCTTGCAGGGGATGAGCAGGTAGCCTGGCCGGGCTCAATCACGTTTTCCCTGCCAAGGGAAGACAACATCCCCTTCACAATACTGCGAAGAAGAGTGCGCCTTGTCTCCGACTACTCCCAGGCACTCTATGAGTATGACGTGACCTGCCTCGAACTGGTTCTTTCGGGGCTTGAAAATACGATTGGCATCTACAGGGATTTCAGCGAAGAAGAGCGCGCTCTTGCTGCCGAACAGCTTGCCAGGGTCGGCCTGCAGGGCAAGGAGAACGGCTCCATCCGCTCCGTTTCCACAGGGCAGCTGAGAAGAGCCTTCCTGGCCCGCGCACTCATGGGCTTTCCCCTGGTGCTCTTGCTGGACGAAGCCTGTACCGGACTGGATGTCAGGGGGCGCCTTGACTATCTGGACGTTTTAGACAGGCTGGTCGACGAGGGGCTTTCCTACGTCTTTGTCAGCCACTATCGGGAAGACATCCCCACATCCATCAACAGAACTGCTCTCATGCGCGAAGGCCGGCTGGAAATCACCGGCTGACAGGATATTGTCACCCGCGCATCAGGCATACCATGAGCCCGTGCAGACAAGGCGCACCTCTCCCGACACAGTGGCGCTGCACTTTTCCAGACGCACCTTGAGGCTGCCTCCGCTTGGCTGCACGATATTGAAGGGTGAAGGACTCTCCTTTCCTGTGCGTGCAAGGGCAATGGCCAGGGCAAGGGAGCCGGAACCGCATGCCCCTTCTGCATACAGCGTGTCCAGGGCCCGCACATAGACCAGGGGACGTATGGTCAGGACTGATGTCCTGCTGTCCTTTCCATACCAGACCACGCCGCAGGCATCCTTTTTGTCAAGCCCGTACTCTGCCATGAGTTCACGGGCTCTTTTATTGTCCCATGTTCCGTCATGGGGAAGAAGAAGATGACTTATGCCAGGCAGGTGAACAACAGGTCCAAGTTTTTTGTCCTCAATCTCGCACTCTGGCAATTGCAGGCAGGCACTGGCATCCCACACGCCCTCTTCCCTTTTTTCAATTGTCAAATGCACGCTGGCAGGCCAGCCGGAAACGCAAACCGTATATGTTGCGCACACACTCTGGTCGATCCATGCCAGATATGCGCCAAAGGAACGGGTCGCATTTACGCAGAATTCTCCTCCGGCCATGTGCATGCGGCGTTCCTTCGGCACGACAAAGCCAGCCTGCTCGCAATCGAGTTGTCCGGCTTCCAGAGCCCTGCAGACCAGGGCCCTCGGCAATTCCCTTTCGAAAAAAAGTGTCGTGTTTCCACAGGCATTCCACTTGCTGAAAACGTACTTTTGCATGATGACTCCCGAACTTCAGGATATTCGATTGCTTTCCTTCCGGGCTTGTACACTTCTCCGGCAAAGTCTATCAAGACCTGCGTGCCAGGTGGCTGCGCTTCGGGCAGATCAAAAGGCCTTTTTCCGACAGGCCCTTGTCACCCAAAAGCCTTACACGATACTCAACATATTGTAACTAACATGTTTTATCTATGTGGCATTCCGAGATATCCGGCAGACATTGCGCAGGCAAACAAATGAATTCTGTGGCAGAGATACAGTTTCCACAGCACTCGTCTATGCTTGCGGTTTCAGTCAAAAGCCTGTACTTTGTTGATTGAAAGCCGTGTATAGACGGCATTGCACTGTCGCCGCACTGTCCCGCACAGGATGCAGGCAACTGCAATACGCGTGGCTTTCATGCGCGCCGCGTTTTCTCAAAACAGGGTGCGTGCTCCTTCAACGGGATTTTGCCTTTATGCTTCTTGTGTGCTAACAGCGAGCTTGATGGCAGGGCATACAGCATCCGCCTGTGGAGGCAAACCGGGATACTGGCTCAATATCCCCTTTGTTCCTGCAGGCAGTGGTGCACCCCAAGGATTGCTGTCCCCAGGAATCCTCTGTTCCGTCAGGGGAGGATGTCAAAGGTCTCAATGGCGTGATTTCCACGCACTACATTTGAATGGAGGCTTCCATTTTATGAAAACTCTGCGTTTCCTGCTTCTTGCAGCCGTGCTGGTGTTCAGCTACACGGTGAATGCCGCTGCTGCTCCCTTGGACTGCACAAAGAAAATCGAAAGCTTTGACTTCGTTGTGGACTACTCTGGCTCCATGATGATGAAAAGCACTGCTGCCAAGAAAGGCAAAATTCTTCTCGCCAAGGACGTGATGCATCGCATCAACGATGCCATTCCCAATCAGACCTTCAACGGCGGCCTGCACACCATCACCCCCAATGGCACCCTCTACGCCCAGGGCCCCTGGGATCGCGCCAGGATGCACACTGCCATCGACAAGCTGAAGGGCAACTTCCCCATCTACGGCCGTCTGACCTACATGGGTGACAGCCTGAACCAGTACGAGTCCTTCCTGAGCAGCATGAAGCGCGATGCCGCCATCATCCTGTTCACCGACGGCGCCAACAACATGGGCGTGGACTTTGTCGAGACTGCCCGCCAGATCTACGCTTCCCAGCGCAATCTGGTTATCCACATCGTGTCCTTTGCCGACACCAAGGACGGCGAAGCCAATCTGAAGGCCATCGCTGCCATGCATCCCGAGGCCCAGTACGTGAAGGCTGAAGACCTTGCCAATGACGACGCTGCTCTCGAGCGCTTTGTCGTTGCAGTGTTCTGCGGCAAGACCGAGTCTGTCATCGTTCTGCGTGGCGTGAACTTCGCCTTCGACTCCTATGCTCTCGACGCCAAGGCCCAGGGCATCCTTTCCGAAGCTGCCGAAATCATCAAGAGCCAGCCCGGCAAGAACGTTGTGCTGACCGGCTGGACCGACTCCATCGGTTCCAACGCCTACAACGCAAAGCTTTCCAAGAATCGTGCCAACGCAGTGAAGAGCTACCTGAGCGAACAGGGCGTGCCTGCCAGCCGCATGACCACCGTGGGCAAGGGCAAGTCCTTCAAGTATGACAACAACAGCGAAGAAGGCCGCTACATGAACCGTCGCACGGAAATCTCGTTCGACTAGTTCCAAAGCAGCTTTTCTCAAAGTACAAAACCCCGACAGAAGAACTTTCTGCTGTCGGGGTTTATCCTTCTTGTCCATCAAAAAAAAAACAAAATGGAGGCGGCGCTTGGTCCCTTTTTGCATGAACGAAAAGGGGCCGCGCCGAAGAAAGAGATGAAAAACATCAAGGCATGCGCATTCATGTGCGCTCTTCTGCTCGTCCTGAACGGATGCGCAGCGTCTGGAACAAATGGCAGCGAAGCAGGCAAAGCTGCAGCTCAGGCCGGCTCGCAGGCTGCGTCCACGGCCCCAGAGGGCAAGAATCAGGTTCAGGCCAAGCTGGATCAGACCGGCATGAAACTCGCGTCCATGGCCAACAGGACAGTGGCCCCCAACAAGAAAACCCCCACGGTTACCAAAAGGGGCAAGGAATACGTTGCTTCCTATGTGGAAGTCGATTTGCAGTCCGTGCGCACAACCATGCGTCCCGGCCAGTCTTCCAGGGTGCCCTATGTGGGCATCATCGAATACATGGAAAACGGCTACGAGTGCCGCGGCACAACAAGGGCCGCAGCAAAGTCCCTCAAGGACTGCAAGCCGACCAAGAGCAGGCGTGTTCAGGAACTTATCAGCTACGATGGCAAGAAGTGGCAGTACTAGGCTTGTCCGGGATACTGCAAGACTTCATTTTCAGCCCATAGTGCTGACAAAACATATCCTGAGCCATTCAGGATTTGTACGGGCAACAAGAGCTTTTGACCGGGCCTTGCGGCCTTGAGCACTGCCAGACCACACGGAAGGCTGCAGTTTTCAGCTCTCCTCCCGCGGGCACAACAAATTTCAGGGCGGCAGATTTCCCAGCGAAATCTGCCGCCCTTCTATTTTCTTGAGCAGTACTTTCTGTTCATCCAGGCTGCTGACTGAGCATCAGTTGCCATTTGCCCTCTTCTCAAGCTCGCGTGCAATGCTTTCAACGCAAGCTTCCAGGGGTTGCGTGGTATCGCAGTATATGTCCGCGTATTTGTTGTAGAGGGCAGAACGCTCATTGTAGAGATCGGCTATGGTTTGTCCCTTGGCTATCACAAGGCCCCTGTCAGGATTGAGAGCTATACGTTGCTGAATGACATTCAATGGAGCATCAAGCGCAACTACTGGCCCAAGCGAGCGCAGATGCTGCATGGCGGCATCCCTGTAGACCACCGATCCACCTGTGGAGATCACTGCTTTTCCCATGCGAAGGGAACCTACAAAGCGGCCTTCCAAATCCAGGAACTCTTCTCCCGAGAGGGCGTCGGTGATGGCCTGCAGAGGAGCTCCGTATGCAGATTCCATGAGCTGATCCGTGTCGACAAAGGCGTATCCCAGCCTTGTGGCAAGAGCCCTGCCAAGCGTAGACTTGCCCGAACCGGCCATGCCAATGATAGTGATACAGGGATCCGGGTGTTCGGGGCGACGGATAGTGTTATTTTCAGCCATGTGCGAACAACCTCCATTTTCCATAATTTTCCCCTGACAGCCCTTCTCTTGTCAAGAAGACTCTGGTAATCGGCTTTTGCTTCCATGGGCAAGGGCCTGCTATTTTCTCAACAATATTTGTGTTTTTTGCGATTGTACACGGGATCGCTTTTGTTTTTTGCCCAGGGATCACGCCCTCGGGGGATACTTTCCCTGCGGAGGAAGAATGCAGGCGACACCTTGACGAAGGTGTTTTTGGCGTGTAAGGGAATAGCTCTTTATTTGGGGGGCTGATCCCCAAAACCCATTTCATGGAACAAATTTCTATAGGGCAAGGGCCTTTAATGGCACTAAAATCAATCTGCCCGCAGGAGAATTTCAGATGAAAAGAACATATCAGCCGAGCAAGGTGCGCCGCGCCCGCACTCATGGCTTCCGTGCCCGCATGGCCACCAAGAATGGTCGTGCAGTGCTTGCCCGCCGCCGCGCCAAGGGCCGCAAATCTCTGAGTGCCTAAGCTCGAAGACAGCAGTGCGGAATATCGCATCTGCGCACACAACGAGTGCGGCTTCTCGCTGCCGAAGGAAAGTCTGATACGTACCACAGCCGAATACTCTCAGTGTTATGAAACTGGGATTCGGCTGCATACCAGACATTTCCTTCTTTTTGTTGCACCTCCAGCCGACGGCAACGAGGGGGTCCGCTTGGGGACCGCCGTATCCCGGAAGGTCGGGCATGCGGTGGTCCGCAATCGTATTAAGAGACTTTTGCGGGAATGCTTCAGGCTCAGCCTGCGGCATCTTCCCGTGAATGCACGCATAGTGGTCGTGGCAAAGTCCTCTGCCGGCGCAGCCAGGCTCAAGCTTGACAACGTCTCGGACGAATTGCTTCGCGCCCTTTCAAGGCACTTTCAGCTCCGGCGTGCAGGGGAGTGAAAGATGCACATTTTGCGCAAGATTGCCGTCATTCCCATTCGCATCTACCAACTGTTTCTCTCTCCGGTTCTGCCCAACTCCTGCCGCTTTCTTCCTACATGTTCTGCGTATGCCTACGAGGCCATCATGACCCATGGCATATTGCGCGGCAGCTGGCTTGCCCTGCGGCGTCTTGCGCGCTGTCATCCATGGGGCGGTTCCGGCTATGATCCAGTCCCCCCGCCACGCAGCAAAAATCCCCGCTAGTCCGAATCAAGGTATGTCCCATGCAAGATGGTAAAAATCTCATATTGGCCATAGTTCTCTGTCTGCTCGTCGTAGTGGGCTGGTCCTATCTGGGAGAAAAAATGGGCTGGGCGCCCAAGCCTGTCCCGGTCGAACAGACACAAAACCCGGAGGCAGCAGCTCAGGCACAGGCCCAGCAGGCAGCCCAGACGCCTCAGGCTCCAGCTGCCCCCCTGCCTGTTTTCACCGAATCCGAAGGGCGTGACATGGCCATTGTCACTCCCCTGTACACGGCAAGGCTCTACACTGGTGGCGGTATCCTGCGTTCCTTCGAGCTGGCAAACTACCGTACGGCAGTGGAAGCAGATTCTCCCAAGGTCAATCTTATCAATGAAACCACTGCTGCCATGGCTCCCATGGGACTCTTGCTCAACGGCCAGCCTACCTGGAGTGTCGGCAAATGGCAGTGCGAGGAACAGGGCGACGTTACCGTTGCTGAAGGGACGCAAAAGACCATTCGCCTTATCGGCATGGTAGGCGATCTGCGCGTGGTTCGCGAGCTCACCTTTGATGCTGCAAGCTATGCCATCAAGGAAAACGTGCATGTGACTCCTGTGGGAACACAGGCACTGTCCGTGCGTCTTGGCTACACTGCCGGCGCAGACGCAAGCAACGCTCATGGGGATCGCTACGATGCCATGCGTGTTGGCTGGGATGAAGCAGGCAGCCTTGAAGAGGAAAGCAGCGCCGACAAGCTCGCCACAGGCGTTACCAAAACCGGCACCATCTACTGGGCCGGCGCCATGAGCACCTACTTCTTCAATGGCGTGCTTCCGGCAAAGCCCGAGAACGTGACCTTCAAGGGCGTGCTGCAGAATCAGGTCTACCGCGTTGCCATTGAGCTTGAGCCCTTCAATGCTATCCCCGGCCAGGAAAACGTTGTTTCCACAACCTACTGGATGGGTCCCAAGGACCGCCATCTCATGGCTCCCGTCAGCGAGGAGCTCACAAAGTGCATCGACCTTGGCATGTTCAGCCTCATCGCCAAGGGCCTTCTTTGGATTCTCAATTTCTTCTATGGCTACGTGCACAACTGGGGTGTGGCCATCATCCTGCTGACCATTGTCATCAAGATCATTTTCTGGCCCCTCACAGCCAAGAGCTACTCCTCCATGGAGAAAATGAAGCAACTGGCCCCCATGATGCAGCAGATCAGGGAAAAGCATAAGGGCGACAAGGAAGCCACCAACAAGGAAGTGATGGCCCTGTACAAGACCTACGGCGTCAATCCCGCCAGCGGCTGTATCCCGATCCTCATCCAGATGCCTGTCTTCCTTGGTCTCTATCAGGCTCTTCTGACAGCAATCGAGCTGCGCCACGCGCCCCTTTTGGCCACCCTCCCCGGTACGGACATTGCCTGGCTGGCCGACCTGTCCTCCAAGGACCCCCTGTATATCACCCCCATTGTCATGGGTCTTTCCATGTTCATCCAGCAGCGTCTTTCTCCGCCGGCTACTGATGCGCGCCAGCAGAAAATCATGATGTTGCTGCCCGTTGTCTTTACCTTCCTCTTCCTGGCCTTCCCTTCCGGCCTTGTGGTCTACTGGCTTGTCAACAACATCATCTCCATCGGTCAGCAGCGCTGGATGATGCACAAGATGGGCACAGACAAGAAGAATCACAACAAGAAGGACAAGGGCCCCAAGGGACAGCTGCGCAAGCCAGCCTCTTCAAAGCCGGCTGCCTCCAAGCCTGCACCTGCGGCAGCAACCGGCCCAAAGAACGCCTAGCTCCGGGTATCTGGCATGGAGACAGCGACCGAGGACGGGTTCAAGGAGTTTCTGGGAAAAAATCTTGATGCAGCCATCGAGGACGCCTGTCAGTACTTCAATGCCAGCCGCGAGCGGCTGGAAATAGAGATACTGCAGGATGCCAGGAACGGCATATTTGGCATAGTCGGTGCCCGCAAGGCCAAAATTCGTGCACGGCGGGCAAGACTGCGCGCTACCGTGCAAAGCGTGCTCGGTTCCCTTTCAGCACACGGAAAAGTCTCGCGCCCCATAAGCCCCTCGCCCGCAAGGGCAGGGGCTGGTCGCGAAAATTTCGGTTCACAGGCAGCAGAAGAAGCGGACAGGCACCAGGAAGAAGGGGGGTGTTCCCGCGGCTTTCGCAAAAGCTGCGAGGAAAGCCTGCCAAACAGGCCCCTGAAGAAAGAGGCCATACCCTCTGCCCTGGAGGAAACCAGGGAAATTCTGACCAGACTTCTTGTTCCTCTGGTAAACAGTCTTCCCCGGCTGGAGCTTTTCTGTGAAGAAGGAGAAATCCTTGCCTGTGTGTCCGGCATCGACGACCCGTCCCACATAATCGGCCGTGACGGACTTGTGCTTGTAGCCCTGCAGCATCTGGCAAGCCGCCTGGTCTCGCGAAAGATGCAGGCAGGGATAAGCATACGGATTGACGTTGGGGATTATCGCAGCAGACAGGAGGAGGAATTGAAGGAACTGGCCCTGTCTCTGGCCCAAAAGGTCAGCGACAGCGGAAAGTCTCTTTCCACCCGGCCCTTGAGTTCCTATCAGCGCCGTATTGTACACATGGCTCTGAAGGGACAGGAAGGCATCCAGACGCGCAGCGCGGGCCAGGGCACACTGAAGCGCGTGCTCATACAGAAAAGAAAAGCCCCACAGCAGGAGAACCCTTGCCTGTCATGACAGCTTCTACAACGACAAATGGCACCATTGTAGCCCAGGCAACAGCCCAGGGCAGTGGTGCCATTGCTATTATCCGCATTTCAGGCCCAATGGCAAAAAAGCTCTTGGGCCTGCTTTTTACGCCATCCCAGGCTACTTTCAGCGATTTTGTACCCTGGAGGGTGTACCATGGCATAGTTCATGACCTGAATGGCACAAAAATAGACGATGTGCTCTGTTTTTACATGCCTGGTCCAAGGACATACACTGGCGAGGACTGCGCCGAAATACACTGCCATGGCGGGCAGCTTATAGTGTCGGCCATCATCGAGGCTTTGCTTGAGGCAGGCGCCTGTCCCGCACGACGTGGAGAATTCACACACAGGGCCTTTCTCAACGGCCGCATGGATCTGAGTCAGGCCGAAGCAGTGGCGGAAATGATTGCTGCTCCGAGCAGGACTGCTCTCGGACAATCCCTGCGCAGACTGAACGGCGAACTCGGCCGCAGGGTCGGCAAAGTGCGTGAGAAACTCGACTGGGTGCGCATGAACATGAGCCTTGCGGTAGATTTCCCCGAAGACGAAGTCGAAATTCTGGACAGAAAGGATTTTCTGGCCCATGTCCAGTCTGCAGGCAGGTCACTGCAGGATCTTCTGCGTGGAGTGGCGCGTGCAAAGGTCTATGCGAACGGCGCAAGGGTTGTTCTGGCCGGATCCGTCAATGCCGGCAAATCCAGCCTCATGAATGCGTTGCTCGGCAAAAACCGTGCTCTGGTAACAGACGTGCCCGGCACGACCAGGGATTTTCTGGAAGAGGGGCTTCTTCTGGGAGATCTTCCCATACGCCTGGTGGACACTGCCGGTGTGCGCGAAAGCAGCGACAAGGTCGAATCCCTCGGCATAGAACGCTCAAGGCAGCAGATAGAGGAAGCGGATCTGCTTGTTATCGTGGTTGACGGGGCAGCCCTCGGTTCTTCCGGGACAGGAGAGCTCAGCTGCCCGGACGAGGTTGCGGCAAGGCTTTTGCAAAATGCTTCCCCGTCCACTCTTGTAGTCTGGAACAAGGCTGATATATGCCTTCCGGAACTTTCCGAAAAACAGACAAGGCCCGAATGGTGCGTATCAGCGCATGGAGAAGTGGACTTTGTCTGTGTCTCGGCACTCACAGGCTTCAATCTTGATCTGGCTTGCGACAAAATGGCGCAGCTGATCCTCGGCAATCTTCCTGGTGACGAATACGGTCTAGCTCCCAACGACAGGCAGGCCCATGCCCTGCACTACGCCTGCAGGGAGCTTGACGCCCTGGCTCGTGACATTGAGGCCGGACAGCTGTATGATCTTCTGTCGGTACATTTAGACATGTGCTGCTCTTTTCTGGATGAAGTCATTGGTGTGGGAACCGCTCAGGATGTGCTCAATCACGTCTTTGAAAGCTTCTGCATAGGCAAATAGCCACATCCTAAAGTCCTGCCGGCCTTCCAGCCGGAGAGAAGAGCCGGCACGCTGGGGGCTCTTTCATGGAACTTGATGAAAACATACGCAAGAAGCTGACAAGCGAAGAGATCAATGAGCTGCCCCTGGTGCACTATGGAGGTCCGGTTTCCATCATACGCAGCAAAATGCTGCTGGATCTTGCCCTGCCTGCTCTCAAGGAGGAGCCTGTACTGGGCTTTGACACCGAATCTCGGCCGACCTTTCGCAAGGGAGTTGCCCATTACCCCTCCCTCATCCAGCTTGCTACGGCAAAGTGCGTCTACATCATTCAGCTAAAGCATCTACCCCTGAACAGGGAAATCACGGATCTGCTGTCCTCCCCCAATCAGATCAAGGCAGGCGTGGGCATTGGCGAGGACATGCGCGAACTGGCCAATCTTTTGTCCTTCACCCCCCAGGGGCATGTGGATCTCGCCAACATAGCAGAAAAAAACGACATCAGCAGCCGCGGGCTCCGCTCGCTTGCAGCCAGTCTCTTCGGCGAACGCATCTCCAAGGGGCCCCAGTGTTCCAACTGGAGCCTTCCCAACCTGAGCGTTCGTCAGGTCATATACGCTGCCACAGACGCATGGATGGGCAGGCGCATCTTTTTGCGCATGCGTGAACTCGGCCTCAAGGGATTGCCCAAGGGGAGCCAACTTGACTGACGACAAGCCCCACCTTGCAGATACGGAACATCCGCCCATTTTCTTCAGCGGCGGTACTGCTCTCAAAAGGCTGAGCTCGACCTTTGCCGCCCAGGGCTGCCACACTGTGCATCTTGTCACGACCTTTGACTCCGGTGGCTCTACGGCTAGGCTGAGGGCGGCCTTTGCCATGCCTGCCCTGGGGGATTTGCGCAACCGCCTGGTTGCCCTTGCGGACCCAGACCTGTGCAGCCACGCCCTTGTGCACTGCATGGAAACAAGGATCCCTGACACAGGTGATCCGCAGAATCTGCGGCAAATGCTCGTTGCCATGGGTAGGGAGGACCATCCTGTCTGGCAGGGCATAAACGCAACTCCGGCAAGGTGTCTGCGTCAGTGTCTGACCCACTTTCTCGCAGCCATGCCAGCCAGCTTTGACGCAAGACAGGCAAGTCTCGGCAATATCTGCATGGCAGGCAAATATCTGCAGGAACACCGCTCGCTCAATGCCGTCCTGGGGCTTTTCTCCCGCCTGCTTCACGTGCAGGGCGAGGTCTTGCCCATTGTGGAAGAGAGCCTTCATCTTGCGGCAAGGCTGTGTGACGGCACAACGCGTGTGGGGCAGCACCACTTCAAGGAATTCACAAGCCCGATACAAGAGTGCTTCCTCACCGTGAACGAGCCCGACAGGGGCAGGGACGAACCTGTCGTCTGCAAACCAAGGGCTTCCTCGGCTGCCCTTGCAAGACTGCGAGAGGCAGGACTTGTCTGCTATCCCATGGGGAGCTTCTTTTCGAGCGTGGTAGCGAACCTTCTTGCAGACGGGGTGGCCAATGTCGTGGCAGCACTTGACTGTCCCAAGGTCTTCATTCCCAATACTGGGCACGATCACGAACTCATGGGTCATACCTTGTGCGACGAGATGCGCATCCTTGTGCAGACGCTTCTGGGTGAACGTTGCAGTGCAGCAGACAACGGCTGGAAGGAGTCTGCAGGTCTTTTCCTCACCCACATGATGGTGGATACCCGCAACGGTCACTATCCCGGAAGCATGGAGCTTGCGCAAAAACTTGCACAGGAAGTCGGGGTGCAGGTTCTCGATCTGCCCCTGGTAGACGAAGACAGACAACACCATAATCCCCAAAAGCTTGCAGAGCTTATCCAGCACATGACGGGAACGAATAATGCCTGACGCAATATACATAGTCGGGCCGCAACATGCAGGAGACAGGCTTGATCACTGCCTTTCCCAGTTTTTGAATCTTTCCCTGCGGGCCAGCAAAAGACTTATCGACGATGGACAGGTCCTTCTCAACAACAAAAGGGCAAGGCCAGGTCAAAGGGTACGGGAAGAAGACGTCGTATGCGTTGCACAGATAACGGCTCCAGAGAAAAGCCTTGACGAGAATGAGAAGCATGCATCTGCGAGGCTTTTGCTTTGCAACGCAAGCTTTGCCTTTCTGTACAAGCCGTCCCTCTTGCATACCGTACATCTTGCAGGCAGGAACAACACAAGTCTTGAGGATTTTCTTGCGCATCTCTTGCCCGGAGAGGAAGACAAAAGGCTTTTGCAGCGTCTGGATTACGCGACATCGGGCATAGTGACCTGTGCTTTGAATGCCAGTGCAGAAGCATTGTTCCGTGCAGAGGAAAGCTCGGGCCATGTCTGCAAATACTACCTCTGTCTTTTGCAGGGCAATCTCGATCATTCCCTGCTCATGAAGGCCCGGCTTGTGGGCAAGGGTGCAAGGGTTCAGGCCACAAACGAGAACAATCCCGATCCTGCGCGCTGGACAGAGATTGTTCCCCTCAAGGTTCTCGACGCGCAAGAGGCCTGTTTCTTCCTCCCCAGAGACGTGCAGGACTCAAGCCTTACCCTGGCAGGGTGCCGTATCCACAGGGGATTTCGACATCAGATTCGTGCCCATTGCGCTCTAGCCGGACACCCCCTGGCAAATGACGACCTCTACGGACACTCTAACGGGCAGGGCAGCAATACCTTCTCCCCACACAAACTCAAGACTAACAAGGAACGTGTGCAGGATACAGGGACTACACGACATTTTTTCCTGCATCATGCAAGACTCGAATTTGACCAAAATGTGGTTGAAAGCCTGCCAGACTGGCTTTCCAGGATCGACAGGGGCGAACATGAAGCGCACAAATGGTTTGCACAAAACAATTTTGTCGGCTATGGTAGATGTCCGGTGTAACATAACCGAAACATGCCTGTCACGTATTTGGCATTCTCGCCAGGGCATGCCCGACATCTCAAACCGATGGATCGCCCATGTTTGCAGCATTGCTCCCCAAATCGGCCCCTTTTTTCGAGATGCTCCTCGAACAGAACAATCTTTTGCGCCAAGCTGCTGAAGAAAATGTGCGTCTCTTCAGCGAAGTAGAAAACCGCTACAGCAGTTACAAAATCATTGCGGAACTTGAAGACAAGGCAGATATCCTGTACCGCAAGCTAGGACGCAGCCTGTCTTCAACCTTCATAACTCCAATCGACAGGGAAGACATCCTGCGCATCAGCCAGGGCCAGGAAGAATGTCTGGACAATCTGCAGAGTCTGGCTGCCAGACTCACGTCCTATAACATGCCGGACATGCTCTTTTCAGCCCAAAAGACAGCAAGCATTGTGCAGGAAATGTTCGCACTCACAACGGACATGCTTGTCGGCCTGAGCAAGCGTCGGGACGCACACAAGACAAGGGCTTTCCGCAACATGCGTGCGGAATGCGATTCACTGCTCGCAGTCGGCCTTGCCGAGGTGATGGATGTGAGCGAACAAAATCTGTCCAGCCTTCCCTCCGTGCTCAAGTGGATGCAGATCTACACAGGTCTGGAAAATCTTCTGCATCAGGTAACAGAACTTTTTGAACATATTGAAGAAGCGGTGATGAAAAATGTTTGAGGTACCCCTTCTTCTCGTCCTCATTGTCATCACAGCCCTCATTTTCGATTTCACCAATGGCGCCCACGACTGCGCCAACGCCATTGCCACAGTCGTTTCCACCAAGGTCGCCACACCCCGCATGGCTGTCACCATGGCCGCACTCCTGAACCTGCTTGGAGCCTTCCTCGGAACCGAAGTAGCCAAGACACTGGGAGGAGGTCTTGTCTATCCTGCCATGGTTGAAGGCTCGCAAATCCTTGTCTTCGCAGCTCTTGTTGGCGCCATAGTCTGGAATCTGCTTACCTGGTACCTTGGTATCCCCTCCTCTTCCTCCCACGCACTTATCGGCGGCCTGCTTGGCTCCGCCTGGGCCCATGCCGGCTTTGAGGCCATCAACTTCTCGGGTGTTGTCACCAAGGTTGTCCTGCCCTTCATTGGCTCGCCTCTTGCAGGTTTTTGCGCAGGCTTTCTGGCCATGTTTATCATCTACTGGGTGTGCGCACGCTTCAGAAGGGCTCGCATCAACGCCTGGTTTCGACGCATGCAGCTTGTCTCGGCAGGCTTTATGGCCCTCTCGCACGGCCTCAATGACGCTCAGAAGACCATGGGCGTCATTACCCTGGCCCTGCTTCTCTTTGGTTACCTGGATACAGTGGAAATTCCCCTCTGGGTCAAGCTCGTCTGCGCCCTGGCCATGTGCATGGGAACAGCCATAGGCGGCTGGAAAATCGTCAAGACCATGGGGCACAGAATCTTCAAGCTTGAGCCCGTACACGGATTTGCTGCCGAAACTGCCACAGGCTGCGTCATCACCTGCGCAAGCATGATCGGCGCTCCTGTCAGCACGACCCATACGGTTTCATCTGCCATTTTCGGCGTAGGATCTAGCAAGCGCTTGAGCGCTGTGCGCTGGGGCGTTGCCGGCCAACTCGTCATTGCCTGGGTATTGACTCTGCCCTGCGCTGGCATTGTGGGAGCTATTTCCTACAAGGTTCTGCACATGATCTGGCCTGCATAGACCCTTTTTGCAAACAAGGGGAACGCACCATATTCGAAGGGGGAGGAAGGCAAAACCTTCCTCCCCCTTTCTTTCAGGAAAACAGCCCGGGATTCCGTCCGCAAACACCCAAAAAACAGGTGTTAGTCTTTGAGCAGCCTTGTCTCCAGGGCGTCCATGAATGCGTCCACATCTTCCTCGCTGATGACAAGGGGCGGCAAAAGACGCAGGGTTGTGTCATGGCAGAGATTGCACAAATAGCCTGCCTCAAGCAGTGAGGCCCAGACATCACGTGCGCTGTGCGGAAGCTCTATGCCTATGAAAAGGCCCTTTCCGCGCACCTCCTTGATGGAACCGGGATGACTGTTCATGAAAGCTCTTGCCCTGTCCATGATGCGATTGCCAAGCCTTTCGGCTCTCTCGGCAAGGTGGTCGCGCTGCATGATCTCGACCACCTTGCTTGCCACAGCCGAGGTCAGCAGCCCCGCACCAAAGGTTGTGCCATGGGAGCCAGCGACAAAGCCCTTGCTCACCTCTTCCGTTGCCATGACTCCGCCCATGGGCAGACCATTGGCAAGGGCCTTGGCCATGCTGATGATGTCCGGCTTGACGCCACATGTCTGATAGGCCCAAAAGCGTCCCGAGCGGCACATGCCTGCCTGCACCTCGTCGCAGCAAAAGAGCACGTCCCTTTCCCTGCAGAGTTGTTCCACAGCGCGGACATAGTCATTATCCAGGACAATAACGCCACCCTCGCCCTGCACTGCCTCGAGAAGGACAGCGCAGGTTTTGTCGTCAATCGCCTGGGCCATGGCCTCGATATTTCCTGCCTCGACCTGCTTGAAGCCTGCTGGCAGAGGCTTGAAGCCGTCCGCCAGAGCGTCCCTGCCAGTTGCAGCAAGGGCACCAAATGTCCTGCCGTGGAAGCATCCGGAAAGAGTGATAATGTCTACGGCCTCTTCCCTGCCCCTGACTCTGGTCATGTATCTGCGTGCAAGCTTGATCAGCGTTTCATTGGCCTCGGCGCCGGAATTGCAGAAAAAGCAGCGGCTCAGGTGCTCTGTTGTGCCCACAAGCTTTCTGGCAAGCGCGACCTGGGGCTGGCTGTAGGCAAGATTGCTCACGTGCCACAACGCCCTTGTCTGCTCGTTGAGAACGTCAACAAGCTCCGGATTGCAGTGCCCAAGGCTTGTTACGGCTATGCCGGCAAGCAAATCCACATATTTCTTGCCGTTCACATCCCACAGGTGCGCTCCTTCCCCCCTGGCAAAAGCCACGGGATAGCGCCCGTAGGTCTGCATGATGTATTTATGGTCGTCTTTGACAATTTCTTCATAGGTCATGATGATTTCTCCTCGAAGTACTCTCTTGCTTGCCCTTCGCCTTTTTCGGGCAAGCGCTGCTATCGGCAAAAGAGCCCTGCGTGTGTCTGTTGCAATCAGCCCCTATCGTCCACTGTGTCCAAATCCGCCTGCACCACGTTCCGTAGCCTGCAGATCATCGACCAGGGCATAGCAGGGCCTTGCGTATGGCTGGAATATCAGCTGCGCTATGCGCTCGCCTCGGCTGATTCGTCGCACGTCCTTCGAAGTGTTCAGCAAAACCACCAGTATTTCTCCCGTGTAGTCCGGATCAATGACGCCCACACCCTGAGCCACGGTCAGGCCATCCCTGGCGCCTAGCCCACTGCGCGAATAGAGAAAGCCGGCATACCCGGGGGTCCGGGGCTGTACCCGCACACCGGTAGGGATAGTCGCGCGTTCGCCAGGGGCAATCTCCAAGGCCTCCCCTGCAAGCACAGCACGCAGATCCGTGCCAGCAGAGCGGCTGGTCGCCGCACAGAGGCCCTCCCTGTACAAGGCTTTTGCCTCGTCGCTGGTGAAGGCGATCCCCACCTCCAAAACAGGTTCCCTAACCTGTTCCGATGTTTGCTGATCGAAAGCTGTCATAATTCTCAAACTTGCTCCCGCAAATCAAAACACTCCCTTCCAAAGGGGACGAAAAATTTACTCGACTTGCCATTGTCCTGCAAGATCTGATTTTTGCAGGCAAAATACCTGCCTCTTTTCCCATGCCTTTCGATTGCCATGCCTCCAGTCTGTCAGGGGGCTTCCCCTGTTCATGACTTTTGCGCATCTCTGTGGCATGTAGGGGCTGCGCCGCAAGCATCCAACCCTTGTTTTCCGGGTGCTTGCCTGCGACACAACCTACAGGAATCATTCCAGGAACCATTCATGTCCGAAATAGCTATAGTTGGTGCCGGTCTTGCCGGCTGCGAATGCGCCAGAGTCCTTGCCGCCAGGGGAGTGGACGTCACTCTTTTCGAATGCAAACCAAAGGAACGCTCAAAGGCTCACGTCTCCGACAATCTGAGCGAGCTTGTCTGTTCCAATTCCCTGCGCTCTGACGCACTGGCAAGCGGTATTGGCCTTCTCAAGCAGGAATTGCGCGATCTGCACAGTCCCTTCATGGCCGATGCTGATGCCTGCCGCGTTCCGGCAGGCAAGGCGCTTGCCGTAGACAGGGAGCTCTTCTCCTCGCGCATAACCCGGGACGTGGTGCAAAATCCCCGCATCAACCTTGTGCAGGAAACTATTTCCTCGCTGGAAGAGGCACGTCTTGCGCCGTTCAGATTCATTGTCCTGGCAGCCGGTCCCCTTGCCACCGAGAGCCTCTCGCAAAGCCTTGCCAGCGCCATTGGCATGGAGCACTGCTATTTCTACGACGCCATTGCGCCCATCGTCTGGGGGCACAGTCTCGACTATGGCATTGTCTTCAGAGGATCCCGCTACGGCGACGAACAGGGAGAAGGGGCTGACGAGGGAGACTATCTCAACTGTCCCATGACCAGGGACGAATACAATGTCTTCTACGAGGCCCTTTGCGCTGCGGAAAAGGTGCACGCCAGGGATTTCGAAAAGCACTTCGAGGGCTGCATGCCCATCGAGGCTCTGGCTGAACGCGGCCCCAAGACCCTGGTCTTCGGTCCCATGAAGCCTGTCGGCTTTACGGATCCGAGAACAGGCAGACGCCCCTGGGCCCTTTTGCAGCTCAGGGCAGAAAGTCTCAACGCCGCAGCCTACAACCTTGTTGGCTGCCAGACCAAGCTCACCTATGCCGAACAGGCCCGCGTCTTTCGTCTGATACCAGGCATGGAGAAAGCCGAATTCATACGTTTTGGCAGCATGCACCGCAATACCTACGTCAACGCACCAAAAGTGCTTGCCCCAGACAGCTCGCTGCTCGCAAGACCCAACGTTTTTGTCGCAGGCCAGCTCTCAGGAGTGGAAGGCTATGTGGAATCTGCAGCGCACGGACACTGGATTGCCCAGATACTCCATGCACGCATCACGGGAAGAGAGCTCACCTCACCCCCGCTGACCACTGCCC
The DNA here is from genome assembly GCF_002159665.1 of Desulfovibrio sp. An276. GTDB lineage: Bacteria > Desulfobacterota > Desulfovibrionia > Desulfovibrionales > Desulfovibrionaceae > Desulfovibrio > Desulfovibrio faecigallinarum. The sequence goes on from NZ_NFJC01000001.1 coordinate 404,139, forward strand.
TTGGCGCCCTGCTCGGACATCTCAGAACGGAGCAGAAGAAATTTCAGCCAAGCAACGCCCATTTTGGCCTCATGCCCGAACCGGACTTTCGCATTCCCAAAAAGGAGCGCAAGGAATGGTACGCACAAAGAGCCAGAGCAGATTTCGAAGCCTGGCAGGCCCAAAATGCCCTGTAGTCAGAAAATTTTTACAATTGCGAAAAAAATGCTTGACGAGAAGGCTGAGAAACTATAAACAGACTCCTGCCTTTAAGAACAGGAGCGTAGCTCAGGTGGCTAGAGCGCTTCCTTGACACGGAAGAGGTCAGCAGTTCAAGTCTGCTCGTTCCTACCACACTCAAGCAATCGGGAGTGCATCTCCCGGCGGCGAAAGGCGTTGTACGCCAACCGCCCTTGTTAAAAATATACGCCGGAGGGGAGGTCATTGGCCTCCCCTTCTTTTTTATGTGCTTGCGACACTGCACATAGTACGGAGGAATTCTTTCCCATGGATGTCCGTGTAGAAGGACAAACAATTGCCGTGGCAGAAAACGCGGACATTGCGTCCGTGCTCAAGTCTGCCATGAGCGGCAAAAAGTTCAAGAGTATCGTGGCTGCTTCCATAGACGGCAAGACATATGATCTTTCCTCTCCCCTGCCCGCTGGCTGCACCGAGATAACCCCCATTGTTGCCAGCAGTCCCGAAGGACTGGAAATGATCCGGCATTCCACTGCCCACGTCATGGCCCTTGCCGTGAAAAAGCTCTTCCCCAATGCACTTGTGACCATTGGGCCCGCCATCGAGAACGGCTTCTACTATGACTTTGATGTGGAAAAGCCCTTCACTCAAGGTGATCTCGAACAGATAGAAGCGGAAATGCACCGTATTGCTGCGGCAAGAATTCCCTTCGTTCGCTCGGAAATGTCCAGTGACGAGGCTAAGACAAAATTCGGGTCCATGGGCGAGAAATACAAGGTCGAAATCATCGACGACCTCGGTGAGGCCAATGTCTCTCTCTATCAGCTTGGCGATTTTGTGGACCTGTGTCGTGGTCCTCACGTGCCGAATTCGGGCTTTTGCGACCATGTTCGCCTGACTGCCGTTGCCGGAGCCTACTGGCGCGGCAATGAGAAGAACCGCATGCTTTCCCGCATCTACGGCACTGCCTTTGCGGATGAAAAAGCCCTGAAAGACTATCTCCACCAAATGGAGGAGGCCAAGCGCCGCGATCACAGAAAGCTCGGTCGGGAACTAGGCTTCTTTACCTTTTTCGAGCACGTTGCTCCCGGCATGGTCTTCTGGCTGCCCAAGGGCATGCTCATGCGCACCATCCTGGAAGACTTCTGGAAGCGCGAGCATTTGAAACGTGGCTATTCCATTGTGCAGGGCCCGCAACTTCTGCGCCAGGAAACCTGGAAGCAGTCCGGACATTACGACCACTATCGCCAGAACATGTACTTCACCGAAATCGATGAAGAGATGTATGGCATCAAGCCCATGAACTGCATTGGGCACATGCTTATCTACGGCAATTCGGTCCACTCCTACCGTGACATGCCCGAGCGCTTTTTCGAGCTTGGCCTTGTACACCGTCATGAAAAAAGCGGAGTGCTGCACGGACTTTTGCGCGTTCGTCAGTTCACACAGGACGATGCGCACATTCTCTGCACACCCGAGCAGCTTGAAAGCGAAATCATCAATGTCATCCGCCTCATTCAGGATCTGATGACCTTGTTCGACTTCAAGTACAAGATTGAAATTTCCACCAGACCCGAAGACAGCATCGGTACGGACGAGGCATGGGAGCTTGCTACGAACGCCCTTATCGAAGCCGTCAGGAAGGAAGGTCTCCCCTACAGCATCAATGAGGGTGACGGCGCCTTTTACGGACCAAAGATAGATGTCAAGCTGCTTGACTGCATTGGTCGCGAATGGCAGTGCTCCACAATTCAGGTGGACTTTACCCTGCCCGAGCGTTTTAACCTGACCTATGTGGGTCAGGACGGCGAACGTCATCGTCCCGTTATGGTGCACAGGGCCATCATGGGTTCCGTGGAGCGCTTCATTGGCGTGCTTATCGAGCAGTACGCAGGAGCCCTGCCTGTCTGGCTTGCGCCCGAACAGGCCAGGTTGCTCACTGTTACCGATGCTGCCATTGATGCAGCCAGGGACATGGAAAAGACCTTTGCCGCAAACGGCATCCGCGTCAGCCTCGACGATCGCAACGAAAAGCTTGGCTTCAAGGTGCGCGAGGCTCAGGTGAACAAAATCCCCTACATGCTTGTGGTGGGAGAAAAGGAAGCACAGAGCGGAACTGTGAGCGTTCGTTTGCGCACAGGAGAAAATCTGGGCATGAAGACCGTCGAGGAAACGATTGAACTGATCAGGGCCGCGGCGGCAGAACCGTTCACGAAAGGAGGAATGAGCTATAGCTTCGCCTAACATGAAACCCCGCAGGCGCATGCCCGATGACGGGGTCCGCCGTAACGAGCTGATACATGCGCGCGAAGTGCGTGTTATCGGCATGGACGGAGAACAGCTGGGCATAATGTCCCGCAATGACGCCATTGCTGCGGCACGTGATGAAGGTTGTGATCTGGTCGAGGTCTCTTCCAATTCCGAACCGCCTGTCTGCCGCATTATGGACTATGGCAAGTTCAAGTACGAGCAGCAGAAAAAGCGTCAGGACGCCAAGAAAAGGCAGGCTGTTGTCCAGGTCAAGGAAATCAAGGTTCGTCCCAAGACGGACGACCATGACTACGAAACCAAGGTGCGGCATGTTCGCCGATTCCTTGAAGATGGCGACCGCTGCAAGGTCACAGTCTTCTTTCGTGGGCGCGAAATTGTCCACAAAGATCGCGGCATGGACATACTCGATCGCTTCGTGAAGGATCTCGAGGATGTCGCAAGGGTTGACCAGGAGCCACGCGCCGAAGGCCGCACCCTGCAGATGCTGCTTGTGCCCAAAAAATAGAGCTTGCAAGGGGCACGTTTTTCAGGCAAGCTCACCCTCCCCTAGAGGGAAAGTTTCATTTTGTGAGGTCCAAACAAATGCCGAAGATCAAAACGCGGCGTTCTGCCGCCAAGCGCTTCGAACTGACGAGCACCGGCAAGTACCGTCGTCGCCGTCAGAACCTGCGTCACATCCTGACCAAGAAAGCGCCTGGCCGCAAGATGCGTCTTGGGCAGCCCACCGTGGTGGATTCTGCCAATCTGAAGGCCGTCCGCAGGCTTCTGCCCAACGGATAGGTTTTACATCCGATTTTTGCTGATCGTCCCCCAAGGGGAAGATCCCATATTGTACTGTCCCGGCGGGCTTTCCGACCTACGCCTTGTCCGGGTTTGAGGAGGACACACCAATGCGTGTAAAGAGAGGTCTTGCCGCACATCGCAGGCACAAAAAATATCTTGACGCTGCCAAGGGTTTCCGCGGTGCACGCCATCGTCTGTACCGTACCGCCAGGGAAGCCGTTGAGCGCTCGATGCAAAATTCCTTTGTCGGCCGCAAGCACCGCAAGCGCGACTTCCGTCAGCTGTGGATCCTGCGCATCAATGCTGGTGCTCGCTTGAGCGGACTTTCCTACAGCCGCTTCATGCATGGTCTGAAGGCTGCAGGCATCGTTCTGGACCGCAAGATTCTTGCCGACCTTGCCGTTTTCCACAAGGATGATTTCGCTGCCCTGGTGGAAAAGGCTAAAGCATCCCTCTAAGGACAGTTGCTTTGAAACGAGGAGACAAGGCTATGCCCTTGTCTCCTTTTTCTTTTTTTTGCATCAAGCCCGTCCCGGCTTCCGGGGTCGGGTCACGGAACTAGACATGGATATCATTTCTGCTCTGGAAGGCCTTGCACCGGAACTGGAAAAAGGCCTCGAAAAAGCCTCTACAGCCGATGAACTGGAAAGTCTGCGCGTGAAATTCCTTGGCCGCAAGGGTGAGCTTGCCTCCATCATGAGCGAATTGCCCTCGCTTGCTCCGGAAAAGCGCCCCGAGGCAGGCAAGGTTGCAAACAGGGTCAAGGAAGAGCTCACCACCCTGTTTGAAGCACGCAAGAAAACCCTCGAGGACCTCGCCGAGCAGGCCTTTATCGAAAGTTTCGATCCCACTCTGCCGGGCCGCCATCCATGGGAAGGTACAAGACACCCCATCACCCTTACCATGGAAAAAATCTGTTCTGTTTTCGAAAAGCTGGGCTTTGATATCGAAAGCGGCCCCGAAGTCGAAACAGACTACTACAATTTCGAAGCGCTGAACCTGCCTCCCGAGCACCCGGCCCGCGACATGCAGGATACGCTCTATATTACGGACAACATTGTTCTGCGTACCCAGACCTCTGCAGTCCAGGTCCACACCATGGAGAGGCGCAGGCCCCCTCTGGCCGTTGTTTCTCCCGGCAAGGTCTACCGCCGCGATTCCGACATCACGCACACTCCCATGTTCCATCAGGTCGAAGGCCTCATGGTAGGCGACAATGTGACCCTGGCCCATCTGCGCGGAGTTCTGACTGCCTTCAGTCAGGCCATGTTTGGCAAGGAGACCAAGGTTCGCTTCCGCCCCAGTTTCTTCCCCTTCACGGAGCCTTCCGCAGAAGTGGATATTTCCTGCTGCCTGTGCCACGGCAAGGGACATGTGAACGGCACACCCTGCCGAGTTTGCAAGACCACTGGCTGGCTTGAAATCCTTGGCTGCGGCATGGTTGATCCCGCGGTCTTTTCCTGCGTGGGGTACCCGGAAGACATTACCGGTTTTGCCTTTGGCATGGGCGTAGAACGCATTGCCATGCTTACGTATGGCCTTGGCGATCTGCGCATGTTCTTTGAAAACGACGCTCGTTTCCTGCGCCAGTTTGTCTAAGCGCCTTGTTCAGACGGTTTGTTCAAAGATGCGTGTTCCCCTGTTGCCCCTGTTCTGTGCCTGTCTTTTGGCAGGCTTTTGCCCGCAAATGGCCTCTGCTGCCAGCTACTCAACTTCGGCTCCTCCCAGAACCGGACTCGAGTCTCCAGACACGCCGCTCAAGGGCCGGAAAATTCCCACCATTGAAGCCTTTGGGGATGCCTACGGCAACCCCATAACGCCTGACATACAGGAAAAGCCGCGAAAAGAGAGGCTGCGCAATGGTGCATACGGGGGCAAGAGACAAAAGGAACGCCCTCTTCCGAACCCGATGGACGAACGTCCTCTTTGGTAAAACATATTTTTTCATGCGGCGTTGAAGGACAAAACACATCTGCAACGCCCCTTTCATGCCCAAGGTGACTTATGCTGCTTTCACTCTCCTGGTTACGCGAATTTGTTCCTTATGAAGGAAGCGCCTCGGAACTTGCCGACCGCCTGACCATGCTTGGTCTGGAAGTGGATGACATCGTCCATCCCTTTGCAGACATCTCTTCCATTGTGGTTGGCAAGGTTGTGGAGTGTGCTCCCCATCCCAACTCCGATCACATGCACGTCTGCAAGGTGGACGTCGGCAGTGGCGAACTTCTGCCCATCGTCTGTGGCGCTCCCAATGTGGCCGCAGGCCAGACCGTAGCCGTGGCCACGGTCGGCACTGTCATGCCCGGAGGCATGCAGATCAAGAAGGCCAAATTGCGTGGCGAACCCTCTTTCGGCATGATCTGCTCCGAAAGGGAAATGGGCCTGAGCGAGGATCACACTGGCATCCTTGTTCTTGATGACAGCCTCCCCATAGGTGTTCCCCTTGTTGATGCCCTGAACCTCGACAAGGAAGTTCTCGATATAGATATTACGCCCAACAGGGCCGACTGCCTGAGTGTCTTGGGACTTGCCCGCGAAGTGGCCCTAGCCTTCAATCTTCCCATGCAGGTCACGGAAAAGCTTCCCGAATTTTCGGCCTCCGACTATCCCCACCCGGAGATTGTCATTGAGGATCCCGCGTTCTGCCCCTGCTACATGGGTCGCGTTATCACTGGTACCACGCTTGCCCCAAGCCCCATTCGCATGCGCTACCGTCTGCATGCCGTGGGCGTTCGCGCCATCTCCAATGTTGTTGACGTTACCAACTACATCCTCATGGAGACAGGCCAGCCCCTGCACTCCTTTGCTCTTGACAAGGTGCGCGGTGGCAAGGTCATAGTGCGCCATGCCGAAGAGGGGGAGCACTTCACGACCCTGGACGGACAGGACAGGATTCTCACAGCCCGCGATCTCACCATTCGCGACGCAGAGGGCCCTGTGGGTCTTGCCGGTGTCATGGGCGGACTCGAAAGCGAAATGACTGCCGAAAGCAAGGGAGTCTTCCTTGAATCCGCCATTTTCAGGCCTGCATCCATCCGCGCCACGGCCAGGCGCCTTGGCCTGCACTCCGAAGCATCCTTCCGCTTCGAACGCGGCGTGGACCAGCAAAGAACCCAGTGGTGCCTCGACAGGGCTTGTGCCATGATCCAGAGTCTTGCCGGTGGCATTGTTTCCGACAGACTTTGCAAGAGCGAGCCTGCGCCCTTCGTACCTGCGCAAATCAAGTACCGCCCCGCCCGCTGCACAAAACTTCTTGGCGAGGAGCCCGGTCTCGACTTCAGCAAGAATGTGCTGACAGGCCTTGGCTGCGAGGTGGATGCTACAAACAGTGACGAATGGAGCGTGAAGCAGCCCAGCTGGCGTCCCGATGTCACTCGCGAGGCGGATCTTATAGAGGAAGTCGCCCGCTTCTACGGCATGGACAAGGTCAAGCCTGTCCTGCCCAGTGTCGAGCGCAAGCTTGAGGACGCTTCCCTGCCCGAAACCACCTATGCATTCATGGATCGTCTGCGCTGCTGGGCCAGCGGCCTTGGCCTCAACGAATGCATCAACTACAGCTTTGTGGGCACAAGGGATCTCGATTTGCTCAATCTTCCTAAGGAAGGACGCATCGAGATAATGAATCCCCTCTCTGCCGACCAGGATGTGCTCAGGACCGCCCTTGCTCCCGGACTTTTGCACACCCTGAATACCAACATGCGCCAGAATGCAAGCTCAGTGCGCATCTTTGAGCTCGCCAACGTCTTCGTGAAGGACGACACAGTCTACACAGGAACACGCGAGACCGGCATGATGGGCTTTTTGCTCACAGGCCGCCGCTACGACGAGCTCTGGCCACAGAAAGTCGGCGAACTGGACTACCTTGACCTCAAGGGCATAGCCGAAAACCTCATGCGTTTCCTGCATCTGCCCGCTCCGACTGTCAGCCTGAAAAGCGAGCATCCCTATCTCTTGCCTGCAGTAGACGTGTATGTGGGTGAGGAATGCGTAGGCACCATGGGCCGTGTCCAGCCTGCCATTGCCGACCGCTATGAGGCTCGCTGGCCTGTATGGGTGGCAGAATTCAACCTTGAAGTTCTGCGCAGGCTGCACGACGCAGCAACGACAGGCTTCAGGGAGCTCGCAACCTATCCCGCTGTTCGCCGGGATATCACGGTCATCGCGGATCCTGGCATGAAGGCAAAGACCATCATGGATGCCATCATCTCATCCGGATCCTTCCTGCTTGAAGACGTCTCCATGATCGACCTCTTTGTTCCCAAGGACGGCTCAAGCCGCAACCTCACCTTCCGTCTGACCATGCGTTCTCCGAAGAAAACGCTCAAGGATGCGGAAGCGGACAAGGAAAGGGATCGCATTGTGCACGCCCTGGAAAAGGACCTCGGCGTCCGCATCTAGCGCTCTTTCTGTCATCTGACATCGGCAAAGCGTCACACAATCTTTTGGCACGCAAGTCCTGAAGGCTTGCGTGCCTTTTTTGTCCCCAATGCCCGCCTCTTCAGGTTGAAGCAACAGGCAAGCAGGCTGCAGAAGTGTTGTGTTCCTTTGTCCAAGACTTGCCCTCATATGGACGGCAGAAAAAAAAAGTGTCAGTATGCGTGCGGAAAAAGGATCTTTTGCTTGCGATTCCTCGGGGGATTCCGACTGCATGGGAGATTTGGGAAGAACCTATCGTATAGGGCAGATTGCCACCATACTCGGTGTCAGAACATCTGTTCTCCGTTTCTGGGAGCAGGAGTTTCCTGTCCTTGCGCCCATACGCCTGCCAAGTGGCCACAGGGCCTATACGGAACAGGATCTGCGCATGCTGCAGCGCATACGGGAATTGCTCTATACCAGGGGCATGACCATTGAAGGGGCACGCCAGCATCTTCTCAGACGCGCACCTGCAACCATGTCTGCAGAAGAAATTGAAACCCGTAACAGAAAACTTGCAGAAAGACACAGAGAACAGGCAGAAAAACGCCGCGCCCGCTCTGCCATGCGCAAGGGCAGCGACAATGTCTTTCTGCGCTCCATTCTCCAGGATCTGAAGCAATTGAAGCAGGAACTCGAACAGGAGGAAGCCCGCGCATGATACTTTCCCCCTCACTACTCTCTGCAAACTTTGGCAAACTCGCAGAGGAATGCCGGGATCTTGAAAAGGCCGGCGTGCCTTGGCTGCACCTTGATGTCATTGACGGAAGCTTTGCACCAAACATTACTTTTGGCATCCCGGTCATTGCTTCCTTGAGAAAGCAGTGCAGCCTCTTTTTTGACGCCCATCTCATGGTGAACGCCCCCTCCCGTTATGTGGAGGACTTTGCCAGGGCTGGTGCGGACCTCATTGTTGTCCACTCCGAAGCCGAAACCCATCTGCAGCGCTGCCTTGCCAAAATACGTGAACTGGGCTGTCTTGCCGGTGTAGCGCTCAATCCTTCCACGGATATCGGGCAGCTTCGCTGGCTGACTGCGGATTTGGATCTTGTTCTGCTCATGAGCGTGAACCCCGGTTTTTCCGGCCAGAAATTCCTGCCTGTAGTAGAAGCAAAAATTCAGGCAGTGCGCGAGCTTCTGGATGCCAACAATGGCAGCCATATTCCCATTCAGGTAGACGGAGGGGTTTGTCCAGAAAACATCGGCAGGCTGGTTCAGTGTGGTGCCGATGTTTTTGTGTCCGGATCCGCCTTCTTCAAATTTCCGCCCTACGACGAGCGCCTCGCCCAATTCCAGAAGGCAGCCGCTCAGGGCGAGCTGCGTTTGGCAGCACAAGTCTGTTCAAAATGGAAACCTCGCCAGGCGTAGCGAGCTTCAAGGAGAGTTTCATGACCGTGACCCGTTCGCAGTGTGCCAATGCCATCAGGGCTCTTGCCATAGATGCCATAGAAAAAGCCAAATCCGGCCACCCCGGGGCCCCACTGGGCATGGCCGACATGGCCGAAGCACTCTGGCGCCACTGCCTCAAACACAATCCTGCCAACCCAGACTGGTTCAACCGCGATCGCTTTGTGCTCTCCAATGGACATGCCTCCATGCTCATGTACAGCCTGCTTTATCTCACAGGCTACAAGCTCGGCTTGGAGGACATCAGGAATTTCCGCCAGTGGGATTCGCTCACTCCGGGACACCCTGAGCATGGACATACCCCAGGCGTTGACATTACCACCGGGCCCCTCGGCTCCGGCATTGCATCTGCTGTCGGCATGGCCCTGGCAGAGCGCATGCTTGCAGAAAAATACAACAAGCCCGGCTACAATATCGTCGACCACATGACCTATGTTTTCATGGGTGACGGTTGCCTTATGGAAGGCGTCAGCCACGAGGCCTGCTCGCTTGCAGGCACATGGAAACTCGGCAAGCTTGTTGCCCTCTATGACGACAACGGTATTTCCATTGACGGCAAGGTCAGCGGATGGTTCACGGAAGATGTGGCAAAGCGCTTTGAGGCCTACGGCTGGCAGGTCGTTGGCCCCATCGACGGACATGATGCCGAGGCCCTGGACAAGGCTCTCGCCGAGGCCAGAAGCGACACAACACGTCCTTCCATCATTATCTGCCGCACCCACATCGGTTTTGGTTCTGTCCTAGCCGACAGCGAAAAATGCCATGGCTCTCCTCTCGGAACAGACAACGCAAGCAAGGCAAAGATCGACCTCGGCCTTCCTGCCGAGCCCTTCTCCATCCCGGCAGAAATTCTTGCTGCTTGGGACGCCACAAAACAGGGCCAGGCATGGGAAGAGGAGTGGCAAACCCTGCTTGAAGGCTACAAAAAGGATCACCCTGGTCTTGCCAAGGAATTTGTTCGCCGCATCAGCGGCACTCTCCCTGTAGGCACCGACACTGTTGTGGACAATATTGTGCGCAAAGCCCGTGAAGCAAGGGAAAAACTCGCCACCAGAGTGTCCTCGAAAAACGTCTTGAGCGAACTTGTTCCTGCCATTCCCGAACTTGTTGGCGGCTCTGCGGATCTTTCGGGTTCTGTCGGGACCAAAACGGCCTCGTCCGTTATCATGAATCCCGACACCTATGACGGCAACTATCTTTGCTACGGTGTGCGTGAATTTGCCATGGGCTGCATCATGAATGGACTTGCCGTTCATGGCGGCTTCATCCCCTATGCCGGAACCTTCATGGTTTTTTCCGACTACGCGAAACACGCTATCCGTCTTGCAGCCCTCATGAAATTGCGCGTCTGCTGGGTGTTGACCCACGACAGCTATGCGGTTGGCGAGGATGGCCCCACTCATCAACCCATAGAACAGCTGAACATGCTGCGCTCCATACCCGGTTGCACTGTCTGGCGCCCCTGCGACGCAGAAGAGTGCGCCATTGCATGGCAGGCGGCTCTTGCAGCACAGGGCCCAACCTGTCTGTCACTTTCCCGCCAGAGCCTGCCCTACATCGACAAGGGCAAGAATCCCGCCATGTCCAGGGGCGGATACATTGTACGCGACTGCCAGGGCAAACCTGAACTCATTCTTCTTGCCACTGGTTCCGAAGTTTCTCTCTGTGTGGAGGCGGCCAGTATTCTGGACGGCCAGGGTGTCAGGGTGCGCGTTGTTTCCATGCCATCCTGCGAAGTCTTCGACGCCCAGGATGAAGAGTACAAAATGAGCGTCCTTCCCGAAGACGTGCGTGCCCGTCTGGCTGTGGAAGCTTCATGGTCCGGCTATTGGTACCGCTATGTAGGCCTTGACGGCGATGTACTGGGCCTGGATCACTTTGGCGCATCTGCTCCCGGCGGTGAACTTGCAAAGCATTTCGGCTTTACTGCCGACAATGTGGTGGCAAGAGCTCTTGCCCTGCTCGGGAAGGCCTAGACGCCAATATTGCAGATTTTCTGCCCCTGACCGCAGTCAGGGCTACGCACACTTTTGTCTGTACCGGTCCAACCGGTGGAGGAAACCAATGCCTATTCCCAAGATGACGGATCTGGATCTTCGCGGCAAAACTGTTGTCATTCGCGAAGATCTCAATGTGCCCGTCAACAACGGCAAAATTACCAACGACAAGCGTATCCGCGCTGCCCTGCCCACCATACAGTATGCTCTTGACAAGGGCGCAGGCGTCATTGTCCTGTCCCATCTTGGACGCCCCAAGGAAGGTGAGTTTGATCCGCAGTTCTCCCTGGCACCAGTGGCAAGCCGCCTTGGCGAATGCCTTGGCCGCGACGCCCTGCTCACAGACGACTTTGAAGTGGCAAGAAAAGTCCGCCCCGGCGGCGTAGTGGTCTTTGAAAACGTACGCTGCCTCAAGGGCGAAAAGGCCAATGATCCTGTTCTCGCCAAAAAGCTTGCCGATCTCGGCGACGTCTACGTCATGGACGCCTTTGCCACTGCCCACCGCGCCCAGGCGTCCACCGAAGGTGCCATCCGCGCCGCAAAGGAGGCCTGCGCGGGCCTTCTGCTCACTGCCGAACTCGAAGCCTTCGCCAAGGTTCTCGACAATCCCCAGCACCCGCTTGTGGCTGTCATTGGAGGTTCCAAGGTTTCCACCAAGCTTGAACTTCTGAACAATCTGCTCGACAAGGTGGACAAGCTCATTGTTGGCGGCGGCATATCCAACACCATGCTTGCAGCCAAGGGGAACAGTGTTGGCAAATCCCTCTATGAACCGGATCTTGTTGAAGCTTCCAAGGAGATTCTGGCCAAGGCAGAAAGGCTCGGCAAGGAAATTCCCCTTGTCATCGATGTAGTGGTGGCAGACGAGCTGAAGGAAGGCGCCACAGCCACTGTGTGCATGGCAAACGAGGTCCCCGAGGACAAAATGATCCTCGACGTGGGACCCAAGACAAGGGAGCTCTACGACAAGGTCCTCAAGGAAGCCAGGACAATAGTGTGGAACGGTCCTGTGGGCGTATTTGAAATCAATCCCTTTGGCGAAGGAACAAAGGCCATTGCACAGAGCATGGCCGATTCCGAGGCCTTTGTGGTTGTGGGCGGCGGAGACAGCATTTCTGCAGTCGAAGGTTATGGCCTGGCTGACAAGATGGACTACATTTCCACAGGCGGTGGCGCATTCCTCGAACTTTTCGAGGGCAAGAAGCTGCCTGCTGTGGCTGCTCTCGAAGATCGCTGCAAGTAATCCTTGACAAGGAAATCGCTTGTGACTACCTTGCATCTGCCGGGTGGCGGTAGCGCTGCCAACCCCGTCAGGTCCGAAAGGAAGCAGCGGTAACAGAGGTTGCCGGGTGCCCGGCATTTACTAGGCATTCAGCACAGGAAGCAAACAGACTTCCTGACGGATATCAAGGGCGGAACCATATCATGGTTCTGCCCTTTCTCTTTTTCGGATTATTGGCCGAGACAGGGATAATACAGCTTTAGAAGCCTTTCTCCATTGCGCGTCAAATCGTCCATTTGCCTGCCGGACAAACCCACTGCCTGCAACCTTGCAAGCTCCCCCTCTACCCTGAAAAAGGGCCAGTCCGAGCCAAACACCAACCTGTCACAAGGCAGAATGCGCAGCAGTCGTCCAAGACGTGAACTGTCTGCATGAAACGACGTATTGGACGTATCGAACCAGAGATTTTCGGGGCAGCCATGCGCAAAAATCTCTTCCACATCATCCCACATGCACCATCCCCCCATGTGCGCCCCGATGATGTGCAGAGAAGGAAAGCTCCCGGCAATCCTTTCAAGCTGTCTGGGAGTGGAAAACAACGTTTTGCAGCCCCCTTGTTTCTGGCGGCTGCCAACATGGACAAGGAGACAAAAGCGTCCGCTCATTGCCTCGTAAAGCGGGAACATGGCCTTGTCATCCAGCCTGAACCCCTGATAGTCCGGGTGCAATTTGATGCCGCCAATGCCTGCACTGGCAAGAAAATCCAGCTCCTCCTCCCAGGAGGGCAACTCGGGGTGCACTGTTCCAAAGGGGAGAAGCAGGCTGTCTTTGGCAAGGAGCGAGATGGCAAAGCGATTGACAGCGTGAACATGCTCTCCCCTTGCGGCACAACAAAGAACGCAGGCCCTGTCCATGTCTGCCTTGCGCTCTTCGTTCACAAGATCATCAAGAACACCACTTGCCTCGCATTGCAGCCCAAATCCCCGAGAAAGAGCCTGGACAGCTCTTTTTGCACCATGAGAAAGCCAGGCATGGGTATGTATGTCGATTCTCATGATATATGTCTCAAGAAAGCTTTTTCCGCTCAAAAGTTGCTATTGCCTGTCTTTCCATGCAAATCCTAGATCTCACGGGGAGCAGCCTTTACCCTGTTCAGCAGATTGACAGGCGTTCCCTGCATCCAGCGCCGCACTATTTCACCGCTTAGGCTGAGCAGTCTTTGTCTGGCAGTTCTTGAAGTCCATGCCATATGAGGCGTGATAATCGTATTGGGTGCATGGAGAAGGGGATTGTCCCTTCTTGGCGGTTCATGCGCAAGCACATCGGCACCGAAGCCGGCCAGCTTGCCATCGACAAGAGCTTTCGCGCAGTCCTTCTCGTTTACAAGGCCACCATGCGACACATTGACAAGAAAGGCTCCATCCTTCATGCGTTCGATTGTTTTCTTGCAGATGAGCTCTTTTGTCTCCCGTGTCAGGGGACAATGCAGGGAAACCACATCAGCTTTCTGCAGCAGGGTGTCAAGACCGACAAAGGAAAAGGGCGCAAACGAGGGGGGATTCCTGGGCGTTCTGCAGGTGGCCAAAACCTCCATGCCAAAGGCATTGGCCAGGCGCCCTACTCTGCGCCCTACGGCACCAAAACCGACAAGACCAAGGATCTTCTTGTCCAGGCAGACTGGGGGATCTGTCCAGAAGGACCAGACCCTGAGTCTCGTCCATTCACCCTCATGAACACTTTGAGAATGGACGCTCACCCTTCGCAAGAGATTGAGCATGAGAGCCAGCGTATGTTCTGCCGCATCCGCAGAACTGTAATCCTGTACATTGCATGCAGCAATGCCCCGCTTCTCAAGGGCCTGAATGTCAACCAGATCGGTACTGGTAGACATGATGGCAACCAGCCTCACATTGGGGCCAAGCAAGGCAACGTCCTCGGCATCCAGTGGCATTCTGTTCACCAATACGACATCGCTTTCTGCTGTTCGTTTGGCAATTTCAGACGGCTGGGTACTGGGGTAAATATTTGTCTCGCCAAGATCGGTTATTGGCTGCCATTGCAAATCGCCGGGATTGATGATCCCGCCATCCAAAATTGTGATCTTCATCGCAAAGACGGGTCTTGCTGTTTTATGCCCCTGGGGAGCTGTTGGCGTATTTCTCCTGGGATTCCGTACAACGCGGGAAAACAGAGGAATTGGGCAGACAGTGCAACAATGGAAAAGAACACATCCCGCAAAACTATCCTTTTTTGTGTTCTCAAAGTATATTTTTGCCAGCGTCCATATGCAAGTACCTCTTTGCGCGAACACAAAAAAAGACCCCACAAAAATGGAGTCCTACATGAAACAAGGGAAGCCATTCCATCTGGAACAGCTTCCCCTCTATCAAAATTTATTGCTGGTACAAGAACTAGTGGGCGATCACGCGGAAGTCGTCGCGACGGTTCTGGGACCAGGCAGCCTCGTCATGACCCTGAACGGCGGGTTTTTCCTTGCCGTAGGAAATCATCTCGAGCTGGCTGGGGGAAACGCCCAAGGTCACCATGTAGTCATAGGCAGCACGTGCACGGCGTTCGCCAAGAGCAAGGTTGTATTCCTGGGTGCCACGTTCGTCGCAGTTGCCTTCGATGCGCACGCGGATGGTGTTGTAGCGCTTCATCAGCTCAGCCTTGGCCTTCAGGACTTCCTGATACTGGGGCTGAATGGTGTACTGATCAAATGCAAACAGCACGCGACCATCGGTGATCTGCTGAATGGCAGCCTGCATTTCAGGGGAAATGCCAGTGTCAGCATAGCCAGGTTCTGCAGACTTCTTGGCGCAACCAAAACCGGCAGCAAGAGCCACCACCAGCGCAAGAACGAGAGCGAAACGTTTCATTATAAGCCTCCTGAACAGCTTCTAGAAATGGAAATTTCCATACTATCACGTTGAGAAAAGCGGGATATAAAATTCCCTCTCAACTGCAATGAATGGTATCTTCACTTGTGATTTTGTCAAGACATACAGGTGTCTTTTTCCCCGAAAGAGTCTCGATCCAAGCCGTTTTACAAGCCAAATCGAGCCATGCCCATCTCGCACTTGTGTTCGAGAGTTCATGAAAGCCACAACCTGTGGGGCGTTTCGCGATCTGCGCTTGCCAGCCTGCAAACAGCCACTGGTTGTTATGCCTTTCTTCGGGGCGAGCAGCCTTGCAGCCAATCCTATCCGAACCCCTTCAGCCGTACTGCTATTCATCCACTCCCTTCCTCACGCGTGACGCAGGAAGCTGCGCGGATTCACAGTTCCCCATACGGAAAAACTGGCTTTCCGACAAAAGGTGTAAATAATTGTATCAACCTTGCCATGGATTGGCAAGAAAAGTCCTTGAAATCAACCCGGATTGCCTGCTCTTTTTTACAAGAAAAAAAAGGGGTACAACATCTTGTACCCCCTTTTTCAAGAATTTCCAGAATTTCTGACTTTAGCGTCCCTGGGCAGGAATTCCCCAGCGGGGGAAATAGGCATTGCCATTGACAGGCACCCTCTTGGCATCCCCACCATGACGGGTTGTCAGATAAATCGACCGCTTGCCACCGCGGGAAGAAGAAAATGCTATGAAGTAGCTGTCCGCGCAGAACGAGGGCTGTTCGTCAGAACCAGGCCCAAAGGAAACCTGAGTTTCGGCCCCTGTCACAAGGTCCTGGACAAAAATTCTCTGTCCGTAGGCAGTCAGGCGGCTGAAGACAACGAGCGTGCCGTCGGGAGAGAGGTTGGCTTCCGTATTGTAGGAACCCTGCTGGCTCACACGTGTCACGGCTCCTGTATTCAGATCCTTCATGAAGATCTGGGGGCCGCCGAGACGGGAGGAAGTGAAGGCCATCTTGGTGCCTGTCTTATCAAAGGTAGGAGACACATTGATGGAATTGTCCTGCTCCAACACCCTTTCCTTCTTGAAGACATGGTTCAGCTGGTAGATGACAGGATACTTGCCATTGGAAAGAGCCACGGCAACCTTGTTGTTGGGCAGGAAGGAAGGTCCGATGACAACGTCGCCGGGGAAACGGACTCTCTGAACTCTGCGGCTGCGGGCATCCCACACGCCAAGGGAATGCGAACGCTCATCAATCTGGGTGAAGACAATAAAGCGACCGTCAGGGGACCAGGTGGGAGACATTGCTTCGCCGCGAATATTCGTGATCTGCCTGAAATCACGGCCTGTTGGCTTGGCAAGGCAAACTTGGGCGCTGAGCTTGCCCCTCTTCACGACAAAGGCAAGGGTAGAGCGGAAGAAAGCTCCGTTGCCAGTCAGGGCCTCAAGCAGATCCGCACAAAACCTGTCTGCCACTTCGGGCAGATCCCTGCTTGAAACGCTGGGATACTCCTTGCCGAAAAGACGAGCCCCACCGCTTGTCTCATAGGCTCTCATCTGTACCCTGGTGGTCCCTCTGTCACCGTTGGGCCAAAGAGTTGTAACAACTATATCACTGCCAGCCAGCTGAAAACGCTTGAAGTCAGCCTGTGGCGGCTCAACACCGGCAAGAACTGTTCCTCCAAGGACGGTTTTGGGATCTGTCAGACGCATGAAGGGCAGAAAACTCAGGTTTTCATTGACAAGTTTCTGCAGCTGTGCCCCCATTTGTCGAGCTTCCGTATTGGGTCCGGTGATGGGTGCGGCAAGCCCCAGATTGACCACATTCTGCCCAGGCCCATAGATGTCCACGCGTGGCGCGGCTAGGGTCTGACCGGCAGTACAGAAAAACACGGTCAGGGCAATGGCGAGAAATTTACGAAGCATCATATTTCTCCAGCATGATTTGTTGAAATGCTCTCTGAAAACAGAGGACGATTGTTGATTTGCTTCTGTGTGAAAAATGTGTGGCTGCAAATGTGCCCAAGCGAAAATTTTTCGTCAAGGATGTTCAGGGACGAAGGCGCGACATTCTTGTTGCGGCTGCCTTTCCTGCTGCCTTGTTTGGACGTGGCAATCCGAAAAGACACTACCTTGCAGCCCCGGGACTGTTGTTCGGCTGTTCAAAGTAAGAAGGCTGAGTATCCTCTTTTTTCGAAGCAATCCCTTCGGAGGCAGTAGGGGCAGACGAGCGTCCTGCGGCTTCTTCCCTGCGCAAGGCTCTGGCTGCCCTGGCTGCCTCCACTTCAGCGGCAATCTCCGCCTTGCGTTCATCAGACAGGGGAAATGGCGTGACAGGTGCCTTGGGATCTATCACCTTGCCCTGCACTTTCGTAGAAGGCAGTGGTGGCTGCGGAACAACCCAGTCCACCTTTGCTCCCTGTCCCTGTGCGGAATCTGGCTCATGCTTTGCTGCAGGACTCTTCCGTGTCGCCTTGTCGGTAACACTTGGAGCAGGAACTGCCTTGGCAGACGATTGTCCCGAGGCTCCTTCCCTGCGCAAGCTTCTGGCTGCCTCGGCTTCAGCGGCTATCTCAGCCTTGCGTTCGTCGGAAAGGGGTAGTTGCGTAGCTGATGCCTTGGGATCTATCACCCTGCCCTTCACCTGTGCAGATGGCGGCGGTGGCTGTGGAACAACCCAGTCTACCTTTGCTTCCTGTCCCTGTGTGGAAGTTGCCTCATGCTTTGCTGCAGGACTCTTCCGTGTCGCCTTGTCGGTAACACTTGGAGCAGGAACTGCCTTGGCAGACGATTGTCCCGAGGATTCTTCCCTGCGCAAGCTTCTGGCTGCCTCGGCTTCAGCGGCTATCTCGGCCTTGCGTTCGTCGGAAAGGGGTAGTGGCGTAGCTGGTGCCTTGGGATCTATCACCCTGCCCTTCACCTGTGCAGATGGCAGTGGTGGCTGCGGAACAACCCAGTCCTGCCTTGCTCCCGGCCCCTGTGCGGAAGTTGTCTCATGCTTTGCTGCAGCAGAACTCTCCTGCGCAGTCTTGCCGACTACACCTGGAGCAGAGATTTTGCTTTCTTCTGCCTTCAGCTTTTCCTGTTCGCTCTGCCCTGAAAAATTGGTCCCTGGCGCCTCTTCCTTTTGCAGAGAGTTTTTCTTTTCCTGGCCATCGACTTTACCGGCAGGAACGGTCTGGACATGCACGTCGTTATTCCGGATATCGCGAGATTCAATCACCAAATCTGTCAGCCCGGGTTTTGGGGGATACCTGCTAATGACTGGTCCGGGAACAACCACTTGGGACGGTTCCCTTTTTTCCTCCAGTGACCTTGACTTGGGCTCTGGCAAAGGCTTGACGGGGGTGCGTTCCCTCAATTCCCTTGCTCCCGGAATATGTTGCCCGGGGGCAAACTCGTATCCTGCGAAACTTTCACCCCGTTCCCGTGCAACAGCTTCGGCCCTGGCGCGGGCATCTTCTTCGGCATACCCGGCTTCGCGTACCCTGTACTCCCGATCACGCTGCGCTCTCTCGCGAACCTGTCGCTTGAGCTCTTCATCAGGGTCTACTGGCGTTTCTGAAGGCTTCCGGATCTGCAGGGTACACGCAAGGCGTACTGCCTGACCATCCGGAGGTGGCGCAAATCTGCCCACCTTGTGAGCTGCACCGCATGCCGATGTATCAAAGGTGTCATGTCCAGAGGAATGTTTTACAACGCAATCCTGCAACATGCCCGAGCTGTCAATAAGGAGCTCTATCTCTGTCCTGTATTCGCCATAAAGCCCCTGAGGAGGATCCCACACCTCGCCAATGCGCCCGAATACTCCTGCCGCATAGTTCTCGCCGCTCAAACCGCCCGCGATGAAGATACGCTGGGCAGCCCAAGCCATATCCGGGTATGCAAGGCCAGGCGTCAAGACAAGAAGAAAGAGCGTCCATGCACGAGTATGTTTCAAGGGGCAACCTCCTCATAGTGTGCGCACAGGCAGGATGCGTATAGTGCAGAGGCCCTAGCCTCGTCTCAGTTCATTGAGCGTAAACACCATTTCCAGACTCTGATATTCGGGACTTGGGGGAGGCGGAAAGTCTCCGGCCCTGCTTGTACGCATGATGGCATTCACACAGGACGAATCGTACTGAACATTTCCGGACGAACGGACAACCACGCAATCCTGAACTTCACCCTGGGCGCTGACATCAATAACAATAGTGCATTGCAGATTCTGTCTGGTAGCCGAGGCATATCCCCAGTTGGGACGCACTGCCAGCATGACCTGCCCTATATAGACAGAATGCAGACCACCTCCGCCAGGCCCGCTGCCTTCGCCACCGCCACCACCGCGGTTTCCGCTGGATTTCTTGCGGGCTTCTGCAAGCGCACGCTCTACCGAGGACCCCCTGTCACCGGACTCTGCCCGTGAAGTTGCCTTGCGCTTGGCCTGGTTGAGGGCAGCCTTGATGGGATCCTCTTCCTGCTCGCGCTTGTCCTTTTTGGGCTGTTCCTTCTTCGGCTGCTCCTTCTTGGGTTGTTCCTTTTTTGGTTGTTCCTTCTTCGGTTCCGGTTTCTTGGCTACTTCCTTCTTGGGTTCGGGCTTCGGCTCCGGTTTGGGTTCAGGTTTTGGTTCGGGTTTGGGCTTTGGCTTGGGCTCGGCCTTCTTGGGTTCTTCCTGAGGAATAGGCAAGGCCTTGGCCGGATCTGGAGCAGCTTTGACCTCTTCCCTTTCGTGGGCGGCCACTTCAGCCTTTTCTGCTGGTGCAGAAGGAGCAGGCTCACCTTCTCCCTTTTCACCCATGGGCCCCAGAATGGGGGAAGGAGTCTTGTTGCCGCCCGGATCTCCTTCCACAAGGCTGATCTGCACAGGCTTTGTCATGTCAATGAGCGGAGAGCCCACTGGCCAGAGCCAGATGAGCAGGATGACCGCTATGTGCAGGCACAGCGACAATATATATGTTGCCAAGGGCATGAGAAACCAATCCCCTATCTTGAACGCGAAGCCTGTTTGGCTGCAGCTGCGGCCATCTCGACATTTTCGGCAATGACGCCGAGCTTTTCAATTCCTACTGCCTTGATGCGCCCCATGACATCTACAACAACCCCGTAGGGCACTTCCTTGTCCGCCTGGAGAAAGAGAGACTTGTTCTTTTCCTTGACCAGACTCTGCAGGAATCCCTCAAGCTGTTCAATATCATCTACCCGGTATTCGTCCAGAAAAATGGCACCATCCCGCCGTACTGTAAGCGTCATGTGCTCGCTCTCTGTTGGCAGCACTTCTACCTGTTTCGTCTGGGGCAGATCGACATCAAGTCCTTCACTCATCATTGGTGTCGCCACCATGAAGATAATCAACATGACCAGCATGACGTCTACGAAGGGCGTCACGTTGATTTCTGAGACAAAACGTCCAGGTTGAGAAGCTTGCATGGTCTAGAACTCCGTAGCTCCGGTCTTTGACACCTTGCGATGGGCATTGAGTTCGCGTTGTACGCGGTTGAGGAAGATGCCTGCGAAATTGACCAGCAGGGTGTCTATCTGGGCAAGGCGACCGAGGAAAAAGTTGAATCCAATCGTGGCAGGGACTGCCACTGCCAGACCTATGGCTGTTGCAACCAGAGCTTCGGAAATGCCGGGGGCTACAGTGGCGAGCGATGCTGACTTGGACATGCCGATGGAATGGAAGGAGTGCATGATGCCCCAGACTGTACCGAAAAGTCCTATAAAGGGAGCTGTGTTGGAGCAGGTTGCCAGAAGCGAGAAGGAGGCCTGCATCCGAGAAAGCTCAGATCCCACACCCTGCCTGAGAGCCCTGCGCACGTTATCGACTATGACATCCGAGGAGTTGCCAAGCTCCTTGGATCTGTTGAATTCCATAACGCCCTTCTGGGCAACGGCATACAGCGGAGAATTGGGATCGGCACCAAGAAACTGCACTGCGTCGCGCAAATTTGCCGCGTCCTCGAAATTTCTGATACCGGCAATGGCCTTGCGCTTGGCTGCCCCCAGAAGCAGTGCCTTCTGAATCATCAGCCCCCAGCTTCCCACTGACATGAGAAAAAGGATAAGCAGTACGGCCTTGGCCACCAGACTGGCGTTGGCAATCATGCTAAAAAAGTTGAATTCCATCGAAATCTCCAGCATTTTCGAAATAGAGCACGGCACCTTGCAGCTTGTTCGGGCACTGGGGCCGGGCCGGACTCGTTGGCGGCACAATGCTACGAAATGGCCCTCTTTTCAAGTCCAAATACCTCCTAAGAGGTATTTTTTGCCTGTTAATTTGCCTGTTCTGGCCCAATCTTTGCGTCCTCTTGCGCCCTAATCCTGTCCTTGTCCAGCTGCCAACGTGTCAGACCGTTAAAAATACAGCGTCTGGCATTGTCCGTAACCCCGTAAAGAGTGTGCAGTGTCTCTTCCATGGATGAACGGGATGTGTGTCCTGCCGAAGGACACGGATTGGACCAGACAGGGAGTTCCCACTTGCGGGCTGCTGCCCTTATGGTCCGCTTCTCTACCAGCATGAGAGGTCGGATAACCTGCAGGGAGCCGCCAAAGAAGGGCTCGCTCATCGACATCCCCTCCACCCTGCCGTTGCGGCAAAGATTGAGAAAGAACGTCGAGACCAGATCCTCGGCATTATGGCCTATGGCAAGGTGGGTGAGATGGTACTCGCGACACAGTTCGAACAGTCTTCTTCTTCTGAGCCACGCGCAACGAAAACATGCACTGTTGCGCTGATTTGCCTCGCTGTGTCCCTGCAGGCCATAATCCGTAATTTCCACATGGCCGGGTATTCCGTTTTGGGCAAGCCAGGTGACAAGAGGCTCGTGATTGGCAGGATCAAAGCCAGGATTTAGGTGAATGGCAAAAATCTCGAAGGGAAAGGGAACTATCCCCTGGCGAAGACGCAGGCACTTGAGCATGACAAAGCTGTCTACCCCACCAGACACAGCTACCCCTACCCGGCATCCGGGGTAAAGCATACCTGTCTGTTGCATGGCCTTGCCCATGCTCCTGATACACGTTTCCTGGGCAAAACTGCGTTTTTCCCTCATGATTCCTTCCTTGTCATGGTTTGCGGCTTCCTTGGCATCCCTTTTTGCAAGCATTTGCTGCGTCAGGGAAGGCAAAAGAAATGCCCTCGCATATTTATCTGATTTTTCGGCAAATTGAAGATTTTTGACCGGCAACTGGCAAATTTTGATCTTGACAGGCAAGAGTACGCTCAAATAAAAAGACAAATTTCAAATGAATCAGCCCTCTGGCACCAGGATCGTGGTTGCCACAGGGCAACTGGTTCATACAGCGCCCTTGACAGTGCAGAAGCTGGCATTACTTTTTTTTCAGCATGTCTGCAATGGAGGTTATATGGCCCGTATTACCGTCGAAGACTGCCAGAAAGTCGTTCAGAACCGTTTTCTGCTTGTTCAGATGGCTATCAAGAGAGTTCGTCAGTACCGCGATGGATATGATCCCCTCATCAAGACGGACAACAAGGAAATCGTGACTGCCCTGCGCGAAATTGCCGCAGGCAAGGTCAAGTGCCCCGAATTGGACAATCCAAAGTAGCAGACACATTTTTCAGCCCGGGAAGTACGCCCAACGTCCAGAGCCTTTCCCTGACTGCAACCACTATTTGGTCACTCCCAAGACTTTGCCAGAGACAACAACCATATGGACAGCAAGAGAGATTACTATGAAGTCCTCGGGGTTCCCAGGAATGCAACCCAGGAGGAACTGAAGAAGGCCTATCGCAAGCTGACCTTCCAGTATCATCCCGACCGCAATCCCGGGAACAAGGAAGCAGAGGAGAAGTTCAAGGAAGCTGCAGAAGCCTATAATGTTCTGCGCGACGAAAACAAGCGCGCCCGTTACGACCAGTTTGGTTTTGATGGTGTTGACCAGGGACAGGGCTTTGCCAGCACAAGCGATATCTTCTCGCAGTTCGGCGATCTCTTTGGCGATTTCTTTGGTTTTGGCGGCTCTGGCACTGCAGCCATGCAGGGTGCGGATTTACGCTACGAGCTGACCATAACCTTTGAGCAGGCAGCTCGCGGCGACGAGGCGAAACTCGTCCTCCCCCGTCACGAAACCTGTGGGACCTGCCATGGTTCAGGCGCTGCGCCCGGCACCAAGGTGGAAACATGCCCGCGCTGCAAGGGCACTGGCCACATCCACAGATCCCAGGGATTCTTTTCGCTGGCGACACCATGCCCCTACTGTCATGGTACAGGTCAGCATATTCCCAGACCCTGCCCCACCTGCCATGGTGAAGGTCTGGTCAAGAAAACAAAGGAACTTTACGTACGTGTCCCGGCTGGCGTGGACTCGGGTACAAGATTGCGCGTACACGGCGAAGGTGAGCCGGGGCAATACGGAGGGCCTCCAGGAGATCTCTACGTTATCGTCCGCGTCGAACCGAGCAAGGTCTACGAGCGTCAGGGACAGGATCTCATATATACAACCGAAATATCCTTTACCCAGGCAGCTCTCGGGTGCCGCATAGAGGTTCCAGGACTCAATGGCGAACTGCCCCTTGAAATTCCCAAGGGGATTCAGAGCGGGACAATCCTGCGCATCGCAAACGAAGGCCTTCCCTATATTGGCCGCTCTCAAAAGGGAAGCCTGCTTGTGGACGTAAAGGTCATCACCCCCACAAAGCTCACCGAGAGACAGATTGAACTCTTGCGCGAATTCGAGGAGCTTTCCCAAAAACCGGACTCTCTGTTCGATCAGGCTGCTCAAAAGGTGAAAAAAAAGTTTGCCAAGGCCAAGAAAAACATGGGCCTGTAGATTCTCTTCAGCTCTTGCAAAAGAAAAGCCCCCGCCACGGGGGCTTTTCTTTTGCCCTTCCTGCACTTTCCCTAGCCCTGCCTTTTGAAAGCGTCCTTTCCCCGAGCGGGCAATCCGAAAAGTTCCGGTTCCTTTTCAAGCAGAGCCCTTGCCAAAGCATCAAAATCGGGACTGTACTCACCCCTGCGAAGCTGTTCCACCAATGTCTCCAGACGTTTGAGCCTGTCATTGGACAACTGCGCGGTTGTTCCATCCATCTCGTCTTCCCCTGCTTCCTTGCATGGGGGCTGCGGCTGTGCATTGCAGGAAGTTTTCACCTGTTCCCCTACTTCTTTCCGAGTCCGCATTCACGAACTATGTCAAGACAAAGGTCAGCCTTGTTCAGCGTATAGAGATGGATACCAGGCGCACCACCTATGAGCAGACGCGAGATGAGATCCACTGTGAAATCCATGCATATGCGAGCTACGTCACCATTGCTGTTCCTGTCTGCCTCTTCAAGCTCAAGAAAGAGTCTCCCCGGGATAGATGCCCCACACAGGGAAAGCACACGCTTGAGCGAGGCAAAGCTTTGTATGGGCATGACACCGGGAATGACAGGACAGTTGCACCCGTGCTGGCGCAGCCAGTCAACAAGTTCAAAATATTCGCGCACATCAAAGAAAAGCTGGGTTAGAACAAAGTCTGCTCCACACTCTATCTTGCGCAAGGTGTAGCCACGGTCGTCGCTGTAGGTGGATGATTCCGGATGCGGGCAGGGATAGCCTGCCACGCCTATTCCCATCTGGGGAGCCTGGAGTCGAACATAGCGCACAAGGTCCGCTGCGTGCTGAAAGGGTCCGGTCCAGCTCCAGGGAGTATCCTTGGGCGGATCTCCGCGCAAGGCAAGAATATTGCAAACACCTGCATTCTGAAGTTGGTCAAGATACTTGGCAAGCCCCTGTACCTTTGCATTCACACAAGTCAAATGACTCATGACGCATAGATTCATGGAAGCAAGCTGACGCACTATGGCGAGCGTCTTGTCCTGCTTGCCGCCACCTGCTCCATAGGTCACTGAAGCAAAGAGCGGATTGATTTCCTGCAGCCTGTCTACTGCATGATAAAAATCCTTCATTGCCTCATCATTTGCAGGCGGGAAAAATTCCAAGGAAACAAAGGGTCTTTTGTTGTTCTTCAAAAGCTCGATGATGCGCATTCAATGTTCTCCTTCACAAAAACTCTCCGGGGCTTTTCCTGCACACGTCAGGACAGTCCCCGAGGAGGCGCTGGCGGCAGGGCATACAGCCACGAGACCCGCCAGACTTCATTGCAGGTTGAGAATGCCCCGGTAGAGGTCGGATAGGCAAGCAAAAAATTGTCCCCCCTTTTGCCCCTTCACACCCTTTGGGAAAACCTTGCAAAAGCAGAATATTACCTCTAGTCTGCAAATCCATGAGCGCGGTATTTGTCATAATTCGCACGCTGGCTGTGGTCCTGCTGCTGCTTTTCTTCCACTGTCCCGTCCCGCTTGCTGCAGGTACGGAACAGACAACTGCGCAATCGCTGGATGTGATCCCACCTTCCCTGTCGTCTTCCGAAGGACAGGCTGTGAAAGAAAACGAAGCGGTTGCCTGGCTTGAGCTGGAAAAGGGGCTCGACTACGCAGAGCTGGTCACACCCGGATTCTCCCTGGTAGCTGTGCGCATCAATCCTGAATACTTTGATTTTGTGCTCTGCTCGGCTGGCAGGGACAAAGAAGGTGCTCGCACCCTGCGTGAGTGGAGTGAAAAATACAACCTGTCCGTTGTCATCAATGCCAGCATGTACCTGCCAGATGGACTAACCAGCACCGGATACATGCGCAGCGGCGACTACATCAACAACAAGCGCATTGTGCAGCGCTTTGGGGCCTTTTTTGCCGCCCAGCCCGATGATCCGGATCTTCCCAGAGCCACAATTCTGGAGCGTGACACGGACATCTGGCGCGAGTTGCTCTCCCACTATAGCGTTGTCATTCAAAACTACCGCATCATCAGTTCCGGACGTCGCATCCTCTGGTCACCAGGTGGACCATTGTACTCCATCTCAGCAGTTGCAACAGACGGCACTGGGAATATCCTCTTCCTGCACAGCAGAGAACCCGTGGAAGCTTACAGTTTCGCCCAGCATCTCCTGCACCTTCCCCTGGATATTCGTACTGTGATGTATGTGGAGGGAGGAGGACAGGCCGGACTTCTTGTCCGCTCGCAAAAGCTTGAAAGGGAACATCAGGGACGCAATGCCGTAGATTTCCTTGTCTCGGGGAACAGAACAGTGCTTTTGCCAAATGTCATAGGAGCGAAACCCATTGCCAGAGAGAATGCCAGGGACAACCTGAACGGTCTATCCCGTTTCCCGTAGATTGGACAAAAAATTTCTGCAAATTTCATCCCGGTTGTCCACAATTGGATATATGCTTTTTTTTCTTTGTTTTCAGTATATTGCAAAAACACATTCTCCAGTTTTTGCTGACAGGGGGCATGAAGTTAGCGCTGATCGGCAGCGAAAATGAAATTTTTACCTCTTGCCTTAATAAGAAATAATCTCATATTCTTTCCTGCAGGCATTGCCTGACAGTACATGCCCCCCAGCCGGTCCCCCTGGCCGGGACTTTCAACCCTTTAGCCAACCATAAGACGGAGCGAACATGCCAGCCAAACTGGATATCTACAAATGCGAGAAATGCGGCACAATTGTGGAAGTGATGGAGCCCGGCACCTGTGCTCCCTCCTGTTGTGGCTCTGCCATGACCCACATGAAGGAAGGATCTACGGACGGCGCACTGGAAAAGCACGTCCCCGTGATCTCCAAGGTGGACGGCGGCTACAAGGTCGTCGTTGGCTCTGTAGCCCATCCCATGCTTGAAAACCACTACATCCAGTGGATTGAACTTGTGGCAGGCAACGAAAGCCTGACTCATTTCCTCAAGCCCGGTGACACACCTGAAGCCGTCTTCAAGACTGACGCCGAAAAGGTTGTTGCCCGCGCATACTGCAATCTGCACGGACACTGGAAGGCCGAAAACTAGGCCGGACACCCTTGGCCGATACATGTCCCGGGAAGGAGACAGTTTCCTTCTCTCCCTTTCTGCTCAACCCTCAAACCTGCCGAAACAGCCTTCTCTGCAACAAACAGATGCACGCCTGTTCACAGGCAAATTCAGGAGTAGATGACATGAACAAATACGAATGCGATGTCTGCGGATACGTCTATGATCCCGCCGAACACGACGGTGTTGCCTTCGAAGATCTTCCCGATGATTGGGTCTGCCCCATCTGTGGCGTAGGCAAGGATTCCTTCTCCAAGCAGGACTAGACTTGTTTGATACACGCCCGCCAAAGTCCTCTTTGGTGGGCTTTTTCTTTCGACTCTTCATCCAGAGTCATCGTATGAGAATTCTCCAAATTCTGGAGAAGACACCTTCTTGGTGTTTGTGTTTTCTGGCAAAAGTTACGGCTTGTGTAAAACACCCAACAGCCAATTCATTGTACTGCATACAGAAGACAATAGCTGATCACAGCTTCAGATTCTGTATATAGGTTGCATTCTTAAAAAATTTCTCTCAGGGAGGTTAGCGCCAGGTATTGCCCCGGCACAGGGACACATTCCCTATTTCAGGAAAAGGCGCCCAAAAATCTTTATGAACGCACTCGAAATTGCAAAGGATACCTACTGGGTCGGCGTCGTCGACTACGATCACCACGATTTTCACGGCTATTCCCGCAGTCCTGAAGGCACAACCTACAACGCCTACCTCATCAAAGACGAAAAGAACTGCCTGATTGATACAGTGCCGGCAGGCATGGACAAAACCCTGCTCTGCCGCATGTCTCATGTGCTCGAGCCCCAGAAGGTTGACTACATTGTCTGCAACCACATGGAACTGGATCATGAAGGTGCTCTGGCCGAAATCGTTGCAGCCTGCAAGCCCGAAAAGATTTTCTGCTCTGCCATGGCACTGAAGTCCATGGCCGGCTACTACGGCAACCAGATGAAGGACTGGCCCGTGCAGGCTGTAAAGAGCGGAGAGACCATCAGCCTGGGCAAGCACACCCTGGTCTTCCAGGAAACCCGCATGCTGCACTGGCCCGACAGCATGGTTACCTACTGCCCCGAAAGCAAGATTCTCTTCTCCCAAGACGCCTTTGGCCAGAACATCGCCTCTTCCGAAAGATTCACAGACGAAATCGATCACGGTGATCTCGTTCACAGGGTCAAGGAATACTATTTCAACATTGTCCTTCCCTATTCCCAGTACGTTCTCAAGGCCCTTCCCGTCCTGGGTCAGCTGGACATCGAAATTATCGCTCCCGACCACGGATTGCTCTGGCGCGGAGACAAGGTCCAAGAGGCTGTCAATCTCTACAGGGAAATGGCAGAGCAAAAGCCCCGCAAGCGCGCTGTGGTCATTTATGACACCATGTGGTCCTCTACCCAGCGTCTGGCATATGCCGTAGCCAGTGGTCTGGAGGAAAACGGTGTCCCCGTCAATCTTCTTTCCGTGAAGAAAAACCACCACAGCGCCGTTATGACCGCTCTGGCCGATGCAAGCGCCCTGGCTGTGGGCTCTCCCACACACAACAACGGCGTTCTGCCTCTTGTCATGAGCACTCTGACCTATATCAAGGGCTTGCGTCCGAAAATCCTTGTGGGCGGAGCCTTCGGTTCCTACGGCTGGTCTGGCGAATCCCCGAAGATCCTGCAGCAGTACCTGCAGGATATGGGTATCGAGATGCCTGCAGAGGCTGTTCGTGCCCAGTGGCGCCCCAATCATGACGATCTTGTCAAGGCGCACCAGCTTGGCAAGAGCATGGCCGAGGCCCTGAAGGCCAAGTGCCAGGACTAGTTTTTCCTTCCTTTAGGGGCGGCAGTCATGCCGCCCTTTTTTTGTGCAGAGTGAAGGAAAAATCATCCCTTTTCCATACGTACCCTGGCAAAGCGAAAGGCTGGCGCCCCCAGACCGGCAGCACATGCCCTGTCGCGTATGTCGTCGCACTCTGGTCTGGAATACCATTGCCCGTCAATGACATACTCCTTGGTTCTGACGGGAGTTCCATCTGCAAGCTGTCCTTCGCCGCTCCTTCTGTCCACAACCAAGCGGCGCAAAATCTGTTCCCGAAAGCCCAGGGTATGGGTATGGCGCAACAGGAGCGAGCGCACGGCAGTTCTGTCTTTGATGTGGCACATAATGCGCAATAGCCCCATCGGTCTGTTTTTCTTTCCTATTCCCGAAAGCCAGAGGACGTCCAGAACCCGCTTGTCATTGGAAAGAGTCTCTATGACCAGGCCGGCTTCCTCTCCAGTCAGATGGTCGATATGGCTTTCCATTTGCACAATCTTTTCCCAACAGCCCTCTGCCTCGACAAGCAAGATCAATGACAAAGGGCGCCCCTCCCTGCCGGATACGCTTGCTGTCAGCAAGGGCTCACCGCCAATTTCTCGGGACTGACGGACTGACAGGGCCTTGAAAAGCAGTGCGCAGGCAAGGCTTACACCAGTTGTGCTGCTTGGTGTTCCGGAAAAACCAGCAAGAAGCTCGCGTTTTGTGGCAAGTGCCTCGTCCCTGGTATTCTCCTCCTGAATTGGCAGGGGAAGTGTTCCTGTCAGAATGGAAGTTACTCCCAATCTGGAAAGAATCCTGCAGATGCGCAAAAGGCCGAGCGCCTGTTCGCGTTCGTACACCTTGAGAATTCCCATGCTGTCGGCAAGTTTTGTAATTGCCGAAACCATTTGCAGAACAGGCCCGTCAAAAGCCAAATCCTTTTTTCCTCCTGCCAGATCCTCTATCCGGCAGGCGTCCTCGAGCATCTGTTTCAACGCTTGGCCAAGTATTTTCGTATTGATGCCGTATCTTGCATCAATGTAGAGAATTCGCTTCTTGCCCATGGAAACCCTCCCTTCTTCAGACAGGTTCTCATGCTGAGCAATTTGCGCCCGCATTGCAAGAAAAACTCGTGATGAACGCGCAAAAATCACACTTTCCATCATCCGGCCTTTGGAAAGCCGCAGTACACAGAAGCGGATGTGAAGCCTTTTTTCCAAACCCAAATTCGATTCGGGCATTGCCATTTCGGGAAAAGTATGCTCATATCAATTCTTGCCTGAAACACCGTACAATTTGTCGCTGCGATCAGGCTCTGCCTAGTTATCTGTATTTGCAGAAAAATTTATCAATATCCGTGGCAGTGTTCCCTGACAAGGCCGGGGATGGAGATCAGGCAGAACGTTCAGGTCGGCTTACTGCTCTTCAATCGAACAGTGTCCTCAACAGTGCGCTACAGGTTTTTCCAAAAAACCGACAGCCTGCTTTGGGCACTTTTGATTGACATTTATAGCAATTTTAAGCTGTTGCTCTCTTGTTCCATCTCGCAGCGCGTTTGCTTCAAACGTGCATGGAGCCAGATGGATAAGCGAGCTGTGCAGACACCTTGTTTGAAGGAGAAGCAAATGCTCATATCTCCCTGGATGACCACTGAAGCCATCAGTGTCCAGCCTGACACATCCCTTTCCAGATGTCAGAAGCTCATGAAGGAGCACGGCGTCCGTCGTCTTCCTGTAGTCGATGACAGCAATCGTGTTATTGGCATTATCTCCGACCGTGATGTCAAAAGTGCTTCCCCTTCCAAGGCAACATCGCTTGAAGTGCACGAAATTCAGTACCTTCTTGCAGAAGTGAAGGCCAAGGATATCATGACGTCCAACCCCATCTGCGTGAAAAGCAACGAGAGCATCTCCAAGGTCGCCCTCATTATGCTTGACAAGAAGATTGGGGGCATGCCCGTAGTGGATGATGACAATCACCTGCTTGGCATCATTACCGATCAGGATGTCTTCAGGGTACTTGTAACCATTGGCGGCGCCCGCGATCCTGGCATAGAGCTTACAGTAGAGACAAGCCAGGAACCTGGTTCCCTTGCCCGCGTCTTTGACATAGTCCGCAAGAACAAGGGGCGCATCGTCTCGGTCATGACAGCCTACCTTGCCAATGGCAACCGCCACGTGTTCATTCGTCTGCGTCCCTTTGAGGACGAGTCCGCCAGCGCTTCCCTGAAGGAAGCTTTGGAAACACAGACAAACCTGCTTGAATGGACAATATGTTCCGGGATGGCAGACTAGGGCTAAAACTTTTCCATTCTTTGCCCTTGCCATACGCTTGCCTTTGTGGCAATGTCTGCTGAAGAAAATTTCCGGGGTATTGTGTTCTTGTCAACATGCCCCGTTTCAAGGCAGTAATGCTCAAACTGCTTGTGCAAATCCTTAGAATTTGCACTTTTTAAGAGCTGAAATCAATTGCTTGTCGGAGTCGTTCCGACTGGTGCAACCCAGGATCAAGGATCCTGCTTTTCATGAAGTCCAAGGAGGACACGCATGGCTGAAGTTCAATTCCAAGGCAAAACATTCGAAGTTGATGAGGACGGCTTCCTTCTCCACTTCGAGGACTGGTGCCCGGAATGGCTCGAATATGTGAAAGAGTCTGAAGGCATCAAAGAAATCACCGCCGATCATCAGAAAATCCTCGACTTCCTGCAGGATTACTACAAGAAGAACGGTATCGCACCCATGGTCCGTATTCTCTCCAAGAATACTGGTTACAAGCTGAAGGAAGTTTACGAGCTCTTTCCTTCCGGCCCCGGCAAGGGCGCCTGCAAAATGGCAGGCCTTCCCAAGCCCACTGGCTGTGTGTAGGATTCAGCCCTTATTTTTTGACGGGGCTTTGCCCCGTCATATCAATGCAAAAAGCCCCCTTCTGGGGCTTTTTGCTTTTCTGGCACTCCTGTGCTAAACGCGTACGGAAAATTATTGGGATGAGCATTGTTGCGCATTCCCCGAGTCCGCAAAAACCAGATACGAAAACAAAAAAGGGAGGGGCGCATCCTCTCCTGCTTGTCCGCAGGGAACTTGAGCGCCAATTTTGGGATGAAGCTTCATCACACCAGTCCGGACGACAGTTTCAGGAATACGCAACTACCCAGACAGAATGCTGCCGAAGAGCAAACTGCGCAAACACCTCCCGAACAGCAGCCGCAAGAGCCCCCAAAAAAGAAAAGAGGCAGTTTCCTTGGCGCTGTCGTGCGCTGGTTTTTTGGCATCATGCTTGGCCTCGGAGCCATAGGCTGTGCAGCCGGCTTCTTCCTCTACAACTGGGTAAGCCAGGATCTTCCCGACCTGGACAGAATCCTGGATTTCAAGGCCGCTCAGGCGACGACAATACTTGCCAGGGACGGCTCCGTGCTGGGCACTCTCTCCCACGAAAAACGCTACGTCATAACCCTGGACGACATGCCCAAATATCTGCCCATGGCCTTTCTGGCCATCGAGGACAGCGCTTTCTACCAGCATCCGGGAATCAATCCCCTGGCCATACTCCGCGCCATGCTGGTGAACTTCGAAAGAGGTACCAAAAGCCAGGGTGGAAGCACCATTACGCAACAAATAGTCAAGCAACTCCTGCTCTCTTCCGAACGCAGCTACGTGCGCAAAATGAAGGAAGCAATCTTGGCAACAAGGCTTGAGCGCGAACTCAGCAAGGATCAGATTCTTTCCCTCTATCTCAACTATATCTTTCTCGGCCAGCAAAGCTATGGCGTAGAAGCGGCAGCCAGGACCTATTTCGGCAAGCACGCTGCCAACATTACCCTGGCCGAAGCCTGTGTCATTGCAGGCATGCCCCAAGCTCCGAGCCGCTACAATCCTTTCCGCAATCCCGAGGCTGCCAAGGCAAGACAGATGGAAGTCCTCAACCGCCTGCGCGTCCTCGAGTGGATAAGCGAAGAAGACTACCAGAAGGCGGCAAACGAGCCACTTGTCTACTGGAGCATGCCGGACAAGACAATCGGAGCCAGTCAGTGGTATTTCGAGGAAGCCAGACGCTTGCTCATCGAATTCTTTACCGAGAGCAATCTCAAGGCTCTGGGTGTCGAAACAAACCGCTTTGGCCTTGACTACGTTTATGAGGCAGGACTTACCGTGCAGACCGCAATGGATCCCCTGCAGCAACAGCTGGCTGGGCAGGCACTGCGCTCTGGCCTCGAAACCATAGACAAGCGTCAGGGATGGCGCGGAGCCATCAGACAGCTTGTCTCAAAAGCCGAGCAGCAGGCTTTTCTGGACAAGAAGAATTTCGAGCCCGGGGAGCTTGCAGACAACGAATGGACTCAGGCTCTGGTCACATCTGTCTCTCCCAGGGAAATTCATGTTGACCTGGGCTCGGGCTACACTGGGGTCATCCGCCAAAACAACTTCAAGTGGGCAAACAAGCGATCGAAACTTGCTCCCAAGGCTCGCAGGCAGGGCATTGTAAGCCCGGGTGATGTCGTATGGGTGAGCCTTGCACCCCGCAGAGAAGCTGCTCCCAAAAAAGGCAGCAAAAAAACTGTTCCAGCCGAGAGCCTCGACAATACCCCTGTAAAAGGCGTGGCCGTGGAGCTTCTCCTGCAGCAGGAACCGCTGGTACAGGGAGCCATCGTCTCCATAGAACCCCAAAGCGGAGACGTTGTTGCCCTCATTGGCGGCTACCAGTTTGGCGAAAGTCATTTCAACCGGGCTACTCAATCCAGGCGCCAGCCAGGATCAAGCTTCAAGCCCATTGTCTACTCTACAGCCCTCGACAATGGCTTTACCCCGACTTCATCCGTACTAGATGCACCAATCGAGTACGTGAATCCGGCAACCGGGCAGATCTGGCGTCCCAGCAACTTTGAAAATTCCTACAAGGGAGAAATGCCCCTTTGGCAGGCTCTGGCTCTTTCGCGCAACACGCCAACAGTCCGCCTTGCCCAGGCTGTTGGCATAGACAAGGTCATTGAGCGTGCCAAAATGCTGGGGCTGGAACCCGACTTTCCCCAGGTGCTCTCCGTAAGTCTCGGCGCAGTGGGCGTTTCGCCGCTCAATCTCACCCAGGCCTACACTGCCTTTGCCAACGGAGGCATTGCCTCCCGCCCGCGTATCATCACCTCCATCAAGGATTCCAGGGGACGCGAGCTCTACCGTCAGGAAGTAGAACAGTGGCAGGCAGTCAGCCCGCAAAACGCATTCCAGGTAACCACGCTTTTGCGACGGGTGGTGGAAAACGGCACTGGGCGGAGAGCTTTTATAGATGGCCTGCACATTTCCGGCAAAACAGGAACAAGTAACGACACCCGCGACTGCTGGTTCATGGGATACACGCCCTATCTGTGCACTGGTGTCTATGTAGGCTACGACCAGATGGACTCCCTTGGAAGCTGGGAACAGGGCGGCAGAACCGCAGCACCGATTTTCAAGGCGTACAGGGAAAAGGCAGACAAGGCGTACGCCAGTGCCCCACAGGACATGACCATGCCTGAAGGCATAACCATGATTGACGGGCTGCCCTATCTCACTGAAAATACCGGCCCCGGTCTGTCCGCTGTGGACGGGGCCGTTCCCGGAGCCGAAGACTCCGGCATGCCCATGGACACAGGCGAAGACAGCGAAATGCTCATGCGCCAGATGTTCTAGGTCCCCATGGCTACATTATCCCGGGCCCATGCCATAATCTGCATGGGCCCGCATCTTTCACCCAAGCAATACCCGGCCGCACAACGTGCAGCGAGGAAGGCATGATTCCCTACGGTTCTCTTGTTCTCATTGTTACGCCCAAGGGCAAACGCACTATCAAGCGCCTTGTTGAAGGCGAAAACTGGCAAAGCCATGACGGCATCCTGACACCCGAGATTGTTGCTGCCGCAGATTTTGGCGATACGGTCATGACCAGCATGGGACGTCCTGTACAACTGCTCGACGTGACTCTGCAGGATCTTCTCAAGGGCATCAAACGCCAGACACAGATCATTTATCCCAAGGACATAGCCTATATCTGCATGAAACTTGGAGCTGGCCCGGGGCGCACCATCTGCGAGGCAGGCTGTGGTTCCGGAGGCCTGACACTGGCCCTCTCCTGGTTTTGTGGGCCTACGGGACGTGTCGTGAGCCACGAAGCGCGCGAGGAATTTGCCAAACTTGCGCGCAGGAATCTCGACTGGGCCCATGTGGGCGACAATGTGGATATCAATGTGCGAGATGTGGCAGAAGGGTTTTGTGTCAAGAACGCAGATGCTCTCTTCCTTGATGTAAGAACTCCCTGGGAGTATCTCGACAAGGCTGTTGAAGCTGTGCGGCCAGGTGCAGTTTTCGGTTTTCTTCTGCCCACTGTCATGCAGGTCGGTGAACTGCTGAAGGGTCTGGAGCGCGGCCCCTTTGACCACATTGAGGTACAGGAACTGCTCTTGCGTGACTGGAAGCCCCTGGCAGACAGATTGCGCCCGAACGACCGCATGATTGCCCATACAAGCTTCCTCGTTTTCTGCCGCCATCAAAAAAGAAATCACGATTTTGATAACTTGCGCCCAATGGGTACGCGCGAAATGAAGCAGAAGATGGCTCTTGAGAAACGCCTTGCCACACTTGACTAGTATTGTCACACGTGTATAAGAGCAACTAACTGTGCAAAATAGAACAAGCGCAACAACTCTTCCCTGTTTTTTGACCTTCAACCTTGATTTTTCATATTTGTTTCAAGTCGTTGCAGCCCTCAAAAAATCTGTTCTATTTTTCACATTTCCAGTATCAGCACATCGCAATATGGTTGGAGGGCACAGCCTTGGGTGGTGGTAAACAAAAAATCTGCGTTGCCGGCGGTGGCAGCTGGGGCACTGCCCTTGCGCACCTCGCCTGCCAAAATGGTCACGAAGTCACCCTGTATCTGCGTGACAAAAATGTGTGTGCCGCCATCAACGAATCACACGAAAACGTGCACTACCTTCCGGGGTTGCCCCTGCATCCGTCGCTTACTGCCTCCACAGATCCAGGCGTTTTGCGCGCGCCCATAGTGGTACTCGCCGTACCCTGTCAGCAGCAACGTTCCTTTGTAACTACCAACAAGAATGCTTTTTGCCGTGGTGTTGTTCTTGTGAACGCTGCCAAGGGTATAGAGGACGCCAGTGGCCTGACAGCCTCACAGTTTCTTCCTGCTCTTCTTGCCGAGCTTGCTCCTGTCTACACGGTTCTTTCCGGTCCATCATTTGCCAAAGAGGTTCTGGAAGGTCAGCCTACAGCCGTAGTAATCGCCTCTGACAATGCCTCGCAGGCTGCCTGTATCCAGCATCTTCTCTCTTCTGCGTCCTTTCGCTGCTATACAAGCACGGACGTGCTTGGAGTTGAGATTGGCGGTGCCGTAAAAAACGTCATTGCCATTGCTGCTGGGCTTTGTGACGGCCTTGACATCGGAACCAACGGCCGAGCAGCTCTTCTGACCCGTGGCCTGGCCGAGATTACAAGACTTGGCGTTGCACTCGGCGCCAAGGCTGCAACCTTCATGGGACTTTCCGGCCTTGGCGATCTGGTTCTCACGGCAACGGGGAATCTCTCGCGCAATCGTACCCTTGGTCTGGCTCTCGGTCAGGGCAAGTCCCTGGAAGAGGCAACAAGGGAGATTGGCATGGTCACCGAGGGAGTCAAGACGGCTTTTGCTGTCAGCAAGCTTGCCAGGCGCCTTGGCGTCTCTGTTCCCATCACCAGTGCTGTCTGCGCAATCCTTGACGGCACCCTGACCGCCAGGGAAGCCAGCATACAGCTCATGAGCCGCAGCCTCGGCCAGGAATAGACCGGCGAAGCTGCCGCTCGTTTTTTACTGCCATTCATACCGCACGTCGCGGCTTTTTCTTCACATCCAAATGAGACATTTCGGGGGAAGTCCATGGATACTTTCACCTCAGTCATGCTCTTCTTCAGCCTCTGTCTGCTGATTGCAGGTACTGTGCTGAGCTTCATGAGTCATGACAAGTTCAGACCCCTTATCTGGCGAGGCGGACTCCACGACCTGGGTGTGGCCTGTCTGGGACTAGCCTGTCCTGGTACCATGGGTACTGCAGGCTTTTTCCTGTATCTGGCTTTCCAGTTTGTGGTCAGGGCGTTGGCATGGACCTCGCTCGACGTACTCAAACCTGCCCAGGACGCAGAACCGAGTGGAAGCGACCTTTGGGCTCTGCGTGGCGTGGGTCAGCGCGCTCCCATCATGGGCAAATTCTTCGCGTTTGCCATGCTGGCCACAGTAGGCGGATCCATCTTCTTTGTTCCTGAAGGGCGCTTTCTCATTGCAGCTGCCTCTGTGTCCCAGGTTCCGGAAGTCCCGCAATTTTTCTACATCATGCTGTTCACGGCAGCCACAAGTACCGTCCAGGTCTGGCTGATGGCTAGAGTGGCCTGTTGTGTTCTCTTCGACAAGCCGCAGCATGCCTACATCATAGACGACACACCGAGCAAGGCATCCCTTGTGCTGGCCGTGATTGCCGCACTCATGGGCATCTTCAAGTCATCCCTGCTCTCGTTCATGTGTGCCCTGTGCGGCTTCAGCATGCATCACAGCGCACCGCACATTTCCAGTTCCATCCTCTATATTGCCGCCTTTGTCGTGGCCATCTGCTTCTGGCTCTATGCGGAGCGCACAGCAATCCGAATTGCTGTTGCTGCCACTGTTCTGGGTCTACTCTCCATTATCCTGCTTCCTTCCACGCCCCTTGCGCAGATGTTCCTTTTGCTTGTGGGCATCGCAGGCGTTGTTATAGCTGTCTACTCCGTTGACTACGTTTCACATGACAAGCGCAAGGCCTGGTACTGGTTCTTCCTGCTCCTGACCTTCTCCTCTCTTGCCGGCGTCGTTTCCTCGGACAATGTAGCCGATATCTACGGCTACGGCTTCTGGGAAATGATGACGTTCACAAGCTTTATCCTGGTGGCGCACGAGGCCAACAGAACGGCCAGAAACGCAGCCATCAAATATTTTGTCATGTGCATAGGCGGCGCGCTTTTCATGCTGCCTGGAATCATCCTGCTGTCCTCGGACGCAGGCCAGCTGCGCGCTCTGTCCAACGCTGCACCAGTGGCCTGGACAGGCATGCAGAACCTGACCTCATCCTGGGGACAGGTTGCCCTCATTCTCTGCGTCGCCGGCTTTGGCACCAAGGCCGGTGTCGTGCCCCTGCACTTCTGGCTTCCTGACGCCCACCCGGCAGCGCCGAGCTCTGTTTCGGCCCCTCTGTCCGGTGTCATCACCAAGATGGGCTTCTTCGGCATTGCGGCAATTGTCGCCGGCCAGGCAGGGCCCTTCCTTTCCAGCATTCCCGGCTACTTCGGACTTTCCTGGTACAGCACAGGCATGGTGCTCATCGGCATGGTTACCCTCTTTGTCGGTGAAATCTGGGCTTTGCGCCAGGAAGACATCAAGCGCATGCTGGCCTATTCAACCATAGGCCAGATTGGTGAAATAACCATTGTCCTCGGACTCACCACTGTCATGGGGACAACAGCAGCCTTCTACCACATCCTCAACCATGCAGTCATGAAGGACCTGCTCTTCCTCTGTGCAGGTGCCCTCATCCTGCGTGCAGGCTCGCGCAAGCTCTCTGACTTCAAGGGAGCCTGCAGCCAGATGCCCATAACCTGTACCTGCATGCTCATGGGCCTGCTTTCCATTATGGGCCTGCCGCCCTTTGCAGCCTTCTACAGCAAGTTTGCCATGATCAATGCTGCGGTGGCTTCCGGTCACATCGTAGTCGCTGCTGCCATTCTCATTGGTTCCCTTATTGGTGTTCTCTACTATACGCGCATTCTCAACACCATCATTTTCGAGAAGCGCCCGGCAGACGCCCCTGTGTTGCATGAAGCGCCAAAGTCCATGCAGTATGCTCTCATGGCTCTGGCCTTTGCCACCCTGCTCTTTGGCTTCTGCCCCACCATCCCCTACAATCTCGCTGCCTCTGCGGCTGCCATGTGCGCCAGCGCAGGTGAAAGCCTGCCTGCTGAAGCCCTGCTTGTTTCCTGGCCGTCGTACGTGATTCTGCCCATCATTGGCGCCATCATTCCTGCCTTCTTCAGGTACAACAGGCGCATGAGCGGCTGGGCCAGCGTGTTCGTTCTTGGTATCACCAGCCTGCTTGCCATCTTCCAGGGTGACAACCTCGATACCCTGTCCCAGGCCTTTGCCGTCATAGTTCCCGCTCTCGGCGCCCTGAACATGGCCTACGCCATAGGCTACATGGAACACAGCCACACTCAGTGGCGCTTCTACTGCATCTTCACAGCCATGTGCGGTGGCCTCATCGGCATGGCCTCAAGCTCGAACCTCTTCAGCTTCTTCGTGTTCTGGGAAATCATGAGTTCCTGGACACTGTATATGGCCTTGGCTCACGAGGGAGATCGTATCAGTCTCAGAGAGGCAGGAAAGTACTTCCTCTTCAATGTGATTGGCGCAAGCTTCATCTTTGTGGGTGTCTGCATCATTGGCGGAGGAGCCTCCATGATTGCCTTTGGCGTGGACACTCCCTGGATTGCAACCAATGAAGCGCACTTGCCTCTGGGACTTGCCCTGCTGGCCATCGGCTTTGTCATGAAGGCTGCACAGCTGCCCATACGCATTGACTGGCAGATGCACCCTGCAGTGGCTCCCACTCCCGTATCAGGCTACATCTCCTCCATGCTGCTGAAGAGCTCCATCATCGGTTTTTGCAAGCTCTTCTTTCTCCTTGGTGCCGGAGCTCCGGCGCTCTACAATGTCCTGCAATCCAGCTTCATCATGTGGATTGGCGGTATCACCATCGTTCTAGCTGCCCTGCAGGCCATCAGAGCCAACCAGGTCAAGCTGGTCTTCATCTACTCAACTGTGAGCCAGATTGGCTACATGGTTCTTGCCATTGCAGTGGCAGGCTACGCCCTCGCTACCCAGAGCAACGCTGCGCTGGGCCTTTCGGGAAGCCTGCTGCATCTGGCAAACCATGTCTTCTTCAAGGACCTGCTCTTCCTCGTGTGCGGTGCACTCATGTACATGACACACAGAGAATACCTCAGCGACATGGGTGGCCTTGGGCGCAAGATGCCCTTCACCATGACCATGTTCTTCATTGCCGGCCTTTCTGTTGTTGGCATTCCCCCGACCTCGGGCTTCAGTTCCAAGTGGATCATCTACCACGCTCTCATGCAGTCGGATCAGCCCATTCTGGCCCTGCTCTCGCTCTTTGGTTCGGTGCTGACCCTTGCCTACATTGCCAAGTTCATGCACGCAGCCTTCCTTGGCCAGCCCAATCCGTCCCTGCAGGATGTGCATGATCCGCCGCTCATCATGAAGGTTCCCATGTTCCTGCTTGCCGTTGGCTGTGTGGCTACCGGTCTCTTCCCGGGAATCATGCTCACCCCCATCAGTGGCATTGTCGCGGACTTCAACCTGCAGGCCATCCCCTTCACCCTGACAAGCATAGGCAGCGGCGCAACTGGCTGGAATCCGGGTGTGATGTTCATCATCATGCTGGTTCCCTTTGCCTTCGGCTGCTGGATTATCCACCGTTTTGTCCATGTGCGCGAAATTGACGTTCACAACTGCGGCCGCGAGCCTGAAGACGCCACAAACCGCATGCGTCCCTCGAGCATCTACGGCGGCCTGCCTGCCTTCCTGCGCTCAAGCGCTTCCGCGTCAGGCAAGGAGGAATAGCCATGAATGATGTTCTTTGGGCCCTGTTCCACGTTTGCATCTTCCCCGGAGGGCTTTTTGCCCTGGGATTCGCCCTCTTCCTGAAAGGACTTGATAGACGCCTTGTTGCACGCATGCAGCGTCGTGTAGGACCTCCACTTGCCCAGCCCATCTTCGATATAGCCAAGCTCCTGACCAAGGAGACGCTTATCCCGAAGACTGCCTGCAAATCCATGTTTTTGATGGCCCCTGTCATTGGCATGACGGGTATGGCTGCCTGCGCGGCCTTTATCCCTGTGCCTGGTGTCTTTGACGGCATGTACATGATGGGCGACCTTCTCGTTCTCTTCTACCTCTTGCCCATTCCGGCGATTGCCATCATGCTCGGTGGTTCCGCATCAAGCTCGCCCTTTGGCGCCATAGGCTTTTCGCGCGAAATGCTCATCATGTTGAGCTACGAGCTTCCCCTGCTCATGATCCTGCTCACAGTGGCCATGATAACAGGCAAGGCAACCGGCATAGGAACTGCAGACTTCTCGCTGCTCAATATTGTCCAGTATCAGACGACCTACGGGCAGTTTGGCCTCAACCCCATCATGATCCCGGCCTTCATTGCCTATCTCATGTTCCTGCCGGGAACCATGGGTGTTCCGCCCTTCGACATTGCCGAATCCGAGACGGAAATTCTGGAAGGCCCCATGCTCGAATATGGCGGTCCTCTGCTTGCCCTGTTCCAGATAGGCAATGCCCTGAAGATCTTTGTTGTCCTGAGTCTCGGGGTCGTTCTCTTCTTCCCCGGCCAGCTCGGTGATTTCTGGCTCGTGAATCTTGTGTGGTTCATGGTCAAGTGCTTTATCCTCATGTTCTTTGCCATCTCGCTGCTGCGTTCCGTCACAGGGCGCTTGCGCATCGACCAGGCCATGATGTTCTATTTCAAGATTCCCGCAGTCCTGGCCTTTATCAGCCTCGTGCTGGTCATTGTGGTGTAAGGAGTTTGCCGTGCTCGACACACTTTTGAAAAAGACGTCTGTCCGCTCTCCGTGGCTTTTTCGCATCAATGCAGGTTCCTGCAACGGCTGTGACGTCGAACTGGCCACGACCGCGCTCATTCCGCGCTACGACGTGGAACGTCTCGGTTGCCATTATACCGGATCTCCCCGCCAGGCAGATATTGTCCTCGTCACTGGACCTGTGACAGTGCATATGCGCGATTATGTGCTGCGCGTCTGGAATGAAATCCCCGAACCCAAGGTGACTGTGGCCGTTGGCATCTGTCCCATTTCCGGGGGCGTCTTCCGCGACAGCTATTCCATTGCAGGCCCACTGAGCAGGCTTGTTCCCGTGGACGTCAATGTCCCCGGGTGTCCTCCCAGACCCCAGGCCATTATGGAAGCAGTTGTGCTTGCGCGCAGCATCTGGCTCAAAAAGCTGGGACTGGAGGGTTAGCGTATGCCATCGTTCCTCAATGTTCTTCTGCAAAACCTCATCTCCGGTCCAGCCACGGATCCGTTTCCCTTTGGGGAGACATTCACGCCAAAACGCATTCGTGGCCGCATCCTTGTCGATCCCGAGCGTTGCCTTGGGTGTGGCATGTGCCGTCACGTGTGCGCGGCAGGCGCCATTCACCTGCAAAAGGACAGCAAGGGCTGGACAATTACCATCTGGCAGGACAGCTGCTGTCTTTGTCGCTCCTGCGTGACCTACTGTCCCATGAGTGCCATGTCCATTGATCCGGATTGGCACAGCGCCCATGCAGAAGAGGACAAGTTCAAGCGCATTGAGCAGCATACCATCAGCTATGAGCCGTGTGCCCGTTGTGGGACCCCCATGCGTGTCATGGCCCTGGACAAGGCAAAACAGCTCTATGCAGATGATGCGGACGTGGATCCGGAGGAAATTCGGCATCTGTGCCGCAGTTGTCGACAGATGCGCGACGCAGAGAACAGCACCGTCTGTGTCCTGCGCTCGGACATCAATACTGCCCTGCAGGAAGGGCGCGACTAGAAAGATGCCCTGTTTCCCGCTGATGTATCATCAGGGATAAGACCCAAGGATTACACATGTTCGATGTCATCAAGGGCAATACAGCCCTCATCAATACACTCACGTCCTTGAGCACAAAGGACGGCGTGACGCTTGGGGCAGACAATTACGGCAATGCCCAGCACTGGTTTGAGCTCAGCTCTCCGTCTCACCTCACTGCTGCCGCAGCCGCGTTGAAAGACATGTCTGCAAGGCTCAGCCTGATTTCCGGCTATTCGAGAGCGTCGCAGCCAGACGCAGAAGAGGCGCCTTTTGCTGCCTGCTATAACTTTGTGCTCGACAGCGTGATCTACAATATTACGGCTATTATCACCAAAAAGGAGCCTCAGGTTCCCACAATTACTCCATGGTTCGCCAACGCTGACTGGCATGAGCGCGAGATGATGGAACTTGTGGGCATCACGGTAGCGCACCAGCCCAACCCCAACCGCCTCTTTCTTGACGCTTCTCTTGACCAGGGCATGCTGAGCAGGCTTGTTCCTCTGTCTGTCATGATGAATGGCGCCTGCACCAAGGACCTCTGGGAGCGCATCCTGTCCAGCAAGGAAGGGAGTCACTAAATGCCTGCACCCAAAAATTCGCCTGCCACCTTCAACATCCCTCTGGGACCTGTTCATGTAGCGCTGGAAGAACCTGTTTACTTTGACCTGCAGGTGGATGGTGAGATCATCCGCGGAGCAACGCTGCACAGCGGTCATGTGCACAGAGGTATGGAAAATCTTGCCCAGCACCGCAACCTCATCATGAACCAGACGCTCACCGAGCGTGTCTGTTCCCTGTGTTCCAACAGCCATGCCTTTACCTACGCCATGGTTGTGGAAAATGCCCTTGGCATAGAGGTACCCGAGCGTGCCCACTATCTGAGAACGCTTACGGAAGAAATCAAGCGTGTTGCCTCTCACTTGTTCAACCTGGCCATTCAGGCCCATCTGTGCGGTTTTGAATC
Organism: Desulfovibrio sp. An276; assembly: GCF_002159665.1. Taxonomy (GTDB): domain Bacteria; phylum Desulfobacterota; class Desulfovibrionia; order Desulfovibrionales; family Desulfovibrionaceae; genus Desulfovibrio; species Desulfovibrio faecigallinarum. Next base: position 447,518 of record NZ_NFJC01000001.1, read on the forward strand.
CCTCTTCATGCACACCATGGAATTGCGTGAAATTTTCCAGGATGTGAAGGAAAGTCTCTACGGCAATCGCATGAATCTGGCTTTCAATTGCATTGGTGGTACCAAGTTCGATCTTGACGAGGAATGTTTTGATTTTTTGGATGAAAGCATCAACAAGTTCATGCCTGCCTACAAGGAACTCATGGACATCTTCGAAACGGATCCTCTCATCTGTGCCCGCATAAAGGGTATCGGACTGCTGCCCAAGGAAGATGCCCTGCGTCTTGGCGTTGTGGGACCTGTGGCAAGAGGTTCGGGCCTTGCCATCGATGTCCGCAAGGAAACGCCCTACGCAGCGTACGGTAAAATCGATTTTGACATTATCGTGCGTGATGGCTGTGATCTTTATGCCCGCACCTGCGTGCGCCTGCATGAAGTTATTGAATCCATCAAGATTATCCGCCAGGTCATGCGCGACATTCCCCAGGGGGAAGTCCGCACACATATGAACAGAATCTTCCCTTCTCAGGCGATTGCAAGATCCGAGGCTCCGCGCGGTGAGGTGATCTACTACATCCGTACCAACCACACGGAAATTCCCGAACGCCTCAAGTGGAGAGTTCCTTCCTACATGAACTGGGAAGCCCTCGGCGTCATGCTGCGCGATGCCAAGGTTGCCGACGCGGCACTCATAACCAATACAATTGATCCATGCGTTTCCTGCACGGAGCGCTAGGGACATGCACGAAGCATCCCTGGCCCAGGGACTGTTGAGGGTGACTCTTGAAAGTGTGTCCGCATACAATCAGGAGCACCCTGAAACACGAGCTGGCCGCATCACTTCCCTCAGACTGGGGCTTGGACTCCTTTCCTGCGTGGAAATAACCACCTTCACAGGCTGTTTTGAACTGCTTGCCGAAGGAACGCCAGCCGAAGGTGCCCGTCTTGACATAGAACGGGAACCATTACCCTGCATGTGCAGCTCATGCAACACCCACTTCGAGCTTGTGCATAGGAAATTTGTCTGCCCTCATTGCGGTAGCCAAAACATATCCTTCACCGGTGGACACGGTCTCACCCTGCTCGGCCTGGAAGTGGAAAACAACACAAACTCTTCGAACACCTGACACCATATACGCAAATAACAGGACAGAGCCATGCTGGAACGTATTGTCTTAATCTCCGAGCGCTGCAGAGCCTGCCGGCGCTGCGAAGTCGCCTGCATCGCAGCTCACCACGGACTGGACATCAAGGAAGCCACAAAACGCAGGGCCGAGTTCATCTCTCGCGTACGCGTCATCAAGGGCGAAGGCTTCAAGACGACCACAAGGTGTCATGAGTGCCGTAACGCGCCCTGCTGCCACATCTGCCCCACAGGGGCTCTGGAACAGCTTGAAAGTGGCGAGGTGCGCATGCACGAGGAACTGTGCATAGCCTGTGAAATGTGCGCCGATGCCTGTCCCTACGGAGCCATCCAGATGGATGTGACTTCGCTGCCTGTCGTCAAGATGGAAGACAATCCTGATGACGATGAACTTTTGCAACCACGCAAGGTCGCGGTGCGCTGCGATCTGTGCCGAGACTGGCGCAAGCTCAATGGAAAATCCATGACTCCGTGTATGGAAGCCTGCCCGGCTCAATGCATTGGCCTTATGAAGGAAGATGGAACAACGCTCTTCCCCGAGAAGCCTCAGAAAAAGCCTGTGGCAGCCAAACCAGTCCCTCAGGTCAAGGCAGCGGAAACGGAAAAACAGGAGACTGCGGCGGCAAAGCCGGCAGAAACCTCTGCTCCATCTGCTCAGGCAACTCCTGAAAAGTAGCTCTTTTGAACAAACTTTGAAATCGGGTAGGCGGGGGCGATCGCTCGCCCCAACCTCCCACACCACCGGACGTACGGGTCACGTATCACGGCGGTTCAACTAAACAAGGCTTTCTTGGCTCTGAGGCAC
>NZ_NFJC01000010.1 GCF_002159665.1 Desulfovibrio sp. An276
CATACTGGAGGACAAGGTTCTCCAACAGCGGAATTCCCTGTGTACAATCAGCCTGATTTCCGGCTGTTATCAAAAATCTGATGGGCATTCCATGCGAATCTACAGCTACATGTATCTTGGTGTTTATACCTCCCTTGGTTCTCCCTGCATCCTCGGTTCCCCCAGGTGCACCCATGCCATGCTGGTGTACCTTGATGTGGCTGGCGTCGAGCATGACCCATTCCAGGTCTGGGCAGTCCGAGAAGTTTGAGGCCAGCTTTTCCCAAAAGCCTGCTTTTGCAAGCCTTCGGAATCTGACGAAAATACTGTTCCAGTTTCCATAATCTGGAGGGAGATCTCGCCAAGGCGCACCCGAACGCATGATCCACGCAACAGCGTTGAAAAAGCGTCTGTTGTCTCCGGCAGGGCGACCGCGCTTCCCCGTTCCATTGGGGAAGAAGGGAGCAATCTTGCACCAAAGTTCGTCAGTGATGTCATGGCGTTGATAGGCTTTGACTGTATTCATACTGTGGACCGCTCTGGTAAACTGGAGTGATACAGTATGAAATATAACCTCTTATGGCAAAGTCGAAGTCAGATTGGCTGATTTTTGATTTTGTCAACACGACCTAAGATCCTGACAAAAAATGGGGAGGCCCACCCAATCATTTCGACGGTTTTATTGCGAACTGGCAGCACAGCCGGATGCCTGTGCTGCATGACAGGGTGCTCAGCGTGCAAGACGTTCGTGGGCTGCCGCAAAATGATCGGCGGCGAGGGCACCTATGATGGATATTTCGCCGGCAAGGCAGATGGCTGCGCATATTTCCGCAAGGGCAAAGGCCGCCCCCTGCCTTGGCAGCTGCAGCATCTTGAGGCCTATCGACTGTGAGGGAAGCTTGGTTCCGCCACCAACAGAACCCACGATAATGTTGGGCAGGGTCAGAGCCGTATACAGGTTGCCGTTTTTCTCAATCTCCATGCGCAGGAGGCCTGCGCTGGACTCCGAAACGCAGGCAGCGTCCTGGCCTGTGGCAAGATAGAGGGCGGCAAGACCGTTGGCGCAGTGAGCCTGTGAGCCGACGCAGCCGCTCATGAGGCCGCCCATGGTGATCATCATCCACATCTTGTACATTTTCTCCGGATCGATATGCAGGTATTTCCGGACAAGTTCCCGGGGAAGAGAAACCTCGGCAGTCACCTTTTTGCCGCGCACAGAGGTGAAGGAAAGAAAGGTGGCCTTTTTGTCCCCTGAGAAATTGGCCTCCACAAAAACGTGGACAGGCCTCACTGGAGTATGGATTTCGATCCAGTCGAGAATGGCCTTGGTGGCCAGGGTAACCATGTTCTGGCCTGCCGCTTCGCCAGTGTAGTAGTCCATGTTCAGATAGACATGATTGCCTTCCACAGTGATGCGCATGTCCACAAGTTCGCCATGGCGTGTTCTGGTGGCTGCCTGGGTCTGAAAATTGTCGAAATTCTTTCCTGCCCACTGAACAAAGGCACGGGCATCGGCAAGGTTGCGGAAGGCAAAACCCGGCGCTCTGGTGACGGCATTGTCGCACAGCATGGCCCTGCAGCCGCCAGCTGCCGTGATCAGCCGTGAGCCACGATGGTAGGAGGCAACCAGGGCGGCTTCGGTCGTTGCCAGGGGCACATAGTACTCTCCCCTGGCGAAAAGCCCCTCTATGCGCAGCGGTCCGGCTACGCCCACGGGCAACTTGAGGGTTCCCACGCAGTTTTCGATGTTCTTGGCGTATGCGCTGATGGAGGCACGCGTCTCCTCGTCCGCAAGGCATGCCTCGTCCTGCTCGTCCAGGGATGTGTGTCGTCTCAAAACTTCCCAGTTTCGGGTCAGGGCTCTGTCATCCAGGGGCAAAATGTGCCGCAGGGGCCGCGGGGAGCATACTGGCTCTTCACGTTCGTCTGGCGCACTGGCAAGTCCGTCCAGAAGACTTTCCAGACGCAGGTATCTGTTGAGCGGAATGGGCATGAGGTTCCTCCATTGGGATGGGCAGGCAGAATGTTCCTGTATTTGTGGTTGTGGTATTTTTTTGTGAAACAATGGCTGTTACAAATGCCCCGACCATTGCTTCATCCGACAGGGATACACGCAAAGAAGACTCAGAGATCCCGCAGGGCCTGCAGGACATCCGTGTGCGCAGCCTTCCATGCGGGGTGAGCTCCGGCCAGGATGCCGCACAGAATGGAGAGTACAAGCACGCTCAGGGTAATGGCTGCGCTGAAGTAGCCCGGCAGAATGCCGGAAAGGGCGATGAGTGCGCACAGTAGAAGTGCGGTAGCAACTCCGATCAGACCGCCGGCAGCAGAGAGAAAGGCTGCCTCGGCAATGAATTGCAGCAGGATCTTTTTTCTTGTGGCTCCCACAACGCGGCGCATGCCTATTTCCAGCCTGCGGGAGCGAACAAGCAGGGTCATGATGGAGAGAATGCCGAGGGTGCCTATGGCAAAGGAAAGGCCGGAGCCTATGAGACCCAGCGTGCGGATGAGCTTCAGGGCATTGGTGACCATCTCGTCTACCTGTTCGGCAAAGGCCAGGGTGCAGTCCTGCTTGCCTTCCGGCAAATGGTGACGTCGCTGGAGAATGGCCAGTATGTCCCGCTCGAGCTGTTGCAGGTTCTCGCGACTTGTGATGCCGAGCCAGGCGCCCGACACATGGTCCTGCTTCGCTATGCGCTGGCAGTAGGTGGTGACTGGCAGTATGAGAAATTCGTCCAGGCGCAGCCCGCTCGGATCCATGCCCTTTTCTTCCATCACACCGATAACGGTCAGGGTACACTTGTCCACAGTCACGGTTTTGCCAAGAGCCGTTTGCCGCGAGCCAAAGAGCCTTTGGGCCAGTGAATGCCCAAGGAGGCAGACCCTGGTCCGCGACTCGAGTTCAGCATGCGTGAAAAACCGTCCCTGCGCGGGGAAAAAATGGCGCAGCGCAGGAAAGGCCGGAGTCGTGCCGAGGAGCTGGCAGTTGCCGAGGATGGTACCGTTGGCAGCCTGGCCGCTGACAAGAACAAAGGGAGCGGCGGCGCTTATCTGGAGGAGTTCCTCTTCAAGAACGCGAATGTCCGCAACGGTCAGGGATGCGCTCTTCGGAGCCTGGGCCGTACGCCAGTCCTCGTCGTTCTCGCTGCCGAGGCTTTCCGCGAGAAGACGTTCCTCTTCAGTTGGTTCTTCGGCAGAACGGGCCGTTTCGGAAAGGCTCGTGTCCGTTTCCGTGCCATTGTCTGCAAGCATGGAGCTTTTGCGCACAAAGTCCACCGGACTGGTGGTGAGGGTAACAACATGGGACCCCAGCCTGCGGGCCTCTGTCTCGAGCATGATGTTGACCGATTCCAGGACGTGCAGGATGAGTGTGAGCAGCAGCGCGCCCAGAAAGACACCCAGTGTCGCCAGCACGGAGCGCAGGCGGTTGCGGCGCAGCATCGTGAGCAGCATGTGCAGGCTTCGGCCTGCCCGTGCCAGGTACTGGAGTCTGAAAAGCTGGCAAAGCCCTTGCGTCATTTAGGTTCCCCTGAGAGCGGAGACTGGTGCAAGTTCCGCGGCTTTTTGAGCTGGCCGCACGCCAAAGGCGCAGCCAATGGCACAGGCCATGAGGACAGCAACGCAGAAGACCGCGGGCGAGAGGCTGATGGTGAGCAGATTGAAGCTGCTCAGGATGGCTCCGAAGGCTGCGCCTATCACAAGTCCGCACACGGCTCCGAGGCAGGCGAGCAGCACGGCCTCCAGGAGAAACTGTATGAATATGGCTTTTGATGAGGCGCCAAGAGCCTTTTTGAGCCCTATTTCAACGCTGCGGTCCGTAACGGCCAGATAGAAGAGATTGGCCTGCGTAAAGCCGCCGGTGAGCATGGTTACCACTGCCACAAGTCCGAGAAAGACGACTATGCTTCCCTTGACCACGTCCACGAAGTCCATGATGTCCTGCATGGTGACCAGCAAAAAGTCGTCCGGCGCCCCTTTCTTTATGCCGTGAAGGGAGCGCAAAAGCACGCGCAATTCCTGGCTGTACTCAGCCATGAGGTTTGGAGTGCTTGTTTTCGCGAAGGTCACGCGCACCTGGGAAAGGTAGTGCCTTGAGAGATTGAAGCGGCTTATCATGGTCGTGATGGGCACGGTGATTCTGTCATCAAAGTCCATGTCGCCAGAGGAAAGACCCTGGCGGGTCAGGACACCAATGACAACCAGGGGGACCTTGTCGACAACCACAATGCGGCCCAGGGGATTTGCGCTGCCGAACAGGGCGTCCGCAGTTGCAGCGCCTATGAGGCAGACGCTGCGGCGAAGCCTGATATCCTCATTGGTGAAATCGCGCCCCACTTCTGGATACCATCCCCAGGATGGCCCGTGTTCCGCCCCGGTCCCAACCAGGGAATCGGTCGTGTGACGCCTTGCTGCGCTCTGTACCTGGACCGAGGTCTTGAGCAGCAGTGGGGAAACACGCTCTGCGCCTGGCATGAGCTCGCCTATGCGGTGGACATCGTCCCAGGTGAGTGTCATGGGCCGGCTTGCCATGGCCTGTTCCACCAGATTGCCTCCTATGATGTTGATGGAGGTGGGTCCGAATTTGGCGGCGAGCTCCTCGGCCTTGCGACTGGCTCCTTCCATGGAGGCCAGAATGACTGTCAGCGCGGCAATCCCCAGACTGATGGCGCAAACAATGAACACACTGTTGGTCCAGTAGGCTCTGATGGCCCTTTGGGCCTGCAGAAAGAGTCGGTAAAACTGGCGCAGATTCATGGGGTCCGCCTGGGTTTGTGGTACCGGTAGGGGGAAGTGTCCTTGGGGTCGCTGTCCGCAATGTCTTGCCTGGTGGCTTATTCGGGATGGATGCACCCGTCTCTCATGACAATGCGGCGCCTTGCGCAGGCCGCTGTCTCCGGGCTGTGGGTGACCATGATAATGGTTGTTCCTCTGTCGTTGACCCTGGTGAAGAGTTCCAGAATGGAGTGACTGGTCGCAGTGTCGAGCTGGCCCGTGGGCTCGTCCGCCAGAAGCAGGGCCGGGTTGCCGAGCAGTGCCCTTGCCAGCGCCACACGCTGCTGCTGGCCGCCGGAGAGCTGGTTTGGCCTGTGGTGCATGCGATCGCCAAGGCCTACCCTGACCAGCAGTTCCTCGGCCCTTGCGCGCAGCTCCCTGTCCGGGACATTCCCGTACGCTCCGGGCAACAGCACGTTGTCCAGGGCCGAGGCATAGGGGATGAGAAAAAAGCTCTGGAACACAAAGCCTATGATGGTATTGCGAAAGGCGCTGGCCGCAGTGTCGTCCAGGGTGGACACATCCTGTCCCTTGAGACGGTAGGTCCCGCTGCTTGCCTGATCGAGGAGCCCCATAATGTAGAGGAGGGTGGACTTTCCCGAACCGGAGCTGCCGGTAAGGGCCAGAAAGTCCCCGGGCCACACCTCAAGGCAGATGTCGTGCAAAACATGGGTTTCCATATCCGCCTGCACAAAGGTCTTGCCAATGTGGCGCATGTCTACGAGCGGAGTGTCCTGGCTTGTCATGAATCCCGGGCCTCCTGCGGCGCTTCTTCGAGAACCTTGAGCCATTCCTCAGGCAGGGGTGTTGGCAGATCCAGGCTTGTGGCAACCCTTTGTCCCTCCTCAAGCCCCTCGAGAACCTCGGTATGGGTGAGCCCCTCTATGCCTGTGCGCACAAGAACCGGACGGACACCGGCAGTATCCTCGACAAAGACGACTTTCCTGTTCCGAATCCATTTGAAGGCAGTGTTGGGAACGCAGAGCACGTTTTCCTTTTCCCCCACAATCACGTTGCAGCGGGCAGTCATTTCCGGACGCAGGGTCAGGGCCGTTTCGGGAGAGAGGCGGACAAGAGCCCGGTAGTAGACTATGTTGTTGCGAATTTCCGGTCCCGGATGGATAAGATCCACATGGCCCTCGAAGACGCGGTCCCTGAAGGATTCCACAGTGAACGCAACCCTTGTTCCGGGCTGTACCCTTCCAATATCGTTTTCGTCCACAAACATCTGCAGCTCGAGCCTGCTCGGATCGAGAACAGTGATGAGATAGGCCACCTGCAGGCCAGCGACAAGGGTTTCGCCCTCCTGGGCAGTGATTTCGCTCACAACGCCGTCCATGGGGCTGACAATGGTGGCATAGGAACGGCGGATGTTGGCTGTGGCGAGCTCGGCCTCGGCTTCGGCAATGGCCTCCGCAAGGTAGATGGTGCGCAGGGTAAATTCCTCTTCAAGCCGTTCCCTGGCGCTTTTTTGCTGCCTTGTGGCTGCTGCTGCCACATCTGCTTCCTGACGAACCCTTTCGGCCTCATCTTTCGAGACGGCAGCTGCCCTGTGCAGATTGTTTACCCTGCGCAGCTTTTTTTGCGCGTATGCATGTTCTGCCCTGGCCGAATCGAGAAGGGCCTGTGTCTCGCGGATCTGCAAGGGGTATGTTTTTTGTGCCATGTCAAGTTCGGCCCTGAGCTTGCGTATGGTCGCGTTGAGACGCACGCACTCTGCTTCCTGCTCCCGGTTGTCGAGCTCGGCTATGACCTGTCCCTTCTTCACAGAGTCTCCAAGGCGCACGTGCAATCTGTCTATGACGCCGGTGAAACGGCTGCCGGTTTTGACTTCTGCGCCTTCCTCGGGCTTGATGATGCCCGTAACGGGAAATTCCTGACGCAGGGTGGAGATGGCGACAGTTTCCATGCTGTGCACGCGGACTGCTCCGTTTTCCTCGGACGAGGAGGAAGCAAGGAGAAGTACAAGAAGGAAGCAGGCTGCCATGCTCTTTTTGGGATGTCTGCGTATCGTGCCAGGAAGGCCGGCGAGCAGGGCGCATATGCGTTTGCGCCTGCCGGTCTGTGCCTCATCCACCTGCGCGCCTGTATTGACTTCGTGTTGAGACTCGTCTGTGTTCATGATGGACGAGGCGGCTTTTTCTGCGCAACCCTTGTTCCCGTCCGCTTCTTCCTCTTCTTCAATCGGAGTGGAGAAGAACTGTCTGCGTACCCGGGCTGCCAGGGCCAGGGCTACCAGAAAGATGCCGAGGACAAGGGCTATCCACCAGCCAACAACGCCGTAGCCGGGAAAGGATGCTCGCAGCCCAAAGGGGAGGGGCATGCCCGAGAGCACGTAGCCGAGGGGCAGGGCAAGAAGCCAGTAGATGCCGCTGGTAATGAAGAATGGCACAACAGTGTCTTCAATGCCTCGCAGGGAGCCGTTCAGGCATATCTGCACTGCATCGACAAGCTGAAAGAAGGCTGCCACAACAAGAAGCTGGCTTGCGAGGGCAATGACCGCCCTGTCATGGGAGTAGAGTTGCGCCACAGGCTCTGCCCCAAGCCACATGAGAACAGTGAGAAGGCCGCCTGCCACAAGGCCTGCGCAAACGGAGGTGAGCACAACACCACGCTCGGCGGTCCTGCTGCCGCTGCCGCGGGCGTTGCCGACCATGATGCTTGTTGCCATGGCGAGACTTGTGGGAATGGCAAAGAGGATCATCATGAAATTGTAGGCAATCTGATGGGCGGCAATGGATGTGGCCCCGGAAGTGCTGATGCACAGGGCAATGACGGAGAGCACCAGAAATTCCGAGACCATGGCTATGCCTATGGGCAGGCCGACCCCGGCAAGTCCCTTCATTTGCTTGCGAGCCGGAGCCGCAAGGGAGGCAAAGAGCCTGTGAGAGCGATAGCGGGGACTTTTCTGGACATAGAAAAGGAAGAAGACAAAGGAAAGCGCCATGCTGATGCCTGTGGCCAGGCCGCAGCCCGCGACATCCATGGCCGGCAGCCCCAGCTTGCCAAACATGAGGCAGTAATTGAGGCAAATGTTGACAAGGACAACGATGATGGCAATGACCGTTGCGGGAACAACATTCTTCTGCCCGTCGCAATAAAAGCGCACACCTATCGCCATGCTTGAAAAGGGCAGACCCCAGACAAGGTACTGCAGATACTCCCTGGCCTTGTCTGCCACATCTTCCGTGACGCCAAAGAGGGTCAGATGGGGTGCCAGAAGATACAAAAGAGCGCTGGCCGCCACGCCGAGCAAAAGGGCCAGCCACAGTCCCTGTCGGGCGGATGCAACAATGTCTCCATGCCTTTCTGCTCCAAAATGCTGGGAGACAACTATCATTACGCTGTACAGGACACCGGTGATGAACATCTGGACAGGAACCCAGACAGCTGCACCTACGGCAACGCCAGCCTGAAAGACAGTGCCGAGCATGCCGGACATGACAGTATCGGCCATTCCGGAGGCGAGATAGGCATACTGCGAGACAAGTATGGGTCCTGCAAGCAGGAGCATAGAACCGAGATGGCGGCGGAGAGCCTGGGATAATTGCATGGATGACTCCGGGACGTTCGGGAAGCTGAACAGACTGCGTGCGCGACCGGAAAAAACGGAAAAAGGGGTTCTCCTTGTCAGCCTCCTTGTTCGATCTGTACAGGATTTGTATCTATGTGCTGAGGGCTACTCAGGCCTTCCTTGTGATTGCGTATGCATTCGCCTGGCGTAAATCCGAATTGCCTGCGAAAGGCGGCAATAAAATGGCTTACGTTGGTATAGCCTACTTTCCAGGCACATTCGCTCACGTTTGCATCTCCCTGTAGAAAGCAGTTATAGGCGTAATAAAGCCTGTAGTACTGGATATATCCTGAAATTGTCATGCCGTATATCTGTTTGAATCCCTTTTTCAGCTTGAAGCTGTTTATATAGAATTTCTTGCATAATTCTTCAATGGGAGGGGGATTTGCTATACTGTTTTCTATATATTTTTTTACTTTTTCAAGAACAGATATATCCCTCTTTTCCAGTCTGATAAGGTGGCCGTGCTCAAGATATTTGTAGAGGCGGTCAATTGCGAGAGCCAGAAATTCCAGGGCAACGCCACTCAGGAAAAGAGGCTGGGTACTTGGAGAGGCGGATGGGGAGAGAAGCTGATTTGCGGCAACCATGAGTCCGGTGGAAGCAGTGATCGAGCGCAGGACATAGCCTTCCTGCTCATCAATATTGAGAAATTTGTAGATGGAAGAAGCGTATTTGGGCATGCATTTCCGGATTACGGATCGCCTGACCATGACATTCACAAGCGTATTGATATCCGGCTGAAAGGTGACAGTACCCTTGCAGCCGGGGAAATAGCCAACAATAAGCTGCCTTGGGGTCTGAAGCAGAACCTGGGTACGCTCATGCAGACATATGCTGCCTGATCCGGCAAGGCGGAGCGAAAAGCACACGGGCATGTCCTGCTCCGCAAACTTGAGCTGGCTTTTTTGGGCAAGAACGCAGTTGCGGATGATTTCAACGCTGATGCCCTGAAAGAGCTCGTATGCGTGGAGCCTTGCTGCCTCGTCACCCGCGCCCGCAGTTGGCACATCCGTTTCCCTGGCAGCCAACCTGTAGTATGGGGAAGACCACGAGACGGAGAGTGGTTCACAGGCTGACACCAGGTCCAGATGAGAAGTAGTATAAAAAATTTCTGAAGAAACTGTGTTTTTGCACTCAATAATATGGTTCATGTTTCAACTTCTATAACATTAATTTTCTGTCAAAATACAGCAAATAATATGTGTGCGGACTTTTTAATTTGAAAAATAAGTATTTTACATATTTATAAATATTGTAGTTCTGAGAACAAGTATCTGCCAATTTCCTTAAAAGAGTACTAAACAACTCATAAAATTTTGTATACAAAACAGGCAAGTATATCAACAAGAAAAGATAATTTTGCAGATTTTTTTTATAACATATTTGATAATATGATAAAAATTGTTGTAACATGGAAAAATGCAATTTATATTAAAATTTTGTTATCTTTAAATATATGAAAAATATCATGGTACAAATATGTAACATAATTTTTTCAATATTTGAAACTTATGGGAAACTGTATTCATTTTATGAATTTGTTGTGATACAGAATCAGGAAAGCTCTGTGGTTATATGTCGCAACAGGACAGATGGATCGGAGGAGAAAAAGACATGCTCTCCTTCACAGCGGACAAACTTGCAGGATCTTGTGCTGTATTTTGCCCATTTCCGGGCCGTTTCTTCCGGAATAATCGTGTCCCTGCTTCCGTGCATAACCAGAATGGGCGCAGCAAGCGCAGGTCTCGGCCCCTCGTAGACAAGTTCCTCGTCCAGCGCGAAATCCGCGCGCAGGCTCGGCAAAAAGAGCGCAAGCAGGTCGGGGATATTGAGCACTGTTTCCGGAGTCAGCCTGAAGCGGCGAAGCGCATCAACAAATTCTTCCTGTGGCAGGGACGAGATACGGAAAGGGGGAGGGCAATGAGGCGCCCTGCTGCCGGAAACGGCCAAAAGTCTTGGAATCAGTCCCTGCCCTTGCAGGGCCAGCGCCACCTCGAAGGCAAGACTTGCGCCGAAGCAGTGTCCGTACAGGACAAAGTCACGCTGCGCGTAGGGAGCGATCAGGGAAGAAAGCACTTCTACCAGCTCCTGCAGACTGGTTACCGGAGGCTCTGCCAGGCGCTTTTCGCGTCCGGGCAGGGCTATGGGGCAGACCTGGAACGGGGCAGCAAGGAGGCGCTGCCAGTCCCTGAACAGGGACACGCCTCCTCCGGCATGGGAAAGGCAGAATAGGGGCAGGGCTCCTTCCCTGGGAGGGCTTGGAAGCCATCTGGAAATCCGATCCTCGTTCATGAAAAACCTCGTTTTGCCAGGCGGGCGTTCAGATGCGGCAGTCTTTTTGAATGAGTTGGCGCAGGCGGCGCAGGAGCTGGTCGCGGCTTTCATTGATGTAGAAGTGGCCGCCATCAAAAAAATCAATGGAGCAGGGTGAATCCGTGACATCCTGCCACTGTGCCAGAAGCTCCAGGGGGGAGTCCTCGTCCTCGCGACCGCAAAAGACATGGAGTGGCAGATGCAGGCAGGGTGTGCGCAATGCCCTGTGCGTTTCAAGCAGGCGGAAGTCCGCGCGCACTATGGGAAGCATCATGTCGAGCAGTTCCCTCTGCTGCAGTACCTCTTCCGGGGTGCCGCCAAGACGACGCATCTCGTCTATCAGCGCCTCGTCAGGCATGTTGTGCAGATCTTTTCTCCTGTTGGGCAGATGGGGCGGGTAACGCCCAGAAACAATGAGCCCCTGGGGAAGAGCAGCTCCCTGTTCCTGCAGCACGCGGGAGGTTTCCAGGGCAAGGACGCTGCCGAGGCTGTGGCCAAAAATGTAATAGGGGGACATTGTATACGGGAGTATGGCGCAGGCTGCTTCCCTTGCCGCCTGCATCAGGGTGGGTGCAAAGGGCTCGTCCATGCGCGATCCCCTGCCAGGCAACTCTGTCGGGCAGATGAGGCAGACGTCCGCAAGGCCTGTCTGCCACTGTCTGTAGAGCTCGCTTGTGCCTCCGGCATAGGAGAAGCAGAAAAGCCTGGGAAGAGGGCAGGAGCCCGCAGGATCCTGACGCGGCATGTTGGGAAGCCAGGTGGAGGCGGCCTTTTCCGAAAAACTGTCTTGGCTTGAGTTGGGCACGGCTTGTATGCTCCCGTATGGTTTGCGCCGGGCAGGCAGAAAGGGCGCCTCCCTCGCGAAGAGGTCGTCCTTTCTGCGCCCGGCAGTGTGTGACGTATCAGGAAGACTGCATTCTCAAAACACGCGACTAGGTCAGGTGTTCCTCGTCAAGCAGGGCAAGGGCGCTGACCTCGTCAAGAGTTTGCTCCGGATGACTGGCCAAAGCCTTGAGCGCTTCGCGCAGGCGTTCGGTAAAGGCCTGTATTTTTTCCTCGGTGAAGAAATCTCTGCTGTAGATGATGGCAACGCGCAGGGATGCGCCCGGAAAAACCATCATGGACAGAGGAAAGCTCAGATTCGAGTTCATGTAGGCAGCATTCAGGCTGAAGGCCGCAGACTCCTTTTCCCCCTCTCCCGTAGCGTGGTTTTCAAAGATGAGGTACGAATTGAAGGGAATCTTGCCCGGTTCACGGCCCATCTGTATCCATTGCTGAATGGGCGTGTACTGATGTTCCATGCTTTCCAGCTGCAGGGAACGCAGCTCTTTGAGCCACAAGCAGACCTTCTTGTCTCCAGGGCAGTGCAGATTGTAGGGAACACCGTCTATGAGTACGCCGAAGACCTGATCGATATGCTCAAGCTCCACGGGCCGCGAGGCGGCAACAGTGAGCATGAGAGCGCGTCTTTCCGGGGAAAGGCGGGACATGATGAGTGCCCAGGCAGCCTGATAGAGGACATTCAGGGTGACACCCATGGCTTTTGCGGCCTCTTCCAGCTCGGCTGTTTCTTCGGCCGTGAAGACCAGATGGTGTATTTGATCGGCTTCCACGGGTCCGGGGTGTTCCTGCGTGTTCATGAAGGGCAGGCGGGGAGTGACGGCGTCGTGGAGACGCTCCTGCCACCAGGCTATGTCCTCGGAGTTGTCCCTTCTGCGGTACCACGTGACATAGTCGTGCATGGAGGGGAAGGGGGTAATGTCCGGTTCTTCCCCCTTTGCCAGGCTGGCGTAAATGTGGGCAAAGAGGTTGAATGATGCGCCAAGGGACCAGCCGTCAAAGACAAGATGGCTCAGGGTCAGCGTCATGACAAAGAGCCTGTCCTCCATCTGCGTCAGGGCGAGCCGCATGAGTGGGGGGACGAGGAAATCAAAGGGCTTTTGGGAATCCTCCATGAGCCAGGCAAAGACGGCTGCGGTACGAGCTTCTTCGGAAAGAGAACGCAAGTCCTGAAAGAAGAAGGGGAGCCGGGCATGGTCGTGCACAGCCTGAAAGGACTGGCTTGTCCCCTCGCAGTGGAAGGATGTGCGCAAGGATGGATGGCGTGCCACGACGATTTCCCAGGATTGTTGCACCAGCTCGGGTCTGATTTCGCCTGACAGGTAGTAGGTATACTGCTGCTGGAAGGCCAGACCGCTCGGCGTCAGCCTGGAAATGTCCAGGATGAAGTTTTGCACCGGCGTCAGGGGAAAGATCTCTTCAATCTTGTAGGAAAGGGACTGGGATGCTGTCATTTCCGGGCTCCGCAAAGTTGGCTGAGGATGGTGTCAAGGTCTGCCTGGGTCAGTTCAGAGTCGGGGAATTCCGCAACGAGGTAGCGTTGTGCCACAGGGCTTGTCATGCCAAGTTCTGCAATGCGCGCGGCGCTGGCAGGGAAGGCCTTGTGAAGCGCCATGGCAATGTCGCGGGCCCCCGGGGCAAAGCGCACGCTCAGGTGCAGGCAGTCTGCGCAAAGCCCAACCTGGCAGCTTGCAGGGCTGTCGCTTTTCCTGTCCCCGGGGCTGACAATTCCGGACACAAGGCTGTCTGTCGCGCTGTCACCCCAAAAGGCGAAGGCAAGGCCTGGCTGTTCCTGCCCGGAACCGGAGATCCAGGGAGAGGAGCCCTGCTGCAGGAAGGAGCGTGTGTGCTGCTTGACATGGGGAATGACCGCAGCCGCGTCTTCCTCTTCGCAAAGGGGCAACGCGTGGTAGAGGGCCAGGGACCCCACAGTGCCTGCACAACTGCCCGAGGGCATCCTCAGATGACGTCCGTCGCTTTGGCAGAAGAGCCGTTTGCCTGTCGGATTCTCCCTTGTCTCGCTTTTGCCGAGGGCGAGGCTGACTGCAGCAAGAACCATTTCTTCGAGAGTGGCGCGGCAGGCAATTGCTGCAGCCCCGAGCCTTTCCGTCTCTTCCTTGGTAAGCATGCAGTCGAGCGTTGCAAGATCCTGTTCCGTGCAAAGGACCTCTTCCTCAGGCAGGGACGTGTCGGCGTGTTCACCCTGGTCTTGCCGTGCAAGATCCTCCAGCCAGAGCTTCCAGGAAGAGTCTTCCCCTTCCGGAAGAGCACCGTTACGCAGAAATGCCGTGATATCCCTGTCAAGGATTTCCATGGATTTTTGGTCCGCAAGGGCTGTGTGAACAAGCAGGACAAGCAGGGGAGGACTCGAATTTTTGCCTGCGCAAAAGCCCAGAGACCAGGCCTTCAGGCGCTCGGTCTGCAATCGCTTGGCGAGCCTCAGGCATTCCTGCTCAAGGATGGTACGCTCCGGCTGCCCGTCAACAAGGGGAATGTCTTCCATGCTTTCCACATTGTTCTGGCTCCAGTCGCTCTCGCTCACTGCCGCGAGGCGCAGGGACGTGCCGCTCCAGGCCATGCGCAGGGCATCGTGACGCCTTGCGAGAGCACTGGCAAGGCGTCCTGCACCAGCGAGATCCAGGTCCTGAGGGCAGGCAAAGACGCTGTAGCGGGCAAGTCCGTCCAGCCCCTTGCCAAGACGCCGAACAAGGTAATGCGGAACTGGAACAGGTCCGGGCCTGACTGCTCTTTCCGCAGTGCCCAGGCGGGAGCGTTTGGCCAGATTTCTGATGGTTCCTGCCTCAAAGACGTCCTTGGAGGTAAAGGTCAGCCCCATGCCGGCAGCCTGCCGGACCATCTGCATGACCTGAATGGAATTGCCCCCAAGTTCCACAAAATCATCGCAAACGCCAATGTGATCCACAAAGAGCAATTCTTCCCAGAGGGAGACTAGCAGGCGTTCCACGTCGCCTTTTGGGGCTTCATAGGTTGTGCGGCAGGAGCGGGTGTACTTTTCCATTCCCTTGTCCGTTCCGGACCTCTCGTGGTTATCCGCGAGCAGGGAGCCCCCGCCTCCGGCGACCTGGACGGCCTGAACGGCGCCGGGTGCGATCCAGTACCTTTTGGGGGTGAAGGCAGTCTCCGGCAGGGGGCAGCGATAGGGCACAAAGGGAGCAAAATAGGATTCCCAATCTATGGCTGCGCCGTGCTGCCAGCATTCGGCCGCGATGTCGGCAAGACCGCGCTCTGAAGGTTTTCCCGCAGTTTTCAGGGGATCCAGGCCGGGTATGACACGCAGCTTCTCCCCTGGTTGCTGTGTTGCGAGGGAGCGCAGGACATTGCCGGGACCTGCCTCTATGCCCAGGGCTGCGCGTGTACGCAGCGTGGCAAGCCCTCTGGCAAACTGCACGGTGCTGCGCAGATGCCTGACCCAATAGTCGGCAGTGGCCATTTCGCTGCCGGCCCAGGTCCCGGTCAGATTGCTTACAAGAGGCAGCTGGGGCGGACGCAGTCCGAAGGACGAGACAAGTGTGCCAAATTCCTCCATGATGCCTTCCATGCTGGCGGAATGAAAGGCATGGGATGTCTTGAGCCAGGTGGCTCTCTGACCGTGTTCTGCCACGGCCTGTGCGCAGCGTTCCAGAGCCTGTTCGTCGCCCGTGAGAACGCAGTTGGCCGCGCTGTTGATGAGGGAGATTTCCACACCGGCAAAGGCCGCGCCAAGGACTTCGCGCACACGCGAGTGGTGCAGGGAAACGACCAGCATCCTGCCCCTGGGAGCCCTTTGCATGAGAGAGCCGCGCAGGGTGACAAGACGCATGCCGTCTTCCGGGGAAAAGACGCCCGCGAGGCAGGCAGCCGTATATTCTCCCAGGCTGTGACCTATCAGGCAGTCGGGGCGCACACCGCGTTCCATGAGTGTTGTCGCGAGCGCAAGCTCCAGGGCAAACAGCAGGGGCTGGGCAGTTCCGGTCTCGCAAAGAGCCTCGGCGGCTTGCGCGTCTCCTTCCCAGCAGGAGCGCAGCAAGGACTCTAGGTCCGGCCCGTGTGCGTTCTTGCACAGGGCACTGAGATTTTTGAAATGAATACGAAATTCCTTTTCGTTTTCAAAAAAGGAACGCGCCATGTATGGGTGCAGATTGCCCTGACCGGGGAAGAGGAAGGCCAGACCAGGCTCCCTGTCCTGCACATACTGGGGCACAATTTCCTGCTGCAGTTTTTCGGCTGCCTCGGCAAGGGAGGCTGCGACAACGCAGCCGCGAAACGGCTGTGCCTTGCGCCCCTTTGCCAGGGTGGCAGCCGCATCCGCAAGGCAAGGGGTATTTTCTTCGCCGGAGCGGTTCTGGAAAAAGTTTCGCAGGTCTGCCTGGGTCCTGGTGTATGCCTCCTCGTTGTGAGCGGAAAAAACCACTGGCATTCGCCCCTGTACCGGAATGCGTTCGGGTCTGTCCGGGGCGTTTTGCATGATGATGTGCACATTTGTGCCGCCTATGCCGAAGGCGCTGACTCCGCCAAGAACCGTGCCCTCATCAGGCAGCTTGCAGTTTGTGCTGCTGATGGTGAAGGGTGCAAGACCGCCGAAGGCCGGGTTTGGACGCACGAAGTTGGCTGTACCCGGCACAAGGCGATGGTGCAGGCAAAGGCTTGCCTTGGCAAAGCTCGCGAGCCCTGCGGCTGCGTCCAGATGTCCGATGTTACCCTTGAGCGAGCCAAGGATAATGTGCCCTTCATCTGGCCCGGAAGGGGATCCCTGACCATAGGCCTGCTTGAGCGCGGCAATCTCGATGGGATCACCCAGGGGGGTCGCAGTGCCATGCCCTTCCACAAAATCCACGTCCCCGGCATTGATGCCGGCCAGCGAGATGGCCGAGGATATGGCCAGAGCCTGGCCGCTGATGCTTGGAGCCGTGTAGCCGACCTTGTCCGAGCCGTCGTTGGTGGCAGCGCTTGCACGGACTACTGCCAGAATGTTGTCCCTGTCTCGCTGTGCATCTGCAAGGCGCTTCAAAAGCACTGCCAAAACACCGTTGCCAAAGATGGTGCCATTGGCGCCTGCGTCGTAGGGGCGGCAGCGTCCGTCCGGGGAGCGCATCCCGCCAGGCAGATAGATGTAGCCAAGGTTTTCCGGCAGCATGACCGTGCAGGCAGTTACCAGGGCGCGGTCGCAGTCTTCGGCCAAAAGGGACTGGCAGGCTACATGCACGCTGAGCAGCGATGAGGAGCAGGAGGATTGCACGGCCATGGCCGGTCCGTGAAAATTGCACTTGTAGGCTATGCGCGTGGCAAGGTAATCCTTGTCGCAGCCAATGACAGCTTCCGTTACGTCCAGGGCACCGGACAAAATGTGGTAATACAGGTACCCAGTGAGATAACCGCTCATGTCCGAACTGGCAAAGACGCCGGTCCGCACACCCTTGCTGTCCTCCGGCACGTAGCCAGCGTTCTCAAAGGCCCTCCAGGCGTATTCCAGGACAAGCCTGTGCTGGGGATCCATGATGCTGGCGTCCCTTGGGGAAAAACCGAAGAAGTCGGCGTCAAAGAGATCGAAATCCCTGAGAGAGCTGCGCATGGACACGTAGTCGGGTTCGTGACGCAACCGGGAGTGAAGTCCTGCTGCCAGAATTTCCTCGGGTATGGGCTCCATGCTTTGCCGACCAGCCACAAGATTCTCCCAGAATTCCTGGACTGTGTCCGCTCCGGGCAATCGGGCGGCCATGCCTATGACAGCAATGCAGTTATCGTCATACGGATAGGTCTTGCTCACGGTCTGTACTCCTTAGCGAGGGGATTGGCGCAGAGTGCGCCTGTTGCGCCTTTGGGGGCGACCCGGCAGGTTGCCCGAGGGCGGGGTCCCGGTGTTTTTTGCAGCTGTCTGTTCCTGTCCGGAAAGGTAGACCGACAGGGCGTGGATGGTGGGGTACTGGAAGAGAACGGACAGGGGAAAGTTCTTCTTGAGCTTTGTCTGGATCATCTGGTGAACCTGGGTGAGCAAAAGCGATGTTCCGCCAATCTCGAAGAAATTGTCGTGCACGCTCACTTCATCAAGGCCGATAACGAGCTTCCAGATATCTGCCACGCACGTTTCGTCTGCCGTACCAGGCAGCTGCATGCCGCTTGCACTGGCAAAGAGCCTTGCGTTGGGGCTGGGCAGGCGCTTCCAGTCTATTTTGCCCGAGGGGGTGCGGGGCCATTCGGGAACGGTTACAAGGACGTCCGGCAGCATGCTCTTGGGCAGTTCTTCGGCAAGGTAGCCACGCAGCCTAGCGCGCAGGGAGCTTTCATCGCGGCTTGTCGCCGGGACGTTGGCGCACTCGGCAGGATCCGGAAGGGGAACACTGGCTGACGGCCAGGGCACGCCAAGGCACGGAGGCTTTTGCCCCTTATGGTAAAAGAGGGCGTTGAGGCTCAGCCCGTCTCCTGCGTCCAGACTGACACAAACCTCCAGATTCCGGGCCTGGGCAAGCTCGTGCAGCTCCTCCGGACTCAGTCCTCTTGTGCGGGGATTCTCGTCTCTGGAAGCCTTTTCGAGCATCTCTTCCAGAGTTGCCCCTTTCCCGGAAAGGACGCTTTCCTCGGCCAGATCCTCGAGCTTGCGGTAGAGGGCAAGACGGGCTGAAGGGATGGAGGCCAGCGCGAGAGCCTGTTCTCCGCTTGCGGCAAAGCCTGCCAGCAGGTCTCGTACCTGTGCGTACGATGAGCATTCCCCGCTCCCCCATGTGTGCATGACACCATTGAACCGCTCATGGGGCACGGTATCGCAGTACAGCACCACCTCATAGCGGAATTCGGTGAGCTCGTTGGCGCTCCTGCCTTTCTTGGGGGAGACCTGCACGGCCGCGATGCGGGGAATGAGGCGCTGTATCGCCTGCCAGAAGGCTGGGGCAAGCAAAAGCTCGCTTTCCATGCGCTTTCTTGCGCGGGCACGGTCCAGAAATTCCTGTGCCCCGACACTGTTCGGGCAGCGGTGGGTCTGAATGGCAATATGCAGAAGGTCAAGGCCCGCGAGATTGCGCAGATCGCCGAGAAAGACTTTCCCTCCGAAGTCCAGCCTGTCCACAGCCTGGCGCACGGCTTCAATGCAGTAGGCGTAATCGGGAAAATACTGGACAACGGAATTGAATATGGCCGTATCAAAGGTTTGCTCGCCAATGCCTTCAAGCGAGGACAGGGCTGTGGCCTCGGCCACAAGCAGCGTCATGTCGGCATGGCAGGCATTGTCCCTGTGTTCTCCCACATTTTCACCGAACAGGTCTTCAAGGCAGGCCAGGGCTTCGCTTGAGATGTCAATGCCCGTGTACCTGTCGCACGTCTGGACCAGATCCATGAGCAGAAAGCCCTGACCGCAGCCGATTTCAAGGACATTTTTGGGGAACAGGGCATGAATCGAGGCCAGGCTTTCGGCCAGCCATTCGCGCATTTCTTCCACAGGCAGATGTTTTCCCGTGTAGCTGCTTTCCCAGATGAGGAAATTGTCCAGAATGTTGCCCTGGCTGCGGACATTTGCGTACATGCTGTCGTAGAGGCTTGCCCACTGGAAAAGGCATGCTGCGCGGCTTTTTTCCAGTTCGGCTTGGCTGTTCTCGCTCTTTTCGTCTTTCTCGTGCGAGCCCTGCGCAAGAATGGGGATGACGTAGGCGACCAGCCTTGGCTCGGGACGCGCATACCCTCCGGACTCCGCGGGGCCAGAGAGGGCGAGGACACGGGCCTCGCGCACCTGTGGGTGTCGCTCAAGGACATGCTGGATCTGTTCGGGCTCTATGCGGACCCCGCGGCGCTTGATCTGTCTGTCTGCACGGCCAAGATGATGGACAAGTCCCTGTTCGTCCACCCTGGCAAGATCTCCTGTGCAAAACCAGACAGACTGTCCCGTCTGCTCGACAAGGGAGGCGTAGGCCGCGTCCGTGCAGTGCGCATGATGGTCGGAGGTGAGCCAGGCATCTTTGCCGGATGCGCTTGCTGCGCCAGCGTAGCCCAGGGCAAGGCAGGCGCCCGCCACATGCAGCAGGCCTGTGGCACCCTGGGGTACGATTCTGCCGTCTGCGTCCAGAACTGCAGCCACGGCATTGTGGATGGGGATACCGATGGGCACGCTGCCGCTCTGTCTCTGGACAATCTCGTAAAAGGTCGCATCGCCCATGACTTCCGTAGAGCCGTACAGGTTGAGCAGGCGAACGGAAGGCAGAGCCTCGAGAGTGGCCGTGGCCAGATCGCTTGGCAGGGTCTCCCCGCTTGCGGAAAGAAGGCGCAGGGAGGTAAGCCTGCCTTCCAGGCCACCGGTGATACGATGCATCTGGGCCAGCAGGGACGGAACCAGAACGAGGCGCGTGACCTTGTGGCGCTCAAGCGTCTGTATGAACCAGGGGACATCGGCAGCCTTCTTGTCCGGCAGGCAGACCAGGACCACGCCTCCGAGCAGGGGGCCGAGGGCTTCCCAGAGAAAATCCACAAAAACCGGCGAGGTTTTCTGGCAGCAGACCTCGCCATCGCCCCAGGGAAACTGTTCCCACATCCAGTGCAGACGGTTGGAGATCGCACCAAGGCTCAGGCGCACGGCCTTGGGTTTGCCCGTCGAGCCGGAAGTATAGAGCACGCAGGCGCAATCTTCGCAGGCCATGGGTGCGGCCGGATCCCCAAGCTCGCTCTCTTCCCGTGTACTCAGGGCTTCTCCAGACACTTTTTCGACATCCAGGAGAAGAGCAGGATCCCCCTGCCAGTGCCTTTTGCTGCTCACCACGCAGGACACATGGGCGTCCTGGCACAGCCAGCGGGCAAAGCTTGCCGGATGCTCGCTGGCAAGGGTAGTGAACACGGCCCCCTCACGCCAGACGGCAAGAATTGCTGCCAGAAGATCCACGCCCTGCTCGAGGCAGAGCAGAACAACGCTGCCTCTGCCAACGCCGTGTCTGCGCAAGCGCAGGGCAATCTGTCCGGCACGGGCCAGTACCTGGGCCCTGGTGTGGGATGCGGTACGATTTCCATTCCCGTCAGGGACGATGGTACGCACGGCCTCGGCGTCGGGATGGGCAGTGCACAGGGAAACATAGTCCTGCCAGGGGGCAATGAGAGGGTGGTTGCGCCTGCTGCCACTGACCAGGGAGCTCCTGTGGCTGTCCAGTCCCAGGCAAAGGACACTTGTGCCTGCTGCGGACGGATTTTTTGCGACAAAGCATGCCAGCTCCCGGAACTGTTCGGCAAGGGCCGCAATGGTCGCCGGCTGGAACAGATCCGTTGCGTAGAGAATCTGGCAGTCCATGCCCTCGTCCCCTGGCCATGCCAGAAGCTCGAGATCCATGTGGGTTGTCAGGCCCGGCACGGGCAAAGGGGTGAGCACAAGAGTTTCCCCACCCTGCAAATCGGTGTTTTTCGCGCGCAGCGACTGCATGTTCTGGTAGGTAAAGGCCACCTGATAGACTGGATTGCGGCTCAGATCCCGCTCGCGCCCGAGGGCTTCGGCCAGCATCTGGAAGGGCAGTGTGGCATGTTCCATGGTGGTCAGACTTTCGTCGCGTACCCGACGGACAAGGTCACGCAGGCTTTCCTGCGGGTCGATGCGAATGCGCAGGCTCAGGTTTTCCACGAAAAAGCCGGCCAGAGCTTCCGTGGCAGGCAATGACCGCCCGGCAAAGGAGGAGCCTATGGCAAAGTCGTCTTGCGCGGCAAAGCGCGCTGCAGACAGGGCAAAGAGGGCAAGCCAGACAGCGTAGGGAGTCGCCTGTTCTGCGCGGGCAAGCTCACTCACGGCATCAAGAACATCCCTGTCAAGGTGCAGGCTGTGCACAGACCCGCGGAAGGTTTGTACCGCAGGCCTGGGAAAATCCGTGGCCGGCTCGAAATTGGGGAGATTGGCCAGATGTTCCTGCCACCATGTGGTCTGCGCCTTGCGCGCGTCCTCGACAACAGCCCTGTGCCAGGCCGCATACTGGAAATAGGAAACATCAAGAGGGACATAGGACGGAGGCCTGCCAAGACTGCGTGCTGCGTGGGCGAATTGCAGATCCTTCAGGAAGATGCCGATGGACCAGCCATCAAAGACAATGTGGTGAGCCGTGAAGAGCAACACCTGGCTTCCATCTTCCATGAGGCACAGAAAGCCGCGCAGCAGGGGATCCCGTTCGAGGCTGAAGCCTGTCTCTGCCTCGTGACGCATGAGCTGGGCAAGCCGCGCCCCGGAGACATGGCTGTGCACAGTCAGGGCGAAATCCGTACTTGGCCGGCAAAAGACAAGGGGCTTTCCCGTGTCCGTGGAGCCAATGCCAATGCGCAGGCTTTCGTGGCGTTCGACCGTATCCAGCCAGGCCCGGCACAGAATCTCTTCCCGCACAGGCTGTTCCAGGCGAAAGGCGAAGGGTATATTGTAGAAGGCACTGCCAGGGACAAGCCTGTCCATGAACCACAGACGTTCCTGAGCCAGGGACAGGCAGGGTGGCTGCCCGGAAAAATCGCGGATGTCCGGCCCGCTTTTTTGGGAAACCTTTTGCCTGACGAGTCTGGCCAGAGCTGCTATGTCCAGTGAGGCTATGTCTGCCGCGGCGTCCAATCCCTGTTTGTGTTCCATGCCAAACCGTACGTCATTGTTGGGGGCAACTGTGCTCATGCGTTCTCCTGTGGGCTTTGTTGCATGCCTGCGCTGATGCGGGCAATAAGGGTCCTGGCCAGGCCCTCGACAGTCGGGGTGGCGAAGAAGTCCTGCAGGGGCAGGGAAAGGGGCAGTCTTTCCCTGAGTCTGGTCAGTATCTGCACAGCCTTCAGGGAATCGCCTCCCAGCCGGAAGAAATTGGTTCGCACCCCGGGAATCCGGCAGCCCAGCACTTCCTGCCACAAGGCGCACAAAAGCTCCTCCAGTGGCGTCACGGGTGCGCGGTCCTTGTCGTCCCTCACGCTCATGGCCAGGCTTGCTGCCTCTGCAATGAGCGCCTTTCTGTCCACCTTGCCGTTGGCTGTGAGAGGGAACGTCCCGACAAAACTCCAGATCCTGGGAATCATCTGGGCTGGCAGACGTTTTGCGAGCCAGCCGGACAAATCCTCCTCAAGGGCTGCCCCAGTGTCTGTTGTTCCAGACATGCCGGATATTTTTGCACCCCTGGGCAGAATGAATGCTCCGAGCACGCGGCCCGAATGTCTCCGGCTTTGGCCTACGGGAACCACAACGGCCCGCTCCACTGCAGGATGGCGCATGAGGGTTGTTTCTATTTCTGCCGGATCCAGGCGGTAGCCGCCAATGTTTATCTGAAAATCCGCCCGGCCCATGATTTCGATGAGTCCGTCCGGGTGAAAACGCCCCACATCGCCGGTGCGGTAGAGGCGTTCGCCTGTCAGGGGATGGGTATAAAAGCGCTGCACGTTGTCCTGCGCCCGGATGTCCAGGCAGACATTGACGCCCGCGCAGTACATTTCGCCTGTTACCCAGTCCGGGACATCGGCAAGACGACTGTCCAGCAGGTAGTAGCTGTTGTTTTCCGTGGCTGCGCCGTAGGGGATAACCGTCCAGCCGGAAGGAAGTTCCTCTTTCACCCTGTACATGATGTTCCAGACCGTTGTCTCCGTGGGGCCGCCAACGGAATAGAATTCCGCCTTTGACGAAAGGGCGGCCAGGCGTTTGGGCAGGGTCGCCTCGACCCAGTCTCCGCCTGTCAGAAAGACCCGTATGGGCAGGCGGATGCCGCATTCCTCGCAGCGTGTGGCAAGGGCCTTGAGAAAGGCCGGAACACTGTTCCACAGCGTTACCCCGTGCCGCAGGATATGCTCTATCCACACATCGGGATCCTGGGCCTGCTCATGGGGCAAAAGGACGAGGGCCGCGCCGGAGGTCAGGGTTCCGAAGACATCGTAGACGCTGAGATCGTGGTGCAGGGCCGTGATGCCGATGACGCGATCCGTTTTGCCCAGGGCAAGGACTCTGTTGGTGGCAACGCAGACATTGAGCAGGCCGCGCTGGCCGACCACAACGGCCTTTGGCGTGCCGGTAGTGCCGGAGGTGAGGATAATGTAGGCCGCATCTGCTGCCTGTGGGGCCGTGCGTGCGAGCTCCTCGGCAAGGCCCTGCCTCTCGACGCTCCCCAAGCCTGCGCTGCCGCACACGTCTTCCGCCAGGAGAAGGCGAATATCGTCAGCCGCAAGCGTCTGTGTGCAAAGCCGTGTTCTGTTTGCCGTATCCGCAATGACTATGGCTGCATTGCCTGCTCGCAGCATGGCGTGCAGCCTTTCTTCTGGATTTGTGCAGTCCAGGGGCAGATAGGCAAGACCGGCAAGCTCCGTGCCCATGATGCAGGCAATGCTTCTCCAGCCGCGTTTCAGCACCAGGGCCACGGAACCGGGCCTTGTGTCCGGCAATTCACGTTCGGCGAGGCAGGCAAGCAGACTCTCGCGCACGGCAAGGGCATGGGCAAGAAGCTGCCCATAGGTCAGTCTGACATCTCCGTCCGCCACGGCCAGCGCGTCCGGGTCTTCCAGTGCCCTTTCGACAAAGAGTTCGCAGGGCATCTTGTCTGGCAGGGGAAGGGGGCGTGCGTTGCGTCTTGCGCGGACGGCAGCCTGATCTGCCGGCAGGGCTGCCAGGGAAGGAGCTGTCCAGGCGGCCTCATCCCTGGCTGTCAGACGCACAAGGCGCATGAATTCCGCAAACATGGCGTCGACCATTCCCGAAGGAAAGGCCTGTGTCTTGCCGTCCCAGTAGATGTGGAGGCAGTCGTTGAAAAGCGTGTACTGGCAGTCCAGCCTGGTCTGCGGCGTAGAACCGTGCGTAGCGCGCACGCTTCCGAAGGCTTCAAGTACCTGTTCCACCCCCCGATCCGAGCCCTTGCGGGCAGGCATGGCAGTAAAAACAACAGGCATGGCCTCGGCGGCAAGCTCTCCCCGTCCCCTTGCGAGCTCGCGCAGCAGACGGACGCCGGAGACTTCGGCATGCTCGAGACTGTCCCACAGCGTTTTTTGCAGGGCCCTGGCCCGTTCCAGAAGGTTGTTGCCGGCCGAAAGGTCAACGGGCACAAGGGTAAAGGTGGCAAATTCGCCCATGACATGGTTGATGGCCTCGTGCCAGCGCAGATTGCGATTGAAGCGAGGCATGTTCAGGGTAAAGGCTCTGGTGGCACTCCA
Organism: Desulfovibrio sp. An276; assembly: GCF_002159665.1. Taxonomy (GTDB): domain Bacteria; phylum Desulfobacterota; class Desulfovibrionia; order Desulfovibrionales; family Desulfovibrionaceae; genus Desulfovibrio; species Desulfovibrio faecigallinarum. The sequence goes on from NZ_NFJC01000010.1 coordinate 24,575, forward strand.
CAGGCCGATAACCTCGCTGTACAGGGAAGCCAGAAGCGCAGTGAGGGAAAGGCCGTGCCTTTTGCAGCCATTTTCCAGAAAGGCCGTTTCTTCCCTGGTCAGCACATCCGAGTAGCGCTTGATGTCCAAAGCCCCGGAGTCCGCGCCGGCACGATCCACAGATGGAGGATTGGGAAATACAGGCGCCGCAGGCATGCTTGCAAGCTTTTCGCGCCAGTAGAGCAGGCTTTTTTGGTACTCTTCCGAGGCCTCGAAATCCCGCAGGGCCAGCATGTAGTCGCGGAAGCTAACGGGCAGAGCCGGCAGAGGCTTGTCCGGATTGAGATAGAGCGCAGCCAGATCCTCGTAGAGTATCTGAAAGCTTCTCCCGTCCGTGGCCCACATGTCCCAGCGAAAATGCAGCACACCGCGCTTGCTGCCGTCCTCATTGTGGGCAAGCAGGGAAAAATGCACTTCGGACTGGGGCCATGAGCCGAGATCGCTTACCTTTTGGACCTGCCTTGCCGCATAGTCACGCAGCCTGCGCTCCTGTTCTGCGCTGTCCAGAGCAGAGAGATCGCTGATGGTGAAGGGGAAATGCACAGGCAAGGGGAGCACGCGCTGCATGCCGTCTTTTGTGACTATCGCATGCAGCATGTCGTGGCGCTCAACGAGAGCGTTGAGCGCCCTTTCAAAGCGTTCCGGAAAAAGGGCCGGGCAGTCCAGCTCAACGCAGCTTTGCATGGCAACGCCGCCACCCTGCAAATCGTTCGAGCGGCCTATCCAGTAGGCCTGCTGCATGTCGCTTAGGGGAAAGGGAAGATAACGGTCCCCCGGATGGGGAACAAGCAGGTTTTTGCCCTGGGCGTTCTTGCGGGCCGCGGCTCTTGCCGCAAGGGCCCCGTGTCTGGGAGGAGGCTGAAGCATGTTTGTCTCTCGCTGGGCTTGGGAATAAGGGGGGGGGCGAGGGACAGGCAGGATGTATTATTCTGCCTGTCCCTCGCTTGCAAAAAGGGGGTCAGACTTCTTCCGCCATCCTGTTCAGAACTTCGAGCAACTGGCGGGCTGTGCGTATGCTGTTGAAAGTGTTCATGGAAACGCGCAGACCAAAAACGCTTTCCACCTCGGTCAGGATTTCCACTGCTGTCATGGAGCTTCCCCCAAGGGCATAGAAATCGTCGTCCAGTCCCAGCTCCGGAAGCTCGAAAGCCGCACGCCAGATATTCAGGACAAGCTCCTCCGGAGAAGATTCCTCTTCCGGATCCGCACTGCCTTCGGACTTTTCCCCGGCGCTGGTCATGTCCCCTGTATCCGTGTCCTGTCTGAGGGACAGCCAGTAGGAAATGCGGGCAAAGGGATAGAGGGGAAGGGCCAGCCTGCGGGCACTGTTGCGTGCAAGAACGGGATTCAGTCCCGCGGCAAAAAGCGCCGCGCAAAGGGCTGCCAGGGGAAGGGGCTCATCGCCTGTCATGCGCAGCACAAGCTCATTGCCACGCCCCCCAGGCAGCAGGGAGGCGTGCTTTCCCAAAACCGGGAATCTTGTGACAAGGTCCCCGGGAGTTTCCCTTTCTGCGAAAAGCTCGACACGCGTGTCCCCGGCAGGCACGGCCCTGAGCAGGACAGGCACTGCTCCCTGGGAAAGCCCGGGCAGGGACGGGATGTCCTCCTTTTCGCAACCATGAACAATCTGGCAGGAATCCGGCAAAATATCCCGAACAGGGCGCACAAGGGATATGTTCTCCTCGTCCCCGACAAGGACAAGAAGGGGTGCCACTGCGCTTCGGACAAGAAACGAGGCGATTTCTTCTGCCTGCCCGGCACTCACACCCTTTTCAAGAACCAGGACAAGTGCGCCACCATGGGGGGTGTGTCCGGTATACAGACCCTCTGCCGCATCCGTGGATGCCTTTCCCTTTCGCTCAAGAAGCGTCCTTGCCATGGAAATGCGATCGTTGCCGGCAAGCGCACAGCGGCAGGGGAAGAGGCTTCGCCCGTGGCGCAGGTTCCAGGCTACCTCCCCGAGAGACAGACCGGGATTGGAGAGCAGGTATTCGCCCCACAGGGCAAGGCAGCGCTCAAGGCCTTCGGCATTGGGGGCGCTGAACATGAGGACAGTGTCGGGCTCACGCTCCTCTTCTGTCACAATGTCCATGCATTGTGGCCTCAGGTCGGACGCTCTGTAAACAGCCGCGTCCCTTGCCCAGACAGGCGTTTCCTCCACCACAAGATGGCAGTTTGTGCCACCGAAGCCAAAGGCGCTGACGCCTGCCAGACGGGGAGCAGTGCCTGTCCATGGCTCGTTTTCGCAGGCAATGCGAAAACGGGTCGTATCCATCTGCAGCGCGGGGTTCAGGGAACGGAAATTGATGGTCGGGGGGATGTGCCCGTGCCGGAGCATGAGGATGACCTTGAGCAGGGAGGCCATGCCTGCCGCATTGCCCAGATGTCCCAGGTTGCCCTTGAGGGAACCTATGGGGCAGGCAGATTCCCTTTGGTCAAACACTTTGGAAAGGCCGGCAATTTCAATGGGATCTCCAAGGTAGGTACCAGTGCCGTGTGCTTCCACATAGCCAATGTCCCTGCTTTCCACACCTGCCATGGTCTGGGCAAGGCGCAGGGCAATGGCCTGGCCCTCGGCACTGGGGGCGCCAAAGCCGGCCCTGCGGCTGCCGTCATTGCTGACACCATAGCCGCGGATGATCGCTTCTATCCGATCTCCGGCCATGAGGGCGTCTTCAAGCCGCTTGAGTACCACTGCTCCCGCTCCCTCGCCGGGCAGTGTTCCGGAAGCCGCAGCGTCAAAGGGGCGGCAGTGGCCGTCCGGCGAGAGGATGCCACCGGATTCGGCCACATAGCCCCATCCCCTGGGGTTGATGACCGAGGCTGTGGCGGCCAGGGCCACGTCGCAGCTGAAGTCCAGAAGGTGCTGGCATGCAGAGGCAACAAGCACAAGTCCGGTGGAGCAGGCAGTCTGTATGTTCAGGCTCGGGCCGGTAAAACCGAATTTGTAGGAGATCCATGAACTCAGGAAATCCTGGCCGTTGACTATGGCAGCCTTGTGAAAGGCTGTGCCCGTGTTGTTGAATGCATTGGGACCGACATTGCACAGCCAGTAGGAGCTCGGCGCTGCCCCGGCAAAAACGCCGACGCGCACGGAACCGTTTTCCAGGCGATCCGGGGCGTAGCCAGCCTGCTCAAGGGCATGCCAGGACGTTTCCAGCATAAGGCGCAGCTGGGGATCCATGTCCAGCGCTTCGCCTGTGCTCAGCCCGAAAAAGGGGGCGTCGAACTTGTCCACATCCTCCATCTGTGCGCAAACGGGTACAAAGGCAGGATGCGAGGCGTAGGCCCTGTTGCAGCCGCTTGCCTCGAGTTCCTCGCTGGTGAGGCGTCTGGCTGCCTCAAAGCCGGCGCACAGGTTGTGCCAGAAGGTCTCCAGATCGGGAGCCTTGCAGAAACGACCGGCCATGCCGACAACGGCAACGGCATTGCAGTATTCTTCTTCAAGCCAGGGTTGCTTCATGGGACCTTCTCACTTGTTTGCGGTTGTTGCGTGCGGCCCGCGCAGCGTGCTGCCTGGCCTGAAAGTTTTCCTCTGTCCGGGACTTGCGGGCATTGGTCCTTGACTCAAGGCTTGAGCTAACGACCATGGTCAGTTCCTGCAGGCTCGGGTAGAGAAAGACCCCGGCCACCCCTATGTCTACCTGGAAGGAACTGGCTATGCGTTCCTGGATGAGCGGGGCCATGACGGATGTTCCGCCCAGATCAAAGAAGTTGGCGTTGGGATCGGCGTTTTCGGTCTGCAGGATGCTGTTCCAGATGCGCGCCATGGTCGGAGCTATGTCTCCGCAGGCAGCACCCGAGCCTGCCTCTGCGGAGCCGTCCCTGTTCCGCGCGCATGTCCCGCCAGTTTCCATGCGCAGGGGACCTGTTTCGCAAAACGCGTTGCGCAGGGGATGGGGCAGAAGATGCGGCTCGATCTGTCCCTGAGTCACAAGCTCGTACTGTGGATGGGGCGTGCGCAAAAGCAGGCTTTGCCAGCCCATGTCTTCGGGCTCAAGGCCTATGATCCCCATGTCCCTGCCGGAAGCGAGAGCCCTGTGCAAAAGAGTGAAGGCCCGGGTTTCTGTCAGGGCATCCTGCGCCTTTTCCCTGCCGGGACCTGTCTTCCAGTCCGGAAGCGCAAAGACAAGGAAGGTGTGCGGGGAGCGGAGATTGGCCCGCATGGCAGCCTGACACAGGGAGGCAAAGACTCTTGCCCTGTCTGCCAGATGTTTTTTGGAACATGTGTCCGCGACAAGCAGGTTGAGGCAGGGGACACCTTCCGGAAGCTCTGGAGCCTGCGGACAAGCTGCTACATCGGCAATAATGCGCACGACACTGCCAATGGGCCCGGAAGCGCCGTTTTCTGTCCAGGGGCAGGTCCTGACACTGCCAAGCTCCGCGCAAAGTCTGATGGCGTTTACCCCCTTGAGAAGGAAGCGGCAGCCCTCATGCCGCAGGAAGAGCGAGAGGCAGCGATTGTCCAGACTGCTGCCGGAAAGCAGAACAAGGCACTCTTTTCCCGAGGCAAAGACTGGGGTTTCCCAGGAAGTTTCCTGCTTGGGCAGTCTGAGGGCCGTCATGCCGCGCAGGTCTTGCGCTGGCACATGGAGCAGCGTATCGGCTTCCCTGTCCTGCAAGGTTTCGAGACTGGCGTTCGGGAGAACGCGATGCACGAATTCCGGGCTGTAGAAGGGGATGTCGAGCAAAGATTTGCGGCACACGGTGCCATCGCTGCGTCTTGGCACATGGTCTATGTGCATGATGTGCCGTGGTTGCAAAGCCTCGGGAAGACTTTCCAGAAGATCCGTGTGTACTAGGCCGCGCCCGACCCAGGCAACCATTTCTCCCTCCTCGTGGACAACCGAGGAGAGCAGGGAGGAGTGGGCGGGAACAAGAAGGCCAAGGGCACAGTCTGGCTGAGCCTGCCCCTGCATTTGGGCCAGATCCCTCATCACCTGGTCCAGATGAACCGCATGGCCATGTCTCCAGAGCAGGGGGCTTGACCCCCCGGGCAGCGGAAGGGCGACCAGGCCTTGCCCAAGGCTTGTCAGTCCCCTGGCCGGCCCGTCGTGAACAGGCGTGAAGGCTTTTTGCGTGACGGGAGTCGGCAAAAGTTCTGTCGAGGCCGCAATGTATGTCATCCTGTCCGAGACAAGATCCTGTGCGCGGGCAACAACAAGGGAGGATTCTGAGCCCAGCTGAAGCAGCATGCTCAGGCAAGCGCCTTCGCCGGCATGTACTCTGGCAAGCTGTTGCGCCGTGGGCAGATGGTTGACAAGGAGCACATCGGCGCTCCCGGACATCTCTCCGGGCTCTTCCGGCCAGCGTGTCTGCACCCACAGGACAGGATTCGCAAAAGCTGTTGCGCGTGCCTGCTCCGGTGTCAGGCAGGGGCAGCCGCACAAATCGCAGGCTTTTGCCACAAGATCCGTGAAGGGACCGGCGTCACGCAAAATCACGGCCGCGTAGCGGGCAAGATCCAGACATTGGCCGAGTTTCTGGGCAAGGGGCACGTCCTTTTGGGGAGAAGAATCCCGACAATTGGCAATATTCTCGGGTTTCCCCTGGCTGTCCGCAAGGAGAAGATCGCACAGGCAGTCCACATAGGCATGAAGCAGTGCCTGCGCGTGTTCTTCCCGATAGAGGGATGCATCGTACTCGAGATGGGCAACTATGCCTTCTTCGCCGTAATCCCACAGCACAAAGGCCAGATCGTAGGCCGAAATGGGATCTTCAGGCAGACGGGCGGTGACAGCGCTGTGGACGCCGGACGCAAAGGCATTCTGCAGTGTCAGAAAAATCTGGCTCAGGGGATGGCGGGCCTTCTGCCTTTTCACCTGTGCGGCAGCCACAATATCCTGAAAGGGCAGCATCTGGTGGTCCAGGGCCTGCACAAGGCAATCCTGGCTCTGGCACATGTTTTCCGTCATGGAGGCATGGGGATTGAAGGGGCAGACCAGGGGCAGCACATTGACAAAGCAGCCCACGACACGTTCAAGCCCCGGCAGCTGCCTGTTTGCGGCCACTGTGAGGATGGGAGCGTGTGTCTGGCCGCAGACCCTGTACAGCAAGAGGCGCAGGGCCGTATGCAGGGCTGCAAAGAGGCTGCAGCCCCTGGCTGCGGCGAAGCGCTGCACCTTTTCCTTCACCTGTGCCGAAATGCGCACCCGGCATAGTCTGTGCCCGGTCTCCTTTGGCATGGTTCCGCGCACATAGTCCGAGCGTATGCGGTGACACTGGGGGACACTCTGCACAAGGTCTGTCCAAAAGGCCAACTGATGGCTTTTGATATGGGACAGCCCCTTCTGCGCAAGCCATGCGGCAAAGCTGGGATAGGTGACGGGAGGAAGGATATCTTCTGTTTCCTTGCCGGACAGGCAGTCCAGAAGATGGGCCAGGTCACTTGCCAGCAGCCCCATGGACCAGCCGTCCATGATGATGTGGTGCAGCCCCAGAACCAGGGTCGAACGCCTGTGTTGCGGATGGGGAAAGATTGCCGCCCGCCACAGTGGGGCCCTGGCGAGATCATAGCCCGAAGTGCGAAAGGCTTTTCGGCAGGCCTCGATGTCTGCCTCTCTGTCCGACTCCCTTCCTGACTGGAAGATGGTTACGGGCAGGGGGCATGAGGGAGCGATTTCCAGCACGGAAAGGCTTTGCGAAAAATTATGAAATAAAATTCCGTTTCCCTTTTCGTTTTTTCTGACAACCCGCGCGCGCAGCATGGGGTGTCGAGTCATGAGAGAGCGCAAGGCCTCCTGCACAAGCCTGCCCCCTGGATCGGCAACTGGCAGGGCAAGCTCGAAAACACCGACCTGATTGACAATGGCGTGTTCCCCCTGGCTTGTCAGCAGGGCAAAGATTTCCTGATAGGGCGTGAGGGGGGCTTCATGTATTGCGCTGGCCCCTGGGTTCCTTTGCCACTCGGCCCAGGAGGCCGCGAGTTCCCGGGCCGAGTGTTTCCTGCGCAGGGTGCGGACAAGAGAGAACTTGTGCCTGCGCAAGTGAAGGCGTTCCTCCTGCGTCAGGGTATTGGCCCTGACATACAGCCTGCCGTCACGCAGTTCCAGCTCGGCCCCCTTTCTGGCGCACAAATCGAGAAGTTCGGTATCGTCAGGGAACATCGACTTTTCCATGCATTCACCCATAGCTTCTACACCTCCTCCCATGCACAGTCTTCTTCCGGCACCTGCGTGCAGGCATGCAGGCGTTCCCCAAGGCAAAGAACCAGCTCCTCAAGAACAGGATGGGCAAAAATGTCGTGTGCCTCGCATACTGTGCCCAATTCTTTGGAAAGCTCCAGGGCGAGGCTGACAGCCAGGAGGGAATGTCCCCCATCCAGGAAGAAATGGCTGCGACGTCCAGGGCGTCTTCCCAGGACCTTCAGCCATGCCCGGCCCACACTGCCTGCCACTGGATCGTCCGCCATCATTTCTGCGAAGTTTTCCGCTGTCCCAAACTCCTGCCCCTCTTTTTCCCTGTCCTCAAGCAAGCGTGCGTGTGCGAGCCTTTTCAGGGCTTCCATGTCCCTCTTGCCGCTGGCAGTGGTGGGGAAGGATGCACAGTGCAGGAACAGGGAAGGTATGAAGGCCTGGGGCAGACGGCCTGCAAGCGCCTGTCTCGTTGCAAACTCGTCCGGGCAGTCCCGGCCGCTCAGGCAGGCGCAGAGTATGTCCTGCGCATCCCCAATGGCGAAGACGCAGGCCTCATCGACATGAGGCAGGTCCTGCAGAACCTGTTCCACTTCCTGCGGAGCAAGGCGCTGGCCGCGTATCTTGAGCTGGCGATCCATTCGTCCAAGACCAATGAGCTGCCCGTCCGCAGACCAGACTCCCAGATCGCCTGTGGCAAGCGTTCTTGTATCCGCTTCCGAAAAGGCTCGTGGCGAGCCGTTTTCTTCCAGATAGCCCAGCGCCAGTGCCTGTCCCTGGACAACGATTTCTCCCGGCACTCCCCAGGGCAGAACATGGCCTGCACTGTCCCTGACAAGGATCTTCGTTCCCGCAATTGGTCTTCCCAAGGGGACGTGCAGCCTGCGCTCGTCTTCGTCGCGCGTGGCGTACCAGGTGGCCTCGCCAGCGCATTCGGTACTACCATAGAAATTGAAGATGCGCGCGTTGGGGAACATTTCGCGCAGCTCCTGCAAAAGCGGGCCATGCAGGGCTTCTCCGCTGGAGATGAGCGATCTTATCCCGGCAAGGGGTCTCATGGCGTGCCTTGCGCAGGCTGCCAGTACCCGCAGGGCGCTTGGCACGGACACAAGCCTTGTGACGCCTTCCTTTTCGATAAAGGCTGCGAGACGATCCATGTGCTGGACATCCTCGTCCGAAAGCACACTGACCGGAATGGCGTGCAAAAGTGGACCGAACAGTTCCGTTGTGGCGTCTATGAAGCTTATGTCAGCCCTTGCGCAGGCGCGTTCGTCCCTGCCATAGGGAACAGCCTCGCCCGCCCATTGCAGCCTGTTGAGAAGCGTTCCATGGCTCATCACCACGCCTTTGGGGATTCCGCTGGACCCGGAGGTGAAGAGAACAAGGGCAGGGGCATCGTCGGCAACGGGAGCAAAATCTGGCAGTTCCGCAAGCTGGGGAAGGCTTGCGAGAGCAAGGACTGCCGGTTTTGCAGGGCTGTTTTCCAGAAGTTCCCCTGCCTCATCCTCTTCCTGCACCACAAGAAGGGAAGATGCGGCAAGCGCAATCATGTCGCCTGCACGGCGCGAGGATTTGAGCCTGCTCAAGGGCAGGACACAGCGCCCGCAGCGCCAGACTGCCAGCATGGCCGCGACAAGCCAGGGCCCGCGCTCAAGGTACAGGGCAACGCTGCCCGGGGCTTTGTGCCCTTCAAGCGCTGCGGCAATCCTTTCCGCCATGGCGCGCAGTTCCCTGAATGTGCACTGATGGGCGCCGCCCAGGCAGACACGGTCGGGAAAGGTTGCTGCAACATGCTCAAAGCGTTCCCACAACGAGGGCCAGGGGCTCGCCAGGCTGCGTCCAAGACTCCATTCTTCCATGCGTCCTGCCTCGTCTGGCGGGCAGATGGAAACCCTGGCAAGGGGCATGTCCGGAGACTGGACGATCTGCCGGACAACATGGACAAGCCTCTGACAAAAGGCCTGCAGTGCCTCTTCCGTCCACCGGGGAGCCTGGGCTGTTGCCTCGAAGGCAGGATGCGTCCCGTCGCGCATGGCAACGTCCAGCTGCATGGCAGTGGCATGGCGGCCGCCGGAAACAGGGTGTATGTGCATTCCCGAGCCGCTGACAACGGAATCTGCCGTATTGTCCTGGCTGAAGGCGCAGTCGAAAAGAGGGTGCTGCCCTGCCTGGCGATGCGGCTGTACCTCTCTGACCAAAAGGTCAAAGGGGACAATGGCATTGTCCGCTGCCTCCATGACTGCCGTACGGCACAGGGTCAGAAGCTCGCCGACGGTCCCGGCCTTTTCGGTTTGTACAATGAGAGGGACCGGGTTGACCATAAGGCTCACGATACCCTCGAGTTCCGGCCGCCCCCGCGATGCAGCGTAGGTCCCGAGCAGGAGGTTTTCTTCCCCGGACATGCGGCTCACAAGGATGGCGAAAGCGCAAAGTCCCACTATAAATGGCGTACTTGCGTGATTTCGCGCAAACTCGCGAACCTTTGCAACGCATTCCGGCTCAAGGGCCTGCTCGTGATAAATCGTTGCCGCGGCACTGTCCCCGGCATCGACAGGGCCAGCCTGCAGAAGAGAGAAATCCGGCAGCTTGGGTGGGCGTACCCGCAAGAGCTTTCTTGCCAGTATGTCCAGGCGCCTTGCCACCAGTTCCCGGACAGGTCCGGACTGCTCCCAGTCGGCAAGATCCGCATAGTCGATTGCGGGTACAGGCTTGGAGGTGATGTGCGAATTGGTACCCTCATTGAGCGCTTCCTGCAGACTGTACAGAAAAATCTGCATGGACCAGCCGTCAAAGACTGCGTGGTGGATGGCGAGGCACAGCTCTGCCTCATTCTCCGAAAGAATCGCAAGGCCAGCCCGCAAAAGCGGTGCCCTGTCCAGCGCAAAGGCTTCCTCGCCAAGCTTGCGAAAGAAGGCGGCAACGCTGCCCGCGGCCGGGTTTTCAGCGTGCAGGACCTGCAGACGCACGGAGCAGGAAGCGTGAACGTGTTGTACAACCCGGAAATTCTCCTGGCCTGACTTCTTTTCCTCCTGGGAGCGCAGCTCCCCATGCAGGGAGGTGCGCAGAGCCTCATGCCGCGCAATGACCCTGTTGAGGGCCTGTTCCAGAAGATCTTCCCTGATGGAGCCGGTAATGCGGAAGCGGAAGGAGAGGATGTAGAGGCTGCCGGGCCTGGTCTTCTCCTCAATCCACAATCTGGTCTGGGCGTGCGTGGCCGGCACGATGAGCTCGTTGCCGGAGGATGCGGTGCGCCCAGGCGTGGGCTGTATGCAGGGCAAGATTTCCCCGCTCCCGGCATTTTTGCGGACGCGCTGTTCCACAAGTTCTGTCAGAAGGGCAGGAGCAGGATGCCTGAAGACATCCATGACCGAAAGTCCGCAGTCGCACGCAGCACGCAGCGCGTTCAGAAGGCGGATGGCGGACAGGGAATCCCCTCCTGCCTCGAAGAAGTTGCTCTGTCCCGAGGCAGGAGCGGAACCAAGAACCTGTTTCCAGGCTTCGCAGACCATGGCTTCAGTCCCGTTTTTGGGCGTGTAGGAAGTTTCCTTCCTTTCGAATTGCCAGCCCTCTATGGCGCGGCGATCCAGTTTTCCGTTGGCCGTGAGGGGAAAGCCATCGCAAATCCCCACAAGGGAAGGAACCATGTATGCGGGAAGGTTTCTGGCTGCAAACGAGCGAATCTCCTCTTCCTCAAGACGTATTCCCGTCTTGGGCTGTATCCAGGCACACAGTCTTCTGACGCCCTGATCGCTTGTTCCGACAAGGACAACCGCCTCGTGAATGCCGGCATGCGCGCGCAGGACGTTTTCTATTTCGCTCAGCTCTATGCGGTAGCCGTGCATCTTGACCTGATTGTCCCTGCGGCCAAGAAATTCGATTACTCCATCCGGCCCCATGCGCCCCATGTCACCCGTGTGATACAGCCTTTCTCCCTCTTCCGTGAGCGAAAAGGACGCTTTTGTACGCTTCTCGTCGTGCAGGTATCCGAGCGACATGTAGGGGCCCGTGCAGCACAGTTCGCCTGCGACACCACACGGGCAGAGCCTGCCGCCCTCGTTGCGAACCTGGTAGCCTGTGTTGGCAAAGGGCCTTCCGTAGGGGATGGAGGTCCAGGCCGGATCAATCCTCCTGACTGCGTGGGAAATGTTGGCCATGGAGATTTCAGTGGGGCCGCCTATGCTGAAGACGGCTGCCTGCGGAGCACGGCCAAGGAGGGAGGAAACCGTGGCGATGGGCAGCCAGTCTCCACCAAGGGTCACAAGGCGCAGGCTGGACAGATTCCGGGCCGGGGAATTGGCATCCATATAGTCCATGAGCATGGTCATCATGGCTGGCACACTGTTCCAGAAGCCTACCTTGTGTCTGTGCAAAAGTGCGAGCCAGTGTTCCGGATCCTTGCGCAGGTCATGGTCAGGAAAGACCAGTGGCATACCCCAAAGCAGGCAGCCCATGTAGTCCGGCATGGCCATGTCGTGGTGGAAAGGGGAAAGGGCCAGGGAAGGGGTGTCCTGTCCGAGAATCGCCATGCTGCCAATGTTCAGCACTGCGTTGGCAATTCCCGCGTAGGGTACCAGAACACCCTTGGGTGTTCCAGTGCTGCCGGAAGTATAGATGATGGCAAAGAGATCGGCCTCTGCCAGAGGCTGTGCCCCGGACAGGGGCGGCATGGAGTCCTTCCCTGAAAGACTGAAGGCCGGAATGTCCCAAAGCTTGCCCGATCGAGGCTCGGCCGAATCGGTAAGGACAAGGCTTGTCCCGCAGTCATGAGCAAGAGCCCGCAGTCTTGCTTCCGGAGCATTGCAGTCCAGTGGGACCACGACACCGCCAGCCGCCCGTACGGCCCAGGGAGCAAGGGCCTGCCAGCGCCCCTTTTTGAGTAGCAGGCACACGCGGGAACCGGCACAAAGGCCTGCCTTGCGCAAGGCTGCGCTCAGTTCCGCAGTCACGGCATGCACGTTTTCCCATGTCATGGAGCCCCGGCTGTCCGTTATGGCCGGAAGATTTCCCAGTCGCATGGCCCTCTGGGCAAGAATGTCCAGAAGGTCCTCTTCCGGGACAGGCAGTGCCGCGCCAGTCTCCACGCTGTAGGTGCAGCGTGCCCGCACCGACGTGTGCAGGGGAGCTGTCTCCTGCCAGGGGCTGTCGCTGCCAGCCATGGCCTTGATCAGGCGCACATACGTGGCAAACATGTTCATGGGCAGCTTGTCCGGAAAGATCTCGTCCAGCACGTCCCAGGACAGATGCAGCTCGTTGCGGATTCTGCCGTACTGGGCGTCTATCCACACCTGAGGCGTCTGTGTCAGGGTTCTGCGCACACTCCCCAGCTGCTCCAGGGCGCCAATCCAGGACGATTCTCTGCCCGAGCCTCCGCTCTCGGGCTCGCTTGTGAACACATAGGGCATGCCTGTCTCGGGACCTGCCCCCGTGTGCTGGCGCCAGGCCCGCAGGACCGTGACACCGGAGACATGATCGTGCTCCAGATCCTGCCAGACCTGCTTTTGTACTGTCCTGCAGCGGTCAAGGAAGGTCGAACCTGTGTCCGAAAGATCCATGGCCGTGAGGGAAAAGCTCGCGAATTCGCCCACGCAGCGATCTATATCCTTGTGCACAGCGGGCCTGTTTATGCGGGGGACATTGATGGTGAAACGGCGTTCATAGGTCCAGTGTCCCAGGGTTTCGGCATAGCAGGCGAGCAGGAAGGCAGACAGTGTGAGATCGTGTCTGCGCAGGCGCGCCGTAAGCCTTGCGAACTCCTCTGCCCCGAGACGGGCCTCGTGCCGCCTGAACTCGGGACCGGAGTCGCTCTTTGCCCTGCCTGCCGGCTGTCTGAGCGGCAGGACAGGGGCCGGGGGGAGGGAGGCAATTTTTTGCTGCCAGTAGGCAAGGCTTTCACGGTAGCGGGCGCTCGAGCGAAAGTCTGCGCAGGCAAGAACATAGTCGCGGAATGAGCAGGCAGGGGCAGGGGGCAGGCTCTTTCCCCTGTACAGTGCGGCAAGCTCGCGCATGAGAATCTGCAGGCTGTGGCCGTCCAGGCACCAGCAGTCAATGCTGCCCATAAGAATGGAACGCCCCCCGGACAGGACAAAGGCGTGGAAAGTCGTCTGGGGCCAGTGCTCCAGATCATAGCATGTGTGGGAAAGCCTTCTGCAGGCCTTCTCGAGTCTTTCTGTCCGCTCCCGGGTGGAAAGACTTTCCAGGCTGGTCATCTCGAGAGCGAAGGGAGGAACGTGTTCCTGAACCTGCTGGGTTCCATCCGGCAGGACCCTGGCCCTGAGCATGTCGTGACGGGCGACAAGGGCGTTCCAGGCGCTTTCAAAGCTCTCCCTGGAAAAATCAGATATTTCCAGCTCGAAAAAGACATGGATGCCAACACTGCCAAAGGCCATGGAGGTGTCCCTGCCAAGCCAGTAGGCCTGCTGGTTTTCGTTGAGCGGGAAGGGGGCAAAGCGCTGGGCAGGATCCGGACGCAGCACAGGAAGATCGCCTGCCAGCTGTTCCTGGCGGAGCAGGGCAAGGACAGAGGTCTTTCTGGTTCTGAGAAGCTCAATGACTTCCCTCGTCAGGGCTCGGGGGTTGCCCCGGCAGATCAGCTCATCCCCTTCTGCGCTCAGACGCACTCCCTGCCTGCGCAAGGACACAACGAGGGAAAGGTCATCATATGTATTTGTGGCTGCCATCAGATCCTCGCCGTGATTTCGTTGGTATCCTGGGTATTCTGCCTGGCCTGATGTTGCCCCAGACGGGCATTTTCAATGTACAGGCTGGCCCTGGCAGCAGTTTGTGGCTCCAGAATAAGGGAGAAGGGGACTGCAACGCCCGAGTGTTCGCGCAGGGAGGTAATAAGCCTGGCAGCCATGATGGAACTTCCGCCAGCCTCGAGGAAGGAGTCTTCCGGCATGAAGTTTTGGTCTTCCAAAACTGTACGGAAGATGTGCAGCACAGGATCCTGGGAAGAGATGTCTGCTGCTTCGGGCCTGGGCAGTCTCGTCTTGTCTATCTTGCCGCTGGAATTGAGGGGAAGCTTGTCCAGAAAGACAAAATGCCTGGGAACCATGTAGTCCGGAACCTGGGCGTGCATGAAATCCCTGAGTCTTTCCTTGAGTCCGCTTGTGCCTGCGTCAGCGGACGCGGGAACGACATAAGCCACAAGGCTCGTCTGGGGTTCGCGCTGTATGCCAATGTAGGCCATGTGAACCAAATCCGATTTGAGCAGGGCTGTGCAGACCTCGCCCGGCTCGATGCGGCAGCCCGAGATCTTTATCTGATCGTCCGTACGCCCAAGGATGTACAGGGTCCCGTCTTTGGCAAGGCAGGCCCTGTCTCCGCTTTTGTAGGCCCTGCTTCCGTCCTCAAGGGTAAAGAAGGCCGAGCTTTTCTCGTTATTCTGTACATAGCCGTTGGCTACGCAGATTCCGCTTATGACAAGCTCTCCCTCTGTTTGCGCGGGAAGCGTTTCACCTTTGTCCCCCACAACAAGGAAACGCGTGGAACCAATGGCCTTGCCAGCGGGGATGCGGACACCGGGTTTTGCATCGTGAGCAAAGGTGTGGGCAGCGACAAAGACACTGCACTCCGTGGGACCATAGCAATTGTGCAGGGAAAGATTCGGGCATGCCTCAAGCGCGCTTTCTATGGCGGCCTTGTCTGGCAGCTCCCCGCCAAAGCACAGATGCTGCAGGGAACGGAAGACTGCGGGATTTTGCGAGCAGACCACGTTGAAGACACTGGTTGGCAAAAGCAGAAGCCCTATGGAGTTGTGTCTCAGGAATTCTCCCAGGGAAACAGCGTCAAGCAGGGTTTCGGGATCACTTACATACAGCGTGCAGCCGTTGAGAAGTCCGCCCCACAATTCCATTATGGACATGTCAAACGTCATGGAAGCGCCATGCACCATGCGCTGGCCAGTCACATAGCCAAGGTGTCCAATATTGCCGAAGATGTCATGTATTCCGGCATGGTGCACGCACACGCCCTTGGGCGTGCCGGTAGAGCCGGAGGTATGCATGATGTAGAGCGTTGTGTCAGCCGACAGAGAAGCAGGAATTGCGGCTGACTGAGCAACCCTGGTATCCGATTCCAGAAAGTCCGCGGGATCAATGTGCGGCAATTGTGCTGCCCAGGGGCAGGCAGCAAGCGCTTTCTTCTCTCCCAGAACGCCAGCAAGGCGGCATTGTTCCGCAATGTCCGCGCAGCGTGCCATGGGCCAGTCCAGCCCCATGGGCACATAGGCAACACCGGCCTTTGCGGCAGCCACTGCAGCAACAACGCTCAGGGCGCTGCGATCCATGTACAGTCCCACAACAGGGTGAGCAAGATCGGCCAGCCCTCCAGCCAATGCATCGGATATTGCATCAAGCTGGGCGTAGGTCAGGGAAATATTCCTGTCAATCACTGCGTATTCCCTGGCCTGTTCTGCAAGGATTGCGTTCAGACGCCTGAGCAGAGGTGAATCTGCTGTTGCTTTGCTGGGCATTGTATATCGTCCTCCGAAAATTTGCGGGAAACATCGAAAACAGAAAAATCAAACTCCTGTATGGTTGTCTCAACCTCCTTCTGTTTTGTCAGAATACAGGCACTCAGGACAAAGTCCGAATTGCAGAGGGCAAGTGATTGAGCAGAGAGAGGATGCCTGTGCAGGGAAAAGGAAGTGAAGCCGTTTTGAATGTACAGATGGGGAAAGCCGCGGGGAAAACCGCAGCCAAGAGCCTTGCACAGGGCTTCCCTTATGGTCCACAGGCGCAGAAAATGCGTTTCGGGCGAAGGAGAGGAAAGCATTTCGACGTATTCTTCCTTCCGAAAGACCGACTGTGCTATGCCCTCAAAGCCCGCAGGCGTTCTGGCAGGCTCGATGTCTATGCCACAGTGTCCGCAGCAAGTCACAAGGATGGCTATATGGGGCCAGGAATGCGAGAGACTGAAACGCAGGCTACGCAGGCCCTGCGGAGAGGGCTTTGGGAGAAGAAGACCCGGTTTCCCGTATTTGCCCCGGGTGAAGCGCCAGGCACAAGGCTTGATCTCCGGGCAGTGTTGACTGAGTGCGAGTCTCAAAAGGGCATGGGCTGCAGCGTAGAGGATGCTGTCCCTGGCAAAGCGAAATTTCCCTGCCTGAGCAAGCTCGCTTGCGTCGAGTAGGGCACAACAGCGTGTATGGAGGCTTACAAACCCTGTTGGCGCATGATTTTTGGAGCCGCAGAAATGGCTGGCCACCGGCTCCTGAAGACCGGAATTTGCCGAAGCTCGGGTGGCAAGGTCAGTTTCGAGATTTGCGTGCAGTATGTATGCTTTTGTGTCCATCAGGAAGGCTTGTCCGAAAGGGAGGTTATCCTGAAATCATAGGGGAAGTCTTGGGAGGAGAAGACATCATACTGCAGGTGTTCGACAATATTGTTCTCCCTGTCAAAGGTCAGGATCTGGGGCCTGAGGGAGAGAAGCTGGCTTTTGTCGGAAAGGTATTCCGAAGCGCAGACGATGACCGGATCGCCACGCTGGCAGCAGCGGGCCGCAGCTCCATTGAGGACGCAGCATTTTGAGCCCGGCTCGCCGTAGATGACATAGGTTGCTATGCGCTGGCCGTTGTTTTTGTTCCAGATGTACACAAATTCAAGAGGATAAATGTGAGCCTGACGGCAGATGATCGGATCAAGCGTGATGGAGCCATGGTACTCCAGCTCACAGTCTGTCACATGAATACCATGGAGTTTGGAACGGACAACTTCCATCATTTTCTTGTTCAGCTCCTTGTATGGTTGAGGTGCCTTAGCGGTACTTGTCACTATTTCTGTTGCACGGCACGAGATGGCGCCAGATTCTCTGGTTGTGTCTGAGCCACGGCAGAAAAATTTTTTTACATAACCTACCTATTCCCTTCTATTTGAATTCTCTGCCCTGACTGGAAGTTTTAATACCGCAAATTGAAATTCATTTTCAATTTGCGGCTACAAATGCCCCTGATAATTTCTTGAAAAAATTATATTTTTATTTTTTGGCTATAACTCCTTGTCATTGCCAAACAGCCGATAATTGTCATTGCTGCGAATGGAACGGCGACGCCAAGACTGGTCCTCGCCCGAAAGACAGATGGTTTCAGGTCTGATCAGGCTCTGGAGTCCATCCCCAGACAGCGGAAGCAATATGGTATTCTGACACTTCATTTTTGGAGAAGCAACGGTTCTGCTTGGGAAGCAGGACGAAATAATAATTTAAGTACTTTAAAATATTGATTTTAATAAAAAATGAAATTGAAATCTGATTTCAATATTGAGCATAAAAAATCCTTTTCTGAGGATAAAACAGGTTCAAAAAACTGTATCAGGGAGTAGGTCGAGCATACACTGATACAATTCCTTGTGGAACAGGCATCATTGTCTATTGATGAAAAGCAATACTGAAATGTCAATTGTTCCACAGCGTACAACAGTATCTTTGAAAGGACACCAGGGGCTGCTTTTTGGAGCATGCAGGATTTCCCTGCGATTTACCTGTTCAAACATGAAGGAGAAACAATGCTGCCTCGCAAATCGAAAAGGGTACGTAGAGCCAAAAGAAGGAGAATGTCTCTGCTCAGAAAGGGAACGCTTTCCCTTTTTCTTTCCCTTCTGCTTGCCTCTCCGTCTCTTGCCGCAGAAGATCCCGCTGCTTCCGATGACGTCTATCAGTTGCCCACGGTGACAGTGACCGCGGACAAGAGGGCGACTGACGTGCAGAAAACGCCCTCATCCATCACTGTCATGTCCCGCACTAAGCTTGAGGATGCCAATATCGATACCATCGAAAAGGTGCTGCAGCGCATCCCCAACATGAATTTCAGCCAGTTCACTGGCGGAGCAAACTTCATGTCCATGCGCGGCATCACTACGTCGGCTGGCACATCGACAAGCCCCCTTGTCATGTATCTTGACGGCGTGCCTGTGGACACCTTCTTCAATCTCGACGCTCCCCTCATGGACATCGAGCGCATTGAAGTCTTGCGCGGCCCCCAGAGCGCCATCTACGGCAAAAACGCCATGGGCGGCGTCATCAACGTCATCTCGCGCAAGCCGACCAACGAGTGGCATGGCACATTGCAGGCGGACTACGGCTCCTTCAACACCCAGCGCTACGCAGCGGCCATCAGCGGACCCCTCATCGAGGACAAGCTCTATCTCGCGCTATCGGGCTCTCATTATTCCACAGACGGCTACATGAACCATGACGATACATGGTACGGAAACCAGGAACGTACGGAACGCTTCAAGGGCATGCTGCGCTTTACGCCCACGGAAGACATAGACATCAGCTTCCACCTCAACTACACGGCCCGCAGGGATGGCTATTCCAACCTTATCTGGGGAGACGAGCCCACACTGGACTCCATTGCCAACAAGGACGACTACCTGCATTCCGACATCTGGAACATGGCCCTGCAAATGTCCTTCGACTTTGACCCTGTCACTTTTGAGTCCATCACTACCTACCGCACGGAAAATCTGGATTATGGCATTGATATGCTGGCAACATATGGTGCAGCGTATTCTCCCTATGGTTTAAATCTCGATTGTGCAAACACTGGTCGCAACAATACCCGCAAGGAGTTTACTCAGGAATTTCGCCTGCGCTCTCCGGACGACAAGAAGGACGGTATCAAGTGGCTTCTCGGTGTCTTTGGTGGCTATACGGACATGAATATCCGTGAGTCCTATTCCGACATGCCCGGGACATTGCCGGGAGATCTTTTGGATCAGGCATGGGCAGGGATGACTTTTCCTTTTCGCATGTGGACGAACCAGCCGAGTAGAGAATATACGCAGGACTACGCAGCCTTTGGCGAGATCACTATCCCTCTCTTTGACAAGCTGAACATCACCCTGGGGTTGCGTGCCCAGCAAACTCACAAGAAAATCGATGTAAACTATATGGGTGGTGAGACATATGCTGGCATGGACGTGCCTCTGTTGGGCGTTGCAGGAGACATGCATGGTACAAAATCCGATTCATGGTTTGAGCTTTTGCCCAAATTCAACATCAGTTACCAGCTGACAGACGATATCATGTTCTATGGCGGTGTAAACCGCAGTTTCATTCCCGGTGGCTTCAACAATGCTACCAGAACCGGCATTGACATGACCTATGACGCCCAGACAGCCTGGAACTACGAAATTGGCGCCAAAACCGAATGGTTCGACAAGCGTTTCCTCCTGAATCTTGCGCTCTTCCATTCCGCGGTGAATGATCTGCAGCTCATGAAATATGATATTGGCTCCATGTCCTATCTGAGTGACAACGCAGGGTCTGCCCGCATCTACGGCGTGGAAGTCGATGCCATGGCTAGACTTTTGCCCGGCCTCGACGCAGAATTCAGCTTTGGCTACCTGTGGACACGATTCGATGACTACACGCATATGGGCAATGACTATTCCGGCAACAAGATTCCCTACACCCCGGACTATACGGCAAGCTTTGCCCTGCAGTATCGCCATGAAAAGGGCTTCTTTGCCAGGGGTGAGGTGCTGCATTACGGCCAGCTCTACTGGAGCGAGGCCAATGACTACAAGAGGGATCCCGTTACCCTGCTCAATGCCCGCGTAGGCTACGAGTTCGAGCCCTTTGCAGTCTATGTCTACGGCAACAACCTGACAGACGCAAAGTACCTCAACTACTACACTGCCACGTCCAATTACGGCATGATGGCCCGTCCGCGCGAAATAGGCGTACAGCTCAAGTACACATTCTGATAAACGTCCCTGTCCTCACTGTGCCCGGTTTTTCCCCTTGAGCGGAAAAATCGGGAGAGCAGTGGGGACTTTTTTCCTTTCAGGCAGTATCTATGGAACAAAAGGCGAAAGTCATCCAGATTTCTCCCCTGGCAAAACTGATGCTGGCAGGCTCCCTTGTCTTCGGAGCTATTGACACAGTGCTCATTCCTGTTCCCTACCTCGCGGCCTGGCTCATTCTCGAGCATCTGGCAGGAAACACGATCTGGCCCATGGACCAGATTTTTTTCTGGGTCTTTGCAGCCATTGGCGCGCGCTGGCTTGCAAGCCTTCTCTCCACAACCCTCTCGCACCTCTCGGCCATGCAGGTCACAACGGATTTGCGCACAAGGCTTCTCGAGCATCTCGGCAGGCTTCCCATGCACTGGCACGCTTGTCAGACCAGGGGGGGGCTCAAAAAGGTTTTTACCAGCGACATCGGCCAGGTGGAGAGCTTTCTCGCCCACCACATCCCGGACACTGTCTCTGCCCTGCTTCTGCCCATTCTCTCCCTCATATGCCTTTTGTGGGTCAACTGGATCCTTGGGCTGCTGCTTGTGCTTTTGTTTGTGGCCTGCATCGTCGTGCAGACCACAAGTCTTGCCAAAATGAGCAAAGGCAGCATACTTGGGCGCTACAACAGGGCCCTGGAGGGCCTCAATTCCGCAGTGGTGGAATTTGTCCACGGCATGCCCGTCATAAAACTCTTCAACAGGGAGCTCTCCTCCTTCTCGAAGATGCGCAGCTGTGTGGACGAGTTCAGGGACATACAGACCCAGGGCTATGTCACCTTTGCTCCGCGCTGGGCGCTCTTTTCCACCCTCACGGTCATGCCCTTCACGTTGGCTGCCGTAGCCGGAGCGCCCCTGTATCTTGCGGGTTTGGCAACGCTCTCCGAAGTGACGCTTTTTCTCATGCTGGGCTGCGTGTGCCTGAGCCCTCTCACAAAGCTTGTGCGCCTTGCCGCCATTGTCTCCGAAATGACGCAGAGCCTGGCCAGGCTTTCGGACATCCTGTCTTCTCCTGCAGAGGAGACAGGCTCCTTTCCCGCGTCCATGGTTCGCAAGCCTAGGGTTCATGTGCACAATCTGTATGTGCGCTTTGGCGAGAAGACAGTCTTGAAAAACATCAATTTTGTGGCCGAACCAGGCACAACAACGGCAATCGTGGGTGCCTCGGGCTCCGGAAAGAGCACCCTCGCAGCTGCCATTGCCGGCCTTGAGCGTATTGATTCCGGAACAATAAGCATTGACGGATACCCTCTGTCCGCCTTTCCGCCAAAGGAGCTTGCAAGCCTTGTCACGCCGGTCTTCCAGGCGCCGCATATCTTTGCAGGCACAATAGCCGAGAACATCGCCCTTGGCGTGCAAAATCCGCGCGAGGAGGACATTGTCGCAGCAGCAAATCTTGCCCGCTGCGCGCAGTTTATAGAATCCTTTCCCAACAAATACGCGACAAAAATTGGCGAAGGCGGTGAAGCTCACTTGAGCGGAGGCCAGAAACAGCGCATTGCCCTTGCGAGGATGGCCTATCGGAGAACTCCCGTTGTTGTTCTTGACGAAGCCACATCCTACGCCGACGCCCAGAGCGAGGCAGAAATCCAGCAAGCACTTTCGGGTCTTCTCAGGGGGCGTACGGTCATTGTTGTGGCCCACAGACTGCATACCATTGCAAAAGCGCAGCAAATCCTTGTCCTGAAGGAGGGCGAGATTGTCGAGCGGGGAACCCATGAAAGCCTTCTCGCCAGACAGGGCGTCTATGCCGTCCTGTGGGAAGCCCACCACAGGGCCAGAGCCTGGAGCATACGCACAAAGAGGGAGGCCTGCCCATGCTGAAAACACTACTGGCCCTTGCAGGAAAGGCCTCTGCTTCCCTGCGCAGGGCAATACTTCTCAACCTGTGCGTCATGGGCGTACAGCAGGCTTCCTATGTGGCTGCGTTCTTTCTGCTTCAGACATTGTATCTCTCCAGGGAAGGAGGGCAGTCCGACTGGATTGCCTGGGTCGTTCTTCTTGCAGTTCTGGCACTGGCCCATGGCTTTTTCAATCTGCGCTCGCTTGTGTCCGCCTATACGGGAAGCTACGCCATAAGCGCCAGCCTGCGCCTGCGTCTTTGCGATCACTTGCGCAGACTCTCCCTTGCCTTCTTCAGAAAAACAGACTCAGGGGTAGTCTCCGGGGCCCTCATAGACGACATCAAGGGCATGGAAGCCTTTTTCGGCATGTATGTCTTTGATCTGGTGACCTGCCTTGTCTTTCCCTGCCTCTTGTGCGTGCTCATGTTCTTTTTCAGCTGGCAGATTACCGGCGTTCTGGTCTTGTCGGCGGCCCTGGCCTTTCCATTGATTCTCTGGGCCTGCCGCATCACGCAACGCCTGGGGCCAGCCTATCTGGAGGCCAGGGACGCCTCGTATTCCTCGCTCATGGACTATGTGGGGGGCATACGCGAGCTAAAGGCGGCAAACCTCACAGGCCTTGACTACACGCCCCTTGTTTCCAGCTGGAAGAAATACGGACGTCTGAGCATCCGGATGGAAGGGCAGTACGGTCTTCTGGCACTGGCCTATTCCTGCGTTCTCGACATGGGGTTTCTTGCAACGCTCTTGCTTGGCCTTTCCCTGGTGGAAAATCTCACTGTTGGCATCGCAAGCCTCATGTTCTTTCTCATAGTCGGCAGCCGCTTTGTGGAGCCCATGCGGGAATTCGGCATGGTTTTGCCCGAAGTACGCAGATGCCTGACTGCCGCACAAAAGATTTCCGATATCCTGGCAGTGCCTGAACCGCAGGTTCTCCCGGAGGAAAAACGTTTCGGGCACGAAATACGCTTTGACAATGTGTCCTTTGCCTATGAACAGGGGAAGAATGTCCTGCGCAATGTCTCCTTTGTCATGCCCGAAGGAAGCGTCACGGCCCTGGTCGGGCCTTCCGGCTCCGGCAAAAGTACCATTGCCCACCTTTTGCTGCGTTTCTGGGACGCAGGGAAGGGCAAAATCACCCTTGGCGGCGCGGACATCCGTTCCCTTGCGCAGGAAGAGCTGTACAGAAACTTCAGCGTGGTCTTTCAGGACGTCTATCTTTTTGATGACACAGTCTTCAACAATATCCGCATGGCAAGGCCAGATGCCAGCCCAGAGGAAGTGTACAGGGCAGCGCGCCTTGCCCGCTGCGACGACTTCATAAGTTCTCTGGAGCACGGGTACGAAACGCGCGTGGGCGAGGGCGGTGCCAGGCTGTCCGGAGGAGAAAAACAGCGCCTGTCCATCGCAAGGGCCATCCTGAAGGACGCGCCAGTCATTATCCTCGATGAAGCTACGGCCTCCCTGGATCCGGAAAACGAGCTCAGCATTCAGGAAGGCCTCAACTCTCTCCTTGCTGGCAAGACATTGCTTGTCATCGCCCACAGGCTGGAAACCATACGCGACGCAGACAACATCCTGGTTCTACAGGAAGGCCGCATAGCAGAAATCGGTACCCATGAAAGCCTGCTTGCAGGGGAGGGCCTGTATACAAGGCTGTGGACTTTGCAAAACACCATCAAGTCCTGGCAGCTGGGCTAAGGGCAAACTCCATCATAATAGAATGCGTCCTGTCTCTTCCATGAAAACGGAAGAGACAGGCGCTCTTTGCATTGCAACCGTGATGTGTGGTCTATGCCTGTACCTTTACGCGCTTGGCAATCAGGGCGTTGACGAGGATTTCGTCCAGGGGTGGGTGGGCGAACAAGAGCTCGCGCACAAGCATCTCTGCGCCTGGGTGACAAGATGGGAGACCTTGTGACCAATGGAGGCCGACCAATTCCTTGTTGTCCCACACGGCCTTCACAAAACCATGGGCCAGAGGAATAGGGGGTGTCCATGGCGCCCAGGACGAGCACATAACGGGCCTGATGCTCTGCCGCGTGGACCTGAAGTACCTGACCGTTGAGTCGCCCACAGCGTAGATATGGGGAGCAGCAGGTGATCGTCCACCTCGATGTAGCCACGGTGACATAGCGCATGGGGGCTTCGAAAAGACACGAACCAAGAGTGCAGAAGGGCTGATTTCCCTTTCCACACACGCCGCGAAATCGCAATAAGCGACAAAATAGTCGAGAAGCACAAAAGCATTCAATTATATCATTTTGTTAAAAATGATATAATTGAGCTTCTGGATGATGAAATTGAGCTACCCTTTCTTAGGAAGTCCGGCTTTCGGTATAGGCGTACAAGGAAAGGCATTTATGTTTTTTCGCAACACGACGATTGCATATCTGAAGATAGTTTTCCAAGTTCTCTCTTGTTCTCGCGAACTGAGGTACAAGACTGATTCGTGCTGCCGTGTTACTCACAGACAGTGTGGAAGTGTCTGATGCCGCAAAGGAAGCAGTATCCCTGTCGATTTGGCATACAATATATTCTACCATCAGTTTTTTTGACTGTTCCATATGTATGATGTATAGCGGCCACCTCCCAATTTTAGAATGGAACCACTTTTTTGCAATTCGGTTAATGTGCGTTGTACTGTTACAAGGCTGATATCCGGGCAGTGCTCCAGAATCTCCTTCTTGGTGATCTGACCAGGAGTCCTTTTGATAAGTTCACGTATACGCTCAGGCTTGCTCAAAGATTCTGTAGCCAGTATCTGCACCCTTCCAGAAAACTCGCGATAGGCTGCGGACACAATTCCCAATGTGTAGCGCACAAAAGGAGTATAATCATTGGTTCCTTCGTGCCATCCGCATGAACTTAGCTGCAGTGCCTCATAGTACGTCACCTTGCTTTCTTCGATAAGCTTTTCAATGCTGATATACTTGCCAACAATGTAGCCAGCCCTGTAGAGAAGCAGCAGGGTAAGCAGACGGCTCATGCGTCCGTTACCGTCATTGAAAGGATGAATGCAGAGAAAATCCAGAATAAACATTGGGATCAGCAACAGGGGATCCATGTCATTCGAGGCAAGAGCTTCTGCGAATGACGAACAAAGTTGCTCAACATACTCTGGAGTCTCCCAAGCCTGAACGGGTTGGAAACGGACAATTTTGTTTCCTGCCTCGTCCGTTTCTGCGATGACGTTATCGCAATTTTTGTAATGTCCGCCGCAGGAGCTGCCACTAAATTTGTAGAGATCCCGATGCAGCTGGAGTATTACAGATGGCTTGGGCTGGATATAGTCGAAACTTTCGTGGATGGTGGTGAGAACATCCCTGTATCCGGCTATCTCCTGTTCGTTGCGGGTATGGGGCTTTGTTTTGTCCAGCACCAACCTCTTGAGGCGCTCATTCGATGTGTGTATGCCCTCGATAGCGTTGGAAGCCTCGGTACTCTGGATTCTGGCAATTTCTACTAGCCGTGACAGGGTATCCGCACAGCTTTCGATGAACAGGGCTTGCTCTCCTTTGCTCTCATGGATATGCGTCAGGAGCAATACGACATCTGGCTCGAGTAACTTTTTGTAATTTTGAAAAAAATTGAATGAGCGCATAGTGCCTTTCCTGAGGTCAATTATATCATTTTTACCAAAATGATATAATTGATAACAAAAATGATTGAATTGATTTGGATACGTTGCGGCGCTTCACCACGCTCCACCAAGTGTCCGCCGGAAAGCAGTGCAAACTTGAACAAGGAGCAAGAGCTATGTCAGAGACTGTATTTCGCTCAAGAAAAGACCTGTATCTTTTGGGATATCTTTCAGGGGCATGTTCATATTGAGCCGGTTGCCTGCTATTTCGATTTTTTTTCTTCAACTCTTCCCTTGAGTTCTCCTTTTACCATATCTTCATCTCTAGCAACAAAACTCTTCGACTTCCAGTCCCTTTGAGCCTTTTCCCGTTGTTCACAGGCATACACAATGCTTTTTCAGAAAGAAACAGTGCTTCAGCCTCCAGAGGATTGTGAATATTGTTAATGATCTCTACTTGGGAATCTCTACAAAATGCAGTATTAAGTCCTTATTCAGTCGCACATTGCATACTCCTCAATCTCTTCATAGATCCTATTCTAAAGAATTGAGTATGTTGATAATGTATGTTTGCTTTAGAGCTCGATAGCGCGTTCCAGATTTAAGCTGCCCCCCCCCCGTATACTGTTGTCCAGTAACAGGGCCTTCTCTTGTCTATATTTACCTTGCTTACATTTTGACCTTCAATATTGATCTTTATACATTCCGGTGTCTCACCAAGTATGTCAAGACGATATTCCTTGTCTTCTATATTTCCGGAGAGATTTCCCTGTCTGCAAGCATCAGATCGCAGATGACGTCCCTGTCCGGATCCGGGCTCAAAATGGAATTGACAAGATCGATGAGCAAGGGCTTGTGCTCCGGTTTGCCAAAGATATGCTTGAAGAGGAGCTCACTGGTACGCTCTATCCTATGTCCTCCCACGATGTATTCACCTGAAATGGGGATTGCAGGCTTTCCGGAAAAATACAGGCTACCAAGTGCTCACAATGCGTCCATGGATACGGAAGGAGCAGGGCGCTCCTTCCGTATTGCAGCAATGATATGGGACTATGCCTGCACCTTCACGCGTTCGGCAACCAGGGCGTTGACCAATATTTCGTCCAAGGTTGGGTGGGCAAACATGATTTCGTGCACGTTGTGGGCGTTGCGCTTCTCGCGCACAAGCATCTGCGCCTGGGTGACAAGGTGGGAGACGTCATGGCCTATGGCGGCCATGCCGGCCAGTTCTTCGCCATCCCATACGGCCTTCACAAAGCCCTGTGCCAGGGAGTGGGACTGTGCAATGGCGTTCAGGGTAAGAGGAGCCTTGGATACTGACACCTTGTCCCTGCCCTGGGCCAGAAGCTGGGCTGCCGTACTCCCTACGCGCATGATTTCAAGGCCATAGTAGCAGGAGGGTACGGGACCAGAAGAGTAGGGGGTGTCCATGGTACCCAGAATGAGGCCGCTCACGTAGCGGGCCTGATGCTCTGCCGCATGAGCAAGCAGGACCTGACCGTTGACATCGCCCACAGCGTAGATGTGTGGGGCAGCCCGCAAGTGATCGTCCACCTCTACATAGCCCCGGCGATCAAGAGAGATGCCTGCCTTCTCGCAGCCAAGGTTTTCGGTGTTGGGTTTCCTGCCCACAGCCACCAGGGCCTTTGAGGCCGTGAAGACAGTACCGTCTGCCATGGTGAGCTCGGCCTGGCCGTCCTTTGTAACAAGGGATTTGGCAAAAACGCCTTCCACGCAGGCTATGCCGCGCTTTTTCAGGGTCTTGCGCAGCTCGTCCGCTATGTCCGCATCCTCTAGGGGTGCGATGTGGGCTGCGCCCTCCACAATGGTCACCTTGCTGCCCATGGCAGCGAAAAAGTGTCCCATCTCAAGCCCAATGGCGCCGGCACCAATGACCAGCAGGCTTGAGGGTATGGTCTCGATGGCAAGCAGGCTGGTCGAATTGAGGACGCAGTCTCCGTCCGGCTCCATGCCGGGAAAGGCCGCATTGCGGGAGCCACAGGCAAGGATGATGTCCTCTGCCTCAAGGCTTTTTGCGCCGTCCTCGCAAGACACTGCGACGACACCCGGGCTCTCCAGGGAGGCTGTGCCCCTGATGAAATCCACGCCCAAAGCAACGAGGTTCTTTTCCACCATCTGGGAGCTGCCCTTCACAAAGCGGTCCATGCGGGTGCGCAGGGCCTTGAAATCCACGCCAACCTCGCCGCTCAGGACTTTCTGCTTTTTGAGTGCCAGGACCAGTTCCAGAGGGGCTATGCCGCCAAGGAGCATCTTGGTAGGGATGCAGCCGCGGTTGAGGCAGGTTCCGCCTGCCTGCCTGTTCTCGACAACGGCAACCTTCTTTCCACCCCTTGCAAGGCTGAAGGCTGCGGCAATGCCGGCCGGGCCGGCTCCAAGTATGGCGACATCGTAGCGCATGGTTCTCCTCCGGAAAATACACGAAACAAGAGCACAAAAACACCTTTTTCCCTTCTCACACACGCATGGAAATTGCAACTCGTGCAAAATCTCCCATGCAGGTTGCGGGCGGCCCTGGGCTCCTAAAGAGCACCTTGAGCGTCTGGTCTTCGGATCAGTGCTGACGCATCCCATATCGAAAGCAGGGTAGTCTTCCCGAGTCCCAAGGGAGGAAGCCCCGCGCATAAGCGCGGGGAGGCTTCACCATGCTTCCCCGCAATGGAGCCCCTTGTCGCCACATCCGCGGCCAGTGGAGAAGAGTTTGTTATCCTGTCGAAAAATTTTGATTTTGTCTGGACAAGCGTTTCTGGATGAAGTATCCTCGAACAAGTTTTTTCAGTGATGCGGGACGTCTTTCCACGCTTCACTGATAGTATCCATATCTCGACCATATCCGCCGTTCGGGCAGGATTTTTTTGATGGCCCATGATCTGCACTGTACCAGCACAAGGCGCATCGTACGACTTCATGCAGAGCAGGGGCTTTTTTCCAACCTACAGGCACCCGGCCAGGAGCAACAAAATGCGTCTTTTCGCAAGCAGGTTGCAAGCTACCTCCCCCCCCCAATAAAAACAATGGGTTATCCTTCCATGTTGCCTGTGGTGTTTGGTCAGCTCGGCAAAGTCCGCTTTTCGGAATAAGGCTTTTTACAAGGCTGTGCCAGATGCACCAGCAGCTGCTCCCCATATTCTGAGATCCGCCCTTCGCATTCAGGCCTACCCGCAATCGCGTGGCAAACCTGTCCGCAGTTTCCCGGAACAGAAGCCCCGATTGTCTCCGTCAATTCGACATTTCCTAAAAGGCGCGGCAGCTGTCGGAACACTTCCGGCCCATGCTTTTGTATACGATGAATATTGAAGAATCGTCCACAGCGAACAAGAAGTACTGGCAAAGACTGAGAATACTCAGCGAACGAACGACCAGGGACTTTTTGTCCGGGCTCTTGAACCGGGGCACTGCCACGCAGTATATCGAAAACTGCCTGAAAACCATGCCCCGGGACGAATCCTGCGCCCTGTTCATCATTGATCTCGACAACTTCAAGCAGGTCAACGACTCCCTTGGATACCAGGCTGGAGACAGGGTCATACAGCAGGCTGCGTCTCTGCTTTCCCGCTGCTTCCGTGTTACCGATATCGTGGGCAGGCTCGGCGGCGACGAATTTTTTGCCCTGCTCGCGGGACATGTGACCAGAGACATGGTGGAGATGCGGGCCAAAAGCATTTGCGAAAGCCTGCAGTTTCCCATTGACAGCAGCAACGAGCTGCGCATCACCCCAAGTGTTGGCGTATCCATAGCCAAGGCAGGCATCAGTTTCAAAAAACTCTACGCCAGGGCGGACGCAAGTCTCTTCGAGGCAAAGAAGGGCGGGCGCAACCGCTACTTCATAAGCGACGACAGCACAATACTCGAGCAACTCGAACCGGGTGCGGCTGCAGTCCCGGATCTGCCCGTGTCCATCCATACGCTGCTTTCGAACATGAACGAAGGCGTTGCCCTGGTGGACATGACGGATTCGATGCGCGTTTTCTACGCAAGCCCGGCTCTTTCCCGTTTCCTCAATCTGGATGGCACATGCGCCTTTCCCTGTCCTCTCCAATCGATCATGCAGGTGCACCCGGACAACGAAATGGATTTCGAGCATCTTCTGCATGAAGGCCTGCATGGCGACAAGGTGCTCGAATGCGAGTTGCGCGTCACCCCGAAGGGGAGTCACGACTGGCGCTGGTGCAGGATCAAGATGGTGCGAGACAAGAGCAGCATGCTGCTCTTTGTGACAGACATATCCGCCTCCAAGAATATCCTTGCCTCTGTTGCGGACGGCCAGGAAATCTTGCGTCTTGTCCTGAGTCAGCGTGATCGCTTCATCTGGACAGTGGATCTGTACACGCGCACCTTCAGACTTTTCAATACAAGGCACCGCTTCCACACCTCCGGTATCAGCATGAAGAACTTCCCCGATTGCCTGGTGGAAAGAGGCTGGGTGCACCCGTCTTCGGTTGCCAAGTACCGCAAGTTTGCAAGCGAGCTTTTGCAGGGCAACGCCACGGGTGGCTGTGCACTTGCCCTGCGCAACAAGATGAGCAAGAGCTACCGCTGGTTTTCGCTCTTCTACCACCTGCTTCCGGAAACACTGGACAGGCCCCCTCGCGTGATAGGCGTTCTCGAGCCTCTGGCCTGCATGTACAGTCAGGAAGGACTTCTAGTCACCGAGACACTGTGGGAGGATCTGCGCCCCTCGCTCATTCTCTACCTGCACGCCAATCTCTCCACAAACCATATCAACTCCCTGTGGCGCGAAGGCAAGAACTTCTGCAATACCACCATCTCCTATAGCCAGCTTATAGAACGCAGCAAGTCGTTACTCTTCTTTCCGGAGGAAGCGCGTATCTTTGCGCAGGAATTCTGCCGCGAGTTTTTGCTTGAGGCTTTCTCCTCCGGCCGATTCTGGATCACGAGAGAGCTCAGGCGCGTGGACAGCGGCGGCAATATCCGCTGGTGCTCCTATACGATCCTGCTCTCGCCCCTGCCGGAAACCGAGGACGTGCACGCCTTTCTCTTCATCCAGAATACGGACGTGCGCCACGAATGGGAACGTGCCCTGCCAGGCGGTTGCACATCCCCGGAAGCGGGCCTCTACGACAGGAAAACCGCTGGCGCCCTGGCCGCCATTGCCATGGAGAGTACTTCTTCCTCTGCCTCGCAGGCCTTCTATGATCTCCAGGCTCTTGTCGTGCTGCAGTTTGATGCCTGCGAGGACTGCTGTGACACCCTGAGCGGCGGAGACAAGGGGCTTGTCGCCATAGTGGGTACGCTCTTTGCCGGGGCAGAGTGCATTGTGGGTGATCTGGGCGAGAGCAGACTTTCCTTTTTCCTGCCCAGAGTTCTTTCCCGCGTCCAGCTGCGCCAGCAACTGGACAAGGTCATTGACTTTGTGCGCAAGACGCTGGCACGTACCCACACCCAGCATCCGATTCGCTTTGTGTGCGCTGTTCTTTGCGACAGCCTGATTGGCGCGGACTACGCTACGCTTCTTGCCCATGGCGAGAAAATCTGCTCTGCCTGGCACGATTCCCCGGACGACGAGATCATCTACTACACAAGAGCCCAGGCCGAGTCCGGCCATCAGATGCTGGATCCGGATCTGGACCAGACGACTTCCCCTGTGCGCGTGCCTGTCCCTGCGGGCAGAAACGAACTGGAACACAAGGAGCGCATTGACAGCTTTATTTATGACTGCCTGGACGCCATCATCATGGCGGATTCGCCAGAGAAGGCCACTGAGGACATCCTGGCGCGCATAGGCAACCACTTTTGCGCGGACAGGGTCTATCTTATGACCATGCCCGTGGACAGCCGCCATGTTGTCGTCACCAGCGAGTGGTGCAGCGAGCACAAGGGCAGCATCAGGAGCTTTGTCTCCGGCATGCGCATTGACAGCCTTCCCCTGGTCAAAACGTGCCTCGAAAAGGACAAGGCGCTCTTTGTCAACAGGAGCAACATGCAGGATCCCCAGGGCACAACGGAAAGGTTCATCAGCAGCGAGACAGGGGAACATGTGTGGAACTACGCCATCTTTCCCCTGCACATGCAGGGCAAGGAGCCTGCCCATGGCTTCCTCTGTCTCGAAAACATGAATCGGGGGGAAAAGGACGTGAGCGATTTGAAGCGTCTTTTGCCCTACCTTGTACGCATCAGCCAGAAATACACCCTCTTCATGGACAGCCAAAACGCCTCCCTGGACGCTCTGACCGGCATACTCAATATCAATGCCTACAAGAGTAGGGTTCACAAGCTGACCTCGGACAAGTTCAGCTCCATGGGCGTGCTGGCGCTGGACGTACCAAATCTGGACACGAGCGACGGCACGCACTGCAAAACCAGTGCCCAGGCTCTTGTGCACATCTCGGGCATCCTCATGACCATTTTCGACAGGAAGTATATTTTCCGCACCAAAATGTCCGAGTTCATCATGTTCTGTCCCAATACGACCCAGGATGTCTTCCTGGGCAGGGTATTGCGTGCCCAGTCCGTGCTGCAGCGCCGCTACCAGAAGACACTGCGCATAGGCTACACTTGGGCGGAAGGTTTTTTCTTTGGCGAAAGGCTTGTGCGGGAGGCCCGTGCCATCATGCTGTCTGCCGAGGAAATGCCTTCCCTCAGGCTTGGCGGGCAGGATGCAGGCAATCCCCAGGACTGGCAAAAAAACTTTGTTGTGTACCTGCAGCCCAAGGTTGACATGCAAAGTGGCAGGGTCTTCAGCGCCGAGGCTCTTGTGCGCGGTCTGGACAGCGATGGCAAGATGATTTCTCCCCTTCAGTTCATCGAGGCCATGGAAAAGATGGGATCCATCAGGGAACTGGATCTCTTTGTGCTCAAGGAGGTTCTGGAGTATCTGGATTCCTGCAGGCAAAAAAAGGTCAAGCCCCTGCCTATGTCCGTGAACTTCTCGAGGATAACGTTTTTCAATCCTTCGACGCCTGGAGCCGTGCTGGCAATCCTGAGCCGCTACCCGGATGTGGACCCGGGCCTCATAGAAATTGAAATTACCGAAACCGCCGGAGACGTGGAGAGCAGCACACTCGAGCGCACCATGGACCATTTCCGCCAGCTTGGCCTGCACTTTGCCCTGGACGATTTCGGTTCGCGCTACGCAAACTTCTCCATGTTCGCCAACATCAGGTTCGATACCGTCAAGCTCGACAGGAGTCTGACCAGGGAAATGTCCTACAATCCTGTCTGTCGTTCCCTTGTTGGCAACATAGTCCGCATCTGCTCCAATCAGGGCATGCAATGCGTTGCCGAGGGAGTGGAAACCCAGGCGCAGGTCGATGTTCTGCTGGAGGAGGGCTGCAGCCTGGCTCAGGGATTTTTCTATAACAGACCAATACCAATGCAGGAATTCTGGCAAAAATATCAGATACAATCTGTGTAGGGGGCAGGCAATGACTACAGCAATCAACGTGAACAACGGACAACAGGAACTTCGCCCCATGGTCGTGGGCATAGGCGCCTCTGCAGGAGGCCTTGAGGCCCTGCAGCAGTTCTTTTCCTGCATTCCGAGCAATACTGGCCTCATTTTCATTATCATCCAGCATCTTTCTCCAGACTACAAAAGCCTCATGGCCGAGATTCTCGGCAAGCACACCAGCATGATGGTGCTGCAGGCGGAAAGCGACATGGAAATCGAGCCGGACACGGTCTATCTTATCCCTCCGAAAAAGAACATGACCATCAGGGATGGCAGGCTTCTTCTGACAGACTATGTACATGGCTCCATCAACCACCCCATAGACATTTTCCTCAATTCCCTGGCAGAAGAGAGGAAGGAGCGCTCCCTTGCAGTGATCCTCTCCGGCACAGGCTCGGACGGTACAAACGGCATCAAGGCCATCAAGGAGCACGGCGGCTTTGTGCTTGTGCAGGAGCCAGCCAGCGCCAAGTTCGACGGCATGCCCCGCAACGCCATCAATACGGGTCTTGCAGATGTCATTCTGCCCCCCGGACAGCTGGCAGAGGAAATCCTCACCTACGCGAACTATCCCGCCATGGCCATGCGCCAGGAGCACCTGCAGGGCTTTCCCGACGAAGACGCCCTTGCCCACATATACATGATACTGAAGCAGGTGAGCGGCATAGATTTCACCCATTACAAGCGCAACACGGTTTTGCGCCGCATTGAACGCCGCATGCTGGTGACCCACTGTGCAACTCCGCTCCAGTTTTCCAAAATGCTGGAGGAATCCCCGGGGGAGGCAAATCTGCTGGTCAAGGACATTCTTATAGGTGTTACCAAATTCTTCCGCGACGCCGACTATTTCGAGGCCCTGAAGCGCTCAGCCATCTACACCATTGTGGAACGCAGCAGTGAATCCGACCCCATACGCATCTGGAGTGCAGGCTGCTCCACTGGCGAAGAAGCCTATTCCCTGGCCATCCTCTTCAATGAGGTGCTGGAAGAAACCGGACTCAAGCGCGACATCAAGATTTTTGCAACGGACGTAGACGCCAGCGCCATAGAAACAGCCAGCAAAGGCATCTTTCCAGAAAGCATAGTGGACGACGTCTCGACAGAACGCCTGACCAGATATTTTGTCAAGCGCAACGACACCTATCAGATTTCCAAGGAAATCAGGAAGATGATCATCTTTGCGCCGCACAACATGCTCTCGGATCCGCCCTTTGGCAAGCTGGACCTCATTTGTTGCCGCAACGTGCTCATCTACTTCCAGCCCGTACTGCAAAAGGGACTCTTTGCCATCTTCCACTCGGCACTCAAAAACGGCGGCTTCCTCTTTCTCGGCAAGAGCGAGACCGCAAGCGAGTATTCGAGCGTGTTCACACCGCTCTCCATTGCGGAAAAGATCTATCTGCACAAGAGCGACGGCAAAACAGACGACCTTGTGCCGCCTGCCTTCAAGATCCCCAACATTCAGACTACCGTGCCGAGCCTGCCGGGCCTTGCCCACAGGGAAGAGTCAAATCCGGCCATAGAGAGCATCTACACACAGTTCCTGGAACAGTTTCTGCCTGCCTCGGTGATTGTCGACGAACAAAACAATGTCATCCACTTCTTCGGCAACTATTCGGACTACCTGAATATCGCGCCCGGCAAGGCGACCTTCAACTTCTTCTCCCTGATCAACAAGGACCTGAGCCTTGTTTCTTCCACGGCTATCAACCGCTGTCGTTCCGAGAACACTCCGGTTACCTACACGGAGATTTCCGTAGACTGCCCCTCCGGGAGCAAGAACATCGACATGTCCGTGTATCCTGTGTCCGGCACCGGCAAGGGAACGCTCATAGCCATCCTCTTCAAGGAGCACAGCGAGCAGACCGAACAGACAGGCATCAGGGAAAAGTACGACATCAACCAGACCGCTGCGCAGCGCATTACGGATCTCGAGCATGAGCTGCAGGTCTCGCAAAACGACTTGCGTACCACCATCGAGGAACTGGAGACAGTAAACGAGGAGCTGCAGGCTGCCAACGAGGAACTGCTCACTGCCAACGAGGAGCTGCAAAGCTCCAACGAGGAGCTGCAGTCCGTGAACGAGGAGCTGTACACCGTCAACTCCGAGTTTCAGCAGAAGCTCGACGAGCTGACTACCATGACCAACGACCTCTCGAACTTCCTGTCCTCCACCATGATTGGCATCCTCTTTGTGGACAGCCAACTCAATATCCGCAAGTTTACGGAGTACGTGGGCAGGGAGTTCCAGCTCGTCAACCAGGACGTAGGCCGTCCCATACAGATTTTTGCCCACAGTTTCCCGGAGGAGGACATTGTCTCGGATGCCCAGAACGTGCTGAAAAATCTCGTTCCTGTGGACAGGGAAGTCATTGGCATGAATGGGCGCTTCTACACCATGCGCATAGCTCCCTACCGTACAACGGAAAACAGCATACGCGGCCTTGTCATCACGGTCATTGACAGCCTTGGCGAAGGGAGCGAACACACGGAAAACGCCCAGTAGCAGAACGAAGCCTGCGTTTTTCATTCCAGTCGTACAGGCAGCCAGGGGCTCCTCCCCTGACTGCCTGCGCAATGTATTTTTCGATTGTCCTCACGCCCCGAGGCATGATTGGGTTCAGACCACAAACAACTCGACCTCTGCTGAACTTTCTTGTCTGCGCCTGACGCAGAACTTGAGCCGGTACAGAAGAGAAAGAGAGTGAATCCTCGGACAGGTCCTTATGTTCACAGAATCCCAGAAAAACGACGAGCTGCTCTCCCTTCTTGAAAACACCTTCTACGCCATTGTACGTGTGGATCCCGCGAAGGACAGCTGCTGGTTTCTGAAAGGCGTTGCCAGGGAACACAGCTACAGGCGTTTTGCCTACACTCGTCTGTTGCAGGCTTCGAGCAAGTTTGTCTACTCCAAGTACCGCAGCAGCGTCCTGTATACGCTCAGTGCTGCAAATCTGAAGAAAAGGGCGTTTACTCCGGATTTCACACTCAACTTTGCCTACGCAACCTTCAATGAGGAGAAATGGGTCTCTGTCAGCTTCATCTGCGATCCGAACTCGGACAATATTTATCTGTTGTTCAGGCAATGCAAGGAATATGACGTTGTGCTCAAGGACATCGTCAATATGTATGTCTATGACCGCTGTGACTATTTTGTCTATATTGACGCGCAAAACAACAGCTATGTCATGTTCAGCGGCAGCAAGAACGGCACGCCGCTGCCACCGCAGTCAGGGGATGATTACAATTCTGAAGTTGTCAGGTACGCAGATCTGTATGTTACACCCGAAGACAGGGACATAGCCATCAGCGAAATGCTCCTGGACAACGTAATTGCAAAGCTTGAACACAACAATATTCACAGCTTCTATGCCGGCGTTGTGGATCCTGTACGGGGATACACGCGCAAAAAGGTGGAATTCCAATACTACAACAGGGAGAGGAAGAAGATTCTGCTCTGGCGCACGGACATATCGCAGCTCTACCACGAGGAGATGGAGCGTAATGCCAAGCTGCGCGAGGCGCTCATACGGGCTCAGACGGATTCCATGACAGGTCTTCTCAACAAGCAAACCTTTGAGGAAGAGGTCTGTGCCTGCCTGCAGACAAACGAGTCTCTTGCCGCCTTCCTCTTTGTCGACCTTGACAACTTCAAGAGTGTCAACGATCAATTGGGTCACAACACGGGCGACAAGGTCATTCTTGCTCTCGCAGCCATTCTCAGGAAGGAGGCTGCGGACAGACAGGCCATTACCGGTCGCTTGGGCGGTGACGAGTTCGGAGTCTTTTTGAGCGAGCTCGACAGCCGCGAGGAGGCATGCCAGCTGGCGCGGGCCATCTGTGAAGACTTTGCTGCCCAGGGCAGCATAATCTGCTCCTCCGTCTCCTGCAGCATAGGCATTGCCTTCTGTCCCGAAGAGGCGACAAGTTACGCAGAGCTCGCGGAAAAGGCCGACAGCAGAACCTATGCAGTCAAGGCATCGGGCAAGAACGGATTTGCCTCCGAGTAAAGCGGCGTGCTTCTACACGCCCCTATTGCACTTCGGAACAGCATACGCGGCCTTGTCATCATGCTATCGACGGTCTGGGCGAGGGCACGGAGCATAAACCAATAGTAGACGAAGCTTGCGTTTTTCATTCCAATCGGCTAGGCAGTCAGACGCTTCTTCCCCAATGGCTGTCTGTGCCGTGGCAAGGCTGGAATCAGCCTGCAGCTGAATTGTCGGCATCCCCCAAGGTATTGTTATGTTCACAGAATCCGGAAAACACAATGAACTGCTTTCTCTTCTCGAGGGAGCCTTCTACGCCATTGTGCGCGTGGATCCAGAGAGGGACAGCTGCTGGTTTCTGAAAGGCGTTGCCAGGGAACACAGCTACAGGCGTTTTGCCTACAGCCGTCTGTTGCAGGCTTCGGGCAAGTTTGTCTATTCCAAGTACCGCAGCAGTGTCCTGTATGCGCTCAGTGTCGCAAACCTGAAAAAAAGAGCGTTTACCCCGGATTTCACACTCAACTTTGCCTACGCAACCTTCAACAGGGAAAAATGGGTTTCCGTAAGCTTCGTCTGCGAGCCCAGGTCGAAAAATATCTATCTCTTGTTCAGAAAGTGCAGGGAATATGACCTGGTGCTAAAGGACATAGTGAATCTCTATGTCTACGATCGCTGCGACTACTTTATTTATCTTGATGCCGGCACGAACAGCTACGTCATGTTCAGTGGCAGCAGCAACGGAACTCCTCTACCGCCGCAGATCTGCAATGACTACAACACGGAAACAGTGAAGTACGCAAATCTCTACGTGCCACCCGAGGACAGGGAAATGGTCATCCGCGAAATGAGGCTGGAGCGCGTGATAGAGATGCTTGAGAGCAAGGGCAGCCACAGCCTGTACACAGGCGTTATTGATCCTGTGCGCGGCTACACACGCAAGAAGCTGGAATACCAGTACTACAACAGGGAACGAAAGAAGATTCTGCTCTGGCGCACGGACATCTCGCAGTTCTACCACGAAGAAATGGAGCGCAACACCAAGCTGCGCGAAGCGCTCATACGGGCTCAGACGGATTCCATGACAGGTCTTCTCAACAAGCAGGCCTTCGAGGAAAGGGTCGGTGATGCACTGCAGACGAACAAGTCCCTTGCAGCCTTTCTCTTCGTGGATCTCGACAACTTCAAGAGTGTCAACGATCAATTGGGGCACAACACGGGCGACAGGGTCATCCTTGCTCTCGCGTCCATTCTCAGGAAGGAGACTGCAGACAGACAGGCCATTGCCGGTCGCATAGGCGGTGACGAGTTCGGAGTCTTCTTGAGCAAGCTCGACAACCGCGAGGAGGCATGCCAGCTGGCACGGGCCATCTGTGAAGATTTTGCTGCCCAGGGCAGCAGGATTTGCTCTTCCGTCTCCTGCAGCATAGGCATAGCATTCTATCCCGACGAGGCGACTGCCTATGCAGATCTTGTGGAAAAGGCCGACAGCCGCACCTACTCTGTGAAGGCATCCGGCAAGAACGGGTATGCGTCCTCCTGTAGTGAGACATCTGAAGAGAGGCATAGAGAAACGTTGTGAAGAGCAACGTTTGTACAAAAAAGAAGTGAGGCGAGATGAACAGGGCAGGGACAATGGTGCCCAATCTGTTCGGAAAGGAGACCTCTTTTTCCCTGAGGCCAGCATTGTTTCCACCTGTGCCGGGGATTGCGCTGAACGGGAATCAGGCGCGGAAACTGGACTTTGCCCAAAAAAGGCTGGCCGAACTCGTCGCATTTGTCCGCGATAGCCCAGAGACACAGTATTTCATTCCCATGATTCAGCTTCGCGAGGCCATCCTGTCGTCCAGGATTGAGGATATTGAGTGCAGTATGGACGAGGTTCTCAAGGCCGAAGCCGGCAAGATGCGGGGAAGGGAGGTTTGCCTGGTGCAGGGCCTGCGGGAGGCTGCAGAGTACGCTCTTTCAAGGCGAAAGGAGCTCCTCTTGTGCAACAGGCTTGTCCGGGAGGCGCATCGTGTCCTCTTCGGAACTGTGTGCGAGACTGGCAAGAATCCCGGGGAGTTTAGCAAGACGCAAAACTGGATTGGTCCTGCAGGGTGCACCCTTGCCACGGCAAGCCATGTCCCCCCCCCCCGAACGTACAGGACATGCTTGAGGGCCTTGCCAATCTCGAAAACTATATCAACTACAGGGATGGCAGTGATCCGCTCATCAGGGCAGCCCTTGTCCACTACCAGTTCGAGACCATAAAGGCTGCTCATCATATTGTGCCTTCTTGAATGGGGGCTTCTCTCGGAGCCTGTCCAGTGCATATCGAAGGCCCTGCTGACAAGGCAGGATGAGCACTACGCATCCTTTACGAGCAATGGGTAGAGTTTTCCTTGAGGCTGTGTAAGCGACGCAGCTGCCGCGTCCTGTGCCACACTGCGCGGCCTGCAGGAGCTGTACGCAAAAAACAGGGAAGCTGCCGCTACATGCGCGAACATGCAAGACCAGACCCTGAGGCTCTTCCATTTGTTGCACACCCATCCCGTCATCACCCAAGATGCCGTCTGCAGGGAACTTGGCTCAAGTCAGGAAGCCATCGGGACTTGCGTGGAAAACCTTCGCAAACTGGGCATTTTGCAGGAATGCGGGAATTACCTTGTCTATCGTTCCTGCAGAAATTCGGTTTCGACTTTGTGCACATGCAGCTGGATCGCACGCGTCATGCTCAGGACTCTGGCAATACGGACAATCCCTTGCAAGACAGGGTCTATGTCTTTCATGGCGACGGACACGGCAGGGAAATAGCCCTTGATCTGGAGAGGGATGAATCCGAGGGTACGAAGGTTGTCGCAGGGCTTGTCGGCATGTCTC
Source organism: Desulfovibrio sp. An276 (assembly GCF_002159665.1). Lineage (GTDB taxonomy): Bacteria > Desulfobacterota > Desulfovibrionia > Desulfovibrionales > Desulfovibrionaceae > Desulfovibrio > Desulfovibrio faecigallinarum. The sequence continues at coordinate 64,190 of NZ_NFJC01000010.1, forward strand.
TCCTTGTCCTGAAAACCGGTGGCGTGCTCGTTGTGGACGGGTTGGACAAATCCATACACTCCCTTGTCTTCAGGGAACTGGTCCGTCTGTTCAAGGACAGGGAATACAATAGGCACAATGCCCAGCTTGTCTTCACAGCGCACAATACCGATCTCCTCGACGCTGATACCCTGCGTGTCTCGGAAGTGGGCATAGTCGACAAGAGCCAGGATGGCGGGACTATCGTACACAGGATTTCCGACTACAGGGACATGCGCAATGTCCTCAATTTCAGAAAGCAGTACCTGCAGGGAACCTTTCAGGGGCTGCCGAAGGTTGTTTCGGAGGATTGGGATGACCCGATGTGGCATGTAAATCATCTCCACGACTGAGGCCACTTTGGGTTCGACAGCAAAAATGTCCCCGCAACCAGTGAAGGGGCAGGGTTTGGGAACTGGCTAGAATTCCCAGCCAATCTGCAGGCTAGCCCGTATGGCGCTGTAGTCCTCGCGGAAAAATTCTCCGCCAAAATCTATCTGGGCAAAGAAGGGAGAGGTGGGGTGCCTGAACCTTAAGGAGCCCCAAAGAAGCAGTGAATCCCTGCCAGGCAGATTGGTCGCAGACTTAAAATCGTACTCTCCGTAGTCCCTGAAGGAAGCGCCGGTGCGGAAGGTCGCATCCAGAAGCTCGTGACGCCAGACTGCCAGAAGATCCAGGCCAATGGATGCGCCATTCTCAAGACTTGTTGTCCAGCCCGCGTGGGCTCCGAGGTTCATGAGCAGGGACTCATAGACCGTATCGTCCACGCTCAGGCGGCTGGCCTGACCATTGCGCTCGTCTATCCCTGGGCGCTGCAAGAAGCTGTACTCGAAAAAGGCAAGGGGGCCTGCCGCAAAGCGCGCTTGTGTCGGAAGCTTCCCAAAGCCAGTCCAGAGGCTCTCGCTCAAACGATTGTAGCCGTTGAAGGAAACTTCGCGGTCCATTTCGCCGCTCTCGATGCCCAACCTCCCCTGGGCAGTGAGCCCAAAGCCGTCCCAGGACTCAGGCGCAAGCAGGGCCTGCAGGCCCACAAAGGCGGACTTTGTATCTGTTTGTGCGTCATGGTTGCCCTTCACATGGGTGCGCTTGGCAGCAACTGCCACGTGGGCGCCCAGGGAAAGACCACCTTCAAAGTACCTGTCAGCACCCACAAGAAGCCCTATGCCGTTGCTCGACCAAGAGGATGTGCCGCCATGGGAGCCCTGCTAGGAACCGGAACCGTAGGGGCTTGCCCAGAACTGCCAGTTGTCTGCCTCAGCCTGCTTCTCGCTTGTCGCAGAAAGGAAGCGGCGTGCGCTCTCGTTGCCAAGCATGCGCCTCAAAATCAGGAGGTTGAACTCGCTTTGCTGGGCAAGGGAGGCTCTGGCTGATGCGTCGTAGGCCTCGGGTCCCAGAGTGTCGAGGGCACGGCTTACCTCGTGGCCGTCGGGAGCGGACCAGTCCAGGGCTGTGAAGAGGGTACGCATGTCACCACTAGCCATTTTGCCTATGTTCGCAAGGGAGCGCCCAAGCCCGGATGAGCCCGAATTTTGGGCGTACTGGCTGTAGGCTGTCTCAAGACGGCTGACATTCACCTGAAGAGAGTCGATGTCTTCATTCACAAGGTCGAAGGCTAGGGTGGGGGAGGAGACACTTGTCAGGGAAACAGTCCTAAAACCACTGTCCGACTCTGTTATCCTCAGCGGGTTCTTGAGATGTATCTTCTGGTCGCTCGCGTAGAAATCCGCCATGGGCCGCAGAGCCAGGGTGCCGGAAAGCTTGGCATACCTTGCCTGGATAGCCGTGACAGTTTCATCTGCGACAAAGCCTGCTTCCAGCGTGGCGTCGGAAGCATTCACAAAGTTCCAGTTGCTCCAGAAGACCGTCAGCGCAGAGCAAGCCTGCGGCTGCGGGCAAGTCTCGCGCAAAGTTCCTCAAAGGCCAAGCCACTGTCAAAGAGGATGGTGTACCAGGTTTTCTTGTTCATATGCCAGCCAGGAAAGAATATTCTCCTGTTCACAAGGCCTGCCAGATCCTCGTCCCCAACCCGAAGGTCGATGATCTCGATGAGTTCTGGGCTTGCAAGGCCGATTTTTGTGCCCGGAATGCGCATGAAGACAGCATACCACTTGTCCGTATCCGCCCGTCGCAATATGGCGTATTCGGGTGTCTTCGGCCACAGATGCTCAAGGGCCTCGTCAAAGGAGTGCAGGGCGTAGTCGATGAGGCTCTGCGCCTGGGTTGTCCTGAAGACATCGAGGACTGTCGCCTTGTCTGCTATCTCTTGCAGGGCAAGCACGTATTCCTCCCGTACCCTGCCCACAAAGGCCCCCACGGCCTCGTCTGTCAGGTGCAGGGTATAGGGTTCCCCGAAGGCAGGGTCTGTCACGGTGGTGGAAACCTTGCCCTCGGCAGATACCACAACCTCAAGGACAAGCCCTGTGCCAGGCAAAATGCTCGTACGGAAAAAACCGCTTTCACTGCGCGCAAAGCCCAGGTGCGGGAGTCTCTCCCACAGAACGCGCCTGTGCGCAAACATATCGTGCACCATGTCCATTTTTTTCTGTCTCCATTTAGTGCAAATGAATACGCTATTCCAACTCCCTGCGCATGATGTAGTCGGTCTGCCTGTCGCTGCCTATGACAAAGGAGTGTTCGCTTGTCTTGCGAAAGTTGTTCTTTTGGTAGAAGGCGAGGGCCCTTGTGTTCTTCTCCCACACGCCAAGCCAGAGGGAGCGCATACCCTTTTGCCTGGCAACTTCCACAGCCATGTCCATGAGGCAGTTGCCAAGTCCCTTGCCCTGGAAGCGCTTGTCCAGGTAGATACGCTCGATCTCCAGGGAGTCCGGGCTGTGTATGTCCGTCTGGGCTCCGCACTCGTTCAGTTTGAGGTAGCCGGCAAGCTCGGAGTCGACCAGGAGAAAATAGAAGGTTGAGCCGGACTCAAGGAGCTCTGCGCGCATCTTCTCCTCTGAGAAGGCGTCTTTCAGGTAGGCCTCCATGTCCTCTGGCTTGTTTTGCGCGGCAAAGGTCTCGAAAAAGGTCCTGCTCGAGAGGGCCCGCAGTTCGGCCAGATCCTCTATCGTGCATTTTCGAAAGCAGATATGCCCAGCGTTTTCTCTTGTCTCATCCACCACCATTTCCTCCAGCATTCCTGAGCTGCCCAAGGGGGTTGTGCCCCAAAGCCTTGCCCAAATATGCCCGGCAGGCATTGTCCTGGCAAGGGGCCCAACAGCCCAGGCTCAAAAAAAAAATGCCCGGATTAGGCCCGCACCCACCTGATAGAGTATTTTCACAAAGTGCAAAATGGTATACATGAGGACAAAAGTTTCTTCGTTTTGAAGGAACGCAAAAGTTCATCGAGAGGGTGCCCATGTCAAATCAACTCGACCATACTCTCAAACTGAATCTCGACTCTCTTCCCAGAAGCCTGCGCAACGCGCCTTCCCGTGAGCATTTGGACGACGCGATAAAGCTCAACCGCCTCACATGGCTTATTGCCCTGTACATGGCGGACGACAAAAGCGGCTCGGACCCAAAGGCATGCGAAGGACTGGCACTGGTCTGCGAACTCATCGAAGACAAGATCAGAATGGCTCTTGGCGAGCTGACTCTCCCCGAGGGGACGAAGGATGCAGACGCTCCCACTCTCCAGGAAGTGCTCGACGAGGCCTGTGCCGCGCTGAAGGCCAAGGGAAAGATCGCCCCTGACTCCCTTTTCACGCTGTCGGACAAGGAAGATCTGGCCGCCGAATAGCCGCAAGCTTTAACCTTCGGACTCGTTTGTACCCCAGGTCATAGCCCTTGCATTTTTCGCGCAAGGGCTATGACTCTGGGGCCTTTTCGGTTTGCTTCAGACAAAGCATAAGGGAGCATACGTCTTATACCTTGCGACTTCCCTGGGAGAGTTCCCGTATGAGGGCCTCGTTCTTCCTCCGTGCCCTGCCTGCTCCAATGCCTGCCACGGCTCCTATGGCCGAGCCTGCAGCTATGGAGGGCAGGACCCGGCCTGCAGTCGCGTCCATGCTGGCCTTTCCCTGCTGCATGACAGCCTCAGCGTGGAAGTCCCCGAGGCTTGCCATCAGCTGCCCTGCCCAGCGTATGATGCGGTCAGGGACCATGGTGACGAGCGTAAAGAGCTTCCAGGTCGCAATTCCAGTCACAAGGCCCACCAGAAGGACTGTGGTGATGCTTGCCGTAACACCCCAGCCGCTGGTGCCAAAGCCGCCCACATCGAAGGCCCCTCCCTGGGCGTCGAAGAAGGGGACAAGCAAGGCACCCATGAAGCTTCCGGAAACGGACATGACTGCCATGCAGATGAAAAAGGAGAGCACAAGAAGCAGCGGCCGCAAAAGAACGCTCAGGATGAGAGCGTAGCCGGCCCTGGCACTTGCGCCCGCAAAACCGTCCCCGTCGGGCATGCAGTGGGCGATGAGCCACAGGGGACTTGCGGCTATGGCCTCGAGACAGAGCACAAGCCACCCTATGATGGCGGAAAACCAGGCAATGAACGGTAGCATGGGGAGCATGTACGCATAAAACCAGGCAACGAGCCACAGGGGAGCCGCAATGGCGAGCGCAATCTTGCCCACAAGGTCCAGCGTGTCCTCTGCCGCCTTGGCAACCACGCCGGTCACAGGATTCTTGGCAAAGAGCGAGAAGCTGTGCCCGAAAAGCTTCAGGGACATGTAGGTGACAACCGCATTCTCGCACACGTTCATGAGGGTGCGGGCTGCCTTGACCACGTTGAACACAAGGTCGTGCCCCTGCAGGATACTCACCATGCCGCTGCCTATGGCCGCATCGTCCAGGGCAAACTCGGAAATGGCGTGAGAGGCACCGGAAAAGAAGCCGGCAAGTCCGGCAACCACCGAGGTGTTGGCAAAATCCGTAGCTCCTTCGTCCTTTTGTTCCTGCGAACGCACAAGGGGCGAGCCAGTGATGGGGTTGCTTGTCCCGCTCCCTTCGGTTGCGAACACAAGCGCTTGTGCCGCAAGCTCTCTCCCAAGCTGCAGGTGGCGCTCGAACTCCGGGTTCATGAATTCTGCAAGTGCCGCAAGGTTCACGGGCGTGGCCGTGGTCCTGTCCTGCATGACCTCCACGCTGTCCGCTGCCATCTTGGCGAGCACCCAATAGTAGGAGCCCGCAAGCCACCAGCCTCCCTTTGCAGCCCGCTCCCGAAAATCCGCGAGCATGGCACTCTGCTGCTCCTCCATGCGGGCGGATGCCTGTTTCAGAGCCTGACCTACGGCCTTTTGATAGGACCTGGCAAGGGCGCCCAGGTTTGCGGCCTTGTACCTGTCCGTGTCGCTTGCCGTGGCAAGGGCCCTTGCCACGGCACTTCCAACGTCCCGATAGAGCTGCCCATTGGGGGAAAGGACTTTCGCAAGCTCTTCCGAGGCCTCCCGCACGGGCGTTGCAACCGTGATCTTGCCGAAGTCCCCGAAGTCGAGTGCCGGGTTCAGGGTCATGCCGAAGCCGTCGTCGCCGCGCAGGTTCGGGCAGTTCATGAGGTAGGGGAGCTCGAAGCTGATGACATAGCGGTTGAGGGACCAGTCCGAGCTTTCCTTCCTGCCGTCCTGCGCCATGGCGCACTTTTCGGAGCTTGCGAAGTAGTTGCGAAGGACGTGGTGCTCGATAAGCACTGGTAGTACCTGGGAAGCAGATCCTGCCACAGCGGGTTCTGCGCGTGCGGCAATGGAGCCGGTCTTGCCTATGTGCTCGAGTCCTGCCTGCCACATGGTGTCTGCGAACTGCACAGAGAGGGAGACGCAGGCAAGGACTATGGCCTGCATGGCAGATAGCCCCGAGAAGACCGGTGTGATGGCGCCCATGGCAAACGAGTAGCGGATGGGAATCCAGGCATTGGAGTAGCGCACTCCGCCAATGCCGCGGCCGTCCTGGGCAGCGCCCAGGGTGGCGGAAAGGGTGGTCAGGATGAAGAGCCAGGCCACGACTATGGCGCAGCAGCAGTTCAGGACGTTGAAGAGGGTGAAGAGCAGATCGCCGAGTACGGCTCCCGTACCGTTTGCCGCAAGCGACGCCAGGTTGTGCCAGCCCTCGCCAAAGAGGGCAGAGAGGACCTGGACACTCAGGTCCGCAGGATCGAGGTTTCCGGGAAGGGAAAACGTGTCTGCCATGCGTTGCTCCGTTTTGTGCCTATGCATTGCGCAGTTGCCAATTGTATGTGCCCCCAGGGCTTTTCCTGCCATTGAGCATGGCAAAGACCTCGGAGAGGGATTGCAGAAAAGTCGTTTGTCTGGATTTTGGGGCTTGTCACAGTTTCCCAAGTGGTCTAAGTACTGTTCACATGAGCAACAGCAAGATTTCCACCCTCCATCCCATCGAACGCCAGGATGTCTTCCAGAAGGTGCTGGCAAGCCTGGACGAGCTTGTGACCGATCCTGTCTACAGGCCTGGCGATCGCCTGCCTCCCGAGCGCGAGCTCGCGGGGCGACTTGGCGTGAGCAGAACGCTGGTACGCCAGGCCCTGAAGCTGCTTGAGGCAGCGGGCAAGGTGGTGAGCCGCATGGGCAGTGGCACCTACGTGGCGGACATGACACGCAGGACCAACCCCTGCCTGCTCTCCTGCACAGTGCCGAACACTGTGGATATGGCCTACCTGGAAAAGCTCGTGGATCTGCGCTCGCTCGTGGAGGAGAAAATCTTCCTCGAGTTCTGCGCGCGCTGCACGGAAGGCCAGATTGACGAGCTTGTACGCCTCCTTGAAGAGAACATGCGTGAAGACCTTCCCGGCAGCGAGCTCATGGGTCTCGACATGAGCTTCGAGGAGAAGGTGGGCGAGTTTGTGGGAAACGATTTGCTCTACTGCGTGCAAAGCCAGTTGCACCAGACCTGGATCATGGCCTGGACGCGCTACGGCTATGTGCCCGAGAGCCAGGAGGTGCTGCACACGGAGCACCTGGGCCTGCTCCAGGCGCTCCATGCCCGCGACAAAAACGAGGTGTCGAGGCGCATTGTGCAGCACGTCAAGCGCGCACACGAGGAATGCGGGGACTACAGGGCTTGAGCTGCAAAGCTTGAGCTACGGGAGCTGACTGCAGGCCCAATCCCTCATTCCGGGGCAAAAGCCCCATGTCTTTCCTGCCTTCTATTCACGTTGGACAGGACTCTTGGCGCGCAGGGGAAGAACAAGGCCCTTAAGCCACGCAGTAAAGGGCACAAAGTGCCTTTTCATGCACACGCGCGCCCGCCAGGCAGAGGCCAGGCACATGACAAGGGAGGCTGCCACAAAGCTTGTGCAGGCAAGCCCTGCCAAAAAGCGCACCAGGGGCACGCGCGCGGGAAAGAGCAGGTTCGCGTAGCAGGCCACAAGGCCCACAAGACAGAGCAGGGCAAAGAAGATGGCCTCGCGCACCCTTGCCCGGACATAGTCGCGAAGTCCTTCCTCGCCAATTCCCCAGGCAGCAAGCAGCCTTGCAAAGCCGCCCTTTTGCACCTCGTCCTCAAGGCCAAGGTTGCTTGCAAGCCTCACCCTGGCCCGCGTCAGGGGACCAGCGGGATTTGCACAGCCTAAGCCCTTCGCAAAATCGAGCCCGCACGTAAGGCCAGTTGCCGCGGTTGCGCGCTCGCAAAAACTTCTGTTTCTTGCCAAAATCGTTCTCCTCTACCACGCGGGACGGCCGTCATCGTCTTCCCAGTAATGGGCTTTCTTTGGATTGTGCCGCTCAGCCTCAAGGCAGGCAAAGGTCTTCCTGCCCCTGAATCTGCCGTTTTGCACCTCGAAGTAGGCAAGGGGGCTGTTGCATTCAGGGCAGAAGAATTTCTCCTTCGGGATGGGGCGAGTTCTGATTGTGCCATCGAGGTTGAAGAAGATGGCTTCCCCGCTCTTGTGGTCCGTCTTTTCAAAGCAGGCGCAGTAGGGGCGGCCGTTCTTGCCTATGCCCTTGCGCAGCCCCTGATGGCACTCCGGGCAGATTTCCCGCACAAGCCCGAGTTTTTTGCCCTCTGCATTGCGCTCGAAAAATCTCCTGCCCCTGCAGCCAGTCTGTGCAAAATTCGTGCAGCCGTAGAAGAGGAATTCGTCGTTGCGCATCACAACATGCATGGGTGCTCCGCAGCGCGGGCAGACGATGGGATCGCCCGGACGATCGTCCGGGGAGCCTGTATCCCGGGCCGTTGTGGCCGTAGCGGATAGTGTGGTTGCAGCCGTTGTCGTCCTGGTGTCGGATATGTTTTTTCCGGGATCCGCAGGGAGAGTCTGTGCGGCTGCAGAACGTGCCGCGTTGTCCATGACATCTGACATGGGAGGTTGTCCTCTTTGCTGTTGCCTGTTTTCGTACGCTCCCGGCAAGAGCCCCACCATACACTATAAGGGGCTGGTCCAAACCGGGCCTTTATCTGCCATTTGCCCTATGTCTTCCCCGATCCCGAAAGGGGAGTGCCACCGGGCAGGAAGAGAAATAGATCCTTTGGCAGATTCTGTCAACATCTTTTGACATGCCGAAAAAATTTTATGCTTGACAGTTTTTGAAAAAGTGGCTAGATCCTGTGCCAGGAAAAATTCCGGCATGGCTCACCCTTGCTTCATCCATACTATATGTTGCCGCGGGCAGGGTGTCCGGAACAAGGGAGCCGGATTTTTCCCCGTGGTCTTCCGGGACACACAGCATGCGCCAGCATGGCCGCAAAAGCGGCTCTCCTGGCGTCTCACTCGCAGTCTCGTTCATATGCATGTACGCATTTGCCCGGAAGTTCTGGCCCAAAAAACTGCAACAGGCAACGTGAAACAGAGGAATATTCTTGCGTACCTCCACAAATACTCACCCCACAGAAAGGCACTGCTGCGGAAACATTTTCTGCGGCATGCTGATTTTTGTCTTTTTGCTTGTTCTTTCCCTGGTCGCCGTCCAGGGAAAAGCCAGGGCGGCGAGCTGCGCCGCAACAGGAACAGCCGAGACAAGCCCGGCAGACGTCTACGCCGCGCGCATGGCTGCCAAGGCTGCGGACGGTGCCTTCGATTTTTCCACCGGCTCCATGGAGGCTGCGAAGGAGTGTGCGGAACTTGTCAACCGCATCTCCTCCATACGTCTCGACAATGTGGCCGTACCAGGCATGGACGAGGTCCTTGATGCCGTGCGCGACTCTTTAGAGGAGGCAGCGCAGGAGACCATCGAGGAGGCCTGCCGCTATGTGGCTGCCAATACCACCAACTGGGCACGCTCGCAGATTGGCCTTGCACGCGCCTCGGCAAATGACACTGCCTCAAGCCTTGCCGGCGCGAGGGTGAATGTCGCAAACCCCGATCTTGCGGACGTCATAGCCACTCACAGAACAAGGTTGCGACAGGGACTGCCGACCTACTCGGACCTGCCCTCGCTGCGCGATCTGGAATAGACAACAAACAAATTCATGGAGATACAATACAATGGCCATACGCTACAACTTCGCCGGCCGAAGCCCCGGGCACGCTTCCGCGCGCGAGAAAAGAGAGGCCTTCGACATTTCCGGCACCCTGTGCGTGCGCGTAGACGACGTTCTGGCAAGCACGGACAGGGACGGAAGGCAGGAGATCACGGGCTTTTGGTGCACAAGCATGTGCTCTGGCGAGCCCATCTTCGTGCGCCTCACAAGCGAGGAAGAGGAGCTTGCGGAAAACAACCGCCCGATTCCCGCCTCGCGCAGGAGCGCCAAAACCCTTGTGGACATGTACCCGGAACTGGCAAACGCTTCGCAGATGCCAGAGGAAAGGCGCCCCGTACTTCGCTGCGACAGGGCTCGCCTTATCACCGACCAGGAGGGCAGGCCCACTGCCAGCATACGTTACGCCCAGGGCGAGGACACTGTCCTCTACACCCGCATGCGCACAAGCTGGATGGTCCCCTACGTCTCCTACGAAACGCGCCTTGGCAACAGGGTCTTTCCCCAGGAGCATATGGAGGCGCAAAGGCTCTCCACTGTAAACCTTGCTCTTTCCAGGGGGCGCACAGGCACGGACTACTACCGCATCTTCACCGCAAGCCTTGCAAAGGCTGCCAGGCTTGGCATGGGAAGCTTTGCCAGGGCCGCCTCGGATGCTGCCTGGGAAATCGTGCAGGCCTGGGCGCAGGAGCGATCCCAGGGCAATCAGGAGGCCAGGGTAGGAGCCCTTTCCTTCACCACCTGGCATCCCGAGGAGAGCTTTCGCCTTGACCTTGCGGACACTGGCGGCCAGGGCAGGCAGGCTCTGGCGGACTTTCTCTCGCACCCGGACTTTGCGCCGAGAGTCCTTGCGGGAAGCTTGGGCGCAAGCGGTGCCCCAAGTCCTGTCTCCCCGGAGTGCGTGCTGCGCTTCATGAACAGGGACAGCGAGGTGTGCGGGGTATACCGCGTCACTGCCTACGAGCTTTCGACCCTTCCGGCCCTTGGCAGGCGCAAGGACGGGGGCTATGGGGATACGCCCGAAGGCAGGGCAGACTTTATCCTCGAGGAGATGGTGCGCGGCCTTGACCCAGGCTTTGTGCGCGCAAACGGCGTCGAGTTCGTGGACATCCTGCCTGGCAGAAACTTTCGCGCAGACTCGCACCTTGTCTGCCCGAAATCGCAGCCTGCGCGCGGCGTGACCTCGCAGGCTGCACTCTGCCAGCTGAAGAACATGGTCTACCTTGCCCTCATTCACACCTTTAGCCCCCTTCCCGAAAGAAGACAGAACATAGGCTGCGCCCAGGCCTTCATGCCCAGGAGCGCAGGCGACTACGCCCTTGGCTGGTACAGTCTGCGCGATGGCGCATCCTACAAAAACGCCTGCCTGCTTGCACAGGATATGGGAAGCCTCAGGCCCTCTGCACCCTACGCGGACGAGATTGAGCGCGAACAGGAATGCCTTGCAAGCATATCCCTTGTGCCAAATCTGCGGCCAGGCGCAGGGGAAAGGGAAGCTGCAGGGGAAAGACAGGAGCAATGGCAGTCGGCCCGGCAGTCTGAAAACAGGGCAGCCCGACCCTCGTCAGGGACTGCCTGGCCTTCCCAAAACGCCGCAAGGACGGCCGCAATATCGGCCACAAGCCCCAGGGTGGAAGAGGTACGCTTCGATACGCAGGATACGGCTTCCGAAAGGGGGTATGCTGCGCCCTGCATGGCGGAAAACCAGCCTTCGGTCTTGCCCAGGCCCTAGGGCGGAAAAGGCTTTTTCGCAAGAACGCGCTTGAAAAAAGGCCCATCGACATGGTCTTGCAAGGGGGACAAGCTGGGCCTTTGCGAAATATTTTCTGCAATAATATCGTTGTATTGCGTGTTGTTTATAGCGAAAGCGCAAAATTTATTTTGTGCAACTCTTGACAGGAGCAACAAATGCTCGTACCAAGGAATTGCGAATTGACTAACTCTATCCCAGGACCGGCTCCCAAGGCTGGCCCAAGCCCTCCCGGAGGTTTTTCATGCACACCGATGACCTGGCCAACATCAATACCAACCTGGATCGCCTGCGGGACTTTTTGCGCAGTCGTATTGGGCGCGGGAAGACCTTCAACACTGCCAGGGAAATGGCCGAGACCCTGAATCTCGGACCAACCCGGGCAACCATACTCTACAAGTTTCTGAAGGGCGCCGACCCCAGGGCAGGCGTTGTTCTCGACTGGCTGGAAAAGCTCGGCATCACAGTCATCTATCCCGAAGGCGAGTGCGATGGCGTGGAATACCTGCCTGTCATGAACTGCCGCGCAGGTGCTGGCGTGTACCTTCCCTCCTCTCCGGAAGACGGGGAATTCGACAAGGTACGTGCCTTTGACCGCAGCTACTTCAGGCGCATGCATATCAATCCCGCAGACTGCTGCTTCCTTGATGTCATGGGGGATTCCATGGAACCCCTGTTCAGCAACGGCAGCACCATCATGGTAGACATGTCCCAGGACGCCAAGCTCTACCTGGTGGACGGCAAGATCTATGTCGTGCGCTACATGGACGGCATTCTCGTCAAGCGCATTGCACTGACAACCGAATCCATTACCCTGTGTTCGGAAAATCCCCTGCACGCGCCCATTACCATTGAAGATCCCTCGCAGTTCGAGGTGATAGGCCGCGTTCGCTGGTATTCCGTCAACGCCTAATTCAACACCTAGCCAATACCCCCTTGAGTGCAATCAAAAATACAATTGCACCCAAGACCTGCAACCCCTAACCTCATAAACCCGTAAACCCAACAGATTTTTTCCTTCTTCGCGAGTACCCGCAAGGCCCCAGGGGCGGATGAGACAAAAGCCCGCCCGGGGCTTGCAGGGAAAGCAGGCACGAACCGGGCGTCGGATCGGCTGATGTCCTGTCATGTGTCACACCCATGAAGGCAGGCCTCAACTTTGCCAGGGTCTTCTTCTGCACCCTTTTTGGGAGGGCGCGCAACAGGCAACGCAGTTTGTTTTTCCAAGGCATATGTTCAAGTCCGATTTTGCAGGCAAAATCTTCCCTGCTCGAGCTTTCGAGCCCGAGCAGGGCCTGGTTCTACCCGTCTTGCCCTGCATTCAAAATACTGGCAGTTCATTTATTTTAAAACCGTACATCGCTTGCGCACGCAAGAGGAGTTTTCGATGGGAAAGCTCTGGACAGACATCAACATTCTAGTCAGCCAATCCCGCGGCTTTTGCCCGTTCTTTGCCACAAGCGACCGCTATCCCTGCGGCATCCCGGTAGTAACCAGGATACGTCCGGGCTGTGTGGAAGTTTTGACCGATTGGGACGGGGAAGGCTTTTGGCAGCCGTATACCTGCGACATCAGGGACGAGGAGGACGGCAGCTGCAGGCTCTACGTTGTCCTGCCAGCCTCCATCACAAAGTCCGGCCTTCGCTGGGTCTATGGGGACAGTCCCTGCGGTGCCTGCGTGCACAAGCTCGCTGGCCTTGCGGATCTGCTCTTCGACGAGGACAACAGCAGGGATCTCTCCGATGAGCTTTTCGAGGAGGCCATTCCCCTCCTCGGGGAACTTTCGTGCCTTCTGCGCTCCCTTGTTCCCGGCTCCGAGGACTGCCGCGAGGTGGCAACGCTTGAAGCAAACGTCTCGGACGCCATGATCCGCTCGGCCCTCACCATCAGCAACCACGACGCCGAGCGCGCAGCCAGGGGGATCATGGAAAACCTTGAGCGGGACGGCTGGATCTGCGCCTTCGAGCGGCAGGCCCTCGTACGGCGCATTCGAGGGAGTATTGGAGGCCAGTGCCTGCAAAACAGGCAGTGCCAGACGCTGTGGCAGTAGCACAAAAGGGTTCAAGGCCCAATACAAATATCACGAAACATGCATACCCTGGATCCAGTGGCACACGCGTGCCACTGGGCCCGGAAGAGAGACAAGGGAGAAGACAATGGCATACACAACACGAAACGGACAGCAGGGCCAGGGAACACAAGCAAGGCAGGGAGCCAGGACAGGCGCAGACCCCAATGACATCTGGGGCGAGAGAACGCCCTACAGCGATCCCATACTGGTCGTTTCCCGCAAGGTTCCCGACCTGCGCTATCTCGGCCGCGCCTACAACCGGGACTTTCACCTGGTCTTCGAGCATCTGGCAAGGGCAACCATGAGCGAGAACACCCAGCTCTACCGCAACCTCTGCCTGCGCATCCTGCCCGGCTGGGAGGTCTGGCGCGAGGGCATGCGCTTTGCCCAGGGGAACTTTCTAAAGGAGACGATGACCCTTGCAGGTGCGCGCTCCTTCCTCTCGGCTCTTGCAGACTGCCCGCTCACACCCGAGGCCAGGGAAAGAGTCGAAGAGGTCAGCGCTGCCTTTGTGGACAGCACGCCAGAGGGAACGCTCTTCATCATCCCTGAAGGTTCGCCCTACGATCCGAACGAGCGCCACATTCCTTCGCTGCCCCTGCGGGCCATCTGCCGCGACAGGCTCATGTACCCCCTGCTTGTGCACGACACCGAACGCTGGCTCCCGCTTGCCTACCTCTGCCGCTGGTACCGCCTGCCCTATGGAGGAATCCGCCACTTCATGGCCCAGGGTGCATCAAGAAGGTACGACACACGCGAATGGATCGTTCCCGGAGTAAACAGGGTGCCGCAGTTCTACGTACCGGAGGAAGCTGCCCCGGACTTTTTGCTTGAGCTTGCAGGCTACTGGCGCTCCATGAACGCCAGATGCTGGCAGCGCACGGTGTACCTTGGCAACGCCCTTGCCAACGGGGCCCATGTGGGCGGCAGTGCTGCCTGGACCTCTGCCCCAAATCGCAACCAGGCCCAAAACCAGGGCCAAAAGCAGACAGGCTCTCTTCCCCTGCAACCCGATGGACAGGCCCGCGCAAGGCAGGACGCAGGGTTCGCGCAGGGCAACGCGGGCTATCGTCAGGCAGGTGTCCAGAACAGGGGACAGTGGCAGGGTGCGCAGAGACCTCAAGGCCAGACCAGAGGGCAGGCCGGAGCATACGCTGGAGGGCAGGCAAGTGGACAGTCTGGAAGATACGCAAGGCAGACTGGCGCGTACAACGCGGGGCATGCCGGATACACTGCGCGTGGTCCGCAGGGAACAGTCCAGCGAGCAACACAGGGACCTGCGCAAAGACCAGCCCAGGATACCTGCAACGAGCCTGACATTTTGCAGAGGCAGCTTGAGAGCCTTGTTGCCAGCATGAAGTATCTGGAGAAGAGCGTTCAGGAAATCACTGCCCGCTTAAGCCGCATTGAAGGCGAGAAGAAGCCCCTGGCGGTAGAGGCGAGCACAAGGCCCGGCAGAGTACTGCCTGCCCTTGAGCCCGGCACAACGCCCATCCCGCTCAACTAAACCTTCAACCTGGCCTGCCAGAAGGAGGGAAGGTCCAGGGGTTCCCCCATACCTTTTGGGGGAGCCCCGTTCGAAAACAAGCAACCCAATGACAAGCAACAATGACAAGCTACAGGGACGAGCAATGACTACCAAGGTGATCGCAAGAGACGGCAAGATTGGCGAGGGCATCAAGTTCGAGCGTATCCGCAGGATTACAGGCTATCTTGTCGGCTCTCTGGACAGGTTCAACAACGCCAAGGCAGCGGAGGTACGGGAACGCGTCAAGCACGGGGGCACAGGCAAAGCCTGACTTGTTCTCCCTCTTTTGGGAAGAGCTCCTGATGAAGAGGGAGCCTCACTTGCTCCCCGGGTTGCCGCTCAGGACCCTATAGCCGGAACACTGTGGTACGAGACCGCGCAGTCAGGTACAAAACCCATTTTTGCCAGCTCTGCCAGCAACGCTTCGTGTGTGCCTTTGCTCTTGCCAGATCGCAGGGCTCGGGCAAAGGTCTTCCCTCTTTCCCGTAGACATCAACAAGCAGGCGCAAGCAGTCGGTAGCCATATCGACTGCTTCTTCGAGACAATCGCCCTGAGAACTGAACTCTGGAAAATCCGGGCTGAACAGGGAAAAGCCCCCGTCGTCCGAGACAAAGGCAATCAGACAGTGTTTCATATACCTCCAAAGGGAACCGAAGCCCCTCATTCTTCAGGAAAAAAGACCTCCCTGCAGGGTGTGTGGCTTGCAAATCCGTGGAAACTCAAGGCGCTTGCGTAGGCGCCGGCCCCAGGAAAGACAAGCAGGTTGCCGATGGCGACATTCTCAAGATACACGTCGCGCGCTGCCACGTCGTTTGCCGTGCACAATGTGCCGCAGATGGTGACAGTGCGGCCAGTTGCTGGTTTTCCGAAAACCATGGGCCTGCAGATTCCGGGACCGCTCCACAGGGGCTCCGCTGGTCCCCGAAAGCCCTCAAGGGGCAGGGAGTCCATGAAGGCCGCAAAACTTGCCCGAAAATAGTGGTTCAGAAGCCCCGGGGCATACACAAAGGTCTTCCCCCTGGACTCCTTGATGTCCAAGATGGGGGTTACGAAAAAGCCCGCCTCACCCACAAGATAGCGCCCGCTCTCAAGGTAGAGGCGAACATTCCCGGACAGACTGTTCACGAGTCCGGAAAGGCCAGCGCTCAAATCCGCAAGGTCCAGCTCGCTCTCTTCCTCTCCCTGGGGGATGCCAAGGCCACCGCCAAGGTTCACAAAGGAAAGCTCTATCCCAGCGTTTTGCAAATAGCGCGCAATCCCTGCCACGCGAGCAAAGGCGGCGGTGAGGGCACGAGCCGAGAGCACCTGGCTGCGCACATGGGCGTGTATGCCGCACACCTGCGCATGGGTCAGGCTGCGCAAAAAATCGATGTGACAAGCAAGGCTTTCTTCCGGCACCCCAAACTTGTCCGGAGCACCTTCCAAAACCTCCGGAAAAGGCCCAGGACCAAAGCTTAAACTGGGGCTCACCCTGAGACCAACGCACACCTTTTTTCCAAAGCGCCTGCATAAAGCATCGAGGCGCTCGAGCTCCCCGTAGGAGTCCGCGACGATGGTGCACACATCAAGTGTGGCAGCAAGGTCTTCCTCGCTCTTGCCTGGCGCAGAGTAGAGAATCTTCTCTTGTGCCAGTCCCAGCTTGTGGGCAAGCAGGACTTCACCTTGCGAGGCTGCGTCCATGCCAAGACCAAGGCCTGCCAGACGGGTCAGGATGACTGGATGGGGATTGCACTTGATCGAATAGAGCAGGGTGATGCCGCCAAGGGCCTTGCGCAGGGCAAGGGCCCGCTCTTCAAGAAAACGAAGATCGTAGAGTTGACATCCTCCCCCGCCTAAAGGCGGAGGATTCCCAGCGGAAACAAGCTAGCTTGATCCCTGGGCGGGTTCCGCTTCAACGAGGCAAGGAGCCTCTCCACAGGCT
>NZ_NFJC01000011.1 GCF_002159665.1 Desulfovibrio sp. An276
GTGTGGTTGTTTCCAAAATGGAAATAACCACTTTTACGTCCAGGCTGTGCCGGAATGCATCTCGTTTGGCTGCACCTGATTCTGGATGTTGCAGGGCCTTCCTCTGTGTTGCCAGCATGGCTTCACAAAGAAGGCCTTTTGTTTTGTCAGGGATGATAACGTGTTGCGTGGTTATTTCCCAAATGGAAATAACCACTTTTTCGTCCAGGCTGTGCAGGGATGCACCTTGTTTGGATGCACCTGGATTGGGTGCACTTTGGTCTGGGTGCACCCGGGCGTTCAGGCACTGGCCGTTTTGCGTGTCCCCTGTCCGCTCTTTTTTCCCTGCAGAATAATTTCCTTCCCGGTCAGGATCAGGGAAATTCCGCCCGGCAGCTGAAACGTCCTTGGCCTCTGGGCTTTTCGCAGGGCCTGATCTATCCCGAAGAGCGTCCCGGACCTCGCCTGTCCGGCAACACCTTCCCTGTTCATCCTGTGTACAAGCTTCAAGTACAGGCGCAGGCTGAGGCTTGGGGCAAGTCCCTTCACTGCCTTTTCCGGCAGCGCCATGGTCACTGTTCCGCAGTTTTCCTCAAGCCTGCACAGGGCAAGCACAGGGGCAAGCTGCTCCTCAAAAAACGCTGCATCCTCCCTTGCGAGCAGGGCAAGGCCTTGCAGGGACTTTGGAAGTCCCGGATTCTCCCTTTCAAGCAGGGGCAGGATCGTGTGGCGTACCCTGTTGCGCAGATAGCGCGTGTCCTGATTGCTCGGATCCTCGCAGTGGGGGATGCCAAGTTCCAGCAAAAAGCTTCGCAGCTCCCCTGGCTCCACAAAGAGCAGTGGGCGCAGGATGTGCCGCTCCTCATCTTTTTGCGCCATGCCGCCAAGCCCTGGCCAGCCTGTGCCGCGACAAAGGCGCATCACAATGTCCTCGGCAAGATCTTTTGCGTGGTGGGCAAGGACCATGTAGCGAGCACTTACTCTCTTTCGCGCTTCCTCAAGGGCCGCGTAGCGCGCCTTGCGTGCCCTCTCCTCGATGCCTGCGCCATCCTTTGGAAACGTCAGGGCGCACGTCTCGCAGGGGATGTCCAAAAGCTCCCCCAGCGCCTGCACAAAACGAATCTCGGCAGCGCTTTCCGGGCGCAGGCCGTGGTCGCAGGCAAGCATGCCAAGCTTTAAGGGAAAGCGCTCCCGCAAAAGTGCGCACAAGGAAGCCAGGGCAACAGAGTCTGCTCCGCCGGACACTGCGAGAAGGAGCCTCTCCCCACGCCGTACCCCCAGTTCCTCAAGGCTCTTTTGCAAGGCAAGTGCAAGCCTTGCACAGGCGGAAGGAGCTTCGTGCAGGGAGGGAAAATGCTCTGGCAAATCCCTGCCCGAGGGTGTGTTCACCCCCGGGTTTTGCCCTGCGCTAGAAGGCAATATCGAGCTCCTGCAGGATGTTGTGCAGGCTTTGCATGAGCGCAGCCGTCTGTTTTGCGTCCGCCATGGCTATGCACTCGCAGCGCAGGGCGTTGCGTGCGCGCACCAAAAGTTCCATGCGCAGCGTGGTTCCGTCCACGTCCAGGGCCGCCACGTGGGGGCCGCAGGCAGCGTGCCTTTCCTGCACAGGCGAAAGAAGCGGGCAGGGCAGCCAGTACAGATGCTCTATACCTGCCCCCATGCCCCTGTCTGCCAGATACTGCTCAAGTTTTGCGACATCTCCTTCGCGCAACTCGCTTATGACGTACTCACGCATGGCATTCCTCCGTCCGTACAGGACTTGCTGTCTGTGCTTCTTGTGTCGTTCTCGGAGCACTGTCTGCTCTTCGCCTCTTCCATGGCTGCGTCCAAATCCCTTGTCACCTCGGCGTTCCTTGCAGCTGCCCTGGCAGCGCCGGGACAGGTGAAGGAGGGAACAGCTGCCTGAGCCCTTTTCTCCTGCTCCGCCTGTTCGTGGTGGGAGAGGGCAAAGCGGCTCTGGCTGTGGCCGTCGAGGTTGAAGACCTGCTGTATGGTTAGGATATTGCGGCTTGCATTGGCGCTGTCCCCTTCCTTCAGGTAGGAGATGGGCGCGTGCAGAAATTTCTTGACCAGGGCCTGGCCCATGCATTCAAGGGCCTCGCGCACTGCCTCATCGTCTGTGCCAAGGCGGCGCATGGTGCGCGCCACCTCATCGTCTATGGTTTCCTGGCCTATGTGCACAAGCTGCTTGATGATGGGCTGAACACTCAATTTCTCCACCCAGGAGTGGAAGTTCTGCATCTCCTCTTCCACTATGGCCTGGGCCTTGATGGCCTCGCTGCGCCTGGCAGCCAGGTTCTCCTCGACAACTTCCTTCAGATCGTCGATGTCGTAGAGGTAGATGTTGTCCAGGCTGTTCACATCCGGATCCACGTCCCTCGGCACTGCGATGTCGATGAAGAACATGGGCCTGTTGCGCCTGGCCTTCAGGACTGCCTTTATGTCGTTTGCGTGGATGATGGCCTCTGGAGCACCCGTGGAGGTGATGACAATGTCCACTTCGCGCAGGGCCTCGCAGAGCTTTTCGAAGGGCACTGCCCTGCCGTTGTAGAAGCGGGCAAGATCCTCGGCCCTGGAATAGGTCCTGTTGCTCACGAGGATTTCGGAGATGCCGTTTTGCACAAGGTGGGTTGCGGCAAGCTCTGCCATTTCGCCAGCGCCTACCAGCATGGCCTTGTGGTTTTCCATGGTGCCGAAGATGCGCTTTGCAAGCTCCACTGCCGCGTAGCTGATGGACACTGCAGAGGAGGCCACTGCCGTTTCCGTGCGCACGCGCTTTGCCACGCTGAAGGCCTTGTGCAGAAGGTGGTTCAGGATGACACCTGTGGCGTGGCTTGCTGCGGCCTTCCTGTAGGCGTCCTTGAGCTGGCCCAGGATCTGGGGCTCGCCAAGGACCATGGAGTCCAGGCTCGAGGCAACCGAGAAGAGGTGCCGCACAGCATCGTCGTTGTGGTAGGTGTAGACGTAGGGCTCGAGATCCCTGGGGGAGGCGTTCCTGGCGCTGGCCCACAGCTCAAGCATGCGGGATCTGACGTCCCCTGTGCCCATGGCGAGCAGTTCCACCCTGTTGCAGGTGGAGAGGATGAGCGCCTCCTGGATGGGGCCGCCCAGGGGCAGTGCCCATTCCTCGGGAGAGGTGTGGTTCACGAGAGCAAAGCGTTCGCGCACATTCACCTGGGCCGTGCGGTGGTTCAGACCAACAAGTACAATTTCACAATCCACGGTATCCCCCTCTAGATGCGCACAAAGGCATGGTGGCTGTTCATGAACAGGTTGACGACAACAATGGAGAAGAGGCTCAAGGCAAAGATGGCCACCATGAGCCTTGCGGGCTTGCGCCCGCGCCAACCCTGGGCGATTCTCTTGTAGAAGAGGAAGGCAAAGCACACCCAGATGAGGATGCTGATGATTTCCTTGGGGTCGCCGTTCATGGTGCTGCCGTAGACGGGCTTGGCGTAGAAAAGCCCGCAGACAATGCCAATGGTGAAGAGCGGAAAGCCTGCCAGTGTGCCCCAGTTGTTGATGGAGTCAAGAATGTTGAGGGCCGGGATGTCGGAGAGAACGCGCGGCAAGTGCCTTTTGTTCTTCAGGCGCGTGTCGAGATAGAGGAAGAGCAGGCCTGACACAAAGCTGATGGCTATGAGCGCAAGGGAGATGTAGAGCGCGCCCACGTGCAGGGCATAGAAGGGCGCGGCAAGGCCCTTTGGTACTGCCACCACCATCTCGAGCTGCCTTGCCGAGATGCCGAAGAGGATGAGGGCAAGGAGGGAGCCGAAGAGCAGGGGGATTTCCTGATGGACCACAACCCACAGCACAAGACCGCAGAGCATGAGAAACCAGGCGAGCATCTGCAGATAGGCGCCGACCGAGAGTCCGCCAGCTGCCTGGGTGTGGAAGCCCATGAACAGGATGACTGTCTGCAAAATGAAGCCGCAGGCCGCAACGCTGGCAGCAAGTGCGCGCAATGTCCTGTTCTTGACCATCATGCCCACAAGGCCTGCCACGCCGGCAAAAGCGTAGAGCACAAGTGTCATGAGAGTGGATATTTCGGGTGTGATAAGCATTGAAACCTCGTTGGGCTATGCATCCTGATTGTGACTTTCAGGCTGCCCCGGGCCGGTGGAATCTACAAGGGCAAGGGCCCGCTCATGAAGAGAGGGGGGCAGGAGGGAGACAAGAATGTGGCCTGCCTTCCCTGTGTCATTGCTGGCAAGGGCCTGCTCGAGGCCGCTTGCAGCGAGGGCGCGGAAAAGCTTGGCATTCTGGTCGGAGGGAAGGTTTTGGGCAAGGATCAGGGGGCGAAGGTCGCCCATGAGCTGTGCCATGGCTTCCTTTGGCTCAAGAAAGGCGCAAAGCTCCTCCTTCCAGCGCCGTGCAAGAGCAGGGCTTGCCCTTTCCGTGGAAAGGGCTGCTGCAAGGGAGGGCGTGCGCGCAACTGCAGGAACATGGAAGGATCCGAGCGACGGGTTGTCCGCGCAGTTGCACAGGATGTGGCGCTCGCGGCAAAGGCTTGCCAGGTGTGCGTTGAGCTCATGATCGCTTCCCGCAAGGAAGACAAGATTCATGCCATCCAAATCCGCATCGTGAGGGTTTCTCTGGCTGAAGGAACAGGAGACATGCTCCTGCCTTGCCCTTTCGAGAAGCCGTTTCCCTTCCGCGGACGGAGGGAAGGGATCCACGATGTGTACGTGGCCTGGCCTGCAGGGAAGAAGCATGGCGAGCTTGCGCATGCCCACCCGGCCAAAACCGGCGATGAGGATATGCTGCTCCTCAAGGCTCAAAAATATGGGGTAGCTTGGGACGTGCATGCCTTCTCCTTGTCTGAAAATCCTGGTCCCTTCATGCCCCGAAACTCGGGAGATGTTAAGGGGACCGGGGCGAAGTATGCCCTATTGGCGTCTGATTTGCAAAGAGGAAGTCTTGCTGAAACCGGGGAGTCTACCAATTGAGAATGACCGACCTTTCCCTGCTTTCCGGCTTTTGCGGGACAGGGACTTTTGGGGATTTTGCCTGTCCTTTGGGGCTCTGTTTGCGGTCTAGTGGTTGTATGCGCAACTGGAGTTTTTTCTCCCAAATTGCTCGTGGTGTGCTCAGGGCAAAAAAAAGAGACGCTCCAGATTCGCCTCTCGTACTCCGTCAGATTTCGCGCCTTTTTTCCGCCCTTGTTTCCCTCGCCTGTCCATGGTACAAGGATAAACTCGTTTTGCAGGCTTTTTTGAGGGCCTGCGGGATACAAACGTGCCGCTCACGGCCAAGCCAGGCTTTCCGGGGCGCACGATACTTCCTTTCACTTGCGCCTTGCGGGCAAAGATCCGGGAGGCGACGGAGTCAATTTTCGGCATGAGCGAACAGACGAAAGACAACACATCCACTTCTCCCATCATTGTCATCGAGAATCTGGGCAAGAAGTTCATGCAGGGCAAGACAGAGGTGCATGCCCTGCGCGATATCAATCTGACTATTGAGCGGGGGGAGATCTACGGCATCATTGGCCGCAGCGGTGCCGGCAAGAGCACGCTTGTTCGCTGCATCAACATGCTGGAGCCCCCAACGGAAGGCCGCGTCCTCTTCGAAGGCCGGGACGTGACAAAACTTTCCAAGAGCGAGCTCAACATTGTGCGCAGATCCATGGGCATGATCTTCCAGCAGTTCAATCTGCTCATGCAGCGCACTGCCCTGGACAACGTGACCTTTCCCCTGGAGCTTGCCGGCATGAAGCGCGACGCTGCCAAAAAGCGCGGCCTTGAAATGCTGGAGCTCGTGGGCCTAGCCAACAGGGCCAATGCCTATCCTGCCCAGCTCTCGGGCGGCCAGAAGCAGCGCGTAGCCATTGCCCGCGCCCTTGCCCCAAATCCCAAGGCCCTCTTGTGCGACGAGGCAACCTCAGCCCTTGACCCCGAGACAACGGACTCCATCCTGAACCTCATCCGCCAGATCAACCGCGACATGGGCATTACGGCCGTGGTCATCACCCACGAAATGGATGTCATCGAAAAGATCTGTCACAAGGTCGCCATCATCAGCAAGGGTGTTATCGCCGAGACAGGGCGCGTCAACCAGGTCTTCTTCCATCCCCAGTCGGACATTGCCCGCAGACTGGTTGTGCCCGAGGCTCTGCATCCGGACAAGATGACCGAAGATCGCCTCTACCGCCTCATCTTCGATGGCCAGTCGAGCTACGAGCCTGTCCTTGCGAACCTTGTCCTTGCCTGCGGCCAGCCAGTCAACGTCATGTACGCGAGCACCAGGGACATTGGCGGCCTTGCCTTTGGCCAGATGGTGCTGAAACTGCCCGAGGATCCCGAAGCCAGACAGAAGATCCTGGACTACGCTGCAGAAAACCTGATCTACATGGAGGAATTCACCCGTGTTTAACGAGGCGCTTGTGGATCTCTTGTGGGAAGGGACCCTGGACACGCTCTACATGACCCTGGTCTCCACCTTCTTTTCCTATGTCTTCGGCATGATCATGGCCATGGTACTGGTCATCACCCGCGGGGACGGCATCCACCCCATGCCCGTGGTCTACCGCGTCCTCGACGTGGTGGTGAATCTGACAAGATCCTTTCCCTTCCTCATCCTCATGATTGCCGTGATACCCTTCACTCGCTTCCTTGTGGGCACAACCATAGGCAACAACGCCACAGTCGTGCCCCTGGTCATTGCCGCAGCACCCTTTGTGGCAAGGCTCATTGAGCAGTCCCTGCTTGAGGTGGACAAGGGCGTCATCGAGGCTGCCCAGTCCATGGGCGCCAGCACCTGGCAGATCATGTACAAGGTCTACATCCCCGAGGCCAGGCCAAGCCTTGTGAACGGCTCGGCCATTGCGGCCACCACCATCCTCGGCTATTCCGCCATGTCCGGCGCTGTTGGCGGCGGCGGTCTTGGCAAGCTCGCCATCATGTACGGCTACAACCGCTACCAGACGGACATCATGTTCGCGACAGTCGTTTTGCTCATCATCGTAGTCCAGCTTCTGCAAAGCTTTGGCGACTGGGCAACACGCAAGTCGGACAAGAGGAACGGCTAATCCTGCGAATCCCAAACGACATCAAACACCCCTTGCAGAGCCCGAGGCTCGGGCCCTTGGGGGGACATATACCGGGCGCCCACGCGCCCCTTTCCTTAGGGGGAAACATCATGCGCAAACTTCTCTTTGCCCTTGCCGCCCTGTGCCTTGGCCTGGCTGTGGGTACCTCTGCCGAAGCTGCAGACAAAACCATACGCGTCGGCGCCTCGCCTACGCCCCATGCCGAAATCCTGCGCGCCTGCGAGCCTATCCTGAAAGAGCAGGGCTATACCCTGGAAATCGTCGAATACGCGGACTACGTGCAGCCCAACGTGGCCCTGGAAAGCGGCGAGCTTGACGCCAACTACTTCCAGCACAAGCCCTACCTCGACGACTTCAACGCCCAGAAGGGCACGCACCTTGTGCCCATTGCCTTCGTGCACTACGAGCCCTTCGGCATCTACGCCGGCCGCACCAAGTCCCTGAAGGACCTCAAGAAGGGTGCCATTGTCTCTGTTCCCAACGACACCACCAACGAGGCCCGCGGCCTGCTCCTGCTCCAGGCAAACGGCCTTATCAAGCTGAAGAACACCAGCCTCTCCGCGACCAGGCTCGACATCGTGGAAAATCCCCTGAAGCTCAAGATCGAGGAGCTCGAGGCTGCCCAGCTTGTGCGCTCCCTGCCTGACGTGGACATTGCCACCATCAACGGCAACTACGCCCTGCTCGGCGGCCTGAACGCTGCCGACGCCCTGGCTGTGGAAGCTTCCGATTCCGAGGCTGCCAATGCCTATGCCAACGTCCTTGTGGTGCGCAAGGGCGACGAGCAGCGTCCCGAACTGGTGGCCCTTGCCAAGGCCCTCAAGAGCGATGCTGTGAAGGACTACATGATCAAGACCTACAAGGGCGCTGTCCTGCCCAAGTAGTTGCGCCGCAACCAAAGTCGAAAAGGCCCGATTCGGCCCAGTGTGGGCCGGATCGGGCCTTCTCGTTTTGGGGGAAGGGAAAAGGCTTCAGCCCATGCGCAGGACCCTGGCAAAGGGAGAAGCCTTTGCGCAGCTTGCCATGGGACTTTTGGTTGCGCGCACCGCAAGCTCGCCTATGTCCCTTGCGGCATTGGGCCTTGCAAGGTTTTTGCAGGCCATGCGCATGCGTTCAAGGCGCGATGGCTCGCAGGCAAGCGCGTGCAGACTGCTGCCAAGGCTTCCCTTCGCAAAGCAGGCAAGGCCTGCCCCTGCCTCTTCGAGAATGCGAGCGTTTTGCACCTCGTGCAGGGGGATGGGAGCCACAAAAAGCATGGGAATATGCTGCACAAGGCCCTCGGTCACTGTGATGCCGCCGGGCTTTGTGATCATGAGGTCGCAGGCCCGCATGAGGGCTGCCACATCCCGCACAAACCCGTGGGGAACGAGAGTGATGTTTTGTGCCTTCGGGGGATTGCGCTCAAGCTGCCTGCAAAGACCTGTGTTTCTGCCTGTCACAAGGTGCACCGTGCAGGAGACTCCGCACTGGTCCATCTCGGAAAGCATGTTCAGGCACTCCCCATGGCGCAGGGAGCTTGCCATGAAGAGCACCGAGAGTGTGCCCTTCTTGTCTGTCCTTTCTGCGTCTGCCTGGCAATTGCCTCTTTTTTCAGCGCAAAAATCCCTGCGCACGGGTATGCCGCTCAAATGTATCCTGCTTCTTTCCACGCCAAGGGATGCCAGTTTTTCCACAGCCCTTTGCGAGGCCACATGGTAGAGATCCACGTCCGGGTCGAACCAGAAGCCGTGCACGTCGTAGTCGGTCACGCACACATGGATACTGCCGTGGTAGAGGCTCTTTCTGCGCAGCCTGCACATGAGGGCAACAGGCAGAAAGTGGGTGCAAAGGACTGTGTTTACCCCGTTGTCCCGCACAAGGGAGAACACTTCCTGCACGGCAGCACAGGTCGCTTCCTCGCTGAAGTTGACAAGACGGCTTTGGGTGCAGGGGTGATCCGTGAGGGCAAAGACCATGTGCACGAACCAGCGCATGTACTTGGCGCTGAACTCGTAGCCTCTGCCGTAGAGTGTGCGAAAAAGAGGGGAGCCAAAGCTCAGGATGTCCGCGACAAGGGCCTGTGCCGTATCGGGCATGGCATCTGCTATGGCCCTTGCCACAGAGCGGTGGCCGCTTCCGGCCGAGGCGTGGAGGATGAGAACTCTGTCCATTGCTCTTTGCTAGGCCTCCCTGGGACAGGGCTGGGCAGCCTTTTCCTTGCGGGCCTCAACATGCGCCTCGACCTGCGAGCCTATCTGCGAACCAATCTGTGCACCTAGTTGCGCGCCTATCTGGGCAACCAGGGAGGAGGCGTTTTGCAGGCTTGCCTGGCCGGCTTCGAGGGCCTTGTCTGCCTGCTCCCAGGCCTGCCCCCAGAGTCTCAGCTGGAAGGACCCATCCATGGTCTCAAGCAGGGCGTGGCAGGGCCCTGTCCAGTAGCCGCAGTTGGCGTAGAGCATGCCGTCGCATTCCTGCAGGGAAGCCAGGTGGGTGTGTCCGCAGATGGCGCCGTCGAGCCCAAGGCGCCTGGCCTCGGCAAGGATGGCGTTGCGGGAATCGCTCAAAAAGTCCGTGAACCATGTCTGCCAGCGCAACACCCTGGCTTCGGTGCGGGCTGGGCTTAAGATACGCCCCGAGGTGGCTGCGCTGATGCGGCTCAGGATATTGCGGCCGACCTCGTAGCACAGGGTAGCTGCACAGGTGAGGGTGCGGGATTTGAGGGCAGCGTCGTAGGCGTCGCCGTGCTCTACGAGGTAGCGCTTGCCGTTGGCTGCAGTGTGGATGGCGCGCCTGCAGACATGCATGCCGGCAAAGGCCTGGCGAAAGACCGCGTAGTAGGGCTGACCCTCGTCCAGGAAGGCGTCGTGGTTGCCGACAAGGTAGTAGACGTCCCTGGTCCTTGAGATTTCTAAAAGCCTCTCCCAGACCAGAAGCTGGTTTCTGCTCAGCCTGTGGCCGCGGCGAAGGTGCCAGTTGTCCAGGACATCTCCTGCCAGATAGAGTTTCTCGAAGGTCACGTTTTCCAGGAAATTCAAGAGATTCCTGGCCCTGCACCAGGGGGAACCCAGGTGCAGATCGGAGAGAAAGACCGAGCGGTAGCAATCCACGGCAGTGCCTCCTGCAGCTCAAGCTTGGTATGGGGGCAAGCATTTTCCCCCAGGATGACAGGTTCCTTTTGTCTTGTGTGCAAAATAGCGGTCACTCTTTGCGGACAGGTTGAGAAGAGATGGAGAAGGGATGAAGAAGAGGTGAAGATCCTGTGACCGACAACGCCCTGTACCGGGGCGAAAAAAAGGGCCGGATCTTCCCCGGCTTGTCCTCGGGAAGGTCCGGCCCCTGGCCAGAGGAAGTTTCTCTCAGGCAGCCATGCGTGCGAGGTAGTCCTTTGCTGCCTCATCGCCCATGTAGCGGCGAAGCTTTGCCCTGGGGGCCTTCGGCAGATCCACGAAGAGGAAGGCGTCGAGGGAGTTGAAGTCCTTGTCCTCGTGGAAGGCCGCTATCTTTCCGTTGAGCTGCAGGTAGTGCCTGAAGAGCACCGGGATGCCGCGGCCCATGTCCAGGCCGCGTACTATCCTGTCCACGCAGCGGAAGTCTATTTCCCCTCGCTCTATGGCAGCAAGAATCATGGCCCTTGCCCTGTCCGGCTTGCCGAAGGAGGGGGTGTTGCGGCCCTGGATGTGGCCTTCAAGGCTTTCGGATGCGTACTGGCTTGCGAGCAGGGTGGTGACAAGCTCAAGGCTTGCATTTGATGCCGCAAGGCTCAGGCTGGCTGGGCCGAAGAGGTGGCGCAGGTTGTGCCTGTAGATGAAGGTGGCTATGCCCTTCCACAAAAGGAGCAGGGGGTAGAAGTCGCGCTGGTAGGGGGCTGTGACAAGTGCCCTGCCAAGTTCAAGCCCTTCCCTGCCACAGGTTGCGAGAAAGTTCTCGTCCATCTGGAAGAGGGTTGAGCTGTAGAGGCCCTGCACGCCCTGCGTTTCAAGGATTTCCCCGACTTTCCCCAGACGGTAGGCGCCTGCAATGGCCCTGTCCTTTGAGTTCCAGAGCAGCAGGTGGTAGTAGTGGGGATCATATTCGTCGAGGTCGCGCTCCTTTCCGCTCCCCTCGTCGCAGGGTCTGAAGGTCTCCTCGCGGGCTATGCCTATTTCCGAAAGCAGAAATTCCTGCTCGCTTCCCTTGAAGACATGGACCGCGTAGTCGCCCTGGCTTGCGAGAAGGCTCGATTCAGGCAGGGCCTTCAGGGCCCGTTCCACTGCGGCAGATTCGGCGTGGGGAGCTATGGGCTTTTCGTATGTCCTTGTCTTGCCTCCCTGAACGTTATCCTTCAGGGCGTAGCAGCTCATGCGCAGACAGGCGTTGCGCAGCCTCTGCGAGGGCAGGAAGGCCAGGGTCTCGGCGTCCATGGGGCTTCCCGTACGCACCGTGACTGTCGAGCCCCTCTTGTTCAGGAGCTGTCTTGGGAGAAGGAATGTGCGAAGGGCAGGGTTCACAAGGCCAGCCAGATTGAAGGCAAGGGAGTTTCTGCCCTCAAAGAAAATGGGCACAACCTGCGCCTTGCTTTTTTCGCTCAAGCGCAGTGCTGTGGTGTGCCAGCGGGGATCGCATACCCCCTGCCCCCTTTGCCAGTGGGAGACAGTCCCTGCAGGAAAGACAACGACTGCCCCGCCCTTTTCAAGGTGGCGCAGCGAGGCGCGCAGGCCGGGGAGATTGTTGGCAGCACCTGCGCCTTCGGCAACGTCGATGGGCACAAGGCGCTCTGCAAGCACCTTAAGCTCCGCAAGGGAGGCCATGCGGTCCAGAATGTTGTTGGCAAGGATGCGCACATCGGGGCGCGCTTTTGCAAGATGCGCCATGAGGACCAGGCCTTCCAGCATGCCAAAGGGGTGGTTGGAGACAAGGAGCAGGGGGCCTTCCTTGGGGATGGCGGAGAAGTCGGCCTCGACTGTGATGTCCAGGGCCTGGAGTGTCCTTTGGGCCAGTTCCTCTGCTCTCAGGCTGTCCTGAACCTGGCAGTATATCTCGCCCAGGGCATTCAGGCCGAGCAGCCCTGAAGCAAGCTGGGCAACCGGCGCCGGCAGGGAGACATTGCTTGCCTCGAACAGGGCAGCCACAAGGCGCTGACCACCCTCAAGGGACAGGGAAAGGGGAAGGGCAGAGACCTGCTGCGACATGACGTCCTCCTCATGCTGACCGTATGTCTGATGGTTTTCTGACGGTCCGCATACTCCTGGGCGCAAGCGACAGACTGATGGCGCAAGCTTCACAATTCCCGGTATTTCCCGTGGCAAATGTGTTGTCTCGCGTGACACTTTTGTGAAGATCGATCGGTTGTTGGAGGCTGCCTTTCGTTCGCAGGCCTCCGCCCTGCACGTGCCGCATACTTTTGTGTACACGCCAGTTGGGACAACGAAGTTTGTTTACAAAAAACGCCCGTTTTTTGTAAACAAAGCCGAATTTTTTCCTTTGACCCAACTGGGGTGTACACAACATCTGACTTTGAGCAAGAGAAAAGGCCCCGCCTGTCCCTTGTGGGAAAGGCGGGGCCTTGAGCATGTCCTGTATCTGGAATAGCTAGAAAACGAAGCCTGTCGCACAGGTATAGAGGTAGTGTGATGCGCCCAGGGCCAGGAAGAAGCAGACGATAAGGTAGGGCTTCATGCGCATGGGAAGCTCAGCCCTCTTGGTCAGCCAAAGGACAAGGCAGATAACGAGGGGCAAAAGGACGCGCACTGTGGGCTCGACAAGGGCCATGGGGGCCACGGGTGTCGCAGCTCCAAGGAGAGGACGGATGTCCATCCAGGCAGTTCCGGCAAGCACAAGTGTTACCAGGGGCCAGAAGACAAGGCCCCAAGAGGCGCACCACTTGACCAGTGCGTTGTAGTAGTCACGGCCGTAGTCTTCCTTCTGGCGGCGCACGAAAATCCAGCAGATGGCTGCAAGCGGCGGCACGGCAAGCCCCAGGGGCAGGATGAGCGCAAGGGCGGCTATCTGCGGCGAAGGCACCTGGGAGAAGTTGTAGATGTCGTTTAAGGAGAGCTGGGCCGCGTTGGGAAGCTCTGCAGCTGCCATGAGGCGGATTGCGCCCATGAGGGCAAAGAGGGCGAAAAGGCCGTTGATGCCGGAAAAATAGGCCAGGAAGGCGTGCCCTATCTTGTGGTTCGCAAGGGGCTTCCACACGGCAAAATGTATGCTCGAGGCAATGACTGCAAAGCCGAACACACCCCAGCTCAGTTCGACCACCACTGCAAGAAAGGACTGGGGAACATAGCCCTCGGACTGGACGAAGAGCCAGACGCGGCTGCCGATGAGCAGTGTCCAGCCAAGGACAAGGCCTGCCGTGGCGAGCTGTTTTGCAGCCCTGTCGAACAGGGCTCTGCCGCTGCGCGCGCCCTTGATTTCGAGCGAGCCCACCATGAAGCCGAAGGTCGCGTAGGCGAACAGAAAGAGCATGGGGAGCGCCACTGTTATGAAGGGCACAAGCACCTGCAGGACGGGGTTTGAGCCGAAGAGTATCTCAAATTTGTCCATAGAATTCTCAATCCTTGCATTTTCAGCAAACAAGGGGCATTTGGGGAGTGTTTGCCGCAGGGGCCTTTTTGCCCCAAAAGGCAGGGCAAGGCAAGTGTTCTCTTTTGGCCCGGGCCTTTGAGCCGGGTGCATGGCCCGGTATGTGCTTTTGGGTGCGGGGAAGGTCTGCAAGAACTTGAAGGAGAACTTGAAGATTTTTTGGGAGAGAAAGCATGCTCTGGGGAAGAAAAAAGGGGCAAGACACAAACGAAGGGAAGGGTGGACAGGAAGGTATCGCGCAAAGGGGGGAAACCCTAGGGGAGCTGCCACAAAAAAGAGGGGAAATTTCTGCTGTTGCTGCCTATCTTGAGGACCTTCGCGCAGCGAAGAACGCTTCGCCTGCGACAATTGCCTCCTACAGAAACGACCTTCAAGATCTTGAAGCATTCCTTGAATCCCTGGGACTCTCCCTGGAAAGACCAGGGGACATTGGGCGCGGCGATCTGCAGGCCTGGCTTGCCTCGCTCTTTCGCAAGGGTCTTGCCCGCTCCTCCATGGCGCGGCGCCTTTCCTCCGCACGGGGCTTTTTCCGCTTTCTTAACGAGAGGGGGGAAATTTCCTCCCTTGCTGTCATACAGATACGCAATCCAAAGCAGGAGCAGCGTACACCCGAGGCCCTCAACGTGGACGAAGCCTGCGACTTGCTTGACAGGGCAGCAGAAACACCCAAGCCAAGAGCCAGGGGGACGGATGAGGCAAAGGCCAGGGCTCTTGAGCGCAGGGATCTGGCCCTTGCGGAACTTCTCTACGGTTCCGGTTTGCGCATCTCCGAGGCGCTTTCCCTAAACGCTCGCGAGACAAGCCCCAGGGCCGGCTATGTGCGTGTCATGGGCAAGGGCAGTCGCGAGCGTCTGGCGCCGCTTTCGGACACCTGTATCGTAGCCCTTGAGGCCTGGCTGATGGTGCGCCCTCTCGTGGCCCTGGAGGGTGAGCCTGCGCTCTTCACAGGGGCTCGCGGCAAGCGCCTCGACCGCAGGGAAGCCAGGCGCATCATCGAGAGCCTGTGCGAGCGGGCAGGGCTGTCCCGCACTGTGTCTCCGCACGTTTTGCGCCACTCCTTTGCAACCCACCTTCTGGCTGCAGGTGCGGATTTGCGTGCCGTACAGGAACTTCTGGGGCACAGGCGTCTTTCAACCACCCAGCGCTACACCCAGGTGAGCCTTGGCCACCTTGTCGCGACCTACGATGCGGCCCATCCCCTCTCTGACGAGAAGGGCAAAAAGGAAAAGCCCTAGGCCCGCAATGCGCTCTCTTGAAGCCCTTGAGAAAAAATGCGCATGTGAAATCCTGCCTTTTGTGGGGCAGCAAAAGGACAGGTGCAATGAGCAGAGTGTTGAGAAAAGATTGGTGATTTCAAGAGGTTTTTCTGCCTGGGAAGGGTTGTTGTCGCGCCCTGTTTCGGAAAGTGTGGGCAATCCCGGCGCAAAAAGTTGTCAGGGGGGACTTGGCAAAACTTGTTGCTTGTGCTATCCCGAACAAGGTCTTTTGGTGAGACCGGTTTGCAGAAAATTTTCTGCCCAAAATTGCAAAAAATGCTCCCGGGCCGCCAGCGCGTGCCCCAAGGGAACACAAAATCCTATTCCTGGAGGAATGATAGTATGTCTGCTCTTGTTCTTGGTCATATGAATCCCGATACGGACAGCATCATGGCTGCCATTGCAGTTGCCGACCTGTACAAGAAACGCGGTCTGGACGTGAAGGCCGCTGCCCAGGGCAAACCCACCCCCGAAAGCGAATTCGTGCTGCAGAAGTTCGGCCTCACCGCTCCCGAAGTGGTGGACGACGTCGCCGGCCAGGACATCTATCTCGTTGACTTCTCCGACCTCGCCCAGGCCCCCAAGGGCATCGACCAGGCCAACGTGCTCGGCATTGCCGACCACCACAAGCTGGGTGACATCACCACCTCCAGCCCCCTTCTGTGCTGGATCTGGCCCGTGGGCTGCTCCTGTACTGTGATCAAGAACATGTACGACTTCTACGGCGTGGAAATTCCTGCTTCCATCGCCGGCGGCATGCTCTGCGCCATCCTCTCCGACACCGTTATCTTCAAGTCCGTCACCTGCACCGAGGAAGACAAGAAGGCCGTGGCCGATCTCGCCAAGATTGCCGGTGTTGACGATGTGAAGGCCCTGGGCCTCGAGATGTTCAAGGTGAAGAGCGCTCTCGAAGGCGCCACCATGGACGAGCTGGTCCATCGCGACTACAAGGACTTCAACATGAACGGCAACAAGGTTGGCATCGGCCAGCTGGAAGTTGTTGATCTGTCCATGCTCGACAAGTACCGCGATGGTCTGCAGGCCGAGATCGAGAAGATCAAGGGCGAGGGTCGCCACAGCGTGTTCCTGCTCCTCACCGACATCATGAAAGAAG
This sequence comes from Desulfovibrio sp. An276, assembly GCF_002159665.1. GTDB lineage: Bacteria > Desulfobacterota > Desulfovibrionia > Desulfovibrionales > Desulfovibrionaceae > Desulfovibrio > Desulfovibrio faecigallinarum. The sequence continues at coordinate 15,944 of NZ_NFJC01000011.1, forward strand.
GCTCCGACATGCTCATCGCCTCCGACGATCCCGCCATCGTCGAGAAGGCTTTCGGCAAGGCCCCAGAAGGCACCCATGTGTGGCTGGACGGCGTCATGAGCCGCAAGAAGCAGGTTGTGCCCAACTTTGAGAAGGCCTTCAAGGAATAGTCTGCTCGAAGCAGCATCCTCTTGAATTTCAAAGCCGCCCTCGTGCCCAAGTGGCCCCGGGCGGCTTTTCCTGCGTCATTACCCCGGGAGACATGCATGCCCCCCATTTCGCGCGTCTTTTTGTTCCTGTTTCCTCTCCTTTGTGTTCTTCTTGGGACAGCCTGCCCGGCAAAGGGGGCCCATTGTTCCGAAATTGCCCCAACTCTTGCCGACCTGGAGCGCAGGTTCGCCTGCGACATCTCTCTGGCTGCCCTTGATGTGCAGGGCGGACAAAAGGTCCTCTATCGTGCAGACAATCGCTTTGCCTTTTGCAGCACCTTCAAGTTCTTCCTTGTGGCAGAGGTCTTGAGAAAGGCAGATGCGGACAGAAGCCTTGTTGGGAAAAGGCTTTTCTGGAAGGAGAACGAAGAGCAGGAGTGGTCTCCCGCAACCAGGGGCAGAGGAGGGGAAGGCATGAGTGTGATCGCTTTGTGCGAGGCAGCCATGACCTTGAGCGACAATACTGCTGCCAACCTTCTCTTGCGCCTTCTTGGGGGGCCTTTTGCCATGACAAAATGCATGCGTGCCCTCGGGGACAGGGACTTTCTCTTGTGCGACTACGAGCCCAGGCTCAACTACACAGGGACAGAGCTTGCAAACCGCGGGGAAAATCGTTTGCCCCAGGCCAACACCGCAACAGCCGCAGGCTTTTTGCAGGCCATGCGCACCCTGTTGTTTGATAGATCCTATCCGGATTTTTCGCGCAATCTTCTCCTGCAGCTCGCAGGCAAAACAAGGACAGGGACTGGTCGCATCCAGGCTTCCCTGCCAAAGGGGGCTACCCTCTTCCACAAGACTGGCACGGGCTTTGGCAACGTGCACGACCTTGCCCTTGTGCGATACCCAAACGGAAGGGAGTGTCTTCTTGTGATCTTCACGAAAAACACCCAAAACGTGGAGAAAGAGGATCAGGCAGGGCGCGTTGCCCGCCAGGAAAGGGCTATGTCCGAGGCTGTCTGGACAGTGCTGGAATATCTGGGAATGTGAGGCCAGGGTATCGGATTTCCCCGCTCTTTTGGGCTGTTCTTTTGGGGTGGCAGAACTTCTTTTGCAGGAAATGTTTCTTTTTGCAAAAAAGTTGTTGACAAGACGGGGCTTCAAGCGTAGACACATTTTCACTTCACGGGCCATTAGCTCAATTGGTAGAGCAGTTGACTCTTAATCAATTGGTTTGGAGTTCGAGTCTCCGATGGCCCACCATTTTTCAAATAAGGCCTGTACAAGCTATTGTGCAGGCTTTTTTTGTAGGTATATTGTGCCTGCCTCGCTTCTACCTGCCCCGGGCCTTGCAGAAACTCTTCCGCAAGATCACCCTGACAATGGAGAAGCCGGAAGCAGCACGGATGTACTTTTCCTTCCTTTCACCTCAAAGTATCCAGGGGGATATAACAGTGAAGATTGTTTTGCTCGAAGGCCTTGGCGTTGACGCAGCCCTTGTTGCCTCAAAGGTGCAGAAACTCGAGAGCATGGGCCACACCTTCCAGGAATTTGCCAAGAACACGGATCCGGAAGTTCAGCTTGAAGAAGCGAAGGACGCGGACGTGATCATGATCGCCAACATGCCCCTGGCCAAGAAAGTAGTGGAAGAGTGCCCCAACCTGAAGTTCATAGATGTTGCCTTCACTGGTGTTGACCACATTCCCGTGGCCGAGGCCAAGGCCCGCGGCATTGCCGTGAGCAACGCCTCCGGCTACGCGGACACCGGCGTGGCAGAGCTTGCCATAGGCTTCATGATCGATCTTCTGCGCAACGTTCCCGGCCAGGAAAAGAGCGTGCGTCAGGGCGGCACCAAGCTTCCCGGAAGACTTCTTCAGGGCAAGACCGTGGGCATCGTAGGTGCCGGCCACATCGGCAAGAAGACCGCTGCCCTGTGCAAGGCCTTCGGCTGCAGGCTTCTGGCCTACAATCGCTCCAAGGTGACCGATCCCGTCTTCGACAGGCAGGTGAGCCTCGAAGAGCTTCTTAAGGAATCCGACATCGTGTCCCTGCACTGCCCCCTGAACGACGGCACGCGCAACCTCATCAACGCCGATGCCCTGAAGCTCATGAAGAAGACCGCCTACCTCATCAACACGGCCAGAGGACCGGTCGTGGATGGCGAGGCTCTGGCGAAGGCCCTGGAGGATGGCGTCATCGCAGGCGCTGCCCTCGACGTCTTCGACATCGAGCCCCCGCTGCCCACAGACCACGTGCTGCTCAAGGCTCCCAACTGCATCGTGACCCCGCACATGGCCTTTGCAAGCGTGGAGTCCATGGAAGCCCGCTGCGACATCGTTTTTGATAACCTCTTCTCCTGGCTCGAAGGCAAGCAGCAAAACGTCATCTGCTAGTTCTTTCTGCCTCTGAATCATCATAGGGCCCTTCGCGCGCTTTTTGTCCCGCGAGGGGCCTTTCCTTTTGCAAAAGTGTTTTTTTCCGCAAAATCGGATACTTCACCCTACCGATTTTACTTCTTTTTTTTCTGCCCCCTTGCCAAGAAGCCAAGAGAAGAACTAGTATACTCCGAATTCATTGTACCTTGGCCCGGGCAGCCTGTCCCCTTCCGGGAGCTTTAGCCTTGCCCGGCTTTCTTTCAGGAATTTTTCAAATGGCGCAAAACTATCTTGTCGTGGTGGATGTGCAAAACGACTTTGTCACCGGAGCTTTGGGAAGCAGCGAGGCCAGGGCCATTGTGCCCGGGATCGTTGCCAGAGCACGGGATTTTTCAGGCACGGTTTTTCTCACCCGCGACACGCACTACGCGGACTATCTTTCCACCAGGGAGGGACAGCTTCTTCCCGTGGTGCACTGCGTGGAGGGAAGCGAGGGTTGGCAGTTCGTGCCAGAACTCGAGGCCCTGCGAGCTGCGCGTGACTTCAGGGTCTTTGACAAGGAAACCTTTGGCAGCGCAGCCCTTGCAAGGGCGCTTGGCGAGGCGGCTTCCAGGGGCGAGGTCGCAAGCGTGGAATTTGTCGGCCTGTGTACGGACATCTGCGTTGTCAGCAACGCCCTGCTTGCGCGAAGCTTTGCCCCCCAGGCGCGCGTTGTCGTAAACGCCAGCCTGTGCGCAGGCTCGACACCCGAGCTGCACAGGGCTGCCCTTGCCACCATGAAAAGCTGCCAGGTCGAAGTCATCGAAGCCTGCTGAACGCCATCGCCTGTCCTTTAGGCCGCACGCCGCAGGGCACGGTCCGGGAGAAAAAACATGAGTCAATTTGATGAGCGCAACCTCTCCATGATCATGGATCTCTATGAAATGACCATGGCCAACGGCTATCACGGCCTTGTGACCGGCAATACCAATGTGACCTTCGACGTCTTTTTTCGCCACAATCCGGACAACGGCGGCTTTTCCATCTTCGCGGGTCTTGAGCAGGTGCTCGAATTCCTCGAAAACCTGCACTTCGATCCGGACGACATAGAGTATCTGCGCTCGCTCGGCATCTTTCCCGACGACTTTTTGCAAAGGCTCGCCTCCTTCCGCTTTTCGGGCGACATCGACGCCTTCCCCGAAGGCACCATCATGTATCCCAACGAGCCGGTCCTGACAGTCAACGCCCCCCTGGTGGACGCGCAGCTCGTGGAAACCGCCATCCTGAACCAGATCAACCACCAGTCCCTCATCGCCACCAAGGCCCAGCGCATCGTGCACGCTGCCAGGGGCCGGAGCGTCGCGGACTTTGGCGCACGGCGCGCCCACAACGCCGACGCTGCCGTCTACGGGGCCAGGGCCGCCTACATAGGCGGCATTGTGAGCACTGCAACGCTTCTCGCAGGCAAGATGTTCGGCATCCCGGTCACCGGCACCATGGCCCACAGTTGGGTCATGTACCACAAGGACGAGTTTTCCGCCTTCAAGCACTTTGCCGAGGCCTACCCGGACGGGGCTGTACTCCTTGTGGACACCTACAACGTGCTCCACTCCGGCATTCCCAACGCCATCCGTACAGCCAGGGAAGTGCTCGAGCCCATGGGCAAGCGCCTGAAGGGCGTGCGCATAGACTCTGGCGACCTCGCCTATCTCTCGAAGCGGGCCCGCGCCATGCTCGACGAGGCAGGCCTTAAGGACTGCAAGATCTCCGTGTCCAACAGCCTCGACGAGTACACCATCAATTCTCTCATCGACCAGGGTGGCTGCATAGACAGCTTTGGCGTGGGCGAAAGGCTCATCACTGCCAGAAGCGAGCCTGTCTTTGGTGCCGTGTACAAGCTCGTGTCCGTGGATGAGGCCGGCAGGGCCGAGCCGCGCATCAAGATTTCCGAAACAGTGGAGAAAATCACCAACCCCGGCAGAAAGTGCGTGTACCGCGTCTACAACCAGTCCGGCCACGCCATTTCCGATCTCATCACCCTGCAAGGGGAAAGCGTGGACATGTCGCAGCCCTACCGTTATGTGAACCCCATGAAGCCCTGGCGCAGCAGATGCTACCAGGACGTGACCGTGCGCGCCCTGCAGCATCCTGTCATGCGCAGGGGAAAGCGCGTGGGAAAAAGTCCCTCCTTAAGGGAGATCCGCGACTACGTGCACAGGCAGCTTACTCAGGAAATCTGGGAGGAAGAGCAGCGCTTCGACAATCCCCACCTGCACAAGCTCGTCATGAGCCCTGCCTACTACGAGGCCAAGATGGATTTGCTCTACAAGATGGGCGAAGACTTTTCGCCGAAAATCTAGGGCAGGGGAGAGGCAATGAACAGCAAATTCGGCCTTGTGCGGGTAGCGTGCGGCCTCATCGACGTGGAGATAGGAAATCCCGAAGTCAACGGGGCAAGGGTTGCGGAACTTCTTGCTTGTGCAGAGAAGGAGGCGGACGTCCTCCTTTTGCCGGAGCTTGCCCTCACAGGCTACACCTGCGGCGATCTCTTCCTGCAAAAAAGCCTGCATGTACGCTGCGAAAAAGCCCTGGCCACACTTCTTGAGCGCGCTGGGGATGAACGGCGCATCGTCTGCCTCGGCATGCCCGTTGTGCAAAACGGGACCCTTTTCAATGCTGCCGTCTTCTTCCAGGGGCGGACCATCCTGGGTGTCGTGCCAAAGACCTTTGTCCCCAACAGCCAGGAATTCTACGAAAGGCGCTGGTTTGCCCCTTCCTACGCAAGGACAGCGAACGAGATTTGCTTGTGCGGACAGACTGTGCCCTTTACCCCGAATCTTCTGGTGGAGGCAGGGGACCTGGTCCTTGCCTGCGAAATCTGTGAGGATCTGTGGGTCAACATGCCTCCGAGCTCGCGGCACACGGCCTTTGGAGCAAACCTTGTCCTCAACCCCTCGGCCTCCAACGAGGTGGCAACCAAGGCCCGCTACAGGAGAGACCTTGTGCGCATGCAGTCCGGAAGGTGTCTGTGCGCCTATGCCTACGCCTCCTCCGGGGCAGGCGAGAGCACAACGGACCTTGTCTTCAGCGGCCACTGCCTCATTGCCGAAAACGCCCGCCTGGCAGCAGAGAGCAGGGACAGGATGGGCCTGACCTCGGCCGTCATCGACCTTGAGCGCCTTGCAAACGATCGCCTGAAGGACCCCTGCTTTGCGCAAAGCCCCGTGGACGAAGAAGCAAGAAAATCCTATCTCCGTGTGAGGGCCCTGCCCCTTCCGGAAACAGGGATCATGCCGGAGCAGGTGGATCCCTCGCCCTTTGTACCCAAGGGGGCAGAGCTCGACGAGCGCTGCAGGGAAATACTGCGCCTGCAGGCTGCGGGCCTTGCAAGGCGCTATGCCAGAGCTAGGGCCAAATGCATGGTCCTTGGGATCTCCGGGGGACTAGACAGCACACTCGCCCTGCTTGTGGCAGCCTCTGCCTGCGACAGGCTGGGGCTTGATCGCAGCCACATCCTGGCAGTGACCATGCCGGGCTTTGGCACAACAAATCACACGAAGGACAATGCCCTGACCCTAATGACACAGCTTGGGGTGCGGCAGAAGACCATTGATATCAGGGAGGCCTGCCTTGGGCATTTCAGGGACATAGGCCACGACAGCACCTGTTACGACGTGACCTACGAGAATGCCCAGGCGCGCGAGCGCACCCAGATCCTCATGGATCTTGCCAACAGCGAGGACGGCCTTGTGGTGGGCACAGGCGACATGTCCGAACTGGCCCTTGGCTGGGCGACCTACAACGGCGATCACATGTCCATGTACGGCGTCAACGCCGGTGTCCCGAAGACCCTGGTCCGCTTCCTGGTGGAGGAGTATGCGAGGATGCACGAGGAAGTGCGCGACGTGCTCCTCTCCATTGCCGCAACGGAGATTAGTCCAGAGCTTTTGCCCCCGGACGCCCAGGGCAATCGCCAGTCTACGGAAGGCACCATAGGCAAGTACGTCCTGCACGACTTCTTCCTCTACCACTTTGTGCGCAACGGCTTTGCCAGGGAGAAGATCCTGGCCCTGGCAAGGATTGCCTTCCCGGGAGAGGAAGAGATGGTGGAGCGGACCCTGGACACGTTTTTCAGGCGCTTCTTTGCCCAGCAGTTCAAGCGCAGCTGCCTGCCGGATGGCCCCAAGGTGGGGACGGTGTCCCTGTCCCCGCGCGGGGACTGGCGCATGCCCTCGGACATGGACTGCAGCATGTGAGACCTGATGCTGGAATACCGTTTTGGGGAACAGGACAAGACGTCTTTTGCTTGACAGACCATAATGGTGCAGAGGGAGAACAGAAAGGCAATTGGGAAGGAGTGTACGGCTCCCGTTTGCCGGATTTGCCTTGTGATGCACAGCTTTGGAGGTGGCGCGGAAAAGGTGGCCCTGCTGCTTGCCCGCGAGCTTGTCTTGCGCGGCTGGGCCGTCAGTATTGCCTGTCTGCGCAAAAGCAGCGAGCTTGCCAGGCATGTTCCCGCGGCCGTGAGGCTCTTCATGCCTGCAGGTCCGGGACGCCTTGCCAGCCTGCGCTTTCTTGGCAGGCTCCGGACAATCGTTCGGCAGTCGTCCGTTGTCGTTGGTACCCTTGAGCTGCAGAGCCTTTTTGTGGCTGCGCTCCTTGCCCCGGGCAGGGCCATAGGCTGGCTCCACAAGGATCTTCAGGGTTATTTTGCCACCAGATCTCGGCGGTTTGTTCGCCTGTACAAGGCCTTGATGACGTTTGCTGTCAGGCGCAGCCAATGCATTGTCTGCGTGAGCGATGGCATAGTTGCCTCTTCGAGGGCGCTTTGGCCTGGGTACGCGCAGCACTTTGTGCGCATCTACAATCCATTGGACACAGGAGAGATAGAGAGGCTTTCCCTGGAAGAGATGCGACAAGACGTGGCGGACTTCTTTGCGAAACACAAAAAGGTCGTTCTCGCAGTGGGGAGGCTCGAAGATCAGAAGAATTTTGTCCTGTTGCTTGAGGGCTTTGCCATCCTGAAACGAGAAATGCCTGATGTCGCCCTGTGTATTGCCGGTGAGGGTAGTCAGAGGCGCATGCTGGAAGAAAGGGCGCGCACCCTCGGAGTCGAGGTCTTCATGCCGGGTCTTGTGACTCCATATCCTCTCATGCGCGCATCATCGGTGCTGACGCTGACGTCCCGTTATGAGGGATTTTCGCTGGTGCTTGCGGAAGGCCTTGCACTTGGACTGCCCATTGTGGCTGTGGATTGTCCGAGTGGGCCCGCCGAAGTGCTGGAGCAGGGACGCTTTGGCCGCTTGGTCGAGGCTGACGCCACAAGGATTGCCAGCTCCCTGAAGGAGACTTTGCTCACTCGGGAAGAGGTGGAAGAGCACCAGGGCAGGGTGCACAGGGCAGAAGCTTTTTCCCTTGAGAATCAGATGCCCCGCTGGATGGAGCTTTTGCGAACAGCGCAAGCGGCTGGTGCCAGGAACAAGACGCTATGCCGTGAAGAGCACCTGCAATAATTCAGGATTGCTGTAATTCATCTCCCAAAAGGGCTTCTGTCAGCCCTGCCACGTTGAAGTGGGATGCTCCTGAATATCACAGGTGAAAACCTTGCCTTTCAGGGAACAAATTGGCTACACTACGTACAAAAGGCATCCTGACTGGATTTGTTTTCAGCCTGTGCAAGGACAAAAAGACCCTGCTCCCTGTCTGACTTGGGGGATGCCGCTTCTTCCCACGCTCTTCTCACCCTCCTGTCCATGTCTTCTCAGAGAATTGCAGAAAATTTGAAGAAGCTCGGAGGTTTCGCATGACACATGAACCCTTCAAATTTTGTGAAGATTTTGAACGCTTTGCGGAGGGGTTGCATGTTGGGCTTTTTGACCTGCTGCATACCGGTGTCGCGCTTTTGTCCAACAAGGGCGTCTTTTTGTACTGCAACAAGGCCTTTCTGGAAATGTTCGGCTTTACCAACGGCGTCATAGGCAAAAGCGTCACGGATGTGTTCATTACCGGCGAGCGTGGCGTCATGGACGTCATACGGACAGAAAAACCTGTGATTTCCTCATCACTCACAGTCAACAACGAGCAGGGGATTTCCTTCAGGTATCCCATTCACAGCAAAAGTGGAGAGCTTTGCGGCGTCGTCATAGAAAGCATCCCTCTTTCCCTGGGCAAGGAAAAGCTGCAGATGCTCATGGATACGATTCACAATCTGGAAGAGGCAGCCCAGCACTTTGAGCAGGCACGTTCCAAGCATGTGGGCAGGCTCTTTACCTTTGCGGACATTGTGGGTGAAAGTGCTGCGCTTATGCATATGAAGCAGCTGGGACAGCGTTTTGCTCAAAGCAACGAACCCATTCTTTTGTGGGGCGAGTCTGGCAGCGGCAAGGAGCTGGCTGCCCAGGCATTGCATATGGCCAGTCCCAGATCCGCAAAACCATTTGTGGCTGTCAACTGTGCTGCACTGCCACCGGATCTTATTGAATCAGAGCTGTTTGGCTATGATGCGGGTGCCTTTACCGGGGCTCGTTCAGGTGGCCTTGTGGGCAAGTTTGAACTTGCCAATGGCGGAACTCTTTTCCTGGATGAAATAGGAGAATTGCCTCTTTTTGTGCAGGCAAAGCTCCTGCGTGTACTGGAAACTGGCGAGATCCAGAAAATTGCTCATAGAGGACCCCTGTTTTCGAATTTCAGACTCATAGGAGCGACCAACAGAAACCTGCAGCAAATGGTGCAGGATGGCAAGTTCCGCGAGGATCTGTACCACAGGATCAATATTTTCGAGATTCGCATTCCCCCTCTGCGGGACAGACTGGAAGACTTGCCTCTGCTGGTCCGCTATTTTGTCGAGCAGATCCTTGGGGGAAGCAGGGCCAAGGATTTCTATGTTAGCCGTGAGGTCTTTGAGCTTTTCAACAAATACCATTGGCCCGGCAACATTCGCGAACTCAAGAATGTGCTGACCTATTCGCTCTATTCACTGCCCCCAGAGAGCAATGTTCTGACATCCTCTGGACTACCCATGCGCTTTATCAAGGGATTGGACAATTCCCACGTGGCAGAACATGAAAGAGCCGGAAAGCAGGCATATCAACAGGCACAGCCGTCTGCTGCTACAGCACCACGTGTTGCAGCCAAGAACAAGAAGCTCTCTGAAGTAAGCGCCCAGGCAGAAAAGGAAGCCATTGAACAGGCGCTTGACAGATTTCACTACAACAAGTCTCTTGTGGCCAAGTTTCTGGGAATATCGCGTAACAAATTGTACAAAAAACTCCACGATTACAATTTGTTGGACAAATAGTACGGGCTCTGGCACGGAAATTCTACTTCCTGTACCCGGATCCTGCATTGTTCTTTCGCTGGTGTTCGCGTTTTGTTTGCGGCTACAGGAAGACTGGATCACCAAGGAGACGTCAGGAAAAGGCTGAGCGTCAGGCCCGCATGAAGAAGTTGAGTCCGAAGAGTGCCGCAATAATCCAGGTGCAGGCTGTAACCTCCCTGGCTCTGCCTGCCAGTGTCTTGATGATGACATAGCTTATGAAGCCGAAACCGAAACCACTGGCAACGCTGCAGGTCATGGGCATCATGATAATGGTCAGAAAGGCAGGAAAGCCCTCGGTGTAGTCGTTAAAGTTGATGTTGGCTACTTCTGTCATCATATTGGCGCCGACAATCAACAGAGCCGGTGCAGTGGCACAAGCAGGTACAAGGCCGATCAGGGGTGAAAAAAACAGGGACAGTGCAAAAAGGAGAGCCACTGTGATGCTCGTAAGTCCTGTTCTGCCACCCTGAGCTATGCCGGCAGCGCTTTCTATGTAGGTGGTGATGGTCGAAGTGCCGAGAAAACTGCTGACAATGGTACCTGTGGAATCTGTAGTCAGAGCCCGTTCAAGCCCCCTGATGCGACCGTCTGCGTCCATAAAGCCAGCTTTGCGGGAAAGCCCTATGAGAGCACCCATGTTGTCAAAAAGCTCCACAATGGTGAAGGTCAGTACAATGGAGATGAGGCCGTAGTGCAGGGCACCGCGTATATCAAGCTGCATGAGTACAGGGGCAATGCTTGGAATTTCCAGGCTGACAAGGCTCTGAAGCCCGGCAGGAGCTGGACTTGCGCCGCAGCACATGGAAACCAGGGTTGTTGCCACAATGCCGAAAAGGATCGCAGCTGGCACCTTGCGCGCCATGAGCCCACAACTTACGACGATGCCAAAACAGGCAAGCAGTGGAGCTGGAGAGGACAAATCGCCCAGTGTCACCAGCGTTGCTTCATTATAAGCAATGATACCGGCATTTTTGAGACCTATCATGGCAATGAACATGCCTACGCCTGCTACCAGCGCGTACTTGATGCTCATGGGCACGCCATTGAAGAGGAATTCTCGCACCTTTGTCAAAGTCAGGATCAGGAAAATCACTCCGGAAATGAAAACCGCACCCAGGGCCACAGTCCAGTGCAGGCCAAGGGTGCCGCAGACGTAGTAGGCAAAAAAGGCATTCAGTCCCATGCCCGGCGCCAGGGCTATGGGATAGTTCACCCACAGCCCCATGAGCAGGTTGCCCAGCACGGTAGCGTATATGGTGGCTGCAAAGGCTGCCTCTTTGGGAATGCCGGCATCGGCCATGATACTCGGATTCACAAAGATGATGTAGGACATGGTCACAAAGGTGGTGAGTCCTGCTGCAAGTTCTGTCTGGACGCAGCTGCCTCTTTCCCTGATTTTGAACATCCGTTCAACAATGGTTTGCGCCCTGGTCATACTGCACCATTTTCCCGGTTTTGGAGAAGTGTTGTTGACATACAAAAAGTCGGGCAGACGTACAGGGAAGTCCGGATACCGGTCTTTCCTGTGCGCTTTCCTCTTGGCGAGGAATGCCCGACAGTGAAACGCACTACTTGTCTGCGGTGAGGAGGCCGTATTTGCGCAGGTCGCGGTAGAGCTTGCTGCGCGAGATACCCAGTTCCTTGGTGACGCGTACCTTGTTGTACTGACAGCGGATGAGCGCTTCCTGCAAAGCCTCGCGTTCATTCTGGGGTGGAAGGGTGCTGTGCAGCTGTGTTTCGGAAACGACAGGTGGTACAGGCTGCTGCACAGTGGTATATGTATGCGTGGGATGCATGGTTCTCTGGAATCTGGGTGGTAAAAGGTGTATGCCGAGCGTCATTTCAGAGTCGTCCATGAGGAAGAGCGCATGCGTCATGATGTTTTTGAGCTCGCGCACGTTTCCTGGCCACGAATAGCTGTGCAATGCGGCAATCAGGCTGTCTTCCAGCTTTACCTTGAGCGCACGCTCCATGCCAATGGAGGTTTCCATAAAGTATTTGATAAGCAGATACAGGTCGTCTCCCCGCTCGCGCAATGGGGGAATGGTTAGTTCGAAGACGTTGAGGCGGTGGTACAGATCCTCGCGGAACTGGCCGTGGCGTACCATGTCCAGCAGGTTCTTGTTGGTGGCAGCAACCAGGCGGAAATTTGAGCTCAGACGTCCCTTGTGTCCTATTTTCTGGATCTCGCCGCTTTCCAGTACGCGCAGGAGCTTGGCCTGTACGGCAAGAGGCATTTCCCCTATTTCGTCAAGGAAAATGGTGCCGTTGTTGGCTTCTTCAAACTTGCCCTTCATGCCCGTGGCCCTGGCGCCCGTAAAGGAACCAGATTCGTAGCCGAACAGTTCCGACTCCATGAGATCGGCAGGCAGGGCAGCACAGTTCACACAGACAAAGGCTTCTTCGGCACGTGGACTTGCCATGTGTATGGCCTGGGCAACCAGTTCCTTGCCTGTTCCGGATTCGCCGTAGACAAGAACCGGTTCATTGCTGCGTGCAATCTTGCGGCCCATGCTGATCATGGTCCTCATCTGCAGGGAATTTCCAATGATAGAGTCAAAGGTGTGTAGTGATCCATGCTTTCCCTTTTCGTTGTGCTTTTTGTCCGGCGCGTAGGTCTTCATCTCTACAGTGCGCATGCTGTCCATTAGCTCGGCAATTGTTTCCTTGCCACTTGCCATGGGCAACACTTCGATAAAGGCTCCGCGGTAGCGTTGACTGCTGTCATAGACCGGGTAGCTCATGAAGATGCAGTACACATCCTTTTGTGGCTGGCTTATACAGGCCACAACCTTTGGCTGCTTCAGACTTGCAAGCATGCATTTTCTGAATGGCAGGATAAGGTTGTCTATTTTTTTTCCTGTAACATTGTCAGGAAGATCATACATTCTTGCAAAGGAGTCATTGCAGTAGATGATGTCCAGATTTTCCGAAATAAGTGCCACACCCATGTGCAGTTTATCAAATATTCCTACTTCGATACTGCTCTTGATGCGCTCATAGGAAATTTTGTCTATCTGGATACCGGATCTCATTGTCCCTCCTTTGTCTCTCCTATATACAAAGTATGGGTATGGCCTGTTCAAATTTATATGAAAGAATAAATTTTGTGTAGAAATATATTGAAAAATATGAATATAAAAATGGCATCTGTTGGATAACAGTGGGGGAACAAGCCAGTTTAGTTATAATATAGGCAAGTATCTCCTGTATTAAGGAAAAGACAGTATTTGCAAAAAAAATTTATTAAATACTGTTCAGATATAAAAAAACGCAGAAAAATTTAGACAATGATACACATAATTTATTTTTAAATCAATACACGGCAATTAGAAAATTGGCATAAAAGATGAAATTGTACTAATGCAGTGTACTGTAAGCTACCCCCCCCCCTTATAATATATTGATATTATTAAAATATGTTGTGTGACTTCCTATATCAATCCAATGTTTTCCAGAAGATATCGGGAATGTTGAAAAAAGTATCTGCCGAGTGATAGATCGGAAACAGGCTAGGTTATACAGAGTTCATATGATGCACTACGCTCCTCGGATCACGTGATGCAAGTCTCGCCTGATTCATGTTTGACAAAAGCTGGACAAACAGGACAGGAGAGGAGAGGGAGATTATACCGGGAAACTTGCATGATGACACAAATGCTCCCTTTCAAAATCTGTACCATTTCGGGTGCATATTGTGCGACACCGAGAGGAAAAAGAAAAAGGAAACAGATTTTTTTTATCGCATTTCCAGAAAGTTGCTTGATTACAAGCGCTCTTTGATGCTCATGACACGTTATGTCTCGATATCGTGACACAAAATTGTAGGGTGACAAAAAAAGGCAATTGAGGGTTAAGTGTGCCTGCTGAGACAAAAGGGAAACTATGTCGGAGTTGGAACATTTTGTTGTAAAACTGTATCAAAATCATGACAAAGTGTCCTTTCTGCCTTTTTGCTTACAGTCAGTCCGAAAAAAAACCGACAGGGGACTGTCGGCTGTCAGGCATGTACAGGATGAGATGGAAGGAGCTTGCCTTGCCATGAAGGCTCAGTCCTGATCCGGGGGGAACTTGTCTGGTCTGTCCGTCGGGCAGTCCCTTGCCCTGGGCAGGACATGGCTGCGGATTTTTTGCAGTATCATGCTGTAGTTGTCTTTGTGGTGCGGAAAGGAACAGTGCTTGCATACCTTGATGCCTCTTTCCGTGTAGAAGAAGTTTCCTCCACATTTGTTGCCCAGAATATACAGGGGGCAATAGCAGAACAGGCAGTTGAAGTTTTCTTCTGCCACTCCAGTGTGGCAGGGAAAATATTCGCAATCCTTGTTTGTGAAAAAGGCGTACTGTTTTCCTGCGTGTTCCCTGTCGGACATGTTTCCTCCGGGTGGCCTCATCCGGTGAGCCTCTGTTGCAATGTTAGAAAATGCGGGTACGGAATGTTCAGATTTTCCTGGCACGTCGCAGCGTCAGACAGGCTGCGCCGGCGAGGAAGCACAAGGCGATGTCGGCATACCAGATACCGCTGTAGTCTCCTGTGTACCTGAGGCAGAGGCCACCGCTCCATGCGCTGCAAAAAGCCCCCAGCTGGTGAAGCAGGTAGGTGAAACCGAACAGCGTTGCCAGGCGGCGAGGGCCGAACAGGGTGCCGATAAGGTTGGATGTGGGGGCAACTGTCGCAACACCGGTCAGCCCCAGACAGAAGATGACAGCAAACAGCGCCCAGTACGGCAGGGGGAGCAACATCAGGGCTACCCACAGACAGCGAGAACTGTACAGACAGCCAAGTATGCGTTCCATGGGGAAGTAGCGACAGGCCATGCCGCTGCTGATGGAGCCTGCTATGACACCCAGCCCGTATACGGAAAGCCCCCAGGAAGCCAGCCTGTCCGGAATTCCGAAGGCAGTCAGCTGAGAGAAAAGATGCGTCTGGATGAGGGCCATATGAAATCCGCAGGTGAAAAAGCCGAAGGATACACGTCTGTACGCAGGGGAAGCTGCTGCAAGGCGCAGCATGTCCGCAAAGCTTTCTCTCGTGCTCTCCACAACCTTCATGGCAGCCTTGCCGACATGGGTCAGGAAGATGGCGACCGGTACCAGAAGAATGATGGGCGTGGAAAGTAGGAACAGCGTTGTCACAAGCCCCCTGGATGCAAGGCTGTACTGGAGGAGAGGCGCCAGCAGACAGATGCTGAGACCTATGCCTGCGGCAATGAATCCCGATGCAGTATGGGCCTGTCTGTCAGAAAATACCGGCAGGAGGCAGCTCATGATGATGCCAAAGGATGCGGCTGCCGTGCCCGAGGGCAAGAGAATCCCCATGGCGATGGTCAGCAGGGTGGCGGAGTGTGTCACAGCACTTGTGGCAAGGCCTGCCAGCATGAGGAATATGCCGCTGAACAGCACAAAGCGCGGTGACTTGCGTACAGACAGAAAGCCGAAAACAGGCTGCATCAGCCCGAAAAACAGCTGTCCCAGGGCAATGATGAAGCTGACCGTTGCGTAGGACAGTCCTCGCTCAGCCACTATGGCTGGCAGCATGATGCCAAAGTTGTCCCTGAATCCTGCACAAATTGCATACAGGAATGTACCGCACAGGGTACACAGGACAAATGTCGTGCCTGGACATTTCTGCTTTGCCATAGCCTCGCTCCTTGTCTTGGGTGGTTTCCGGCTTGCGCACCGTCACTTCCATATCCGTTGTTCAGCAAGAAGCGTTCCAACTTGAGGCTCTCAGAGCACAATGCCCATGGCCACAATGAGTGAGAAGAGGGTGGCACAGGTCCATGTTGTGGCAAACATGAGGTCAATGGCTACGGAAATGTCTGCCGGTGTGGCATTGGGAGTGCCTGTTCCAAGCAAGGGGTGGTTGACTGTTCTGCCAGCGTAGATGGCTGGCCCTCCCAGTTTCAAATGGAGTGCTCCTGCAAAGGCCGCTTCGCTCCAGGCGCTGTTGGGGCTTTCGTGGGCTGCGTGAAAGCGATAGCCAATACGCAAGGCCTGTGCCGCATCCGTACCCTTTACAAAAAGACAGGCAAGAGCAATGCAAAAGAGGGACACTCTTGCCGGCAGGTAGTTGAAGACATCGTCCAGTCTGGCAGCACAGCAGCCAAAATAGATGTAGCGTTCGTTTTTTTTGCCCCACATGGCATCCAGGGTGTTGGCAACGCGCTGGGCAACGGGAAGAGCTGCTGCCAGGGGCAGTCCCCCCAGAAGGTAGCCCGCAAAGGCCCAGAACAGTGTCGAGAGCACGCCGTCCGTGCAGTTTTCCGCAACGGATTCCACGCTTGCCCTGGCAATACCTGCCTCGTCCAGCACGTTTGTGTTTCTGCCCACAATCCAGGAGAGCTTAAGCCTCGCTGTTTCCAGGTTGCCCCTGTGCAGCGGTGCAAGGACAGCCCTTGCGTGCCTTGCAAGGGAATGTGGCGCAAGACAGAGCCAGATACATATAGCAGCTGCGCACCATCCCAGCGGCAGCCACAGATTTTGGCAAAGCACTACCAGGATAAGTGCGGGGAGTACAAAGCAGGCTTCCATGCAGAGGAGGGCGGCAAGGCCCCGTAACCGCATGCCCACAGGCGAGTTTTTGTCTCTGCGCAGGGTCCGCTCCCAGAAATCGGCCGCCTGCCCCATCCAGCACACAGGATGGAGGGCTGGCCTTGGTTCCTCGAAAAGCCTGTCCAAAACAAGGGCAGCGGCAAGCAGCAGCACTGGCAAAAGCATCGTGATCATTTGATCCCCAGCAGGCGGTAAATGGTGTTCATGTCAACGTGCTCGCGGACTGTGGCAGCCAGCTTGTCCAGAGACGTATCTATATCCCAGGTTGCCAGAATGCGTCCCTGTGGCTTTTTGCCAAGACTTGTTCTCACCAGATCCAGGAAGCGTCTGCGGAAGGCGTCGTTGTCAAAGAGGCCGTGCAGATAGGTGCCAAGAACGTGCCCATGGAGCACGCCAAGGAAGCCAGTGCTTCCTTCTTCTTCGGCAAGCCGGAACAGTGCCGGTTCACTGCCAAGCAGCGTGGTCTGGCCATGATGGATCTCGTACCCCTGGCAGGGAACACCCAGGGGGGTGAGGACGTGTTCGCGGTAGTGCAGGGCCTTGCCTGGTTCCAGGGTCGTGCGCAGGGGCAATAGCCCCAGACCCGGCATGGTGTCGAATTCCGACTCCATGTGCAGGGGATCGCAGACTTCCTCGCCCAGCATCTGCATGCCGCCGCAGATGCCCACGAGCCAGCCTCCCTTGTGGGCGTGTTCAAGGATTTTCTCAGTCAGTCCCTTTTCGTCCAGCTTCCTGGCGTCCAGCGCGACCGAACGGGAGCCCGGAAGGATAATAATGTCCGGATTTCCCCATTCTTCGACAGAATGCACTGGACGCAGGGTCACGTCCGGTTCCAGGGCCAGAGGGGCCATGTCCGTGAAGTTGGATGTACGGCCAAGCACGATCAGGGCCACATCCAGGGAATCCGGCATGGTTGCCGCATGCACCATGGAGGTGGAAAGGGACAGGCTGTCTTCTTCGGGCAGATCCAGGTGCGGTACAAAGGGCACAACACCGAGGACAGGCACGCCCGTAGCCTGTTCGACGTACTCGTGCGCCGGCTGCAAAAGCGATGCGTCTCCGCGGAAGCGATTGACCAGGAATCCGGAAAGCAGGCTGCGTTCCCGCGCGGTAAAGGTGAGCCAGGTGCCGAGGAAGGAGGCGTAGACGCCACCGCGGTCAATGTCGCCCACAAGCAGTACCCTGGCTTTTGCTTCCATGGCCATATTCATGTTGACAAGGTCCGAGGTTTTCAGGTTGACCTCGCCAGGGGACCCGGCACCTTCCAGCACCATGATGTCGTGCTCTCTTGCAAGAGAGTGGTATGCTTCGCAGATGGGCTCGCGCAGATGGGTCCTTGCTTCCAGAAAGGCCCTGGCGTCCAGCACGGCATGGGGCTTGCCCATGAGGATGACTTGGGAGCCCCTGTCGGAGAGGGGCTTCAGGAGCACAGGATTCATGCGCACGTCAGGCGCTATGCCTGCAGCACGTGCCTGCAGGATCTGCGCACGGCTCATTTCCATCTCGTCCCAGGTGACGCCGGAATTGAGCGACATGTTTTGTGCCTTGAAGGGGGCCACATTGTAGCCATCCTGTCGGAAAATGCGGCAAAAGGCCGCTGCCATGAGTGTCTTGCCTGCGCCAGAGCTCGTTCCCTGCAGCATGAGGGCAGGGACGGGTTTTTCCTGCAAAAATGCCGGTGCGGATTTCGGGACATCCCTGGCAAGGCCCACTGTTTCTTGCAGGGCCCTTGCCAGACGAACATTGTCCTCGCGGGTGCGTACGGCTACGCGGAACCATGTGCCGTCCTGCAGGGTCGGATAGGTCGCACAGTCCCGGATGGCAATGCCGTACTTTTTAAGAAGCATTCTTGCCAGATCCGGCATGGGCGTATCCAGACGCAGCAGAAGATAATTGGCACAGGAGCGGCATGGAGTCAGTGCCAGATAAGCCAGCATTTCGAGCAGCTCACGGCGGTTTTTCCTGTTGCTGGCCCTTGTCGCACGCTCGTCGGCTGTATTGGCTCTCGAAGGTGTGAGAACTGCGCAGGATGCGGCTATGGCAAAGCAGTTAACGTTCCACAGTGGCACTTCCTGCTGAACTTTTCCTGCAAGATCCGGAGTCGCGGCCATAAATCCGGCACGAACTCCTGCCAGAGCATGGAATTTGGTGAGCGAGCGCACCACAACGCAGCGCAGCCCGGTCGGCAGGGGCGAATGGGCGGGGGTGCGCAGATGGGCGCCAAGCTGTGGCAAAAAGGAGACCAGATTGTCCCTGGCAACATAGAGCAGGAAGGCTTCGTCCAGGATCCAGACAATGTCCAGCCTCTTGTTCATAAGGGCTACCAGCTGACCCGGGGCCAGGAAGGTGCCAGCTGGATTGCCGGGATTGGCCAAAAATACGGCAGCGCCTCCGGGAAGAGCCATCAAGGCGTCTACCGGTAGCTCCCAGTCAAGCAGGGTACGCCTGCCTGATGGAGCGTAGCGTCGTTTGGAGTCCTTCAGGACACAGGCCGGATGCACAGTCGCAAGGCCAGCCTTGTGGCAGGCTGCGGCGTAATCGCCAAAGGCTGGTTCTGCTATGGCAGCCACAGGGCAGCCGCTTTCCTTGAGCGCACGGGCAAGGGCGACAAAGAGTTCGCTTGTGCCGTTGCCAAAGACAAGGCAGTTTTCCGGAAGACCATAGCGCCTTGCACAGGCAGCTCTTGCCTCCTCGGCACAGGGAGACGGATAGGTGTCTGCCGCGCACAGGGTCTGGACAAGGGAGAGACGGATGTAGTCCGGAGGTCCATCCGGGCGGACATTGACGCTGAAATCACAGATATCCTGTACCTTGGTGCCGCAAAATGCGGCCATGGCCAGCTTGTCGCCACCGTGCTGTGGCAGGAATGGAGCTTGATCGTACATGCGTTCTTCCTTGGGCAGAAGTGGGAGGGAAATGTGCACCAGCGAGATTCTTAGGACGTGCAGGACAGGGGAAAGAGGGAAAAGGGACGTGTGCCCCTGGTTTCAGACTGAAAGAATATGCCGTTGCGCAAGGAGCTGCATCAGCTCCTGACACAATTGCAGGGGATTTTCCTCTTGGGAGGACAGCTGCGTGGTGCCAGCCAGAGGCAGGCGGTTGTTCTTCTGGGCTCGGGCCTGCACCAGGGCGTGTTCTGTTGCCGCGGGCCTATCCGTGCGGTTGATTTCCCTGAGTATCAGGGTTTCCTCTGCGCAGGAGAGCTCTACGGGGATGACAGAAGTCTCGCCCAGAGTCGCGCGCAAGTCCTCGATCCAGTCCCTGCGTCCGCACAGGACATGATCGCAGATCACAAGGCTGCTTGATTTGGCAGCCTCCTTAAGCAGGCAATGGTAGCTGTGCGCGCTCCACATGCCCTGCTTCTCTGCCTCTTCCAGCGTGAAACAGGCGTGATTGTCCCTGCGGAAGCTGGCCAGAAGGCCGTCCAGGCTAATCAGGACATGATCGATATTGCGCGTGCCAAGCTCCCTGGCCAAGGCCCTGCCAAGGCTGGTTTTGCCGACACTGGAAGGCCCCGTGAGCACAATGACATGTCCGCCTGAGGGCCGGGCCTGCTTTCCGGTTTTTTCCCGGGACAGGGCCAAGGGCGCAGATTCCTCCAGTCCCTGCCCGGGAGCCTGATCGGTCTTGTGCCTGCCATTGAGAAAGGCAAGCGAGGGAAAGTAGGCGTGTAAATAGCTTGCCTGTACATTGTTGCAGGGGCCTGTGAGCACACCGGCAGTCACAGCTTCTCCCTTGCGGTCTGTCATGCTGTAGAGCGGGGGAAGGTTTCCTGAAAGCTCCATGCCGGACCAGTGGAACTCGTGTCCGCGCACAACGCGTCCATCGGGCGAGAAGGCATCCAGTCCGAAGGGCAGAGGCGTAAGGAAGGTCGCTTCCCTGTAGCCCAGAGAGTGCAGACTTGTGCCCATGCGGGCAAGGCCATCGACAACACCTGCCAGGGGGAAGATATCTCCCTCGGGTGTTTCCAGGGCTTTTGCAAGGTACATGTATCCGCCACATTCCGCGTATATGGGGAGCCCCTCTTGGGCAGCCTTGTGTATCTGGGAACACATGCCTTTGTTTGCGGAAAGGTCTCTTGCAAAGACCTCGGGGTAGCCGCCGCCAAGGTAGAGTGCCTCGGCGGCAGGCAAATCCCTGTCACGCATGGGCGAGAAAAAGATCAGTTCCCAACCAAGCTTTTGGAAAAGCCTGAAGTTTTCCTCGTAGTAGAAGCAGAAGGCCTCGTCCCTTGCTATGGCAAGGCGCCCCGGAGATGTTTTGAGCAGGGGAGAGGATGCCGTTGCTGCCTCTTTTTGTACGTCCGCGCACTGTGTTGCCGATTGTTGCAGTGAAGGACTTCCATCATCGGGCTGGGGCAGGCCTTGCAGATAGTCGACAAAGGCCTGCACGTCCTTTTGGGGGAGTGCCTCGCCCAGTCTTTGCAGGGTCGCGGCAAAGGAAGAGACCTCCTCTGCCGGCACAAGACCAAGCTGCCTTGACGGAAGAGCCAAATCGTCGTTTCGCTGCAGGCTGAGCAGCAGTGGGGGAAGGTTGTTGTGTTCAAGACTGCCTTGCAACACCCTGCGGTGCGAGTCCGAGCCTGTACAGGTGGCAATGACACCGGCAAGGCGCACGCTCTCTGCCGCGCAGGCTCTGGTGAAGCCGTCGACAAGGGGGGCAATGGATCTGGCAAGCCCCCTTGCCCTGACCACAAGCACAACTGGAAGCCCGAGCACTCGGGCCACATCCAGGGTGCTGCCGGCAAGGGATTCGGGATCTCTGCCGTCCAAAAGCCCCATGACTCCCTCGATCAGGACAATGTCTGCGCCTTCGGCCTGCCTTTGAAAGACATTGCGTACGCCTTCCTCGCCCATAAGCCAGGTATCAAGGTTGAGGCAGGGATGGCCGCAGGCCTGGCTCATGAAGGTGGGATCAACATAGTCCGGTCCGCATTTGCAGCCGTGCACAGTGTAGCCAAGACGCCCAAGCGCAACGGCAAGTGCCAGAGAGGCTGTTGTCTTGCCGCCGCCGGAATGCGGGGCGGCAAGCACAAACGCGAGCGGTGTTCTAGGCATGAGCCGTGTTCTCCCTGGCGGTCCCGGCCTGGTCAGCAAGCTTGTCGGCATACTTGTCCGCATAGCCACGGGTTTCAAACAGGTAGCCGTCAACGTACTGTGTCCGCCTGCCGCCTATGATAAGCAGTGTTGACATATCGACCCTGTCTTCGGGCAGATCCTTCAGATGGCCAACCCAGACACTCTGTTCCGGTCTGCCTGCGTGGCGCACCATGGCGCACCACGTGTCGCCGCCACGCTTTTGCATTGCAATGACGAGTGCTTCGTGCAGCAATTCGCGGCGCTTGCGGCCGGCAGGGTTGTAGAGAGCAACGGACAATTCGCTTGAAAGTGTTGCAGCAAGGTTGCTGCGCACTTCCTCTGCCGGAACAAGCTGATCCGAGAGACTGAGAAGAATGGCGCCATTTTGCAATGGAGCGCCAAGGCTTGCCGCGGCAAGCAGGGCAGCCGAAACACCGGGCAGCACCCGGACAGGCACCCCGGAAAATTCCTCAAGCATTGTGCGCATCTCCAGCACCAGACCTGCCATGGCCAAAAGGCCTGGGTCGCCGCTGCACACAAGGCAGACATTTTTGCCGGCCTTTGCCAGTTCCAGCGCCTTGCGGCAGCGTTCTATTTCGCTGCGCATGCCGCTTTGCACAAATTCCTTGTGCACACCGGCCCTTTCCAGCAGGGGACGGACAAAGTCGGTGTAGGCAGTGTAGCCCACAATGACGTCTGCGCGAAGCAAAGCCTCGTGCACTTCGGGCGTGATGCTCTCGGGCTGTCCGGACCCAAGTCCTGCCACAACCACAATACCCCTGTGCGAGGCTTGAGAGGCATTGTGTCCTATGCGTGCCAGGGCAAAGGTCATGACCCTTTCCCTTGTTTCCCTGGGGATTTCCAGTGTGCCGCTGCTGCCGACACTGCGGGCTGCCGCAAGGGCGGCAGCCTCGCTGACCGAAGGCGTGCCCATATACTTTGCCACAGTGGAGGATGTGGTTACGACACCTTCGGTTGCGGCCAGCTCATCGCTTTCAAAGCCCATGAAGGGACAGTCGAGCTTGTCTGCAAGGGCCTGCACGGAAAGCTCGCTGCCCTTGGAAGTGAGGCTTGCCACTGCGGTCACGCGTCCGGGGGCAATGTTGTGCGCCGCAAGGAAGTTCATGGCTTCCCTTGTGAAAACCTTGGGATCCAGGCCATTGTGGCAGCCTACACCCAGCACAAGGCAGCGCGAGGTGATGACAAGAGCGTGGCTTTTCTCTGGTGCAGGCACATCCCAGTACACCCTGATACGGACAGGGTCGGCTGGAGCCGACTCGCCAGCACACAGGCGGACATTGTCCGTCTGTGACCAGTATTTTTTCCAGATTCCTTCCGGGCCGTGGAAATCTATTGCCCTTCCTTCCAAAAGGCCCCTGTTGCAGGGCATGATGGCAGAGGTGTCCAGAATACGGGCTCCTTCCCTGGCTGCAGCTTCATCGAAGGCAACAAGGCCGCCCCCATCTGTTGCAGTGCTCACTACTGCCTGCCCACCGGTGATGCGGGCAACTCGTCTGGCAAGCCTGTTGGCGCCACCGAGATGGCCGCTGCACAGGCTGACGGCAAAGCGGCCGCGATCGTCAATGCTTACAAGGGCCGGATCCGTTGCCTTGCTGGTCAGAAGCGGCGCTGCAAGGCGCATGGCAATGCCGGTTGCGCCTACGCAGACAATGCCCGCGTATTTGCCCCAGCAGTCGGCAAGCCTTGTGCCCGCAGGCATGAGTCTTGCCTGATCGCCAAGCCCCTGCCGCAATTCCTCTGCCTTGATGCGCCCCTGGGAAGAGTAGGCCAGAATGGCCACAGATCCCGTGAAGCTCTCGTCTTCCAGGGTGTTGCGGTAGCCGTGCGAGAAGGGAGCCGCATAGAGAAGGGATTTTGTGTCGTTGGCATCTGCCAGAGCCTGACCGACAAGCAGCAATGCCTGACGCTGGATGCCGGCCGCCTCGGCCTGAGCCGCTATGTCTTGAAGTGTACCACGCAGGATGCGCTGATCGTCCCAGCTGGCCCTGCTGACTATGGCACAGGGCGTATCGGGCGCAAGGCCGCCTTCTTCCCGCAGTTCGCGGGTGAGCTCCCCAAAGTGCGCGGAGCTTAAGTAGAACACAAGGCTTGCTCCTGTCTTGGCAAAGGCTGCCGGACACTGGGATTCTGGCAGGGGTGTTCTGCCTCTGGAGCGCGTGAAGACAAGGCTCTGGGTGACATTGGGCACCGTATACTCGAGCGCCAGGGCTGCGGCTGCAGCAAAGGCGCTGGTCACACCGGGAATGACCTCGCAGCTCACGCCTGCTCTTTCCAGTCCCTGGATCTGTTCGCGAATGGCACCGTACAGCGAGGGATCGCCGGAATGCAGGCGCACCACATTCAGACCTTCCCTGGCAGCCCTTGTCATGACATCGACCTGTTCCTCAAGATTCATGTGCGAGGAATCTTCGAAGCGGCAGCTCTTTTTGCAGGGTGCGAGAAGTTCGGGATTGACCAGGGAGCCTGCGTAGACCACGAGATCTGCGTTGTCCAGAGCGCGGCGGCCGCGCAGTGTGATAAGGTCCGGGGCTCCCGGGCCTGCGCCTGCAAAGACGACTTTCGGGGCCTGGGAGGAAGAACAAGACTGGGATGCGTGAGTGGGCATGAGCAAAACCTCTGGGGATGGAGCTTGAGGGCTTAGACTCTGGGACGAAACGAGAAAATGTGTATACGGTTCAGGGGTGCAAGATGGGAGTATCTGCCGGCAATCATGTCCGTGCGCACGGCAATGTCCAGGGAAAGGGCTTCCTCGCAGACGCCGCCGGTGTACTGGGTCAGCAGGGCAACGGTTTCCATGGTGATGGCGGTAACCACCAGACTGGCGTCCGGGTCTGCGGCATCAAGACGCGCCAGCGCCTGATCCAGGATGTACTGCAAATCCTTGCCTCCGCCACCCACGAAGATGCGGGCAGGGTCTGGCAGGTTCGGCATGGCATCGAGGATGTTTCCTTCGTGCAATGTGAGGTTGGGGACGCCAAGGCGCTCGGCATTGGCCCTGATATTGGCGCAGCGATCAGGAAACTGTTCGACCGCGTGCACAGCAAGATCCTGTTGCAGCAGGGCAGCCTCCAGACCTACAGAGCCAGAACCGGCACCCAGATCCCAGAGTACACCGAAGCTTGGCAGACGCAGGCAGGAAAGAACCACCGGACGGACATAGCGGTTGGTCAGACAGTGGTTTTCAAAGTGAAAGTGTTCGTCTGCAAGCCCCAGTGGCAAGGAAACCTGTTGTGCGCCATGGGGCAGCAGCACCAGAATGCTGGTGGGCCCCATCTGGCAGTCGCAGGCCTCCTGCAGGGTACAAAGGACAATGCGCTCGTCCTTTGTGTCGATATTTTCTGCAACTATGCAGGAGCGTGATCCGGATCGGGGATCCGCGTTGCACAGTCTGCGGGCAATGAGCGGAGCAGTGAGGGGGAGGCCCGCATAGATGATGGCGGTTTTGGCCTGCAGTATGCGCAGAGGCTGGATGTCCTTGTGGTGCGCACTGAAAAGCTGTGCCTCGCTCCAGACTATGCCTGCCTTGTGGCACAGACTCTGAAATGCTGTGATTCCCGGGTGGAAGTTGAGTGCAAAGGGAAGGTCGTCCCTTTGCTTGTCCGGAAAGGTCTTGGAAAGGAGATCCAGAAGTGTGCTGCCGAGTCCATGGTAGAGGGCATCGCCCGTGGAAAGGAGAGCAACATGGGATCCTTGGGCTGCCAGTTCCATGGCGAACTGCAGAGCCTTGCGCGGCGAGGGGGCGAGATTGTGGCAAACAGCATTTGTGTCGCCAAGGGCGCTCAGCAGCTTGTCCGACGCAAAGACATGGTCGCTCTTTTGACAGGCGTCGAGCACGTGGCGGGAAACTTTGGTGCCACAGGAATAGACGTCCAGAGTGCCTTTGGCATGGGATTGGCAAAAAACGGGTGTTTGGGGCATAGGGTATCCGGATGGGAATGGGATGACGGCAATGGAGGCTGGAAATAGAACCTTGAGTGGTGTTTGCTGACAGACAGGATATCAGTCCTGGAGCAGGGAGGAAAAGCGGGTGTCGGGAAAAAAGTGTTCGGGCGTCCCGTTGAAGTCAGTAAGAAGAATGGCAAAGGCAGGAGGGGTTCTTGTATCTGAGGCAGCCGCAAGAGCCGCGAAATTCTGCAGGGAGGCTTTGGCAAGACTGGTGAAGAGTCTTGTCTGCTCCTCCCTTGAGAAGAAGGGCAGCATGGCGCGCATGCTGGGGAGATCTGCCAGCTCCCTTTCCAGATTTTGGCGTTCCGGAAAAAGGTTCACAATGGCCTTGAGCAGCAGCTCCATTGCCTGGGCGACCTTGTGTGCGTGCGTATTGTCGTATCCTGCGGCGTATTTCAAAAGCTTGCCCGGCATGCAGCAGACAATGACGCGTTCCATGCGGCATTTACTTGCCTCACGCAGGCTGTCGCCCAGAAAATCGGCTATGGACACAAAACATTCTGCAGGAAGATCTGCAGGAACGGCCTTCATGCCGGAGTTGGCAACCCACTGCCTTGCTGCGGCCATGGTCCTGGTCCCTGTGCACAGGAAGGCAGTCTTGGCAAGCTTGGCTGCACAGCGCAGGGCAAGGCGCACACTGGCAATATAGGCTTCATGACTGAAGGGGCGCACAAGTCCTGTAGTGCCCAGAAGGGAGAGTCCACCCTTGACGCCAAGAGTCTTGTTGAGGGTCCTGGAAGCCAGGGACTCGCCGTCGGGAATGGCGATTTCCGCAATCCAGGTTCCCCCGGACAAGCCTGCACGTTCAAGATTGGCAGCTATCATGCGCACAACACCCGGGTTGATGGCCCAGTGCCCTTTTGCGCAGTCAAGACCGTCCAGGGTGACAAGGCCCACACCGCACAGGGCGTGCAGGTATATGTCAGCTTCCCCCACGCGACAGAGCACATCTTTTGAATCGATGGCCTCGTTGGGCATTGCGCGACGAAGGCGGGCGGCAATGAGGATGCCGTGGGTGCAGTCCGGATCGTCTCCTCCGTTTTTGCGAATGACACTGAAGCCGGGAAACTCTGCCATTTCAGGGCCAAGGGGCAGGGATCGCACCCTGCCATCCCCAAAGAGCAGGGAAACTGAACTGGCCCGCTGATCCGGGGAAAGTCCCAGGGCTCCTGTGTCGTTCATTGAAAGCAACGAGGCCACAAGTGCTCCGGCAGCGCAGGCGCCGGTCGTATAGCCCCAGCGCAGAAGATCTGTTCTGGGCTGGGGCGTACCATCCCAGTACTCCCAGACGTCAGGGACAGGAGCCAGTCCCCTGTGCCCGTCGGCGGCTGATTCGGCGCTCTGCAGCGTTGGTGAAGCATCCTGCTTTTGCATGGTATCTAGTCCCTGAGTGCGATTTCGATGAGTGCATGCACTGTGGCAACAGCCAGGGGAGAGCCTCCACGCCGACCTTCCAGTACAATGTGTGGCGTCTGGCACAATGCCAAAAGTTCTTTGGATTCGCAGACATTGACGAAACCTACTGGCATGCCGACGATGAGTGCCGGCTCGACTGCGCCTTCGAAAATGAAGCGCACAAGTTGCGCCAGCGCCAGAGGTGCGTTGCCTATCAGCACGATTGCTCCGTTCAATTCATCCAGGTCTCTTGCCTTTTCCATGGCACACAGGGCACGGGTACGGCCTGTCTGCCTGGCTTTTTCCGCAACGTCCGTATCGGCAATGTGGCAGACGATGCTCTCCCTGGAGTAGGAGGCATTGCAGCGTG
Source organism: Desulfovibrio sp. An276 (assembly GCF_002159665.1). Classification (GTDB taxonomy): domain Bacteria; phylum Desulfobacterota; class Desulfovibrionia; order Desulfovibrionales; family Desulfovibrionaceae; genus Desulfovibrio; species Desulfovibrio faecigallinarum. Next base: position 43,102 of record NZ_NFJC01000011.1, read on the forward strand.
CAAGTTTGGGCACGGAAAGACCTGCCTGAATCATGCGCGAATCGCTCAGGATGCGTGCGCCGCTTTTCAGGGCCTGCACGCCCTTTGCGATGGCATCGTTGCGGAAGGCCAGGAGTGGGGCAATGCCGGTGTCTGCCGTAGTGTGTATGAGCCTGCGAGCCACAAACCAGCACTCGGGCGACATGGAGCGCTTCACATCTGCGCATTCTTCCTCGATGCGTCGAAAACTCTCCTTTTCGACTGCGATGCCGGGCAAGTCCCAGCTGATGCGGGCAAGCGCCTGTTCCATCTGTGGAGAAAGCATGTGTTTCGGTTGGGAAGAGGATAGGGACATAATTTTTTCGCTCGTTGGTTTTGTTCGTTAGGCAATGTTTATCTGCATCCAGACCATGAGCAATATGGCTGCCGTCACCACAATGATGAAGCGGGCCAGCTGCATGCCAAGGACAATGATGAGAGCTGTGCGCATCGGGAAAATGGCTAGGGCAGTCGGCAGGTTGCGACGAAGGGTGCGGATGGGGCTGCTGGCAGCGCTGGAGATGAGCATTGCAAGCAGCACCTGGGGGCCGGTGATGAGGTTTTCGGCCAATAGGCCAGCGGAAACAGTGGCTGACTGGATAAGACCGCCTATCTGGGCAGCCATGATGGTCAAAAGCTGTTCCGGAATGAACTGGCTGACAATCTGGGGCATCATCTGATCCCAGAAATCCAGGGCGCCAGAACGGATAATCCATTCCATGGCCAGAATCATGGGCACGGAGACGCAGGAAAGACGGAAGAGGAGGGACAGGGCCCGGAGGATACCCTTGTGCAGGGTCTTGTTCCAGGGAAGGGGAGTATGTGAGCCGCCGGCCAGCTGAAGGGATGCGGGAGAAGTGTCCTGCAGCATCCCTTCCTTTTTGGCAACAATCAGTCTGTGCCACAAAAGCACGCCGAAGGCAGTGAGTGCTCCTCCTCCGAGCTGAATGAGAAAGTAGACGACGCCAGGCAGACCTATGGCTGCAATGACTGGGTACATGACACGCAAGGAATGGGAGAGGTGGGAGAAAAAGCTGTTGAGCATACCGCCCGCTATAAGGGCGGTATTGGAAATTTCTCCCCTTCCGTGGCTGGCAACAAGCATGCTGTCCGCAGCGGCAGAGGAGGCAAAGGCCGTGGGCATGGCTATGCCAACTATGTTGGGCAGGCGGGCAGCACGGGCAATACGGCCAAGAGAGTTGGTGAAAACCCTGTACCAGCAGCGTCCTTCGATGACTGTGCCAAGCAGCGCGCCTACGCCAACAAAGAAGAACAGCTTGCCAAAGATTCTGGCACGGTGCTCAAGCCTTGAGAGAGCAGTCTGCTCCTTTTTGGGGCTGTGCATGGCACTTTTGGCCTGCTGAAGATGCGCATCGCTGGTTTGCAGGGAAGGGGAGGCCTTTACTGTCTGTGTCTGGACAGTTGCTCTGGCAGGAGGCCTGTAATTGGGCATATTGACGGTCAGCCATCCCGAAAGCAGCAGGGCTATCACGAACCACACGCAATAGTACGGGTTCTTCCATGGCAGTTTGCGCTCGCCATGACGCCTGCGCGGGCGTACCTGTTCCTTGGAAAGAGTGAGAGCTGCTTGCATGGGCGAACCTCTTGCACTGAAAGCGGTTGGCAATGTCCGTCAGGGGACAACGAGGCTATTTTTTTGTCTTGATCATCATGAGTGAAAGATAGGTGTCGGGTCGTTTTTCAATGTCATCCAGGGAGGAGGAGACGAATTCGCCTTCCTGGGTCAGCTTTTCGCCGTAGACAACCTCGATGTCCTTTTCCCTGCGCAGCCTGGCAAGCAGAGCGTTTCTGCTGCGATAGGTCTTGAGCAGAACATGTGTGGTGTCGGGTTCAAGCACAATCTTTTCGGCCATGTCTTCTGTAAAGGACGGGATGATACGCAGATTCTGCCTGTTTTCTACCAAAACCTCGCCGGCTTTTGCCGCAAGGGTACTCCAGGAAGTGATACCTGGAACAATTTCAATGCTGAGTCCGGGTATTGCCTTGCGCAGCAGGGGCAACACGTAGCCAAAGGTGGAGTAGGAGAGAGCATCGCCCAGGGTGGTGAAGACGCAGGAGTGTCCCTGTTTCAGTTCTGCTGCGATGGTGTCCGCGTTATCCTGGACCTGTTGGCGGCGTTTTTCCCTGTCTTTGGACATACTGAAGACCAGGCGCACTATGCGGCCTCTGGGCTGCAGCGGTTTCACAATATTTTCGGAAACGCTGTCCTGGACATTGGCAGAGACCACAGTGAAGATAACATCACAGGACCGCAGGATGCGTGCTGCCTTGAGAGTCAGAAGTTCCGGATCTCCCGGGCCAAGGCCAATTCCATAAAAAACGCCTGGTTGCATGAAGGTCTCTCCTAAAGAATGGTGTAAAGGGTGACGTATGAAACGAATCCGGGATTTGTTTTCCGGCTTTGGCTCTATGCCAGGAAGGCGCCTGACAGGAAATGATTGCATATGGGGTGGTGCCTGTTGGTGATGGTGCGTTTTGCATGTGTTGCTCAGCCAAAAGGCACCACTCCCTGCGCTGTATCCGCACAACGCGGATACCCTGGAGAAGGCAATACTCCTTTCAGAGCCTAGTCGTCTGTCTTTTTGGGATTGGCAAGGTCATCCCTGGTGTCCCTTGTATGGCGCAGAAAAACCTTCTGAATGCCGTCAAGAGACCCCAGTCCCGTCAACTGGGCTTCAACCTGCATGCCGGCGGCCTTGAGCTGGGAAGCCCAGGAGTCCGGCTCGGGTCCTGCAAGATCGTTGATGGCATGATCTCCTGCCACGATCATGAAGGGCTGAAGGTACACTTTTGTGACATTGCGCTTTTTGAGCTCGGGAATAATGCTGTCAAAGGTATTGGAGCCCTCGACTGCGGCCAGGAAGACCAGGGGATCTCTCTGATTGAAGGCTGTCGCTACCTGGGCAATGGCCAAATCGCCCGGGCCTCTGTTGTTGCCATGGCCCATGAGCACGACAGCTTCATTTGACTTGCGTTCTTTCGGAAAGCTGGCAAAAATCGCGTCCATGACATCCTGCAGGTCCTGGCCGGATTCCAGCAGGGGCGCTCCCAGCCAGACATGGTCGAAACGGTTGGGGAATCTGCTCAGATCCCGCACCAGCATGCGCTGAGTCATGGCGTATTCTTCCGCTCCGGTAACATGGAGGCTCTGAACACGCAGGTCGACAATGCCCAGTCTTGCACATTCGTCCAGAGCCTGCTTGACCGACAGGACCCTGCTTCCCTGCTTGTTCAGTTTTTTGCGAATAATGTCTGATGTGTACGCCCAGACTATGGGCTTGTCCGGATAGGCTTTCCGGTAGGCCTTGTCTATGCTCTGCAGCGCCGGTTCGGCTGATTCCATGGTGGTGCCAAAGGCTACGAGCAGGATGCCGCTTGCGGATGCTGCCTGTACTGCAGCGGCACAGCACAGGATGAGGAGGGTAGAAACAAGGAGTGAAGCAAGATGTCTCATGGAAACTCTCCAAAAAAAATGAAGGGAACATGAGGCACCCGCAGGTGAAAACGCGATGCGCTTTCTTGGCTACAGTAGTCTACGTACGGCTAAAGTCGACGAAGGTGCAGCGGCCCAGAAACCCGTGGGTGCAGCCAGCAAGGGCGATCAGGTCGGTCTTCCGACTTCCGGGTCTGTCTTCACCAGCGTCTTCCCACTGTTCTTGGATGAACGGCAGTGACATGGTGCTGGTGTCGTCACCGGTTACGGCGGCGGGTCCGTGCCGGTCTTGCACCGGCTTCCCAAGGCAGCCCAAATGCTGCCTGAACCTGACCACTCCGAGACAGGAAGAAAAACTTCTTCCCTGAGTAGAACTCCCGCAAGGGAATTCTACTGAAAACCTATTTCAAGATTTGTACCATTTTCACAAACAACGGTGCCAAGCTTGTGTAATCCATAAAAAATCACAAAGTTCAACTCCGAACACGGAAGAGGGAAGTCGAGTTCTCTCTACAGGAAGTGGCACAGAGTGTGCCACATTTTGCTGGCAAAAGAAAGGTGATCATAAAATATTGTGTAATTACAAATAGTTGAGAAAATTTTGCGAGACAAAGTGTGTCAAAAGGAAGTGTTCTGTTTTCATGACACGTCGTACAGCAGTGAATGGCTTGGCGTACAGATTGTCCGCATTTGTATACATTGTTAGCATGTTCTCTTTTTCACAAAAGAACGCAAGGCCCCGGATATGAGGAACCCTGTCTTGCCAAAAGGCCGGAGTGCCTCATATCGGGGAACAGGTTTTGGGAAGAGGGAGGCTGAGTCTTAGACAGTCTAGTACTCCGATTTTGAGATTCGTTAACAGCCAAAGGATGCTAAAAATCCAATTTTCCCTTCCCTATAGGGAGTTTTTGACTAGTTAACGAACTTTCAGAACGCTATACTAGTAGACAGTCTTGTGCACGCTGTAGCCCTGCGCGGCAAGCAGTTTGCGAGCATCGGCAATGGTAAAGTTTTTCCACTCGGTATGGGCTTCTTCGCTGTCTCTTGGCACTGCACCGGTCTCGACAACAACGACATTGGCACCCCACGCAAGCGCCTGGGGCACAGGAGGATGCACGCAGATCCAGGGCATTTTCAATCCACCGCACAAGCGGGTGACAGCGGCAACCTGTGCCAGGCGCTTGTCTGGCAGGGTGGGACTTTTTTCAAAGGGAGTGCCTGGCACGTTGTTGCGAGCCATAACGCCGCACACGCCTGCTCCCGCGGCCTGGGCGGCCATGAAGCAGGCTGCAATTTCCTCGTTGCTGTGTTCGATGCCCAAGGGCTCAACCAGATGTGCCAGCACGAGTCCGGCCCTTGGAATACGAGCCAGCGCCTTGCGGCGTTTTTCCGCTACAAAGGGCGTGTCCCTGCCCTCGCCAAGCCTCAGGGCGTGGTAGATCCCCTGCACACCGGTTTCCTTGAGCGATGTCAGGGCATCAAGAGAGAGCTGGCTCGTGTTGGCAACCAGAATGCAGCCCTCTGGCAGCATGGTACTGACCTGGCGCATAAGCACACGCAGTCTTTCTTCTCCGTAGTGCTCCGTAGTGCGCAAAATAATCCAGGCAGCTCCATCGTCCACAAAATGCTTGACTTCCTTTACTATTTCTTCCTGAGACCATTCATGTGGTCTGGTAATGACTCCCCATTTGTCACCAAAGGCGCAGAAGGAACAGTTCATGGTACAGGGCACGCAGTCGACGCCAATGGCGGCCCATATGGTGGCGGCATTGCCGCTGACACGGGTAGCCACATCCCTGGCCTGACGTCCCAATTCGGCTGCTTCTGCAGAATCGGGATCAACTGCCAAAAGTCGCAGAATGTCCTCTTTGCGAGCCGGGAGCCCTGCCAGACCTCTTTTTTTTACTGTTTGCACAAATGCCGCAAAGTCCGGATCACAGGAGTTTCGACAGCTGCAGGCAGGCGCCGGGGCCATGTTCAGCCGGATTACCTTTTCTGGAGCACTGCACTTTCCCGTTTCCCGGATGAAGGCAATGACACTTTCCAGGTGCTCTACAGAGCTTGCAAGCGAGCTTTGCCAGCGTTCAATGCACTGCATGCCAAGTTCTGTCACGGAATAGATTTTTCTGGATGGCCCTATGGCGCTGTTTTCTGTTTTTGTAGCAAGTACGCCGCTGCGCTCCATTTCGCGCAGCTTGCGATAGATACCCGTGACATCTGGCGTTCCTCCGGAAAAAAGGTTCAGATCGGACATTGTCTGAATCAGGCTGTAGCCATACATGGGTTCCCTTGCCAGCAAAGCCAGCAGAATAGGCTGAACATAACGGGGCAGATTCGCGCCGGTGCAGGGACAAGAGTCAAGCTTGGACATAGGGCCTCCGGTTCCCATATGAACGGGTAAAGTGATGACTGCAGGAAATGAAAAGGGAAAGAGACAGACACACCTGGCGTACCTGTCTAATGGATATGCACCAATAGAGAAGTGAAAAAAAAGCCCTGCGCAAGGATATGTATCCGAAGAAGGTGTGCGGCAGGGCCCAAAGAAGGAGACTGCTTCCTCATGCTAATCCAGGTTGGAGAGGAGGGACAGAAATGCAGCTTCACGTTTGGCTTTTGTCCGCTTGTTTTGTCTTGGGACAATTCGAGCAGGATGTGCCTTTTTTGAAAATGATAAGCGGACAGTTCTTGCAGATGTCACTGCCGGGGAAGCAGTCTCCCGGACGGGTGATGGAAGACGAGGCAGTGTGCACACGGGTAGCAAGTCGTTTGACAACGGCTTCGATACGCGCGCCGGGAATAAAGACGTTGCTTTCCCCGCGTTCGGTTTTGCCTGCGTTGTAGGAACCGGAGCAGGGGGTGCAGAAGTTGAAGGCCGTGTTTTGCCAGCTCCAGATGCTGCCGCCACAGGCGGATGAACTCATCAAAAGCTGTGTCGGCAGGGGATGTGTATTCGTTGCCGCCATGTAGTCGCAGGCAAGGTGGTAGGCCTGCATGGAATCGCAGTACATGTGCACAACAGATGGCGGAAGGACAGCCTTTCCCAGTGGACCGACGGCAACGGCAAGCACGCTGTTTGCTGGCAGACGCGGCTTGCTTTCAAGAAAGCGTATGGTCTGCTCTCTGTCAGTGCAGTATTTCAGGTGCGAGGCTATTTCCTGCTCGTCTATTTTCTGCCATCCAAAGCCAATGCGGGCACTCGAACAGGCAAGTTTTTCCGCTGTGCCGAGCACGTTTTTGCCCTGCATGCGTGCGGCTATTTCCCACTGGCAGAAGGTGAGTGGTTTGACTGGTTCGAGAAACTCGTTGTTCCTTTTGTAGTTTTCGACTTCTTCTGGCGTGCAGAGGAAGGTTACTGCTATCGGGTGATGGTAAAGCCTCAGTTCCTCATACAGCAGTGCATCCATTTCTGCGTAGGAAAAGGTCATGAAAGACTCCGGCGTTCGGTTTTCTGGAGAAAATATGGCTCACCTCACGTTGGGGACTGGCCGAGCAAAGCTGCCTACACCATTTTTTTCTGATACTCTTCAGCTTCTTCAAGGCTCGAGAAGCCGCACTGCTGTACTTGGGCAAGCAGTGTGGCCATGGCATCGTTTCGCCCCTGTTTTTTGTGCTGCATTGTATCCTCGTGTACAAGAGCAATGGTGGCAGGAGAGTAGGTCTTGAGTTCGGCACGCATGTAGGTCTCAAGAGAAGGCATGCCCATCCTGTCTCCCGTGGAACGTGCGGCACGTCCAAGTGTTCCAAGTACAGGGTATTTGCTGTTCAGCTCTTCCTTCCAGAGTACATGCTGGGTAACAATGTCTTCAATCAGCTGCATGCTTGCCGGGGAGACTGTGGGCAGCTGGTCCGCAATGCCTGCGAATTCGTCCGGAAAGGTTGATTCCATCATGAAGCCGTATTTTTCGCTCATGAGGTTGCGGCGATCCTGCTGTGCCTTGACAAGATCGGCAAGATAGCTGGCCAGCGTGTCGTCCCCCCAGATGGAAAACTGGCTCTTGCGCATGATGACAAAGTCTTCCCTATCATTCTGGCAGCTGGCCTTGCCACCTGTGTTGTGCACATTGGAAAACATGTCCCATTCAATGCCAATGATGTCCTGGACAAGTTGCGTACGGCTAGACATTGTTGTCTCCTCCGCTCAGATGTTTGCGGCATTCGTCCATATACTGGAGAAAGGTTGCCCTGTCCGGTCTGGCTTCATCTCCGCACTGTTCCAGTATGCGCAAAGCCTGGGCAAGGCGCTCGCTGGCAACAGACCAGTTTTCCTGCTTTGTCTCGGCTATTCCTACGGCACCACAGGCAAGTGCTGTGTCGAGACGTTCTCCCAAAAGCTCCAGCTTGATTTCCAGTGCATCAGTATGGAAGTCAGTCCCCTCGCGGTGTTCGCCACACAGGTTGCGCAGGACACCAAGGGCATCAAGACACATGGCGACCTGAAGAGAATTGCGGCCATGCAGTTCGGTCCAGGCATCCATGGCCTGACGGACCAGATCCTCCGATTCTGCCAGACGTTCGGAGGCCTGCGCACCACCAGCCAGAAAGAATGCTGCCGTTGCTGTCTGATCGTGATTTTTCCCGTAGAGGCTTTCAAGGGTTTTCAGGGCACTGCGTCCTACTTCCATGCCCGTGTCCATGCTGCCCATGGCAAAGAGGGCACGGGACAACATGACCATGACCCTGGCTGTGAAGGGATGCTGCATGCCGACGGAAGCATAGAGAATTTCCCAGGACCTCTGCAAAGAGGCTGCGGCCTTGCTGGCTTTGCCTGCAAGAAATTCGCAGGTGCCGAGCCCAAAGAGACTGTTGGCGCGCTCTTCGTCCGTCAAATGCTCCATGGCGCAGAGATCTGCGTATATGGCGGCAGCTTCCTCGGGGTGCTCCGAAGACATGAGTTCCTCTGCCTTGTTGAGAAGCTGTGATGCGTCCATTTTGTGTCAGCGATGGATGTCTGGCACAAGGCCAGAAAACGCTGTCCTCCTTAGCTTGCCGGAATGTCGGGTATGCCCTGACGCTCGTTGGCACTGTTTTTTCTCGCGTGTAGGCCTTGCCTCTGAATCGGCAAGGCCTGATAGGACAGCCGGGAGAGACGACTGCCACTTTTCACATGGCCCATGACAGAAAAAGGGTCTGCCGGGTTTCCCCGGCAGACCGGAGCAGCCAGATTAGCCCAGAGCACGAACTGCGGGCATTCCCTTGTCCGTGTCTGTGTAGATTTCATAGGAGGAACCGTAGGAGTCAATGACGTCCTCTGAAATGACGAAGGGCAGACCGTCAACCTGCAGCTGCTGATCTTCGTCCTCGACTTCGTCAATGCCTACCAGAAGTTCCATGTGGCTTTTGCAGCCACCGCCTACCTTTGTTTCCTTGATACGGAAGACTGCGTCTTCATCGTTTTCGCTGGCCAGGATCTGCCTGAACTTTTCCACAATGGCGGGATCAACAATCTTGATGGAAACCATGAGTGCTCCTTGAAGAATGGTTGGATGTTCATGATCCCCGGCCAGCGACAAATTTATGTTACTGGCTTGGGAATCAGTTTAATGCTCGAACGCCAGGAATGTTATGCTCTTTGTCAGTATAAATTTCGAAAGTTTCGCCGTAGGAATCTATAACATCATTGGAGACCACAAAGGGCAGTCCTTCTACCTTGATGTAGACTTCTTCATCGGGATCTTCTGCTTCATCCAAGCTTACACGAAGCTCGAGATGGCTTTTTCATCCACCTCCTACCTTGACTTCCTTTATACGAAAGAGAGCCTCATCATTGTCTTCTTCCTCGAAGAGAGCCTTGAATCTCTCGACGATTTCAGGTTCTATACCGATCTTGAGCATAGATATCTCCTGGTGGAGTTTTCCACCTGAGGTTTGAAGTTACGAACGAACGATTGCGGGAAATTTCAGGGAAAAAACCCGCAATCGTTGCCAGAAGGAAAGAATGCTACTCAGAAAGAGCAGGGTTTAATTGTATTCGGTACGCTTGATGATTTCGTCCTGCACACCCTTGTACAGACGGGTGAAGTAGGAGGAGAAGCCAGCCACGCGCACAACCAGATCCTTGTAGTTCTGCGGCTTGACCTGGGCATCCTTGAGGGTTTCGGAAGAAACGCAGTTGAACTGGATATGGCCGCCCCCAAGGTCGAAGTAGGTCTTGACAAGATTGAGCAGCATGCGCGTTCCCTTGGGGCCTTCGAGAGCCTCGGGCAGGAACTTCATGTTCATGTGGTTGCAGTTGTTCCGGACTGTATCAATGGCCTGGGCAGCGGACTTGATGAGAGCCGTGCTGCCATGGGTATCTGTGCCGGGCATTGCAGACACGCTGGCGTCGGTCAGGGCAACGCCCTTTCTGCGGCCGTTGGGCAGCGCACCTGTCATGGGTGCGAAGTAGTTGTGGTAGGACAGGGAGAAGGGATCCATGTGTGCTTCGTAGCCGAAGTAGTCCGGGCCGTGAGAGCGATAGGTGCGCTCGACGTCACGGAAGAAGCGGCGGGTCAGCTGGTCAACATCCTCGATGTCGTTGCCGTGCTTGGGTGCCTCGTAGCACATCTTTTCGATGTCTTCGTGGCCCTCGAAGTTGGCGGCCAGGGCTTCCTTGAGCATATCCCAGGTCAGCTTCTTGGTGTCGTAGATGAGGTACTTGATGGCGTAGAGGGAGTTGACAGCGTCAATACCGGTAGCAGTGATGCACAGGGACTGGGAGTACTTGGGACCGCCGGCTTCCTCGCACAGGCCGGATTCGATGCAGCCGTCAAGCAGGCAGGAGCGGAAGATGTTGGGAACAATCTGTTCGCGGGTACTGTTGCCGAGATCGCTTATCTTGCGCTGGGCGTCATAGGCGTGATCCATGTGCTGCAGCAGGGCCTGGTAGACTTCCTCAAAGGTATCGCATTCTTCGACAGGCTTCACTTCGGGGAAGACCTGCTTGCGGGTATGCGGATCGTAGCCATTGTACATGGTGAATTCCACAAGCTTGGCCAGATTTGGCTGACCTTCGAAGGTCACGTAGGAGCCGCAACCCTGCATGCCTGTGCCCACGCAGCCGAAGATGACGGGCTTGGTGCGGGCTTCGTCCAGGGTGATGCCACGAGAGGCGAAGCGAACCAGGGAGCGGGCCACTGCTGCGTCCATGTTCATGAACTGGGGCTGACCGGAGCCGCCGCGCACAACGTCCACAGCCTTTTCGAGGTATTCGGGCTTCATCTTCGGAGTGTAGAAGAGGGCCAGGGTGGGCTGGATGTTGTGCATGGCGATCTGGGTATCCATCAGCAGCATTTCCAGATCGTTGGAAGCGTCGTCACCATCGGCAGTGTAGCCACCAAGGGAGATGGTCTGGCCGGTGTGGCCGGAGAAGGCCTTGGCGTAGGCATCGCCCTGGTAGACCGCGATTTCAAGATGCTTCACCCACTGGCACTTCAGCAGGGAGAGGACCTGTTCCTTGGTCAGGGTGCCTTCGTCAATGTCCTTCTTGTAGAAGGGATACATGTACTGGCCGTAGCGACCAAGAGAGTGACCGCAGCCACACTGCTCGATTTCGATGCAGCAGTGGGTGAACCAGAAGGACTGCACGGCTTCACGGAAGTTGCGGGCAGGATACTCGGGAACACGGCGGCAGACTTCGGCGATTTCCAGAAGCTCGGCCTTCATCTTGGGATCCGTTTCCTTGGCGGCCGTTTCTTCGGCCAGATCGGCGTAACGGTGGGCGTAGGTGATGACCGCATTCAGAGCAATCTTGCAGGCACGGTAGAATTCTATCTTGGTCCAGTTGGTGGCGTGCTTGGGCAGGGCCTTGTAGGCAGCGTCAACTTCCTCCAGAATGCCGCGCAGACCCTTGTTGAGGACCGTAGGATAGTTGGCAACGCCGGAACCCGTAGAGTTGTCGTTCACAGGGTAGATCCAGCCGCACTTTACGAGCAGTTCGGCATTGCCGCCATACAGTTCCTTGTAGAGCTTGTTGGCGCGATCGTAGGTAGTCTTGCCCTTCCAGGTCTTGTAGACCTGCTTCAGAATGGCCTTGGTCTCGTCGGAGAAGCGGACTTCACCGAGAGAGGACAGAGCGAGCTTTTCGGAATCCAGGTCGTCCTTGATCCAGTTGCACTGCCATTCGGGGTAGGCATAGATCATGGCCATGCCGCCTGCCAGGCTGCCGACAATGGGATTGCCGTCAAGGTAAATCTTCTTGTTGGTCAGGACCTTCTCGAAGAGGCGGGCGCGGGTGATGAATACGCTTTCGCCCTTGCACTCGTCGTAGGTTTCGGCAAGGAACTTCAGACGCTCCGGATCCATCTTCTGATCGGTATCTAGAAGGGCCTGCTTCTGGGTGTTGATGCGTTCGTCCAGGGTTTCCCAGTTGATTGCGTAAGCCATATTGGTCTCCATATGTATAATATAGGGTCGGATGCTATGCTGCGAATTTGCCATTGTGGACGTATGGCAGCTTGTCTTGTCTGGTAAGTTGCAAGAAGCTTGCCAATCCGGGAACAGTTTAATAACCAATTGAAAATAACTATTATTTACGAAAAATGGGAATTTTCCAGAGTTTTTGCTTGTCTCTGAGCTGTTTTTGGGGAGACAAAATGTGTCAAATCAGACAAAATGTGTTGATTTGGTGACAATATTTCTGTCTTTTCTGTGCGACGTTCTCTGACCAACCAGCGAAAATAACGAGCAAAGTTTTTGTTTGGCAGCACAGATAGGATACTTTTTCACAAATGGGTCCCCGTTTGTCCCGTGCATTTTGCCTGATGGAAGGGAACAGGCGAGGGTGGATGATGCGCTGTTTTTGGGGCTGTTTTTGTCCTTGTCGCATACCGGAAAGTACAAGGCAGGATTACAGGGCATGATGCACATGTTTGCCTGAGTTTTTTGGGAGAAGGGGAAGAGTACTTCCAAAAGGCGCCAGCCATTTGCCTCTGGCTGCCTCAGGATGACATTCTGCGGTTGCAGAAGGCGCTCTCAAAACAGGTACGCAAATTGCATGATACCCTAAAAAGACCGGTCAGCACCTGCAGCCGGCACACGAAGATGGAAAAGGAGCACCCATGAAAGGAATCGTCTACAATATTCAGCGCATGTCCACCAAGGACGGCCCGGGTCTGCGCACCACTGTTTTTCTCAAGGGCTGTCCCCTGCACTGCCCCTGGTGCAGCAATCCCGAATCCCAGAGCTTCAAGCCCCAGCTCATGGTGTTCACCAATCTGTGTGTCGCGTGTGGCGCCTGTGCCGCGATCTGTCCCAACGGCGCTGTCGAGCAGGATGAAGACGGCAAGTACAACAGGGATCTTGCAAAGTGTACCAACTGTGGCGAATGCGCCAAGGTGTGTCCTTCCAAGGCGCGCGAAATGTCCGGCGAGTACATGACTGTGGAAGAAGTCATGAAGGTGGTTGATTCCGACAGTCTGTTCTACAACAATTCCGACGGTGGCGTGACCTTTGGCGGAGGCGAGCCAACCGCAGCCGGGGATTTTTTGCTGGAACTTCTGGATGCCTCCATCAGGCGCGGCTACCATATCTGCCTTGATACCTGTGGTGTCTGTTCGCATGAAATGTTTGCCAAGGTGTTGCCCAGAGTGGATATGTTCCTCTTTGACTGCAAGCACATGGATCCCGAGGAACACAAGCGTCTGACCGGACGTGACAACAAGATTATTCTGGAGAATCTGGCAACGGCCCTGAATTCAAAAAAGGATGTGCACATCAGAATTCCGCTTATGCCGGGCATCAACGATACGGAGAAGAACATTGCTGCCATGGCGGAATTTCTGCATGCCCACGGCAAATACGAGGTTGATGTGCTGCCCTGTCACACGTTTGGGCTGAGCAAGTACGGGGCACTCAAGCTGCCCGCTCCCACCATGGTGCCCTACAAGCCGGAAGAGCTTTCCGCAGCCCTCGAACGCTTTGCCAAAAACAATCTCAAGGTGGAACTTATCAAATAGATGCATTGCACAGAGAAACATGCCACGTAGTCGGGAGAACTCCTCACCCGCAGGCCGCTCTGGATGCGAAAGGCTTGTCCCTCGTAACCGGAGCGGCCCATGGCGTTGCAAAAGGTGGGGCTGTGCCGGCAGCGTGAAGGAGGAAGTATGCTGTACATAGAGGATAACAAGCTTGTGCTACGCGAAGAGAATGTCGCGATCCCGGATCACTTTGCCACAGTTTTGCATGGCAGAGCGGAGAAAATGTACAAGTCCGGCAGATTTCGCTGTGCCGAGGCTGTGGTGCGCTCCTTTATAGATGTTACGGACCAGAAGCAGCTGCGCCCCCTGGTAGCCATGGCTTCCGGCTTTGGCGTGGGCATGGAGAATTCCAGAAGTCTCTGCGGTGCCCTTGCCGGTGGTGTCCTTGTGCTGGGCATGCTGTTCGGACGGGACAAGCCTGGAGATGCGAAAGTCGATCGCTGCCAGAAACTGGCAGGGGAACTGCACGATGTCTTTGTCAAAAAGCATGGCAGTGCCATCTGCTGTGCTCTTGTGGAAGGTTTGGCAGACGGAAGCCCGGAGCGTGAGGAACGTTGCGCTCTGTATTGTGCGGACGCGGCTGCCATGTTGGGGACCATAGTGGAGCGCGAATGGTTTTCCGGCGCCTGCTGTCAGATAGGAGGTCATTAGGAAGCGGACCCCTTCGGGGGGTATACGGGAGGGGCGTGCCTGGCTGCGGAGCCTTGTGCGCCAGAATGCCAATGAAATCAAAAAAGTACCTCTTTTTCGCTGTTTGTGCCGCCTTGCTTGTCGCAGGTCTCTCGTGCCTTGCCCCGGGCACGCCCGGGGCAGCCTCCGCAGGCGATCCTGCGCAGGAGAAAACCTGGAATCTGCGCGTGGGGCAGATGGGTACAAACCTGAAACCGTCCATGGTGCTGCTGGCCTGGAAGCTTGGCTACTACCGCGACGAGGGCCTGAACGTCACCCTTGCGCAGTTTTCCGGTTTCAACGACGCCATGGTAGCCCTGACCCTGGGCAAGATGGACATCCTGCCCTATGGCGTCATCCCCACGTGCAGCTTTGTTGCCCAGGGCGCGAAGCTCACCATTTTTGGCGGCACCATCTCCGAGGGCAGCGCCTGCGTGACGCTCCCGCAGCGGGCCAGGGAATTTTCCACCCTGGAGGCCTTCAGGGGCAAGACCATAGCCGTTGTGCGCGCAGAGACAGGGCACATGTTTCTGAAGCGCGAGCTGCGCAAGGCTGGCATCCCGCTTTCCGAAGTGCGCTTTGTGGAACTGCCCTATTTCCAGTCCGTGCTTGAGGCCGTGCACAAGAAGCAGGCCGACGCAGGCATCACCAACACGGGCTTTGAGCTCAACGCAAAAATCCAGGGCCTTGCCGTTCCCTTTGCCATTGCCCAGTATGTGCCCAATTTCCCCTGCTGCAGGCAGACCTGTGCCACGGAGGCCCTGGAAAGGGATCGCGAGCCCTATGTCCGCTTCCAGCTGGCAAATTTGCGGGCCATGAAGACCATGTACGACAATCCCGAACTGACCGTGAAGACTCTGGCAGAGTTTTCCGGACAGAGCGAGGAGTACGTGCGCTACTTTGTCTACGACAGCCTCATGCGGATCACCATGGATCCGGGCAGGGAGAAGGTCCTGGAATTCTACCAGGTCATGAAGGACAATGGCGATATCGATGCGAACACGCCCTTCGGGATGGAGGAGGCCATTGATACCTCCGTCTATCGCGATGCCCTGGACCGTGCCCTTGAGCGCTGGCCCAACGACAGGAATTTGCAGCGGATGAAGGCCGAATTCGGGGAGTAGGGCGTACCTCTTCGGAATTTCGCGCGGCCGACTATTGGTGCAACACTCATAACAGAGCGCATCCAGTAGCTGGCATGGGCAGCCCAGGGCTGCAGGCTGTTGCCTTGCATATTGGCAAACAGGGGTCGGATCCACGAGGGATCCGGCCCTTTCCCAGGTTGAGGATAGAGGAGGAATCAATGGGGTGCGTTGAGGTCAGGCATGTCAGCTTTGCCTACGGGGGAGCAAGCCCCCTGCTTTGCGATCTCGACTTTTGTGTGCCGGACGGGTCCTTCTTCTCCATCTTGGGGCCGTCCGGCGGAGGAAAGACCACGCTCTTGCGGCTGCTGGCAGGATTGCTGCGGCCTTGCGCAGGCAGCGTAGTTTGCGCAGGCAGGGAAGTGCTTGCTCCGGGCAGGGACAGGGCCATAGTCTTTCAGCAGGGAGGCCTGTTTCCCTGGCTCACGGCCCTCGGAAATGTGGCTTTTGCAGCATCCAAGACGCATCCGGGCATGTCCAGAAAGGAGTGCCGAAGCCTTGCCTCGTCCATGCTCGATCGGGTAGGGCTTTCCCAAGACATGAACAAGTGGCCGGTACAGCTTTCCGGAGGCATGCGCCAGCGCGTTTCCATTGCCAGGGCCCTGGCAATGGAAACGCAGGTGCTGCTCATGGATGAACCCTTTTCTGCCCTGGACTACAAGAACCGCTGTCTTTTGCAGGATTTGCTGGGCGAGCTGTGGCTCGCAAGCCACAAGACCGTGATCTTTGTGACCCACGACATCGACGAGGCGCTGCTCTTGTCGGACAGCATTCTTTTTCTGGACGGCACAAGAAACATGCCGGCCATGGCAGTGCCCTATCCCCAGCCGCGCTCACGCTCGCTGCTCACCACAACAGCCTTTTGCGAGCTGCGCAGGCATTTTATTGCGCTCTTCAACAGGGAGCACAGTCCCCTGGGCATATCCGCGGACCAGCTGCTTTCCCTGCGTGATCAGGCTTCGGGCCAGGGGATACAAAGCGGGGAAGAATGAGATGAAACGCCATATTGCTGTCCACATGCTGTTTGTCCTGCTGATAGTCCTGACGATCTGCTCCAATCTCCAGGCCCTCCAGGGTGTGCGGGTTGCCGTGAGCGGTCTTACCGCGGCCAGTCCAGGGGGTGCCATGCTGACATCAAGGCACCCGGGCATGTTTCTGGGCGTGACAATTCTTCTGGAACTGATCGTTTGCCTGCGCCTGCGCGGCAGGGGAGATCGGCAGTCCGTTGCGGACGTAGGCTGTCTGCTTTTTTTCGCGCTTCTTGTCTGGGAGCTGATCGCCACAACACTGCGTGCCGGCCACCCCATTCTCTGTCCGCCCCCGGAAGCCGTCTTTGATGTCTTTCGCAGCCAATGGAAACTCATGCTGCGGGGAATGGGCTCCTCCCTGCAGCTTCTTGGCGCAGGCTTTGCCATTGCCTTGCCCCTGAGCCTTGTGCTGGGGGCCCTGGCCGGATGGAACAGGCGTTTTCGGGGAGTGACTGTCCCTGTCGCCCGGGTAATGGCGCCTGTGCCAGCCATCATCTACGCGCCGTATATCATTGCCATTATGCCCACCTTTCGCTCCGCAGCGGCCATGGTCATCGTGCTGGGGATTTTCTGGCCGGCCTTTTTGCAGACAGTGAACCGCGTGCTGGCCATGGACAGGGAAATTCTCGACAACGCTCGCATGCTGTCGCTTTCCAGCGCGGAAATGATCTTTCAGGTCCTGATTCCCTGGATGTTGCCAGGGGTTGTGGCCGGGCTGAGGGTCACGCTGTCCACCTCCTTCATGCTGCTCATTCTGGCGGAAATGATGGGAGCCACAAGCGGGCTTGGCTATTTCATCAAGAACTTTGCGGACTATGCCAACTACACCAATGTCCTGGCCGGCATTATTCTTGTGGGGTGTGTGGTCAACGTGCTGAACCTCATTCCCGCGCTGCTCGAGCGCTACATGAAATGCTGGCGCTGAGCGTGCCAGGCCTCGAAAAAGGAAAAAACCTCCGCCTGAGGAACAGGCGGAGGCAGTGTCTTTTGGGAAACCGGGAGCTATCCCGAAGGGAGTACGAAGATGGTGTCAGCTAGAGTCCGAGGCTGGCTATCCATTCCCTGACTTCTTCAATGGAGGCCGTGGGGGCCAGGCGCTTGCATTCGCCTATCCAGTTGGCCTTGGGGCAGGCCTTCTTGACGGCATTGTCAACGCCGGCGGCTTCGGTCTTGGCGGAAGTGGCAAAGGAAATCATCTTCTTTCCGGAGAAGTCTGCGCTTTCCAGGAAGGTGAGGACCACGCGCGGTGCGGTTCCCCACCAGACAGGACAGCCGATAAAAATGATGTCGTAGTCCCTGATACAGTCCAGGCAGGGAGTGGGCTTGGACAGGGCAGGACGTGTCTCGGGATTCTTCATTTCCAGGGTCGAGCGGCTTTCGGGGTCCTGCCAGTTGAGATCTTCCTTGGTGTAGGGCTGGGCGGGATGAATGGCGCAGAGATTGCCGGAAGTGGCCCGGGCTATGGTCTTGGCCAGTTCCTCAGTCTGTCCGGTAGCGGAAAAGTAGACGACCAGTGTCTTGGACATGACAAACCTCACAGTGCTGTGGTCGGCCTGTGGCCGGCCGGAAAGGATACATGTGGACACGCTTCCCCAGGGGAAACCTGCCCGTGTGCGAAGAATCTGTCGGCGAGCCATCCTGGTGACAGGGTATATGTACAGGAACTGTCTCATACGTCCCCTTGTCCTGCGGTCGGCATGTACACAATACCATGCATACCATCCATCCCGTATGCCGAGACCTGAACATCAGGGGGATACATGAGACCAGACTCATTCTTTTTCTTAAAAAAGATACGCAAGGGATACAGGCAAGGCAAGAAGTATTATGGCAAAAAATTGCCTTTTTATGGCAGATGACATATATTCAGTAGTATATGTCCTGTCTTTGCATGACAGAGGCTCTGGAGAAGGTACTGCGTGCCGTGTCCTTCCCTGTCTTGCGCAAGACGGCATTCCTGACAGTATTTTTTTTTTCTTTTGTACTTGAAAAAATGACAAAATATTCTCTTGTTTCTTTGTGTTAATACTCTTGAATAAATTCTATTAAGTCCTGAAAATGGACAATATAGTGTATTTTTGCTGTTGACAATTGCATGATATTTTGCCATTCTATAAAAAATATATAGAAAGAATTGGTTAGTTTCTGTCAATGTTGCGGGTCATTGCGCATTTTCTGGCGCTGACCGAGGCAGACAACTGCGAGAACCAGGGAGAATCGCCATGGAAATGATCGATATCCAGAACATGCTCGATGCCCTTGCGCACAGCGAAAATCTGTCGGACATACCCGGCATGCAGAAGATGAAGGCGGATCAGAGCCACCACGACGCGGTGCACAAGGCCCCGGCCCTTGACCCGCAAGGCGAGGAGCAGTTCAGGCAGTGGCTGGCCGCGCGGGACGGGGAGGCCGAGGATCTGTCTGTGCTGCGCTCTGTCTTTGTCATGGAGCAGCAGCTTTTGGAACTGGAGGAGGGCCTTGCGGCCATGGATGATTCCGAGGACAGGGGCAGGGCCATGCACGCATTCTGGATACGCTGGCGCAGCCTGCTTGGCAGCCATGCCCACCACATGGAGCGCTATATGAAGCTGCGCTCAAGGCTCTGGGAGGAAGGCGCAAACTAGCGCTCCACCCCGAGCTTTCTGCGCAGCATGCGCAAAATTTCTGCCGCAAGCTCGTGGACCTCGCTGATGATGCAGCATTCGTCTTCGGGCAGGTACTGCAGGATATGTTCATCCTGTATGCCGACGCCAAGAAATTCCACGCCCGCCCTGCGGGCCCGGGCGATGGCCTTTTCAAAGTCGTCGCCGTCGTTGGCATCCCCATCGGTGATCATGATGACAATCTTGCGCATTTCCATGGAGGCAGAAAATGTCTGCATGGCGTACTTCAGGGCGCAGCCGCAGAGGGTTCCCCCATCCGGCAGAATACGCATGCGTCCGCTGACCCGGTCTCCATGGCGCAGGATATCAACGACCTGATTGTCGAAAAAACCAATGATGCTGAAGTTGAGACCGCGTATCTTGCCCAGACAGCTGGCCAGGGAAAACAAGGCCTTGGAGGCCAGCAGTGCCTTGTTGGCAAAGCGCATGCTGCCACTCATGTCGATGCACAGTACAATTTCCGTATTGACCTTTCTGCGCTCCACTCTGCGGAAGAAGACATCGTCGCGGCAGATGAAGAGTTTGTGCAGGGTATTGGTATTCAGGCGACCCGTACGCATGGGGCCTGAACGGTTGAGCTCGAAGCTCTGCAAAAGAGCCTGCATCTGGGCATCCATCCTGGCCGACGCCTTGAGGGTTTCCAGCTGCTCCTCCCTGCTCAATTCAGCAATGCGATTTTCCCAGACCTCACTGCCTACTCCATTGTGCAGGGTAATCTGGTTGTCCACCAGCGCGGGATCAATGGTGCGTGCGACCTCGCCGACCATCAGTTCCGCGGCTCTGGCTATGTCTACTGTGTCCTTGGCAGAGCCGCCATTGCGCAGGATCCAGCGCAGAACGTTCAGCATCTGCTGGGTAAACCAGCTCTCTTGTGAGGCAAGGTCCTCGAAATAGCGCAGGGCAATCTCTATGACCTGCAGCGCCAGCTCCATGGTGGCTTGCGTTCCCTTTGCAGTGGCAACCTGTCTGAGGCAGGGTTCGACAAGGTCTGCAAGCCCGGGAGCAAAGCGCTCGACGGGTTCGCGGAAAATCTGCAAACGTTTTTCGAATCTGGGCAAAACGTCTGCCCGTGCGCGAAAGAGCAGGTACTGGGTGAAGGCAGTCCAGACGAGATACGGGATTTCTCTGGGGGCCAGCTCCCCTCTGGCAAGTCTTTCCAGCGCAGCCCTGGCATCAACAGGCTCCAGTGGGGGAGGAAGGATGGGCGAAGAGTGCTCAAGGTAGAGAAGGGTGCTGAAGGTGCGCAGATTGCGGCGGCAGCCCGGAAAGCTTTCCCCCATGTCCCGTTCTATCACGATGTCCTCAAAAATGCCTGTGACATTCTTGAGGGAGCCTGCGTACTGGGGATAGCGAAGAGGGCCGTCCGTGAACAGTACCCTGTCCGAAAAGCGGACATGCCCAACCTCGTGATCCACGTAGCCACGCAGCAGGGCGCGGTAGTACCTGTCCTGGATGGGGATGGACGGAATGGTGATCACTGCCCTGCCGCTGTCCTGCTCAAAGGTTGTTTCCGCCATCTGGCCGTTGCAGATGACAGTGACACCATATTCCTCGGACATGGCAACGGCCAGCATTTCCAGAGTGCGGCTTTCCATCTCCTGGTACATGGCAGTCTCCCTTAGCCAAAAATGCGCTGAAACAGTTCGCGCAGCGCCATGCGCGTTGCATGCGAGGCACGGAAGGTTATGGCCCGATCCAGCGCCCGTGATATTGCGTCTTCCCTGCCCATGTGCTGGTACTGTTCAGTCAGGCAGACCCAGCGGATAAGCGTTCTTGTGCTGAAGGTCACTTCGATGGCTGCGTCCATGTCCTCAGCGTCATAGCCCATGAACAGACGCCGGACCGCATTGGCAAAGCGTATCATCTGCCGCAGGGTACTGTTGTCGATACTCTCCGGGGCATGGCTTGCGAGCAGCTGTACTTCCTCCTCTTCCTCCATGTAGCCGCATTCTACCAGGGTAAAGCGATCCATGAAGGCCATGTTTTGCCGCAGCACTCCCTGGTAGAGGCCAGTGTGATCGCTTCCGCCATTGCTGTTGGCAGTAGCCACAAAGCGGAACATGGGGTGCGGCACAATGAGTTCGCCGCCGTTTTCGGCTATGGTGAGCGGATAGCCGTCCAGAATGGAGTTGAGACCTGCGGCTGTGCTCGGATCCAGCAGATCGATTTCGTTCAGAAGAAAGAGACCTCCCTCCTTCATGGCCAGGGGCAGCGGACCATACTCGTAGTGCATGGATCCCTCGTGGACTGTGTGATGGCCGACCATGTCCGGAAATTCCAGTCTGCTGTGCCCCGTGAGTTCGTAGACCGGGTAGTTCAGCGCGTGCATGACCTGCTTCACGCACGAAGTCTTGCCGCAACCTGTAGGACCGAAAAGATAGAGAGAATCCTGTCCGTAGGCCAGCCAGGCAACAATATCTTCCAGCCAGGAAGGAAACATGTAGTGCGGGTTTTTCTGCGGCGTATAGGGAGAACTTTCCGACCAGCCCCTGATGGCAATGCCGGCAGGTATTCCCGGAAACAGCGTGCCTGCGTCGAAGGTTTGTACTGTGTTCATGATCGTCTCCCGGTGATTGCCGAAGAAAGGTTC
The DNA here is from genome assembly GCF_002159665.1 of Desulfovibrio sp. An276. Lineage (GTDB taxonomy): Bacteria > Desulfobacterota > Desulfovibrionia > Desulfovibrionales > Desulfovibrionaceae > Desulfovibrio > Desulfovibrio faecigallinarum. The sequence goes on from NZ_NFJC01000011.1 coordinate 64,619, forward strand.
CTGGAGGGTGCCAAGGTGTGGTACGTCTCAGGGAACTGCATTTGCGGGCATGGGGCCAGCATAGAAGGGACAGCGCTCCCTGCGGCATTCGCTGTTGAAGTTGTACCAGGAGCATTGGATGTCCGGCACGGGGCCCAGATCCAGACCGAGCAGTTCCGGCAGGGCATCCAGGGCTGCCATGAGCGCCAGATAACTTGTCCTCTTGCAGCAGCGGGGGCCTCCGACAGAGGAGATTTTGGCAAGACATCTGGCTGTGAGAGCATTGGCCGTGTCCCAGCCCTGCTCTCTCTTGGGATTGTTGTGAAGCCAGACACAGGCAAAGATGCCGCAGCCTACGCCAGCTCCACAGCAGCCCCACCAGCCGCAGAAACCGGGGAGCACCTTGCGGGCACGGTCTTCAGCTGTAGAGAGACACCCGGCAAGCTCCTCTCTGGCCATGCCGCTCTTGTGCGCTGCCAGGGTCAAAAGCGTTGCTGCCATGATGTAGTGATGGACAGGATCGTGCATGGGAACACCTGCCGCGCCCATCAGCTCATCCAGAACGATCAATGCCGTGAGCTTGGGCCTTGCCAGCATGGCAAGACAGGCGTTGGTGATTGTATCGTAGTCCATTTCCTGAATGCCCATGACAACTCCCGAATATGTACGCCGCCAAGAGCAGGGCCTTGAGCAGGCCAGAAAAGCTGTGCCAGTTCCGGGGAAAAGAGTGTCCCATCCCCGGAACCGGCAAAAAAGGGCAGTAGTCCATCCCAAAAGACTGCCCTTGTACAATGGACTGTTTTGTCCGGGGTTAGATGACAGTGGATTTGGCCTTGCGATTTGGGCAGCCTTCACGGGGGCAGAGCATGCAGTTGTAGTACTTCTTCTCGGTCTGGAAGTAGATGCCGGAGACGGAATAGGCCGGACGCATGAGACACGAGGGCAACAGAGTGATACCCGCGTCCGAGGCCAGGGAGCCCATGACCTTGAACAGCTGGCGCTGCTCCTCGATGGGCCAGACAGGCAACGAACCAGGCTGCACGCAGGATATAATGGGGATGTCGAACTGTTCGCAGATCTTCTTTTCCAGCAGGGCCTGGTACTGCTTGCACACGGCTTCGCGCAGACGTCCCGCAAAGACAAGATCCAGATTGGATTCCAGCGTTTCGGCCCATTCCAGAAGCTCGACGCCTTCAGTGGCAAGGAAGGTAAAGACTCTGCCAAGGCCTGCCATTTTTTCCGGGAGCAGGGTGCTGGTCATGGTGACACCGTCGACTTCCACATGCTCTGCATCGATTTCCTTCAGGGAACAGACCTTGGCTACGCCCCTGGGCCTGGCCTTTTCGACAACAATGGCTGCCAGCTTTTCCAGTTTTCTTTCGAATTTTTCCTGTCCTGGCTTGATGCCCAGCTTCTTGGCTACGGCTGGCATATCCAGAACGACAGGAACGTTTTCTATTGTTATGACAGAAGTGCTCATACGTCTTTCCTCCAAGAGTTGCAAAGTGGATCCGCAGTGCCGGTGTCTTGTTGTGGTGGATATGCAAGGTAGGACATGCAAATTTGGGTATCAGTCGCTCAGCAGCAACTTCTTGCCTGCTATGCAGAACCAGGCTTCTCTGGCCCGAGCAGCCAGCATCTGATTGACAAGCCCAAGGCCATCGCAAAAGCTTCGCGCCATGGCAGTGGCCTGGATGCCCCCCAGACCTGTTTCTCCGGAAACGGCTATCCAGTGGCAGGATATGGTATCCATAAGCTCAAGCAGGTCCTGGAGCTCCTTGCGGCAGGTCTTTTCCAGAAGCACGGCATCTTCCGGATCCGGCAGGCTGCAGAGAATATTGGTTACCCACATGGTTACGCAGTCGATAAGTACTGTGGGCTGGTGCGGACTTGAGGGCATCTGTGGACTGCGCAGAAATGTCGCGATGTGCTCTGCAAGCCCGAGCGGGCATTCCAGGGTGTGCCAGTGCTCCGGGCGTCTTTTTTGATGGGCGCGGATGCGCTCCATCATGGCCGGATCCTCCAGGCGGCGCTGCGCAGTCGCAACATAGAGAACAGGGCCCCTTGCTTGCAGGGCATCCCGTTCTGCGTGTACGCTTTTGCCGCTGCGAGTGCCGCCGAGGTAGAGAGTGAGATCAGGCATGCGCATTGCTCCTGGCAAGATAGCGGTCGTAGGAACGCAGTATTGTCTCGTGTGATCGTACAAAGTCTTCGGTATGAAAGACCTCGATATTGAGAACGCCCTGCCAGCCCGCGTCCCACAGGGTGTGCATGACACTGTCTATGCAGGACGGGGGCATGTTGTGCAGAGACTTGTGATCGCGTGGTGCAGGACCAAACAGGCTGCGCAACTGCGTGCGGAGTGGTGTCTCGGGCAGCGTTCGGGCAAGGATTTCCCCGGACACAGTGGCCTTGGGGCGGGCCTCCATGCCATGCAGATGGATAAGGCGCGTCTTCGCAAGCCAGGAAGGGAGAAAATCCTGCGGGTCCCAGCCATCCTTCCAAAGATGGCCAACATCCATACAGCGGGAAAAGTCGCTGTCCTGCACCCAGACATCCCAGAAATCGGGGGGAAGACTTTCCAGATTTTCTACCGCAAGGTATTCCGGTCCGGGGAACATGGCCGCAATTTTGTCGAGAGCTCGAGCTGTCAGCTCCCGCTGCTCCAGGGTGACCCCCAGTTTTTGGGGATTGGGCCCCAGGAGCACGTTGTCCAGGGAGGGAAAGCAGACATGGAGTACAAAAGTGTGCGGGGAAAGGGGAGCAGTGCGTTCCGCGACTTTCGTCACATCCTCCAGCATGCGGCGTGCTTCGTCTTCGGTTTCAAAGCTGTGTTCGTAGGGCAGATGTATGTTGACGCTGATGCCCTCGCCGTCGGCAATACGGGCGATTTCCCTCACATCCTCTTCTGATATGAGGTATTGGCAGTGATCGCCAACCGTCATGACGAGCAGCGAGACATCCTCGCACAGCCCGGCTGCGTGGCGGAAGCCGGGGACATAGTCCACAGGTTCCAGAAAGGAGGTGGATCCAAGCCTTATGTGGGGGATGGCGTATTGTGGCATGGCATTTTCCTTGGGGACGCAGGGGATGTCAGATGCAGGCGACAGTCAGAACCGCGCACTCTGTGAGCTCGATAAGGCAGCCGTAGACGTCGCCTGTGACGCCGCCCAGGCGTTTTTTGGCTGCAGACAGAAAAATGGCCGCCACACCCAGTGCCACTACCAGGGCCGCCACGCCTGCAAGTCCGTTGATGGCGCATATGGCCAGAGCGCTCGCACCAGCCCAGAACGCGTGGCGGGAATTGACGCCAGCCACGGTAGTGCTGCCCATTCCCCCAGGCCTTGCAGAAGGAAGGCGCATGGCAAGAAAGGTGGAACATCTTCCCAGTATGGCTGCCATGGCGCATATTCCGGCAAGATTCGCGCAAGAGTATGCTGTGGGCTGGACTGTGTCAGCCAGTGTACTCAGAGTGGCGAATTTGAGCAGGACAACGGAAAAGAGGGCCAGGGCGCCGAATGTTCCCAGGCGGGAGTCCTTCATGATGACAAGTCTCTTTTCCCTGGGCGCCTCGACAAGCATGCCGTCGCCGCAGTCGGCAACGCCATCCATATGCAGGCCACCGGTGATGGCTATCCAGGCAAGACAGCCCAGGGCGCCGCATACAATTGGCGGCAGTGCAAGGGCTGTGGCCCAGACCACAAGGCCGATCAGAATCCCAATCACAAGGCCTACTGCCGGAAACCAGGCAACTACGCCTGCAAAGGATGTGACCTGATCCGGTTGCCCCAGGGGGAGACGGGTAAAGAAGCAGAGAGCTGTGCGCAGATTTGTCATGAGAAATCCAGACTATCCAGGGTGGGCATTTCGGTGAGTATGCGAACTGCTGTGTCAATGACGGGAAAGAGCAGGACAGCGCCGGTGCCCTCTCCAAGGCGCATGCCGAGATCCAGGTAGGTGGGGATGCCAAGCCGCTCCATGAGGGCCGCGTGGCCCGGCACTGCGGATACATGCGAACCAGTGAGCATGCTGGCTGTGCCTGGGAACAGCTTTTCGGCAACGAGTGCTGCTGCAGTGGCAATAAGCCCGTCCAGCACAACGGGGATGCGCAGGGATACACCTCCAAGCATGAACCCTGCCATGGCTGCGATCTCCGGTCCGCCGACCTTGGCAAGCACATCCAGAGGATCCGATGGATCCGGCTGATTGACCTCAATGCCGTGGCGAATAAGTTCTGTCTTTTTTTTGAGACGATCCGAGGACATATAGGCGCCCATACCAGTGACGCTTTCAAGAGGCATGTCGGCAAGAACGGAGATGATGGCTGCCGAAGGCGATGTGTTGCCTATGCCCATTTCTCCGGGAGCAAGAAGATTGATGCCTCTGGCTGCCTGTTCTCTCGCCATATCAATACCGACTTGCAGGCATGAGAGAGCTTCGTCCCTGGTCATGGCAGGATCTGTGCTGAAATCCCTTGCGCCATGGACCACCTTGCGCTGGACAAGGCCAGGGATATCCACATCGCGCTTCATGCCCACATCCACAATGGTGAAGCAGGCATTGGCTGTGCGGCAGAATGCATTGATGGCCCCTCCACCACGGCAAAAATTGCGCACCTGCAGTTCTGTCATTTCCTGACTGGAGGCGCTTGCTCCCTTGAGGACTATGTCGTGATCCGCAGCAAAAAGGACAAGTCCCTTGTTTGGAAAGGAAGGGCATTCTCTAGCCGTAATGCCGGCAAGACGAATGGACAGCTCTTCAAGCTTGCCAAGGCTGCCGGGAAGTTTGGCAAGCGTATCAAGCCGTTCTCTGGTCCTGTAGGCACAATCCTTTGCAAATTCCGGAATTGTCACATTTTTCATAGAATATTTCCCCAAGTAGCCAGATATAGTTCCAATAGTCTTAGAAGTTGTTGGTAAAAGTTATTGTTTTTTATGTTTGATATGGCATCAAGGAAAATCTACTATTTTTTAAAGCTACAGGTCAATATGTTTGCATATTTTTATATTTATACGAGTAGTATTAATAAATATTCTTATTTATTGAATATTCAAATCTGCAAGAGGAACAGCAATGATTGTCCCATCCATATCCATATCCATTGTATAGCCGGGTTCGATATGCAGGAAACGTTGCCTATTATGTCCTCCAGCGATCATCTCACGTAAAAATGAAGAATTGCCAGCATATTCCGTATAGGGTATTCCGACAGTCTCTGCAACCTCGCGGGCAGTTTCTTCATAGCGACCTTTCATTTCCGGCCATGAGATGTAGCCTAGGCAATGGTAGTTTCTGTAAATGGCCTGTTCGGCCTTCATCATGCGCAGAGCCTTGGCCTTGCCAAATTTTTCTTCAAATTGTGCCAGACGAATATCATAGTGCAGATGCAGATTGATCTGAAAGCTTTCAAGGTATCCTGGCGAGGACCAGTAAATTGCACCTTCGCGAGTTACGGCGTGTTCCTTGTTGTGTTCCTGGCCGAGGAGCATCGAGATACAGTCGTGTATGCGCGGAACAACAAGGGTTGCGCGTCTTGAGTGCACGCCGCACATTCCACGCCCACACAGGCCATAACTCAGAAAAATGGTACTTGCTTCAGAGTGGGTGTCTTCAAAGTCGTCAATGACATCCTGAACACTGTTACGCAGTTTTTCCGGGATGTTGTGCAACTGGGCTTCCAGAAAGACGGTTTCGGGAAGCTCAATACCCTCTCCAGCCAGGAGTTCCAGTTCAGGGCGAAAGATTTCACAGGATATTAGCAGTGTTGCCATAGGTACTCCCGGGTGGAGAGGTAATTGATACAATACTTTATCCCTTGGTGATCCTTGGGAAGTTCAGGCAGTGGATCCACTTGTCGTTAAAGTCCGGATGGGTGGAAAGCTCAACAGGCTTTACAAAACTGGCTATGCGGTCCGACATCTTGCGCTGGGATGCGGAGAGAAGGCACATGCCCGCACCTTCGGCAGCAGCATTGCCAATGGCGATAATCTTTTCCTGGGGAATACCCGGGAAAAGCCCGAGGACAACGGCCTTTTCCTTGTCCAGATAGTTGCCAAACGCGCCGGCCAGATAGCAACGGTCCACATCAGCGGTCGTAAAGCCTGCTTCCTTGACCAGAATTTCTATGCCAGCGGCAATGGCTGCCTTGGCAAGCTGCAGTTCGCGCACGTCCTTCTGGGTCAGCACAATATCCTTGGTATTGCCGTGCTCGCCTGTGTAGGCAAGTACGAATTCGCGTATACCGCTGCCACCTGTACGCAGTCGCGAAGCCAATGGCTGGTTGAAGCCTTCGTCCTTTTCCGTAACAAAGCTGCCGCGACGGGTGATGAGGCCTGCAGTGATGAGTTCTGCTACAACGTCGATCAGGCCCGAGCCGCAGATGCCCTGTGGGGCAGTGTCGCCGATGATGCCCAGTGTAACCTTGTCGTCCTTCAGAGAGACACGTTCGATGGCGCCCTCGCCAGCACGCATGCCCTGCTCGATGTGAGCACCCTCAAAGGCCGGCCCTGCGGCAGCGGAACAGGCAAGTACCCAACCCTTGTAGCCCAGTATGATTTCGCCGTTGGTGCCGATGTCTACGGCTATGGTTATGCCTTTCTTTTCCCACGGCTTGGTTGCCATGGCAACACCTATGGTATCCGATCCCACGTATCCCGAAATGTTGGCCAGTACATGTACATAACCTTCGGGATTCATGGAAAGGCCCGCTTGGGCACCCTTCAGGGTTACAGACTGACGGTAGCAGGGAACAAAGGGTGCTACTGCCAGGTTGGCAGGATCAACACCCAGGAAGAAGTGGCTCATGGAAGTATTGCCGACAACAACAGCCTGGTAGACGTTTTCATCAGCAATATTGTTGTCCGCACACATGACGTGCATCACAGTTCGAATGCCCTGGCGGACAAGATCCTGCATCTTGGCAAGCCCCTCGGACGTGGAAGCGACTGTGATGCGGCTCAAGACATCTGCACCGTAGACACGCTGCGGGTTGGCCAGACCGCGGGCATCAATGACAGAACCAGTCAGAAGATCCACAAGATACATGGCTACTGTTGTTGTGCCTATGTCAATGATGCAGCCATAGCAGGCACTGGTGGTGTCGCCAGCCTCGATGGCAATGACTTCCCCTTCAAACAGCGTACAGGTCACCTTGAAATCGGCTTTTCTCAGCTTGGAAGGGAGATCGTGCAGGATGCTCGGGCTGAATCTGGTCTTGGCAGGGAGCTTGGCAAGTATGCGCTCGATGTCCGAAAGCTGATCGTGCAGGGTAGGGGCTGTCATCTCTATGTACACCTTGGAGACCGAGGTCTCGATGGTGCCAACATGTTCGCTCAAGCCTGGCAGGCGGACCTTGCGCGAAATGTCATCGCGCCCGTAGCCCATCTCTATGGCAGCATCTTCTGTGACTGTGCAGTTGCAGGCCAGGACTTCATTTTCCTTGCAAAATCGCTTGTACTGCTCCCTGTCCTTGATGTCGGCGAACGTACCGGAAAGGACCCTGACGACACACTTGCCGCAGACTCCGCGTCCTCCGCATTCGGAGCCTTCCATGAGTCCTGCCTCGTTCAGGCATTCCATGAGGTTGGCTCCCTGTTCGGCCTGTAATACATGCTTTTTTCCGGCGGAAATGACACTGATCTTCATCCAATATCGGTGCCTTGATCCCTGGCGGACAGGATGGCAGGCGCCGCCTCCTTTCTTTTTCTGGTAAAAATGTTCTGCATTTGGCAAGTCGGCATCGGATAGTCTGCTGTCCTGGCTGATTTTAATGTCTCCGTCAAGGTTGTGGTATCCAGGGACAGAGTGCATCTGCGCTTGGTCAGGTTCGCCTACTTTGAGATGGAACAGGGACAGATCGGTTCCGTTTTTTTAGAAAGGTCTGTGGGCTGCTGTGCGTTCCTGCAGCTCATTGTCTATGTTGAAGACCTGGCAGGAAAAGCAGGGTTGCAGACAATGTGTTCAATGCCGGTACGAACAAATACGCTCAAGTTGTAGTCTCCCGGTGTTGCGCCGGAATTGTCCGAGAAGGAGACAAAAACACGTGCCTCGCTACACAGGAATATGGTTGTCTGTTTCATGAAAAAAAATCCCGCAGGTTCCGCCCCTCACGAGCAGAACCTGCGGGGCTCATGGAGATCAGCTCAAGGTGAAGCCTTCACCACAGTGTTTCAGCCAGGACTTGCGGACTGTGCCGCGCATTTCGTGGCTGGGGTGCGGAATAACCACGATGATTGTTTCCTTTGCCGTATAGCCAAGGGGTTTGATGTCGATTTGGTCATTGACACCGTCTGCGTAGTACCAGACGCCGTCTTCGGCCAGAAAGACCCCTTTCACACGCAACGAACCTGGAAGTACATCGCGGAAAAAGCCTTCAACCTGTTTTTTTGCGAGTGTTTTCTCTGTCTTCACCAGGAAGTTGCCTGGACGTCCCAGAGGCTGTTTTGCCTGGGTGTCCAGACCGAACAGCGGTCTCGCGGGAGCCGGGTTTTCTGCAGGATCAAAGAAGCCATCCATTTTGGCATAGGTTGTTTCTAGAACCCTGGCCGAAGGATTGAGCTTGCGTATCTTCTCTCGAACCGTGTCGAGTTCTTCCGGGGTAGCGAGATCAATCTTGTTGATGATGATACGCGAACTTGCGATGATCTGCTCGTCTACAGCATTGATGGATCCTACAAGATCCAGGAAACTGTCCGGATCGACCAGAGCGGTCATTCCCTCGTAGCTGTAGTGCTCGCCTGTCATTTGCTGCAGGTCGAGAAGCAGCTTGTGCAGAGGCATGGGATTTGCCATGCCGGAGGTTTCCACCACTACGGCATCAAGATCCCGTTTTGCATAGAGAGCCAGAACCTTGATGAAATCACTGCTCAGACAGCTGCAGAATACCTGACCGTTGTTCAGTTCTTCAATCTCGACATCTCGGGCGTGCACAATAACGGAGTCAACACTGGCCTGACCCCATTCGTTGATGATCACGCCAACTTTTTTCCCCTGGGCTGTGGCTTCGTCCAGAACACGATTGAGGAGCGTTGTCTTGCCCGATCCCAAAAAGCCTGTGATGAAGTACAGGGGAACCGAGATGCCGGAATTGCTCATAGAACTTCCTCGATTTGCTTGATGAGATCCTCGGGATTGGGAATGATGGAAGAATAGATCATCTTGCCGTTCAGATAGAGGCTGGGCAGCTGGGCCACGGCCATCTTTCTGGTGCGGGAGATGTCGGGAATATTGTTGTACCTGTATTCTACCACATCAATCTTGTCACCAAAGTGCTTTTTCATATCGCAGGCGGATGCCCACATGTAGGTGCACGCAGCGCAGGCATCGGGATCCAGCAGGAAGGCCTCAAGCAAGGGCTTTTCCAGATGTTCGTAGTCTGGCAGATCGACATCCACATCAAGGTCCGTCATTTCGTAGTTGGCCACGAGTTCACGGGTCTTGTCCGTATTCAGCACGGCCTGGGACAGGGCGATGACGTTTTCGACAGGGGTTGCGTAGGGCATGTCGCAACCGGGCTGCACAATGAAGTTGCGCTTGGTATTCATGCGATCGATAAGATCGATGCCGGCCTTCATGTTGTCGAGCTGGTTGCCGAGCAAAAGGGCCGTGGTCAGTGGAATGTTGCCGCCGATAGCCACATTGTGACGGTCGCAGATTTCGTGAGCCACCTTGATGTCCACGTTTTCGTCAATGGCCACGGAGTCGGGACCGGTGAAGCACATGGGTTCGATAAGGTGGGTAGCGTTTCCGCAGACAAAGAAGGACGAGAATCTCTTGGCAGCACGAATGTGATCGAAGAGGATCTTGTACGGGCCGGCAATAAATTCGTTGAAGTGCTTGGGAGAAACCTGGGAGACAACAGGATCCACGGGAACAATGACGTCTACGCCTTCTTCGATGTAGATGTCGGCCATCTGGGTTCCCAGTTCTGCACAGTAGGCCATCAGTTCATGCACATAGTCGGGATGCTTGCGCATGTCGCGGAAGAAGTTGGTGCCGCGCAGATGTGAGGCCAGGGTATAGGGACCGCAGAAGAGCCCGTACAGGGCAACCTCGTCGCCAACGGCTTCCTTGATGCGGCGGGTTGTCTCGATAACAAGGGGCATGCGGCCGTCTTCGCGGGTGATTTTCTTGGTGGGAATGGTCATGTTTTCTTCAAGCGGGTGCGAGCGCACGCAGGGCGGGCTGTTGTGCTCCCACTTGATGGTGCAACCGAGAATTTCTGCTTCGAGCTGGAGATCGAAAAGCAGGATCAGGCCGTCGGGACGATACAGCCTGTCCACTTCAAGCAGACTTTCCACAAGCTTGTCGGCATCCTGATACACTTCGTCCGCTGTGTATCCCTTGATGAAACCGGCATGTACACCGGCCATGGTGACCCATGCGTTGCGTTCGGTTTCCTCATGGCGAAGACATTTGAAGAGCAGTTCTTTGCGGGTCATGGGTGTTCCTTTACTGTGTGGTTATGTCCAGAGGGCGGGGAACTGGACAACTGGGGGCATGGAACAAAAAACAGGGCCCGAATTCCCACTGACTTGATACGAGGCCGTCTTTAGATAGCGCGCTGTCCACAGCATAGCAAACCGGCATCGACACTGAGCCATGAGAATTCGAGCCCTGCTCAAAAACGAAACCTTGCGACAGACAGATGTCTCAGCTTCGCGTACAGCCTGACGGGAGCAGGGCCGTATGCTACCCCGCTCCCGAAAAAGGTTGTTTAGTCGTAGTCGACCGGCAGACCCATGGCGTTGAGTTCCTTGCGGACCTTGTTGCCGAGCTCAACATACCACTTCTGCGGGGTGACGGTTCTGAGGTCGTAGCAGCCGCGGAAGTCGCAGCCCAGGTCGTGAGCGATATGGGCGTCGATGTTGGGCTGGTACTTGGCCTGGCACTGCAGAACCAGTTCGTTGACCTGTTCGCGGGTCATGCGGGCCTTGGCAACTGCCTTGGCAACGTCGACGGAGAACTGGAGGCCGAAGCCGCACTGATGGTCGAGCTTGCCGGACTGGGCGCCGGTGCCGCCGGAGATGCCGTTGCCGAGAACTGTGGCGGACATTGCGGAAGCAGCGGATTCCCAGAAGAAGTTTTCGTGGCCGATACCGTGGGTCATCTGCCAGCCACCACCAGTCAGAGGCTCGCAGTGGGTGTTCTTGGTAACGGCAGCGTTCTGATGGTTGGAGCACCACAGGGCGTACTTCGAGGTGTTGCTGAAGTACATGGCGTCTGCGGACCAGGAGCCGTTCAGGGCCACGTCGAAGCACAGCTTCTCGATGATCCATTCGGCCGTACCGGTAACTGCGGAGTGGGCGGGGCCACCGGAGAGACCGCCGGGGTAGGAGGTCATGACCGAATAGAAGGGCACTCCGTACACATGGTACTGCAGGGCGCGGGTGAGGTGCTTGAATTCCACCTTGTGGAAGGGCAGGGTCAGGCAGCAGCGGAAGTCGCCCTTGCCCATGCCCCAGCCGGGATCCATGACGCACTGGATGGCGGAGAGGTCGATGCAGCGGATACCACCATCAGCGAGGCCGGGACGGCAAACCTGGCGGCACACGTCCTTGACCTGGGCGACGGACCACATTTCGGCGAACATTTCCCAGGGGGAGCCTGGCACGATGGGCTGGCCGTAGATTTCGGTGAGGTTGCCCTGGAAATGGCACATGTCCATTTCGGAAACCTGGGCATAGCTCAGGGCGATGGCGTGGTAGATGTCCTGGGACACGGGGCCGAGGATACGGCCGAGCACGCTGACGGGATTGTTGATGTGGTCGTAGTCTTCGAAGCCACGATGTTTGGCGGACACGCGATCCTTGCCGGTACCTACTGTCCAGGTGTCGTTGCAGTTGGCAACAGTGTCTTCGATTTCCTTGCGGGTGAAGTGCATGATGCGGCGGGTGTCGACGCAAAGAACGCCAACTTCCACAACCATATCAATGGCGGCCTGCCACAGACGATCCAGCATGTCGTCGTCGGTCGGAACCTGATGCTTGGGATCGTAGACGATTTCCCAGCGCTTGGTGATTTCCTTCAGCTTGGGCCAGTAGATCTTCTTGTCAAAGTCGTCTTCAAAGCAAATGGGGCCAGTGTTGGCACGGGACCAGTAGTCTATGAATTTGCTGCGATTGCCGATCAACATATCGGTTTCCTCCCAATGTAGTCACTATCCGATTTGCAAGCTGATGACTTAGAGTCCCAGTACGCGATTGGCCACTTCAACTGCTTCAACTGCGTCTTTCGACCAGCCGTCGGCACCAATCTGTTCGGCCCACTGAGGTGTGGTGGAACCGCCACCGATGAGGACCTTGTACTTGTCGCGCAGACCCTTGGCTTCGAGGAAGTCGATAACTTCCTTCTGATGCGGGATAGTGGTGGACATAAGGGCGGACAGACCGATAATCTTGGCACCGAAGTCCTCGGCGGCCTTGATGATGGCTTCGGAATCGACGTCGGCACCGAGGTTCTTCACCTCAAAGCCGGCGACTGTCCACATGGTGGCAACCATATCCTTGCCAACAGCATGCACGTCGCCCTTGACGGTCGCGATGACGACCCTGACCTTTTCCTTCTTGGCGTCGCCCTGGACAGCCTTGGCCAACTCGGGTTCAAAAACCTTGAGACCAGCCTTGAAGGCGTCGGTGGCGAGCAGCACTTCGGGCAGGAACACTTCCATGTTCTGGAACTGAATGCCGAGTTCACGCAGGGCATCGCCCATCACGTTCACTGCTTCCATGGGATTGACGCCTTCGGCGACACACTTTTGTGCCCACTCCTGAGCTGCATCGTCTTCACCGGCGATTACCGCTTTTCTCAATTCGTCAATAGCGCTCATACAAGCCTCCTAAAATGGGGGTAGAGAGTGTGGGTTGGGATGGTACTAAGTGTTATGCAAGAAGTGTGACAAAAAGGACAATCTCTTATTTTATATTGTTATATCAATGAGTTATTATTTTTTAAAGACAAATGACCTGCTAAAAATGCCCCGTTGTCCCGCTTTTTTCCAAGAATACTGGCACACTTTGTGCCAATGTGATACATTTCAGGTTTTGTGGCACACATTTACCCCAATAAACACTAATAAAAACCGTTATTATAAATACAAGCAGCCCTGCAAGATTTTGCAAAGTCGGTGGTATAATAGACAAATCTGGAGAATAGCAGGATTTTTTCCTGTATCCTCCAGATTTGTGAGAAAAAGAGCTTGTGCCTTGCGAAGGCTATCTGCGCCCACGAATGGCTACAGTTGTGTCATCGACTTCGTCCTGCCATCCGTCGCGTGTGCCGATGACACAGTCTATACGCCTGGAATATGGCTTGATATCGAGCAGGGGTGTGCCATCCAGCGTGTCGATATTGGCGATATGCAACAGATTGCCTTCCCGGGAGAGCAGACGGACAAGGCTCATGCCAATGGGATTGGGACGTCCCGGAGCACGGGTGGAAAAGATTCCGTGCTCAATATCCTGAAGAAAGGGCTTTACCAGAAGGGGGCCAGGTTGTGATCTGTTCAAATGATAGACCGACATTGAGCAGATAGGTTGAGGTATTTTTTGTAGCCCAAAAACGGTGGGTGTGGTAGGGCACCCAATATCTTTTTGGGAGGGGATTCACTGCAATGACTCAAAAATCTGGATACACTC